>NZ_CP071409.1:2053695-2738260 GCF_022647505.1 [Pantoea] beijingensis
GCTGAAGTGACATAGAACAGCAGCCCGGTAATAGTGGCGACCGAAGCACTAAAGGTGAAACCGGGATACTGCGCCAGCAAGCTATAAAACCCGCGCTCTGCATGGGCCATCACTTCCTGGGCAAATGCCGTATTACCATGAATGATTTCATACAGCGCGGCATTACCGAATACTGAAAGCCACAAAAGGGTAAAGGTGAAAGGAATAATCAGCGTGCCAAGAACAAACTCACGGATGGTACGACCGCGTGAAATACGGGCGAGGAACAGCCCGACGAATGGAGACCAGGCAACCCACCATGCCCAGAAGAAGAGCGTCCAGCTGTTCATCCACTCTGTTGGACGATCAAAGGCGAAAGTATTTAACGTCATACCCATAAAGCGGTTGACGTAATCACCCACGTTCAACACCAGCGCGTTGAGTAAGAACTCCGTATTGCCGAAGAACAATACAAACAGTATGAGTCCAAGCGCCAGCGCAACATTGAGTTCAGAAAGGATACGAATCCCTTTGTCCACGCCCGATACCACGGAAATAGTGGCAATGATAACCGAAAGAACAATTAACCCGGCCTGAGCAGCCAGTCCTTCCGGAATATCAAAGAGCACCTTCAGTCCATAGTTAAGCTGTACTACGCCAATGCCCAGCGTCGTGGCGATACCAAAGATGGTGCCGATGACGGCAGCAATATCAACAGAGTGGCCAATAGGCCCGTAGATACGCTTGCCAAAAATAGGGTAGAGCGCTGAACGGATCGTGAGCGGCAAATTATAACGATAGCTAAAGTACCCCAGCGCAATCCCCATCAGGGCATACATTGACCAGCCGGTTAGTCCGTAGTGGAACAGCGTCCAGACCATCGCCTGGCGTGCGGCTTCAAGCGTTTGCCCCGCGCCTTCCGGTGGTTGCATATACTGCGTTACCGGCTCCGCGACGGAGAAAAACATCAGGTCAATACCAATGCCGGCGGCAAACAGCATGGCCGCCCAGCTCAATACGCTGAATTCGGGTTTTGACTGTTCCGGACCCAGTTTGATTGAACCAAAACGGGAACAGGCCATAAACAGAACAAAGATGATATAGAGCGTGGCTGCCAGCATGTAGTACCAGCCAAAAGTGGCTGAAACCCAGTTTACCGCGCGCAGGATCCAGCGTGCGGAGAGATCGCTGTACAAAATCGTCATCAGGGAAAATAACAAAATCAGCCCGGCGGAAGTGTAGAAAACCACGGGGTTGATTTTGTCTTTTTCACTGGAAGGTGGATTAGTCATCAATTGCCTCTGGTTGAAATTACAACAAATTACATGAGTGGAATAGCCGGGTGGAAATCCATTAACCAAACTATATTCACTGTATACATATTAACAACATTTTTTTTATATTGAACGAACAATCAAAAAAAGTTTAAATAGAGACACAGAATATTTGTGGAGTTGGGGTTATGCCCAAGGTAGGAATGCAGCCGATTCGGCGTCGGCAACTGATTGATGCAACGCTGAGCACGATTAACGAGGTTGGGTTGAATTACGCCACCATTGCCCAGATCGCTAAGCGTGCGGGCGTATCAACCGGCATTATCAGTCACTACTTTAAGGACAAGAACGGGCTGCTTGAAGCCACGATGCGAGATGTGACTCGCCAACTGCGAGATGCGGTTGCGATACGGTTGGCTTCATTGCAGGGGGCCAGTGCAGAAGCGCGATTGTGTGCCATTGTTGAAGGGAACTTTGACGAAACGCAGGTCCACAGCGCGGCGATGAAAGCCTGGCTTGATTTTTGGTCCAGCAGCATGCATCAACCCCAGCTCAATCGGCTGGAACGCGTCAGCAGTGGACGTCTGTTGAGCACATTAATCTTTGAGTTTAAAAAAGACCTTTCGCAAGAGGAGGCGCGTTTAGCCGGTTACGGTTTGGCCGCAATGATCGATGGTTTATGGCTTCGCGCCGCACTGAGCGGCAAACCGTTTGATCAACGGGTCGCCAGAAAACTGACGACCCAATTTATCCGCCAGCAGTTGGCTGACGTGAAAAAAAACTGACGAAGGAGAAATAATGACCCAATTCGCAGAACAGAAGTTATACATCGATGGTGCTTACGTTGCTGCCCAAAGCGGTGAAACGTTTGAAACAATCAACCCGGTAAACGGTGAAGTGCTGGCGAAAGTCCATGCTGCGGGTGCTGAAGATGTAGAACGCGCTGTTACCGCAGCGAAAAAAGGCCAAAAAATCTGGTCGTCTATGACGGCGATGGCGCGCTCACGTATCCTCCGTCGCGTCGTTGATATTTTGCGCGATCGCAATGACGAACTGGCCGAGCTGGAAACGCTGGATACGGGCAAACCGCTAAGCGAAACCACCAGTGTGGACATCGTCACCGGTGCAGATGTGCTGGAATACTACGCGGGTCTTGCGCCAGCACTGGAAGGTGAACAAATTCCTCTGCGCGAAAGTTCGTTTGTTTATACCCGCCGTGAACCGCTGGGTATTGTTGCCGCTATCGGCGCATGGAACTATCCCATCCAGATCGCCTTGTGGAAATCAGCACCGGCACTGGCAGCGGGCAACGCGGTGATTTTCAAACCAAGCGAAGTCACCCCGCTGACCGCGTTAAAACTGGCTGAAATCTATAGCGAGGCGGGCTTGCCTGACGGGGTGTTTAATGTCCTGCCCGGTACCGGTGCCGTCACGGGTCAATTGCTGACTGAGCATCCAAGCATTAATAAAGTTTCTTTCACCGGCGGGGTCGCCAGTGGCAAGAAGGTGATGGCGAATGCCGCAGGTTCAACGTTGAAAGACGTCACCATGGAGCTGGGCGGAAAATCGCCATTAATCATTTTTGAGGATGCTGACCTCGACCAGGCCGCCGATATTGCGATGATGGCGAACTTTTATAGTTCCGGTCAGGTTTGCACTAATGGCACGCGTGTCTTTATCCATGCCAGCCAGAAAACAGCGTTTGAAGAAAAAATTGCTCTCCGCGTGGCGCGTATCCGCGCTGGCGATTTGCGCGATCCACAAACCAATTTTGGCCCAATGGTGAGTTTTACCCATCGCGATAGCGTAATGCGCTATATCGACACGGGTATTAAAGAGGGTGCCCGCCTGCTTACTGGCGGTAAGCGGCTGACCGGTAAAGGATTTGACGAAGGGGCTTGGGTGGCGCCCACGGTGTTCACCGATTGTCACGACGAGATGACCATTGTACGTGAAGAGATCTTTGGTCCGGTGATGTCGATCCTGAGCTGGGAGACAGAAGAAGAGGTGATTCGTCGCGCGAACGACACGGATTTCGGCCTTGCGGCCGGGATTGTCACCCGCGATGTGAATCGTGCTCACCGGGTGATTCATCAGATTGAAGCCGGTATCTGCTGGGTGAATACCTGGGGCGAATCTGCCGCGGAAATGCCGGTTGGCGGCTATAAACACTCGGGTGTCGGGCGTGAAAATGGGCTGATGACATTACAGAATTATACCCAGGTAAAATCGGTACAAATCGAGTTAGCACCTTTTCAGTCTGTATTTTGATTCACTTAACCTGAGGAGAAAATTAATGGAATATGATTACATTATTATTGGAGCCGGATCCGCAGGAAATGTTCTCGCGACACGTCTGACCGAAGACAGTGAAACCCGTGTGCTGCTGCTGGAAGCGGGTGGCCCGGATTACCGTCTTGATTTCCGTACGCAGATGCCCGCTGCGCTGGCATATCCGCTGCAGGGAAAACGTTATAACTGGGCCTATCTTACTGAACCTGAGCCTTATATGAATAACCGCCGCATGGAGTGCGGCCGGGGTAAAGGCCTGGGCGGCTCGTCCCTGATCAATGGTATGTGTTACATCCGTGGCAATGCGATGGACCTTGATAACTGGGCCAGCGAGTTTGGCCTGGCAACCTGGAGCTACCTTGATTGTCTGCCGTACTACCGTAAAGCGGAAACGCGCGATATCGGGGCCAATGATTACCACGGTGGTGAAGGTCCGGTGTGTGTCACTACGCCGAAAGCAGGCAATAACCTGCTGTTTGAAGCGATGATCAAAGCGGGTGAACAAGCGGGTTATCCTCGCACCGATGATCTGAACGGCTATCAGCAGGAAGGGTTTGGTCCAATGGATCGTACCGTCACGCCGAATGGACGTCGCTCCAGTACCGCGCGAGGTTACCTGGATAGGGCAAAGGGCCGTTCCAACCTGAAAATTGTGACGCATGCGTTAACTAACCGCATTCTGTTTGAAGGCAAGCGTGCCGTCGGCGTCGAGTATCTGATCGGCGATAGCGACACGTTGTATAAGACGATGGCTAAAAAAGAAGTGCTGCTGTGCGCGGGGGCGATTGCCTCGCCGCAAATTTTGCAGCGATCCGGCGTGGGACCGTCAGAACTGCTGGCACGCTTTAATATCCCCGTTGTCCAGGATCTACCCGGTGTCGGTGAGAACCTTCAGGACCATCTTGAAATGTATCTCCAGTACGAGTGTAAGGAGCCGGTTTCACTTTATCCGGCCCTGAAATGGTGGAATCAGCCTAAAATCGGTGCAGAGTGGTTATTTAACGGTAGCGGTATTGGTGCCAGTAACCAGTTTGAGGGCGGCGGATTTATTCGCAGTCGGGAAGCGTTTGCCTGGCCAAATATCCAGTACCACTTTCTGCCGGTAGCGATTAACTACAATGGTACGAATGCGGTTGAAGAGCACGGTTTTCAGTGCCATGTGGGGTCTATGCGCTCACCGAGCCGCGGGCGCGTCCAGTTAAAATCGCTCGATCCCCGCCAGCATCCGAGCATTTTGTTCAACTATATGTCCCACGACCAGGACTGGCAGGAGTTCCGCGATGCGATTCGTATTACGCGTGAAATCATCAATCAGCCGGCGCTGGATCCCTACCGTGGCCGTGAAATTAGCCCGGGTACGGATTGCCAGACCGACGAGCAACTGGATGAGTTTGTCCGTAATCATGGTGAAACCGCGTATCACCCCTGCGGTACCTGTAAAATGGGGAATGATGAAATGGCCGTCGTGGACGCGGAAGGTCGCGTACATGGTATGCAAGGATTGCGCGTGGTAGATGCCTCAATCATGCCGTTAATTATTACCGGTAACCTTAATGCCACCACCATTATGATCGGTGAGAAGATTGCCGATAATATTCGTGGTCGTGACCCGTTACCACGCAGTACAGCCCGCTATTATGTCGCCGGTGATGCGCCAGCGCGGAAACAACCACAGCGTTAAACCTGTGAATTTGTGAACCCGTCAAACTAAACCGTGTGTATTGACAGATATCCAGTACACACGGTTTTATATTTGCCCGCAGGAAAAGAGGGCTCTCACACGGCTGTCGTTGCTTTAAGGTGCTTAGCGATAAAGTCGATTGGACATAAGTTCAACCAACGTATCTGCATAGTTTGCGTCGGGATCCTTAGTCAGACGTTTTCCATGGAGAGTTCGGGCCTGCAGATCAAAACTGGCACTCTCTTTCAGTCCGTCTTCCGCCAGTTTGGTTGTTTCATCACTATCCCACATTCTCCCCAGCCAGGGCATCGGAACGGTGATGTCTTCATTATAGGTTTTCATCGCAAGCTCGTTCTGCGTGGTCGATGTGCCAAGACTTGCATCCAGCGCGCTGACTTTTTCATTATATTCGTCATCCGGCAGCGATTCATATTGCGTAAGCTGCTGGGTGCGCTGCACATAGGTTCTGGCGTTTTTTTCACCAAACCCGAGCAGTATGCCAAGCTTTACTTCGTCAGTAAAAACTTGCGACGATCCATTAAAAATCGATGCCATCAGCTTATTAACGCTATCGGGGTCCTTTTTAATTCCCAGCGCATCCGCATTCGTGCTTATCGTCTCAAACATCGCTTTTTTGTTAATAACAAACGTCGCGTCATAAGGAGTACAAAGCTTATCGGCGGTGTATTTGACTACAGAGAAGTTTTCATTGAGATTCCGCCCCTGCTGAATGTTCTCCAGCGCGCTGGAAAGATCGCCTTGATTATCTGCGAGCACGCTATGATAACCCATATACGCGGGTTTACTTCCAAAGACGACATGGGCCAGTCCCTGTTCCAGCGTCGCCTGCAATAATGTTCTGACGCCGGGAAATTTTGCCTCCGGATATTTTATTCCCCCGGAAATAAACTGGTTAAAGACATTTTGCCGTTCTCCTTTGAGCGTCATTAACGTTCCTAATCGGGGGCCTGCGGGCAAATTAGTCTCCTGTGACAGTTTTGCCTGTAGCATATTTGCCTGAGCGTGTAACAGCGCACGCTTCCCTGGAGAGGAAAGATTTTCCGGTAAGTGTCGTTCGGCAGTCTGCTGGGATGAGGGGGGCGAAGGTTGAGTCTGATGATTGTCGCTTTCCGGCATGTGATTAACAGCCGTACTGTAGCCTGGAGTAATTTTCATTAGCTTATCGTTTATGAAAAGAGAGCGTGATTATAAAAATGTCAAAAATGGAATGTCAATTCGGTACATTCTCAAGTTGAACTGACGATACAGCTTCAAGATCAACGGGCAAATCGAAAGTCAGTACGGCGAGGAAAACGTGTTAACAGTCATTTCCAACACGAGATCATTTACGTACAGCCACTGAGCATGGCTGTACGTCGGACATTATGATTGTCTGGCGTGGGCTAAAGTACGAATAATCAGCGCCGCAATGGCGGCAACTGTCGCAAGTATCACGACACCTTCCCAGCCAAAGCCTTCCAGTACTTTGCTCCCCAGCGCCGAACCCACCGCCATACCAATAAATACCACGGTAAACATCACTGCAATAATGCGGCTGCGCGCGGCGGGATCGATAGCATAAATAATGCTCTGGTGTGCCACCAGCGTTGCCTGAATACCGAGGTCGAAACCAATGGCGCAGAGGGCAATGAGCGTCAATTGTGCCGGTACAGATAACACCGGTAGCAGTAGCATGAGTGCGAAAGAAACGACCACAATAAACGCACCGACCTTTGTCACGTAGTTTGGCCCGTGCCGATCGGCCAGGGCACCGGCTAATGGGGCAGCCAACGCTCCGGCAGCGCCAGCCAAGCCGTAGGCGCCCGCAACCGCACTGCCTAACTGATAGCGCTCAAACATCATCAGCGCCAGCGTGGACCAAAAAGCACTAAAGGCCACGGACAGTAGGCCTTGCGCCAGGGCGGCATAGCGTAAAGCGGCATGCTCAACCCAGAGCTTGCCAAGCGAGCGTAGCAGGGCAGGATAGCCTAACTGAGTCTGAGGATTAAACGCGGGGAGCATAAAGCGCATGAGCAGCGTAACGATTAATACCCCCAAAGCGGCCAGCCCATATACGCTACGCCAGCCAAAATACTCAGCGACAATGCCGCTAAATACTCGTGACAACAGTATCCCGGCGAGTAATCCTGTCATCACCATGCCAACCGTCTTACCGCGACGGCTTTCATGGGACAGGATCGCGGCGGCGGGGATAATATCCTGTGCCACCGTTGCCGTCAGCCCGATCGCCAGACTGCTTAGCAGTAATAAATGATAAGACGATGAAAAACCACACAGCAGCAGAGTGAGTGCCAGTAGCAACCCTTTCAGCAGGATAATGTGGCGACGATCATGACGATCACCCAACGGGGCGAGCAGCAGCAGTCCCAGCCCGTAGCCAATTTGCGTCAGCATCGGCACCATCCCGATCTCACCAATGCTGGTATGAAAGGTATGCCCCATATTACCCAGCATCGGTTGGCTGTAATAAATGGAAGCCACCGTTAATCCGCCCCCAACGGCCAGCAGAAACACTATTTTTTTAGGCAGCGCATTCTGTGTCGCGTCTGCGGTGCGTGTTGCAGGTGGTAATTGACTCATGGATGGTCCCGGTAAGTTAAAGATAGTCGTACTATGACGGGGCTATTCTGGTGATGATTGTATGCAAAGGGTAGTCAGCATACAGGTAATACTGTTATACATATAACGTATGAATAAAAATGTCTTTCAGCACGGCGATCGTATAACCCTGCTACACACCTTTATACGCATTGTTGAGAGCGGCAGTCTCTCTGCCGCAGCGTTACAAATAGGCGCATCCCAGCCAACAATAAGCCGGCGGCTTCAGGCACTGGAGCAGTTGCTTGGGGTAAAATTAATTCAGCGTACTACGCACAGTATGAAGCTCACAGAAGATGGTGAGCGGTGTTATCGCCACGCGCGTACCCTAATCGGAAACTGGCAAATTCTGGAAGCTGAGGTGAGCATCATGCGTGATGAGCCGGTAGGGATATTGCGTGTGCGGGCTCCGCACGCCTTCGGGCAGGATCAACTTATTGACCCGCTACGGGATTATCTGCGCCGCTATCCGCAAACCAGTATTGAATGGACGCTTAACGATCATTCGCCTGATTTTATTCCTGAAGGGATCGATTGTGCCATCCATGTTGGTAACGTGACCGACTCAGGCGTGGTTGCCGTGTTACTGGCCGAAGTGCCTCGTATTTTGGTTGCTGCGCCACAGTACACACCGGTTCATAGTGTTTCAGAACTTGCTCAATTGCCCTGGTTAGCGCTAAGCAACCTTTATCGAAACGAAATTACACTGCATCATCGAGCGACCGGAAAAGTCTGCAGTTTTAACATTGCACCGCGGCTCAGTACCGATAGTTTATATGCCGTACGTAAAGGGGTGTTAAGCGGAATGGGGGTGGCGATGGTATCGTCATGGATCGTAAAAGAAGATTTGGCAAACGGGGAGTTGCAGCAGGTTTTACCGGAATGGCAAGCTCCGCCGTTGCCGATTTATCTGCTGTATCCTTACGCCAGTTTCTATCCTACGCGGTTACGTAAGTTTCTTGATCTGATGAAAGAGGTGATGCCAGGTATTATTGGCACCCAACCTCCGGAACGAAAAGGGACCTCGTGAGTACACGCCGCGCCCCTCCGTGCGCGCGGCGATCGGTGAAGACCTTTAGTTGGCCAACGCGTACTCTGCCGCGTTACGACCGGCAAGAATACCGAAAATGATGATATCGGCAACGGCATTCCCGCCAATACGGTTTGCACCGTGAATACCGCCCACCACTTCACCGGCTGCCCAGGCACCTCTGATAGGCTGTTTTTGACTGTCAAGCACGGCGGTATCGATGTTAATCGTGACACCGCCCATCGTGTGATGCACACCGGGAGCAATCAAAATGCCATAAAACGGGGCTTGGTTAAGCGGGTGACGTAGCGCAGTCTTACGGCCAAAATCTTCATCATCCTGCTTTTCGACAAACTGGTTATATCGCTCAAGGGTTGCCGCAAGGCTATTTTGATCCATATTCAGTTTGACAGCCAACTCCTCAACGGTTGGGGCGCTGACAACGAAACCTTTGGCAAGATATTCATCGGCTGCTTTATTATTTAACCGAACCTGCTCGTCAAAAATAACCCAGGCGCTTTTCTCCGGTAGAGCAATAATTTCAGCGGAGACTTTATCGCGGGTTTCCATCTCGTTGTAAAAACGTTTACCTGCCTGGCTGACCAGAATAGCGCCGCCACCGCGAATCGATTCGGAAATCAGGTATGACGTGGTTTGCTCCACGGTAGGGTGAATCTGAATTTCGCCCATATCCACGGTATCCGCGCCAATCTTCTGCAACATAGCGATGCCGCTGCCGGTAGCCCCTTTATGGTTGGTGGTCACAAAACCATCCAACTCCGGACGATACTTCACGACCAATTCGCGGTTGGCACTGAAACCACCGGTAGAAACAATGACACTTTTTGCATTCAGGATGCGGCTGTCGTTATATTCATCGACCACTTTAACCCCGGTAACGACACCGTCCTCAAACAGAATTTCCGCAACGGACGTTTCCAGCAGTACCTCAATATTGCGCTTATTAATATTTTTCACCAGCCCACTAATCAGGAAACCACCGACAGCAGAGCGGTCAGCTGGGCGGTGAGTACGATCAATGCTCATCCCACCGGTGATGGTGATATCGTTGAGCGCAATACCGTTGCCGTCCAGCCATTCAATGGCGTCAGGTGCCAGTTCAACAAACTCTCTCAATAATTCAGGATTGTTTTTAAATTTGCCGCCTTTCAGCGTCTCGTCATAAAACAGCTCTTTGCTGTCTTCAATACCCTTCATTTTCTGAAAGCGTGTCTCTGCCGCGTTCATTCCAACCGATGCCTTAATGGTGTTGCCACCGATAGTTGGCATTTTTTCAATAATGACGACGTGAGCCCCGGCATCACTGGCCTGAATTGCTGCAGCCAGGCCTGCGCCGCCGCTGCCAACGACAACGACATCATAGTTTTGCGGCGCCTGAGGATTACCGCCTTCTTCAATAACGTGTTCTTTACTGGACGTTGCCAGCGCGCGCGAGACCGCTTTTTTCAGTGCTTCACTTTGCGTAGTGGCGCCGGTAATTGCATCAACGTGCGGGCTGTTAGCAACCAGAATGCGCGAACGGAGGCTTTCAAAGGTGGTAGTAAAATCAACGTCAAGCGTATCGTCCGGAACCAGAATGATATCGGTAATACGGTCGGTATCCAGGGTAACGTTAATTTTCAGCTTCAGCGCTTCAGCTTCCACTTTCTCCTGGTATACACCGGCTTTGTATTTACGTCCGGTGGCGCTTACATCACGGATCATTGCATCAACCAGTGAAAAACGCCACAAGGGTTCCGGGATGGTCAATGCTTCACGGCGGGTACTATCAATAAAAAGTTCAAGGCTATCGTTTTTGATAATACGATCGGCCCAGTCCGGATAGGCAATGCAGGCTTTACCGATGGCAACCAGATCATAGCCCTGTTGCAGCGCGTTCTCGGCGTCCGCTTTATTCACCACGCCACCCACACCGATCACCGGGACTTTTGCCAATGTTTCTGAACACATGGCTCGGTATTTTTCAATCAGGGGTGTCGGATCATTGATATCAACAATAGAAGAGCGAAGCAGTTGGCCAACGGAAAAATGCACATAGTCCAGCCCGCGAGCGGCCAGCTTCTCCAGCAGGTACATTGTGTCATCGAAGCGAATGCCGGGAACTTCAATTTCTTCTGGTGAAAAACGATAGCCTATAATAAATGACGCATCGGCAAAACGTTCTGCCATTTTATGCGTAATTTCCAGAACTTCCAGCGGGAAACGCGCACGATTATCGCGACTACCGCCCCATTTGTCGTCACGTTGGTTGGAGTTTGGCGAATAAAACTGCTGAATTAAGTAGGTGTTGGCACCATGAATTTCAACACCATCAAATCCAGCTTTAATCGCACGGTTTACCGCATCGCCAAATTTCGTGATCATCACGTCGACTTCTTCAGCCGTCAGGGCTTGCGGTGTGGTTGCACCTTCGCGCGGCGCGGCGATAGCGCTGGGCGCGACCGGAGTTTTACCACCAATTAATTCTGGCTCGACCATCCTGCCGCCGTGATAAATCTGCAGAATAGCTTTTGACCCTTTTGATTTAATCGCATCAGCAATTTTCGCCAATCCCGGGATTTTATTATCACTGTCAATACCAATCGCACCCGGGAAAGCCGGGCCTTTGGTATCGATAAAGCAGCACTCAACAATAACACTACCAATGCTGCCGGCACGAGAACGGTAATACTCCACCAATTCGCTGGTGACCGTACCATCATAAAATCCAGTACAGGTCGTCATGGGCGCCATCAACAGGCGGTTTTTCAGTACCGCGCCATTCGGCAGAGTGAGCGGATTAAGAATCGGGGTGAGAGTATTCATTTATGGTCAACTCCAAAGCAATTAAAAATCTTGAATTCTGCAGTAAACATGTTAGCTTTCATTTGTTTCAGCCGTACTGTATCGTATTGTTAATGTAACAGTTTTAGATAACTATAATAGAGTAATTTAATTGTTTGACTTTTCGCCTTCTGTAGGTTAACGGTCGAATTCAAATGATATTAATATCGCCTTTGCCCACAGGGCAACATTCGAAGAAAGCAACATTTATTTCTACATTAAAATTAAAATAATCATAGTAAGTCAATAGCCTGTTGTAGATTTGCATCTTTATAAATGCGAGCTAAAATGCGATAAGATAAATACATGTGAATTGTAACATCACATTTCTAATAAAACTTACGATATCTTAACATGTTGTTTTTGAAAATTTTTCATAAGATCATTATTTTAATAACCATATAGAATAGCTCGAACTTATCTTTGCAGATAAAATATATGAATAGTTACTCATGTAAAAACAAAAATATTTAAAACCGTTGCGCAGCCTTCTGTTAATAGCAGGGCAGGGCATGCCAACGACGAAAAAAATTCTCAATAACTTGCAGATAAAATACTATGAAACCAGTTTCCGCCACGAGTGAACCCGGAAAAAGCGCCACCGCTTCTTCAGGGAAAAAGAAACACCTTATAATGCTGTTCCTACCCGTTTTAGTCGCCGTACTTTTATTATTGGTGCCGGTCCCTGCAGGATTAGAACCTTACGCCTGGCATTTCTTTGCTATTTTCGTCGGCGTGATTATTGGTTTGATTTTTGAGCCATTGCCGGGTGCAGTAATTGGCCTGACGGGGGTGGTGGTGATTGCTCTGTTTAGCCCGTGGGTGTTGTTCAGTCCGACTGAATTGGCTGCCCCGGGGTTCAAGCTGGCGAACGAATCATTTAAATGGGCGGTTAGCGGTTTTGGTAACTCGACCGTCTGGCTTATTTTTGGCGCGTTTATGTTTGCAGCCGGTTACGATAAAACTCAGTTCGGTCGGCGATTGGCGCTAATTCTGGTGAAATATCTTGGTCGCCGCAGCCTGACATTAGGCTACGCCATTACTTTTGCTGACCTGCTGCTGGCACCTTTCACGCCATCAAACACCGCGCGCAGCGGGGGCACCATCTATCCGATTATTGCAAACCTGCCGCCGCTTTATGGTTCAAAACCTAACGACCCCAGTGCCCGTAAGATCGGGTCCTATTTAATGTGGGTAGCAATTACAGCCGCCTGTATTACCAGTTCGATGTTTTTATCGGCATTGGCACCTAACCTGCTGGCACTGGCGCTGGTTAAAAGCGTCATTGGTTTTGATATCTCCTGGGGAATGTGGTTTATCGCGTTCCTGCCACTTGGCATTTTACTGATAATGGTTATGCCGCTACTGGCGTATTGGTTCTACCCGCCAGAAGTGAAAATTAACGATGAAGTGCCGCGTTGGGCCAGCAGCGAGCTGGAAAAATTAGGCAAATTGTCCCGTAACGAAATGCTGTTGCTGTTTTTTGTCTGCTGTGCGCTGTTTATGTGGATTTTTGCCACCGCGTGGATTGAACCTGCGATGGCCGCACTTCTGGTCATTGTGCTGATGCTGTGGACCGGCGTTCTCAACTGGAACGACATCACCAGCAATAAAGCTGCCTGGAATACCTTTGCCTGGTTCGCGACCCTGGTGGCGCTGGCGGATGGTTTGGCGCGCGTTGGTTTTATCGCCTGGCTCGGTAAAGAGGGTGCAATGTTATTGCAGGGTTACGACCCTCAGATATCCGCGGTCGTGTTGCTGATAGCCTTTTTCTTACTGCACTACCTGTTCGCCAGCACCACGGCACATACTACCGCGCTGCTACCCGCGATGCTGACTATTGCCGCTTCGATTCCGGGTATTAATATGCCGGTTTTCTGCCTGATGATGTGTACTTCACTGGGCGTGATGGGAATTATTACGCCGTATGGCACGGGGCCAAGCCCGATTTACTACGGTAGCGGCTATCTGCCCACTAAAGATTACTGGCGTCTGGGAACCATCTTCGGAGCCATCTTCCTCGGTGCGATGATGCTGATTGCTTACCCATGGATGGTGATGATGTTCTGACAGGGGGTTGCACCCGCCTAATGCTCGGTGCTCATGCGGATAATATTCCGCATGAGCACCCCATATCCTGACGGTCTTACCGATAAAACCCCTCTCACCGCCTATTCCAACTTTTTGAAAAATGAAAGAAGTGGTTCCCCACAGATGTACGCTTTGTCGTTGCCTCGCCTGAAAAAATCCCGCACCCTGTAATCGATAACATATTAATAATGGCCACTGGCCATAAATAATCGATCGGTTAATCGTCGACGCAGCCAGCAACGCTGTCGCCCGAAAAGGGGCGAAGAGGGGGATGGAAAATGAAATTTATTGAGACAGCAACGGAGAGTTCGTTGCTGCGACATCCTGCGTTTGCTGCGTTCTGGCTGGGTCGGACCTGTTCGTCGTTCGGTTTTCAGATGTTTTCCGTCGCGGTGAGCTGGCAAATTTATGCCCTGACCAACAGCGCCATGGCGCTCGGCATGATTGGTCTGATGCAGTTCCTGCCTTCGGTCCTGCTGGCTCTTCCGGCCGGACATTTAGCCGATCGGTACGATCGTCGGCGCATCGCGTTGGTTGGGCAGATTCTGGAGTGGGGAGCGTTACTTGGTCTGATTCTGCTAACGGTATACCAATGGTCGGATAAAAATGCGTTATGGGGGCTGGTCTTTATCATTGCCGTCGCCAAAGCAATAGAAGGACCCGCGATGCAATCGATGCTGCCCTCGCTGATCCCGCCGGGTATGCTGGCACGCGCCACGGCGGCTAACGCCGTCGGCGGTCAGGCGGCGGTGATTATTGGGCCGACACTTGGCGGGTTTCTATACGTTGCCGGTCCTGATGTTGTGTATGGCGTAGCCGCCGCGTTTTATCTGTTGTCGATTATCCTGGTCAGCCGGATACGCTATGTCAGGCCCCCACAGCCGCGCTTACCGGCAACGGTGAAAACACTCTTTGCCGGTATCAGTTTTATTCGTGCGCGTAAGGAGTTACTGGGTGTCATTTCCCTGGACCTGTTTGCAGTGTTGCTCGGCGGCGCTACCGCGCTGCTGCCAATTTTTGCTAAAGATGTTTTGCATACGGGCCCATGGGGACTTGGTCTGTTACGCGGTGCGCCGTCGATCGGCGCATTGCTTGTCGGTATCTGGCTAAGCCGTAACAAGTTGGAGAGGCATGTCGGCATGATTATGTTCATCTCTGTCGCGGGATTTGGTGCGGCCACGCTGGTTTTTGCGCTCTCCAACCAGCTCTGGCTTTCCCTGTTGGCACTTATCGGGCTTGGCGGCTTTGATATGATCAGTATGGTGATTCGAGGTGCCTTAGTTCAATTAGATACGCCGGATGAGATGCGCGGACGGGTTAACGCGGTAAACAGTATTTTTGTGAATACATCTAACCAACTCGGTGAATTTGAATCAGGTTTACTGGCGGCGTTTATGGGTGCGGTACCCGCAGCCATACTCGGTGGGGTAGGGACGCTGCTGGTGGTCGGCCTATGGATGGTACTCTTTCCTGACCTGCGAAAACGACAGCGTCTTGAAAGTGAAATAGAGAAATAGAGAAATAGAGAAATGCTACCCCGCATCGTCGCAACAGGGGGATCGATAAAGAGGAGCGAACACTGTTGATGAGGGCCCCTTGGCACGCAACAGAATGCGACTCATGTTGCTGAAATAAAAGGTTTTTATTTGTTACAAACGGCAACGGCTTCCGAACGAACGCCTGTCATAATCTCTTCATAAACTGGACGATAGATTCCCACAATAGGTAGTCCTTCAATGCAACGCATCGACAAAATTTATATTAACGGTGAATTCGTCACACCCCATGGCGAAGAGTGGTATGACCTTTACAATCCGGCAACAGAGCAGGTTATTGGCCAGGTTCGTCTGGCCGATATTGAAGATACGCATCGTGCGATTGCCGCAGCTAAAGCGGCCCTTCCGGCAATGTCCCGTACGACAAAAGAAGAGCGAATTGAGATGCTCAGCCGCATGCAGCAGGCTATGCAAAACTGCGAAGCGGAATTACGGGATGCGCGGATCGAAGAATTTGGTGCGCCATTGACACTTGCTCAGGAAGGTGCCGCCGTTCCTGCGATCATCATCGGTCTGGCGATTGCCGAGCTGCAGAACTATGCTTTTGAGCAACAGGTAGGAAGCGCTCGAGTACAGATGAAACCGCATGGCGTCGCCGGGTTGATCACGCCCTGGAACCATAACGCAGTTTTTATCTGTAATAAGCTTGCGAACGCCCTGGCTGCAGGTTGCACCGCAGTGATTAAACCCAGTGAAATGAGTGCAATACAAACGCAGATTGTCACAAAAGCGCTACATGAGGCCGGCTTACCGCCTGGCGTATTCAATATCGTCACCGGACGCGGTGACGTAGTAGGAAATGAGATAAGTAGCCATCCTGATATTGCAAAAATCTCTTTCACTGGTTCAACCGCAACCGGTAAGGCTATTTTGCTCAACGCCGCAGACACGTTTAAGCGTGTGACTCTGGAAATGGGCGGCAAATCTCCGGTGATTATTCTGGATGATGCTCGCGTAGAAGATGCTATTCCTCTGGCAATAACCACCGGTTTCCTGAATAACGCCCAAGCCTGTATTGCAGGTACCCGTATTTTAGTACCAGAGTCACGCAAAGCTGAGTTTGAGTCTGCGTTGCAGCAAGCCGTAGAAAACGTTGTTTGTGGCGATCCGCGTCAGCCGCAAACGCAGGTTGGTCCAATGGTCAGTCAGAAACAATGGGACCGCATACAAGGTTATATTCGCATCGGTATCGACGAAGGAGCACGTCTGCTCGTGGGTGGAGAAGGCCGTCCCGAGTCGTTATCCCAGGGCTGGTACGTTAAACCGACTCTTTTTACCGATGTGAACAACAGCATGACCATCGCCCGTGATGAAATTTTTGGCCCCGTGCTTTCTATTATTAGCTACCGCGATGAAGCCGAAGCCATTGCGATTGCCAACGATACAAAGTATGGCCTCAATGCGCTGGTGCTGGGCAGTGACGCGGAGCGCGCCACTCGGGTGGCGGAGCAGATCGAATCAGGCCGCGTCTTAATCAATAGTTTAAATCAGGATCCAAGGGCGCCTTTCGGTGGTGTAAAACACTCAGGAATGGGCCGTGAACTTGGGAAATGGGGCATTGAGTCTTTTATGGAACCCAAAGCAATATTGTCGTAATCACTTCACTGCTACAGCGACACACCGGTCGCTGTAGCAGGCAAAGTCAATGCGCTGCGAATGTTCCAGCCCCTATGCAGAAAAGTCCTTGAGTTGAAGAGAAGGGCAGGATTGCCTCAATATTGTCGATAAAACCCGTCGCGATACAGGTCAGAGCAGACTGCGGATACGCGGACTTAAAATGACAGACGGATCCTTTCTGCAGCCTCATCTCAGACAAGCAATATATTTTTTCCCTGATGCCTGGACGATTTCTCGGGCACGCTGCTTAATATCCTGACCTTCAAACGCACCATACAGACGCTCGAACGGTAGCTGCCCGGTAATTGAGGTCATGTGGGCGACGGTCGCTGCGGGAAGCGGCAACATATTAGGATAGCTCCACATAAACGAGACCGCATCAGCACCGGGCGTCACCTGCAAAATATCACCGGTCAGCAATACCCCATTATCATGATCCCAGTGCAGTACAGTGCCACCGGCAAAATGACCACCGAGGCGGATAATTTGCACATGACGGGTCAGTTGATGAGTTTCTCCCTGCCACAGCTTGAGCAACGGACTCTCACGCATAATCCATTCGCTATCATCAGCATGTAACCAGACAGGAGCGTTAAAGTACTCCCCCCAATCCTGCATGGTGCTGTAATAGTGGGGGTGTGAGATCGCAATTGCACTAAGCCCACCCAATGCATCAATGAGAGTTTTCGTTGCGTCATCAAGATTCGCGATGCAGTCCCAAAGAATATTGCCTTCTGACGTGCGCAGCAGAAAGGCGCGTTGTCCGATAGCAAATGCCGGCACGGTTTGCAGGCTGAGCACGTTTTTCTCCAGCACTTTCCACTTATTCTGATGTGCCGCAAGTGCCGCGAACGGGAGCCATTGTTGCCCTGAAGGTGGTACATATTGTCGCTCGTCTTCACAGATTTTACAGCGTTCGGATGGGGCGACGTTCCTGGCATAGGACGTGCCGCAGGTTTTACATAATGTAATCATCATCATCCTCTTGTCTTGGAATGGCGGTTACAGCCGTTGTTGAAAGCGAACGGGAGATTTCTCCGAGATTATAGCCCGGTGCATTCATCTCAAGATCGATATCCGTTATATTGACGAGCAAGATCACAAAGCAAAAAGTGGAAGAAACAGTACGATGATGAATCGTTTTACCCTGGCTGCCGTCGTGGCAGCAATGGCGCTGACGGGATGCGCAAAAAAATCAACCGATAAGCCCGTGGCCGATTTTACCCGTGGAGAAACGCTGGTCACCGTCACGCATGTTCCGGCCCGGACTTCTGATGGCACCCGGTTATTTATTACCGTCGATGGTACGGATGCCGGTGCGTTGGCGACTGGCGAAAGCATGGCACTGCATGTCCCCGCGGGCTCCCATCAAATCGGAGGCTATGCGCGTTCGTTGATCGGTCGCGTTACCATTGCGCCAGTAAAGGTCACGACCTCGCCCGATAGCGAAAAGCGCGTAGCGTATACGATGACGAAAAATAGACCGGTCTTTACTGAAGAGAGCAACAATCCCGCCACGCAGCAGGCTGCTATAACGCCTGAAGGATAGTTTTTTACAGGGAAACGGCCAACAAAAAGCCGATAACAGTTAAGAGTTATCGGCTTTGATTGATAGCAGAAGTAGAGAGATGGCGTTACGCGGTCAGCAGCTGCTGTGCCGTGCTTTCGACCAGCGCCAACAGGATTTTAATATCTTCAAGGTTTACTGTTGGGTTTAATAACGTCATTTTCAGGCAGGTCACACCGGCGAATTCCGTTACACCAACGTTCGCGCGTCCGGATTCCAGTAACGCATCGCCAATCCGCTGATTAAGCAACGCGACGGTTGTATCACCTTCCACAACGCCGTCCGGACGGAAACGGAACAAAACGCTGGCTAGCTGAGGCTGCATCACCAATTCCAGTAGCGGCTGCTCGTCGATATAGCGCGCCACTTCCTGGGAGAGGGTCACGCCATGATCGATGATTTCAGCGTACTGTTTTTGCCCTAACGCTTCCAGGCCCATCCACAGTTTTAAGGCATCAAAACGACGCGTCGTCTGCAAAGATTTAGAAACCAGATTGGGTACACCCTGCGCTTCGTCAAATTCGGAGTTCAGGTAAGCAGCCTGATAACGCATTAACTCGTAGTGACGCGCCTCTTTCAGCAAGAAGGCACCGCAACTGATCGTCTGGAAGAATTGTTTGTGAAAATCCAGCGTAATGGAATCCACTAATTCGATACCATCCAGATAGTTACGATACTTTTCAGACAGCAGCAGCGCGCCGCCCCAGGCAGCATCAACGTGTAACCAAACCTGGTTTTGTGCCGCCAGCTCGGCAATTGCGCGCAGCGGATCGATAGCACCAGCATCGGTGGTACCGGCTGTTGCAACAATCGCCATAACCTGTTCACCAGCCGACTTAGCCTGCGCCAACTTTTCGGCTAAATCATTCACATCCATACGCGCGAAGCGGTCAGTTTTTACCAGCCTGACCGATTGATAACCGAGCCCCAGTAATGCCATGTTCTTCTGCACAGAGAAATGCGCATTCTCAGAACATAACACCTTAATTTTACGAAGGTCACCAACCAATCCATCTTGCTGAATCGAGTGTCCCTGCCGTGCGAAAAACGCATCACGCGCCAGCATCAAGCCCATCAAATTGCTCTGAGTGCCGCCACTGGTGAATACGCCTGCATCACCGGACTGATAGCCCACTTGGGTACGCAGCCATTCGATCAGCTTGATCTCAATGATGGTCGCCGAGGGACTTTGATCCCAGGAGTCCATACTTTGATTGGTCGCATTAATCAGCACTTCGGCTGCCTGGCTTACCACCAGGCTTGGACAATGTAAGTGTGCAACGCACTGCGGGTGATGTACCGACAGGCTATCTTTTAAAAAATACTCAACTGCACGTTCAATTGCAGCCTGGTTTCCCAGGCCATGAGGATTAAAATCCAGCGTAATACGCTCACGCAGTTCAGCGATACTTTTTCCCTGATACATCTCAGGTTGTTGGAGCCACTTGACCACTGCTTCGCTGCTTTGCGCGATCGCCTGCTGATAGGCTTCGGTACTCTGTACCGAAGCCGCCAGAATAGGGTTTAACCTGGACATCAATTCACTCCACTCAAACAGATTTGACGCCAGCGGCTAGCAGGGCGTGTTCAAATTTATCCAGGAAAACGTTCAATTCATCATTGGTGATCAATAACGAAGGCAACAGGCGCAGAACACAACCGTGTCGACCACCACGCTCCAGAATCAGCCCGGCTTCAAAGCATTTTTTCTGCAGCAGCGCAGAGAGTTCACCATCGGCAGGGTAGCAACCCATGTGATCCTGTGCGCCTTGAGGATTAACGATCTCAATACCGATCATTAATCCCAGTCCGCGAACGTTGCCAATGACCGGATAACGTTTCTGTAGCGCGGCCAGTTTTTCTTTTAGCCATTCACCCTGAGCGGCGACTTTTTCCGCAACATGATTCTCTTTGAGATATGTCAGGGTTGTCAGACCGGTTGCCATTGCCAACTGGTTACCACGGAAGGTTCCGGTATGGTGACCCGGTTCCCAGGCATCAAACTGTTTTTTAATACCCAACACGGCCAATGGTAAACCACCACCGACAGCTTTCGACATCACGATAATATCGGGCTCAATACCTGCATGTTCAAAGGCAAACAGTTTACCCGTACGCGCAAAACCGGCCTGAACTTCGTCGATAATCAGCAGAATGCCATGTTCCCGGGTAACTTTACGAATGCGCTGTAGCCACTCAGCGGGGGCAGGGTTAACACCGCCTTCGCCCTGTACAGCCTCCAGAATAACGGCCGCAGGTTTGCGCACGCCACTTTCAACGTCGTTAATCAGGTTTTCAAAATAGTAAGTTAATGCCTTAACGCCGGCCTCACCGCCAATGCCCAACGGGCAGCGATATTGGTGCGGATAAGGCATAAACTGGACTTCCGGCATCATGCCGTTGATGGCTTCTTTGGGTGACAGATTGCCCGTGACCGCCAGAGCGCCATGCGTCATCCCGTGATAGCCGCCGGAGAAGCTGATAACGCCCGTCCGTCCGGTATGCTTTTTGGCCAACTTCAGTGCCGCTTCAACCGCATCGGCGCCAGAGGGGCCACAGAACTGAAGGCAGTACTCTTTTCCCTGTCCCGGCAACAAAGAGAGCAGATATTCGGAGAACCGATCTTTTAACGGCGTCGTCAGATCGAGAGTATGTAACGGCAAGCCGCTAGTAATGACATTTTGGATGCTTTGCAGTACGTCAGGATGGTTATGTCCAAGCGCCAGCGTTCCCGCACCGGCCAGACAATCAAGATATTGATTATTTTCAACATCAGTAATCCAGACACCCTGAGCTTTCGCAATTGCTAACGGCAATTTGCGCGGATAACTCCTGACATTTGATTCAAATTCAGCTTGTCTTGCTAAATAGGTTTCATTGTTTCCATTTAATGATTCTGCACCTAAAGTATCAATACGGACTTTATCCGTCATCATATCTCTCCTACAACCGAGGTATCAGTACCGCAGTTGAATAAATGAATTAAAAAAAACGTTATCAGTCATAGACCTCAAATAGCTTGCGCCTGCCGGGTGAGGGCAGCGCCTTAAACCGTGTTTGAGGTGCCTCGAATATAAAACGCGGCCAATATATGGCTTTTTAGTCCACTGCTCAATAATTTATTTTGTATATATTTGTTTATTGTTTTCCTTATTTTAATCAACGGATTGATCGTCTTTTGGCCGATTATGCTGTTACGCTAGCCGTCCATGGGGGATTAGGTAGTCTGTTTTGCTTAAAAATTTGGCTTTGCAGCGCGATGTCTCATTTTTGCAGATGATTATTTCTATAATTCGTGCCTTGCTCGCACGTTATACAGCAAAACACCGTTCGATAACCAACCCAACGGCGAATATAACCACTTTATTTAAAAGGGTATTGTGGCGGTACGTCTGTGCCCGGCTTCCAGTCCCTGGCGCGTAGTTAACAATAGATACGCCATGGCGTTTAAAATAACATCCCGGGCCAATCGTATAATGTGATGGTGTTAGCGTCCCCAGCGACTTTTAAGATAGTGAACAGCATCCTGGGTTTGTGGCTGGTTTAGGTAGTTCTCTCTGAACAAGATAGTACCGCTAATTTGTGGCACGGATTCATTTAACTCCACCTGCTTTTTCAGTTCCGGTACGCCGCCGTCAATTGTCCAGTCTGGTTCTTTTTTCGAAGATTCGCCGATTTTGTACAGTGCAACACCAATGTACAGGCGCGTACCTGTGGGTTGGACTACATTTGCCCACCATTTTGCCAGTACATCATAACGGGCCTCTTTACGGGAGAAAGGCCAGTACAGTTGCGGAGCGATATAATCCAGTAATCCCAGCTGTACCCAACGACGCGTATCGGCATACGCTTCATCATAAGCGGCGGCTCCGCGCGTATCGGAGCCCGCCGGATCGAATGAAAGATTGCGCCAGACGCCAGCAGGGCTAACCCCAAATTCAACATCAGGCTTTAGCTGTTTGATGGTGCGCGAAACCTGTTCGATCAGTTGCTGAGTATTATGACGCCGCCAGTCAGCCTTCGAGCCAAAGCCCGCACCGTACTTTTTGAAGGTCAGATTATCATTAAGGAGGGAATCGCGGGATTCAGTATAGAAATAATCATCAAACTGCACGCCATCAATGGGATAACGCGTAACAACTTCCGCCACGATACTGGTTATCCAGTCCCGCACCTCGGGAATGCCGGGATCGAGTACAAAGCGGTTGCCTGCCGTGCGAATCCATTCGCGGTGCAGTACAAATACACTAGCAGGGTGCAACGACAGCGTACGATTCAATTCTGCAACCGTGGAGGGCTTGGTGTTAACGGAAACGCGATACGGATTTAGCCATGCATGGACTTTCATACCGCGCTTATGTGCTTCATCCAGCATAAATTGCAACGGATCGTACCCCGGGTCCTCACCAATGACGCCAGTGAGCATATCGGACCATGGCAAAATTTTTGAAGACCACAGCGCGGTCCCATCGGGTTTCACCTGAAAGAATACGGTGTTAATCCCGAGATCTTTCAGCTTGTCGAGCTTAGCGATCAGTGCTTGCTGCTGCTGGCTGATACGAATATCAGCACGGCCGCTATTGACTGAGGAAACGGGAGGCCAATCGAGACGGGAAACGGTTGCGAGCCAGACTCCGCGTACCGGCCCATGGCGTTGCCCGGTTTGGGCGGGATGGGGCGCTTCAACGGATGGAAGCGGGGTAACCAGCGATCTTGGTGGTTCGGCAGTACAGCTGACAAGTAACAACGTCGAAACCACAAGCGCGGATAACGTTTTGACTCTCAGTATGGGGGGGATACGACGAGGACGGCTTATCATAAACTCCTGTTCTTTCGGGTGGTTACTCGAAAAGAACTATTCTCGTATGATTAAAATTAAAGTCAATGGATTAGACGTTAAGCCGTGCTTATTAGATATAGTCGTTGCGTCCATACCGGCAGATAATGCGCGCTATTGCCTGCCGGCGAAGTCACGCTTTCACTCAATATTTATCAAGTAAAATGTCGAGTGTTTTTTCTGGTTCGCTGAGCATTGGGAAATGATTACAGTTCAATTCAATTCCACGTATGCGGGGATCGTGACGAACGCGCTCCCATGTTTTTTCATAGGTATCAGCAACCTCGTCTCCTGCTTTACCGTAGCCGCTGCAATATACATATGTGATCGGTACGTCCGGCAGATTAACGTCTGGCAGCGGCTCAATTAACGATTTAATGGGATGAGGGGTGACGTGGGCATTCACAAATGCCAGATCATCAGGGTCGGTCAGACCAAAACTGCTCATGGGCGCCGGAGAAATTTGATTGCTTATCTGCAATTGCGTATGAATAAATTGACGTATCGGGAGTGGAAGGTAGTCCGATAGCGATTTGCCGGGTTCTGGTAGTGCCGCATCTAAGTAGTAAAGCGCTTTAATTTTATCTGGAATACGCGAGGCAACGCCAGTGACCACCATTCCACCATAGCTCCATCCCACCAAAACGACGTCATCCAGTTCTTCCATCTGAATATGAGCCAGCACATCTTCAATATGAGTACTAAGATTGGTGTTATTAGTAATATTATGCTGCTTCTCACCGATTCCCGTGAGTGTTAATGTCGTGACATTATGGTTCTGCTCTCTGAGTTTATTTGCAATATTCTTCCATACCCATCCTCCGTGCCAGGCTCCAGCAATGAAAATGTAATTTTTTTTTAATGAAACTGACATGTAAGTTTCCCTGTTTTGGATAAAAGCGGCTGGATATTTATTAACTGAAAAAAAAGACGAAATCAATCGACGGTGAGTGGCGGACGCTCTAAATAATATGGCAAGCAATTTCTTGCTGTTTATTCATGACCTTCGCTCATTGCATTATTGTGCAAGGCTCATTAATTACATATTGCTTTAACGATATCCGCTTGCTAGGCTCCTGTTAGCATCCGGACAGAGGTCGTTTGCTTTTAAGATATTTCCCAAAGTATTCCTGCCTGCGCTGGGCTTATATGTTTCTCAGCTTTTTCCCCCTGAGGTATTAGAGCCAGAGCATATCGACTGCTTTTATGGAAGCAGCCTTTTGCTGCAGGGAATATTTTCACCCGCATTAAGTACAACATTTTTAAGACCTCAGGCCCCTAAAGAAGAAATCAGGGTGAAGGAGCAATCTGCAACGATCGGGATAAATAATGTACCCTCGCGCAGGGAATTTTATTCCTGACGCATAACGTGCTGGATTGATTTGTCTCCCTGTACCTCTCGGCACTGAACATCCAGCGCCTCATGACTTGTAAGACTTTATCGTTACTCCAGGAAACCATGAAACTAAAACTTTTTCATTATCAAGGTGTTCGTAGTAGTCGCGTAAAATGGCTTTTGCATGAGCTTTTTGATGATAACTTTGAGCTCGAATTAGTCGATTTATACAAGGCAGAACAGTATGCGGCGCCGTTCGTAGATATCAATCCAAACCACGCGGTACCGCTTTTACAGGTTACGCTACCGAATGGTGATCCCTTTAATGTCATTGAAAGCGGGGCTATCACCACGTTTCTGGCGGACAGTTTTTCCGAAAAGAACCTGGCTCCGGCGGCGGGGTTTTCCCCGGAGCGTGCGGAATATCTTCAGATGATATTTTTCGCATGCGCCACTTTTGATATGGCCTTATGGCAAATCAGAGTGCATACGCACGTCCTCCGCAATAGTGAAAAAGATGAACGCGTTGCGCAAAGGTACAGAGAAAAGATTGTGCAAGAAATTGAACCTCAGTTACTTCAAAGGCTGGAGAAACAGCCTTTTATATGTGGTGAATTTTCGGCCGCGGATTGTGTCATGGGGCACTGCGTGATGTGGGCGCAGGCTTACGGTTTGTGCACAGATGTCGTCTTTGCAAAATATGTTGAACGTTTATCACAGCGTATCGCTTTTCAGAAAGCCTACTCAGACGCCTATCTTTTTGAGCACCAGGTACCCGAATCCAGTCCGGCGCTGGAGTATTTTTCTGGCTAGCGTGTCGCTTTTCAGAATCCAGCCAGAGATACTGCGCAACAAGCCAGTCGTACTGGGTAAGGTCAGATCAGGCATCGATGTAGTTCCGCACGCTATATCAACGATGCGCTACGTGAATTTTGCAAGGTCTATGGGCAGCCCAATGGCTTAGAATTCTGATTGCGAGTCGAAGGGATTTAGATTGCGAGCCGCTACAGCGAAGCCTGTTCCGAAGGAAAAAAATTCATGCTATTGCTATGACGTAACGATAAAATGGAACTGCTATATAATCTGGATACACATATAGCTTAATCGATACAAAGTGTTCAGGGCGTCTATGTATAACGTTACCCAGTCTAATAATTTTCGCAATCATTACATTTCTAATTCCACTTATCCCTCGCAGTTGCCAGCGATCAATAAGCATTCTCTACGGAGCCTGACAACAGCCCCCGATCAACGCGTGGCATTCGCGTTGAAGTCGGCCATTGACCATGGCCGACTGGACTTGGAAAGTGCTAACGAAAATGGCGCGCAACTTATTGCCAGCTTCGTTGACCCGAATACGGGTCAACCCAGTAGCGCGACTCTCTCTTTTAGTCTTTCACAGGAAGCCGATCTTAAACTGACCAGTGTAAATTTCGGCCCTCATCGTCAATGGTTGAACGGTCCACAAGGCTTGTCCGTTCCCCTACCGGGAGAAAATCCGAGTCACGACGACTTGCTGTGGAACATATCACAGCAAAGTGCTCTTGCTCCTCATGATGGACGCATTAATTCACGTATGCAACAAGCGACAGGCGCCTATGGCATGCTTAAAGACCTTGAACATAGTCGAGCTCAAATTGTTGCTACTCTCAGGCCCCTCAACAGCTCGTTAGTTGATGCATTTGGTAGCCAGAGCAGTCGCAGGAATGAATACAGTCATCGCCTCACGCAGATAGATTCGCAAATTCGTGAGATGGAGCTTCGCCTGAATATGTCTGTTCGCGGTCTACGCTACCGCCCCATTAACGATGCAGACCGGGCTCCTTACCTTGCTCTTGAGCATCAGCACCGTGATTTGTTTCGCAGCAATAATGTGCGGCAAGTTCCCGAAGATGCACCGATGTTAAAGGGTATCGTAGACGTTGATATGGATGAATACGTGGCTATCAATGCTGACGATATGGCTTCGGGTATCCAAGGGATTGGGACAAAAGGGTTGGGGCCCTGTGTCGCCGTTTCCGCTGAAGGTAAAGACATGCGGGGAAGACCCGTTCTGGGAATGACGCACTTTTCAGGGATCGAAACTGCGACTGACACGTTCGCGGAGCTTGACGAACTTATGCGAAGTAAGGGGGCCCTGGGAAGAGTGGATTTCAGACTCGCTGGTGGGATGATGATGCCTAAGGGCTCCGGACTTAGCGAAGAAGAAGAAGAGGAAGAGGAAAGCGGCAGCCTTGACAACGAAACAAATCTGCTGGCGATGAGGCATTCCTACAACATTATCGGTGCCAAATTGCACGTATGTGAAGGGGAACAGAATCCACTGACGGGTGAAGACTTAATGACCAATGCGGTCTTAATCCCCGGAAGAATGTTTTTTCGGCGCAACGATCTTTACGAGTCTTAAGGTGGGGTGAATCGAACTTTTTAAGGGTTGTCGTACATGTTGTCGCGACCTGATCTGACACTGGACCTTGAAAGGTTGAGAGTTACCGGTTTTGATATGGGTGTCTGATCCTTATACAAAACGCGAGGTAACTCTCATGATTCATACTAACTTTATCGTTATCAGGAACTGGCTGCAGAAGGCGGTATTGACGCGCTGGTTAACCAAAACCGCCGGGTTCCTAACCTGAAGAACCGTGCCGATGAAGCCACTGTGAACGGGCGGTTGTTGATTATGCCCATAAGCCAGCGTGGTAATTGTTGGGATAATGCCGTGGCTGAAATGGGTACTTGGTACGGATCGTTACAATCAATTTAACATAATATACATTATGCGCACCAATGATGAGGATAGCGGAATCTGGCGGGAATCGTTGACACTGGCCGTCAACTGGCTACTATCACAGTGATTCAAAATCATCCGTTTCTCCAAACGAATCAGAATCAAATGTCTGTCAGCAGTAAGTGAACGGCCTGACCTCACCAATCAGGCCTTTCATCCAGTTGCAGTTGGTAAACTCGACTTACGAGGAGCTGGCCGAAAAAACAGGTATTAGCGTAAGTACCCTCGTCAGGATCGCGTCCGGCAAAACTGAGCCTAAATTCAGTGACATCATTCAGATAGCAAAAATTACCGGTGCAGACCTGAACACCTTAGCTTATGGCTATGCTCTTGATGTTAAAGAAGAAGCAACAGAGCGAAAGCTAATCACTTCTGCGGACGGATGTACTGACGAAGAAACCACGAACGCCCATAACTTCATCGTGTGGAACATCAGGACATTGGATAAACAGGATATTCTTGCACTTGCAAGGCAGGTTTCCGCATTAAGTTCATACACTTATAGTACGAAAATGTTTATGATAAAAGCGGTGTCTGGGGAAGAGTAAAAGGATTAACAGTCTCAGGAATGAGACTAACGTGCAGTATTACCAACACTGCACGTTCTTTATTGTGCGAATTTTGAACAGTGAAAAAGGATCAAAAGGATGAGTAGAAATAACGAAACAAGCGGCGTTGAACTGGTTGTCGTGGGCGTATTTGCTTTCTGTCTGGCAGTTGTTGCCTGGCTAATGAAAACTTTCGATGTTGAATGGCAAACAGCACTGGAAACTGCGCCTAGCCTGATAGTGTGGCTGCTTGTTGTCGGGGCGGGGATCTTTTTCGGGATCAAAATGGAAACAGGTCTTGTTCGCTGGGGTGCTCCACTGGCGATCGCCCTTCTGATTCCGGTATTCAAACCAATTCTTAAGGAAGCTGCCGGAGTACGTGAAACGGGTGGATTGGTTTTCGATGATATGGTTTCGTGGTACGGAACTGGCTGGGGAATGTCTCTGATGTTCTTTGGGATTCTTATTGTCGGATATGGCCTGCTTTATTGGTGGCACAGAAGAAATTCATATTACTGGTAATCAATAAAACGTAGAAGAGAGAAAATATATGAAACTGAATCCTGAGAAATACCATAGAAATATCACCCTGCTATGTCCTGTGTGCGGAAATACAGAGATGGAACACGAGGATGAGTCTGAAGTTGTCAGATGTGTAGGCTGCGGGAAAGAATTCACTAATGATGAGTTAATCCAAGAAAACGGGGTGAGTATTGACGCTCATGTGGATGAAATAAAAGAAGAGTTAACAAAAGATATTCAAAAACAGTTTAACGATATGCTCAAAAAGGCATTTAAGGGAAGTAAGAATATAAGGATTAAATAATGACAACAAGTGATGCTATTGCTTTAGCTGCGCTTGTAGTATCGATTTACACTATCATATCATCAGAAGCGAAATCGAGAAAAAGCGATAGAGAACAAAAGGTTATAAAGGATGAGCAAGACAGGTTACGTAAGTTGCTTCTGGAAAAAGAAACAAAGTCAGCAATTAATGAGATGAAGGCTGAGCTTGGTGCTCGTCTCGTAAAAATAGCCAAAAACAACTATAGGCTCAAGATATTTAATAGAGGAAAGGTTGAGGCTAAAAACATAGAGATTCATTTCCCTGATAACGATGGCAATGAATATCTTTCAATGCATGATGTAGAAGATAAATTTCCATATGAGGTATTACACCCGCAACATGGGATTGAAATCTTAGCGGGTATAAGCTTTGAGAGTAAAACTAAATACCGAATAAAACTCATATGGGATGACAATTATAAAAAAAGGAATGAAGAGGAGTTTTTCATTTCTATATAAATTGGTTCGCACAATGACGTTATGCTAAAGAGGCCGCTGCGGGATTCGATTTTCGCAGCGGCCTTTTCAACATAACGAGTCGTACATTATGCGCACCTAGATTGTAGAGACTCAATAGTAATGTCCGCCTGTAGCTCAATTCAGATTTGGCAAAAGAGCCACTTGAGGTTTGGTTCGCACAATAACGCTATGTGTAAATAGGCCGCTACAGTGCTCGATTCTCGCAGCGGCCTATTTAACATATCGCGTGTTACATTATACGCACCAAAAAAAGGATCTACTCACAACCAAGAACTGAGCCCTTATCACAGGCCAGTTTTGCCGACAAATCACTAAGGTGATCAATGCCAACGGACTTACAATCGTAAACAGATTCCTTCTTGCTATTCAGGTTCGTAACACTAACCCCACGGCTTTCACTCTCATCCTCATAATTACTAAATATCGTGTATTTATACCCTGTATTTACAAACGACACGTTGAAGTAATCAGTTTGAAATCGTGAGTAATGATTGTATTTAAACCTTGAATAATCATTACCTTTCGACTCATAGTTAAATTCAGTTTTGCGGTCTTTCGATAAGGTGTACCGAAGTACACCGTTGTTTTCATCTAGTTTGATTGTTCCTTTTACAGTGTCGCACACAAAATATTCATTACTCGCAAACGATGAACCACACAGAAACATTGCCGCTAACGCAAGTAATTTATAATGACGCATTATAATTTCTCTCCATTTTCAAATCATATCCATTCTGTCTTGGTCCGTTATATCTTTTTGCAAATGAAAGCCAGTCTTTAGTCCGAATGGAATGCAATAAAATCCTATCAGCCTTAATGAAGCTAACGAATGCTTTTAACTGATTTTTTTCAGACTTGCTTAATGCAAAAACGAAATCCTCAGGGCTGGCGTAGCCTGCTGTGACGAAGTTCGATGCTAAAATCTGAAACTTACCCCAAGATGCCGATTTCAAAGCAGCTTTCTTGTCTAAGGCATACGCTTTGGCTAGTTTTGTATACTGTACTGATGTTGCACCATATCCACCCGCAATAGAGTTTGATATATCTTCGAACTGATCATATTTCCCATTTGTATATTTATGAAAGTGATGCCTTTCAAATAATATCGCAGGAACATAATCATCGTTATCTTCAAATTTAAAATAGGAGCCATAAGAACCAGTTTCTGTTTTTGCTACAGCTTTAATTGCTGCAACTTCGCATACCAATTCTTTTGCAGCCTCTTCATAATCAATATCATCAATTTTGTCTCCATTATAGAAATTAATAAATTCTATAGGAGTTAATTCCCCATTAACAGGAGTCTTGGGAAACTCTGCACTTCGTAATATTTCCATAAACTCAAGCGGATGAAAATGCCATACAGACTGCTGACTGGCGAACTGCGGCACCTTATCCATCCAGCGCGTCGCATCCAGAAATCCCCCGTTGGCCATCTTCACAACAGGACTTTCATCCCTGACCTTAAATACCGGCGACCAACGTGTATCATCGCGGGTACTGTGCCAGTCGCTGTCGTGTTTCACTATCAGCCGCCGCGCATATTCTGAGATGTTCATCTGGTTGGTATGCAGTGCACCAAACAAATATTGGTCCTGAGATTTATCGGGATACGGGTTCGGCGGTCTTCTGTTTTCAGCGTTGTGGATCAGGCTGTCATAATACATTTTGGCCTGCGCGAACTGTGGTCCTTTTTCACCGTCAAAGTGAGAGCTGATGCTTTTCAGGGCATCAATCAGCCAGCGTTCATCCAGCGTGCGCGTAAAATCGGTTGTGTGTTCAGCTTCAATACAGTGAAAGTTTAGTCCCGCTAAAACATGCTGACTGAGCTGCTCCACGTCGTTTTGGTGCATCCACGTATGCGGGCGGATTTGAAAGTATGTGACCCCGGTTTTATCCGTAAACGGGTACGTGGCATCACGCGGAATAATTTTTCCGGCATCGGCGCGGGTCATGGCGCTCATCTGCTCAAAGGTACTTTCCTCGCCCTCCCCGTTTCGCAGGTACAGCGGCCGTTTCAGCTTCAGCTTAATGAACTGTTTGCCCGTTTTAATCCCCTTCACGTTTGCCACGAAATCAGGCACATGTTCATCGAGGCTCAGCAGCTCGATATGGGCTTTATAGTCCGTGGTGATAATCTGCGGATGGTTATCTTCGTCAGCCAGATCCTGAGCGCCGAGGAACCCGACCGCATCCCCTGCTTTCACCGTCACTTTCAGTGGCGCAGGTGGCACCACCACATTATCAAACATGCCGTGATTCAGGGCGCTGTGCATCCAGTCAGGCAGACACACATAACATTCGCCGTCAGGCTCCAGATATTCAGGGCGCATCGAGACCCAGAACAGCTCCCCGGCGGGCTTACCGTCCTGAAGACGCTGCACCAGAGCGAACGGCTCCGGCCGTTGTTCCAGTAAAAACGATTTCTGTTGCAGTACGGCAAGCGTGTCGCCCTGCACGAGCGTTCTGGCGTGGCCGTGTTTATTTGCCAGCACGTCCGGCGCAATTTCACGGCTGTCATCATGGCGGGAATGTTTACGCATCCGCACGCCGTGACCTTTCTGCGTGACCCGGTAAAGTGGGCGTTTCGGGAAGTCTGACAATGGCGCGATGTGCATGTAAAGCTGGTACAGCGTCAGCCAGGAGGATTCATCCTGCTCGTCGGACTTGTACACTGATTTAACCAGCACAAAGGTGCCGGACTGGCGCAGGGGGCGTTCCTGATAACACTCGATAGCCGCGTAATCCCGGTTAACCCGCCATGCCACCACCTCGCCGTCCATCATGAACTGGAGCGGCACCGATTTTTCTGGTGTTTCCTGGCTCAGCACCGAGGCCGGAGAGGATGACATCCCGACATGGATCCCCCCGTGCCAGTAACGATTTACGCCGAGTAACCACCAACCGTGGGCGTTTTTGCGAATGTCGGTCAGCAGCTCCTCATAGTTCTTATAGTCCCGTCCGTCGGCTTTCCGTACCGGATAACGTATGTTCATCATCCATTCTTCCTTAAGTTAAACCTCCAAAACCATAATCATCGCAGGGAGTTAGGACAAAGGGGAGAATAATTTATGCAAATTTTATTACTGCCATCACCTGAAGCAGAGCAAACGTGATAACATCCGTTCCCGCTGGCGGCGGCCACCAGAAATGTTGATAAAAGAGCCAACTAAAAGCATTAATTGAGCTTTGACATTCCAGGCGAGATTTACAGGTTTTCGGTCATGTTTCCTCCCACACGCAGACGCGCCCCCAGCTTGTCCAATCCGACCTGCTTTCTCAGCGATATTTTACCTTCACCACGCCGTGTTTTTCAGACGGGGCCTTCAGCTCGCGGCATTGGCTTTGCGGGAAATGATTCGGCTCCTGGATTCCCTCATCCATAAAAAGATGCTCCGATCTTTGAATAGAAAAGCCGACTCAAGCGTTAGCTCTTTATGAAGTGCAACTTCTTCTGACTGGTCAGCGTGTTGCTGATTGCCTTTTCTTAACGGAGCAACACCATGTGGACTTTACACCGAACAACTGCGCTACTGTTTTTCACTGGCGCATTATATTCCTCAACGGCGTTGGCGACTCAGCATAGCTATCAGATTGATTCCGCTTCTGCTTCCGGAAAGTTGTCATGGCTGTTATTTAATGTTGCCCATTCTGGTGCTGATTTTGCTGAGGTCAGTGGCAATATCGTTCTTAACCCGGAGGACTCTACTGATGATAAGATCACCGTTCATATTCCCGTGGGCAGCATTGATTCCCATAATGCTCTGCTTAATAAGCAATTAAAAAGCGAGTCTTTCTTTGATCAGCAAAACTATCCGGAAGCATTATTTGAAAGTCAACGCGTTGTAAAACTGACCGGTGACCACTACCAAATCTATGGCTCGCTCAAGATAAAAGGTATTGTGCGGCAGGTTATGTTAAATGCAACGCTCGATCAGGGAAATCCGGCTAAAATGCTGGCCAGTCATCAACATATTGGCTTTACCGCATCAACCAGCATTCATCGTTCATGGTATGCAATGACACAATATCGACCGATGGTCAGCGATGTTATTGATATCGCCATTGCCGCACAGGCAACTGAACGATGAGATAAACGTTCGGCCCCCTCCGGACGTTCAATAAAACCCTAAATACAGCAGCATTTTGGGCAACGGCAAACTACGCTTAATGAACGCGTTATTTTACCTTTCATTCAGCCGGGAGTTTGTTATGTCGCGTGTTCAGGGTGTTGATCACATCGTATTGTCAGTCAGTGATTTTGCTGTTTCTAAAGCGTTTTATGGTGGTTTGTTTGCGTTTTTGGGATTCGAAATAATGGACGAATTCCCCGAAGCAATGGGCTGGAGTAATGGTTCTACGCGCCTGTGGATTTACCAGGCGGATAAATCAGGTTTAGCGCATCCTTACCGTAAAGGCGACCCCGGATTTCATCACTATGCCTGGTCGCTTCGCAATCGTAAGGATGTCGATGAACTGCAAACCTGGCTCAGGGAAAATGACGTAGAAATCGTTGATGCCGCTGGCGAATATTATCCCGATTACTATGCGGTATTTTTCCTCGATCCTGACGGCATGAAGCTTGAGGGCATGTATTACGGTAAATGACACCAGGACCTGGCTATCTTGCTGGTCACCGCCCTCGCCTCCTTCGCACTTAGCGTTATGGGGCTGGTGGCTTTGATTTCGACGATATCAAGCCAATCAGTCACTTGGCTAAATGAGCCATTCCCGCATCCTATTCTTATCAGCGCCTGGCTGAAGTGCTAAGGTGTTTATACTTGGTATATCCCCTTTAAATGTATTGAGGAACAGAGTAATGATTATTTTTGTTACGGGTGCGACTGCAGGTTTTGGTGAAAATATCACACGTCGTTTTATTGCTGCGGGTCATAAAGTCATCGCTACAGGGCGCCGTACGGAACGTTTGCAAGCGTTGAAGGATGAGCTGGGCGACGATCTCTTTACACTGCAACTCGATGTGCGCAATCGCGCAGCCATTGGAGAATCCTTGGCAAGCCTGCCACAAGCATGGCGTAATATTGATGTGTTAGTGAATAACGCCGGGCTGGCATTAGGTATTGAACCCGCGCACAAGGCCAATGTAGAAGATTGGGAAAATATGATCGACACTAACAACAAAGGGCTGGTGTATATGACGCACGCCCTGTTGCCGTCCATGGTGGAACGCAATGTTGGTCATATTATTAACATTGGCTCTGTTGCAGGAAACTGGCCGTATCCCGGAGGCAATGTTTACGGTGCAACTAAAGCCTTTGTACGCCAGTTTAGTCTTAATCTACGTGCTGACCTGCACGGTACGGCGCTGCGTGTGACGGATATTGAGCCGGGCCTGGTGGGCGGTACAGAGTTTTCCAACGTCCGCTTTAAAGGCGATGATGATAAAGCAGGCCAGGTTTACGATGGCACCACCGCATTAACGCCAGACGATGTAACCGAAGCCGTTTTCTGGGTCGCGACGTTACCAAAACACGTCAACATTAATACGCTGGAAATGATGCCGGTAAGCCAGACGTTGGCGGGTTTAAAGGTTCATAAAGGTTGATTCTTGCTGATGGCCGCATTGATGCGGCCATCAGACTTTCCCCCAACCCGCCACGATAATAAGCATTCCGCTCAGTGCAATAATCGCACCTGTCCAATCATATGCGCTTAACTTAACGCCATCAATAAACCGTAACCACAATAGCGCGGTCATCACATAAACACCGCCGTAAGCGGCATAGACTCGTCCCGTTGCTGCCGGGTGCAACGTTAACAGCCAGACAAAAAATATCAAGCTGAGTGCCGAAGGCAGTAACAGCAGTGCGCTTCCACCTTTTCTTAACCATAGCCACGGCAAAAAACAGCCGATAATTTCAGCCAATGCCGTCAGGAAAAAGAGCAAGGTTGTTTTTAGCATCAGATAGAGAATCTCTCAGAAAAGTAAACAAGCAAACGCTGCGACTGGTGAGTCTTTGGGCGCCGGTGATATAATAACAAAGATTGTCACAGCAGCCTGCCATTGAGGTTGGTTGGCGGTTTAAACTTAAGGAAATTATGATGAAAATTGTGCATAAACGCCTGTTGTCTGCCCTTCTTCCCCTGACCCTGCTGGGCAGTATGTTAGCGGTGCAGCCCGCAGCCATTGCCAACACCGACCGCCTGATTATTGATAATGGTAATAACGCGCTGAGTAATGAACAGGCGCGTCAGGAAAAAGAGCAGTTTGATGATACACGCATGCTGCGTAAAAAGGTCAACAGCCGCGTTGAGAAAGAGTTTGATAAAACCGATCGTGCCTTCGATACGCGTGACGCCTGTGAAAAAAGCTACAACGTAAATGCATATTGGGAACCGAATACATTACGCTGCCTCGATCGCAATACCGGGCGCCCGGTTACCCCCTAATTTGTGACAACTGCTATGCTTATGACTGTTTTTTAGCAAAAGGATAATGTGATGAAAACATCTACATGGGTTTTGGCCGCTTTGTGCCTGGTTGCGCCTTTAGCCGCTCAGGCTTCATGCGACTCAGTGAAAGCGGATATCAGTCAGAAGATTATCAATAATGGCGTTCCGGAATCAGGTTTCACGCTGGATGTTGTACCCAACGATCAGGCCGAACGGGCGGGAGGCCAGGTTGTAGGGCATTGTGAAAACGATACGCAAAAAATTGTTTATAAGCGCAGCGATAATAGTGAAGCTGAAACCAGTGCTCCATCTGAAGCAGGAACGACGCAGGATACGGGCACGCAATAAGTCACAACTTTTTTCAGGCCGGCCATAATGGCCGGCCTTTTTTATCTGCCTTACTCCGGACGTTGTTGCGGCATCCAGCGCGCAATAAGCAAGCTCAGTAGCGCAATCATTACCGAGACAAAAAATACCCAATGTAGCGACGCTGCTATCTGCGCGGTCATGTGGTGCAACAGAGTATGCGGCAGTGACTGCCGCTGGCTCTGAGACATGAGTTGCTGCACCGGATCATCATGTTCCGGTAACTTTATCTGCAAATTATAATTCAGAACCGCCCCCATTATGGCGGTGCCCAAGGCTGAGCCAAGCATACGGCTGAACATGATTGAGGCCGTACAAATACCGCGGATATGGAACTCAGCGCTATTCTGCACCGAGACTAAAAATGTCGTACTGGTCATACCCATCCCTGTGCCGATGACAAAAGCTGAGAAGGCAGCGTAAAGCACTGAGCTGTCGGCCTTCAAAACCAGCAATAACGCTGTCCCCGTAATCAACAATAAAGCACCAAGTTGAGCAGTAAAACGGTAGGATGTGTGCAGCATCAGACGCCCGCTCACGGCGCTGGCCAGTGGCCAGCCAATAGACATCATCGCCAGTGCACTCCCCGCCTGAAGGGGCGTACCGCCATTAATTCCCTGTATCCAGGTAGGTAAAAATGCGCTGATACCCATCATCGCGGCACCGATAACCAGGTTTCCGGCATTACCCGCCACCAAAACCTGATTACGCCAGATCGCCAGCGGGAACAGTGGCTCTTCGGCATGCTTTTCGTGGTGGACCAGCGCATAGCCGGAAACTAACGCGATAACAACAAACAGTATTAACCATGCGCCCAAGTTCTCAGCCTGTAACAGCGCAATTAATAATGAAGAAACGCACAGCATGAGCCAGCTACTGCCGGCAAGATCGAGATTGTGTCGCTTTTCAAGCTTTATGGCTGGTAGCCAACGCGCCAACATCAAGACCGATACCAGACCAATAGGTACATTAACCCAAAAAATCAGTGCCCAGTTAAAGTGCTGAACGATCCATGCTCCAGTTAGCGGCCCCGTAATGGCTGCCACTCCCCATACGCTGGATAACCACCCCTGTATTCCGGCTCGCTCTTTGGGCGTGTAAATATCAGCCACGATGATTGAGGTGATCGGCATAATCGCTCCAGCCCCCAATCCCTGAAAAGCACGAAACAGGATTAACCACCCCATGCTGGTCGCGAACCCGCACAATATCGAGCCAAGTAAAAACAACGAGGTACCAATAAAGAAAACGCGCTTTCTACCCCATAAATCGGCCAGGCGACCATAAATGGGTACGCTTACGGCCTGCGTGAGTAAATAAATAGAAAACACCCAGCTAAATTGAGAAAACCCACCAAGCTCAGCAACGATGGTAGGCATCGCCGTTGCGACAATAGTGACCTCTATCGCCGCCATAAATATCGCTAACATGGATGCCACTAAAATCCAATGGCGATGAGTCACCTGATGTTGAATATTTTCTGACATTTTTTTCCTTTCCCGTTTTTCTTAAGCCTGGCTCATAACGGCGATCAAAAGTTTCCAAAAGTGCGTTTACTGTAATTTGTGACGGCGTCACTTATTTATCAGTACGTTTTTGTCAATTGATGCGATGCCAGATAACACGCGGTCTGCGCGCCTTTTTACGTAAAAACTATCTTGCTGATTTTTCCCATAAAACTTGTCATGGCCGATAACAGGCTGCTATAGCTTTAACGGTGCTTTTTTATTTTTCACGATGAAAAGGCGGCGACGATAACACTTTTGTCGGTCCTGACGGTAAATACGGTTTTGGAAATCGCCTGGCAATATTATTTGTGATTTCTGTCGATTTGCCACTTTCATGGCATAACAAGGGTCGCTTCCCCTCTCCCGGTGGAAGCGGACTCAACGCGGTATCAGGGAGAATCCTACCCATGCAAAATTCAACGCTCGCTAAGCGTGCAGGCCTCGCGGTTCTGTTCATTATTGTAGTGCTTGGGCTGTTGGTTTACGGCCTCGGCATCGATACCATCACCTCACGCAAAGTCGATTTACTCTATCTCGGCCAGCAACACATGTTTTTGGTATTCTGGTCGATGCTGTTTGCGCTGCTGATTGGCATTCCCAGTGGAATTATCCTCAGTCGACCTTTTGCCCGTCGCTGGGCAGAGTACGTGATGCAAATTTTCAACGTGGGAAATACCCTCCCCCCGTTAGCGGTCCTGGCGCTGGCCATGGTCATTATTGGTATCGGCGACCGCCCGGCTATAATTGCCCTTTTCCTCGCCTCACTGTTACCCATTGTGCGTAATACTTTCTCCGGGCTTAACGCGGTTCCGCCTTCTCTTCTCGAAGCGGCAAAGGGGATTGGTATGACCAAGATGCAACGCCTGCAGCAGGTTGAAATCCCCAATGCATGGCCGGTCATTTTATCCGGGGTCCGGATTGCTACGGCGGTCAACGTTGGCACGGCACCACTGGCCTTCCTGATTGGTGCCAGTAGCTACGGCGAAATGATTTTTCCTGGCATTCTTCTTAACGATTTTCCCACATTGATTTTAGGTGCGGCAGCTACCGCTCTTTTCGCGCTGATACTCGATATGCTGCTGGCCGGGCTTGGTCGGGTGCTTAGCCCGCATACCGCCGGTTAAAACAATAAAGGAACTTTGCTATGGCAAACGCCACTATTTTTACGCGCTGGGTTCGCACCCTCGCCTTTGCACTGGGCATTTCACTGGCAGTGAGCCATGCGGCTTCAGCAGCCCCCTTGACACTGGCCACCAAAAACTTTACTGAGCAGCACATCCTCTCCGCGATTACCGTGATGTGGTTGCAGCATAAGGGTTTTGAGGTAGACCCAAAGACCAATCTTGCTACCACCATCGGCCGTAACGCCATGGTGAACAAACAAATTGACATGACCTGGGAATATACCGGTACCTCTCTGATTATATTTAATCATATTGAGCAGCGTATGCCGCCGGAAGAGGCTTATCAGACAGTCAAAAAGCTGGATGCAAAAGTAGGTCTGGTTTGGCTGGATCCTGCTCCGATGGATAACACTTATGCTTTTGCGATGAGGCGAGACCGCGCAGAAAAAGAACATATCTCAACCATGTCAGAGCTGGTGGCCAGGGTTGAACAAATCCGCAAAGACGACCCCGAAAATAACTGGATGTTAGGATTGGATTTAGAGTTCTCAGGACGTTCCGATGGTATGAAACCGCTGCAAAAAGCCTATGGTTTTGCACTGGATCGTCCACAAATACGCCAGATGGATCCCGGGCTGGTGTACAACGCTATCCGCGACGGATTTGTTGATGCCGGGCTCATTTATACGACCGACGGGCGCGTAAAGGGGTTCGATATCAAGGTCCTGAAGGACGATAAAGGGTTTTTCCCGAGCTATGCCGTGACTCCCGTTGTACGAAAAGAGGTGCTGGATGCTAACCCGGGCCTGGCAGAAGCCTTCAATCAGCTCTCTCCGCTAATTACCAATGAGGTCATTACCGACTTGAATAAAAGGGTCGATATCGACCATCAATCTCCGCAGCAAGTTGCTCGCGATTTTCTGAAATCTACCGGCCTGCTCTAAGGAGAACCGTATTTATGGATACCCTCCATTACATCATAAACAACTGGGGTTATTTGTTGCAGCTCACGACGCAGCATCTATGGCTGGTGGCATTGGCTGTAGGTTTAGCCATTGTTATCGGTATCCCGATTGGCATCATGATCGTACGCGTCAAATGGCTTGCAACACCGGTTCTCGGGCTGGCGACTATCGTATTAACCATCCCTTCTATCGCGCTGTTCGGACTGATGATTCCGCTCTTTTCGTTGATCGGTCAGGGCATTGGCGTAGTGCCTGCAGTGAGCGCGGTATTCCTTTATTCGTTACTGCCCATTGTGCGTAATACCCATACGGCCCTGGAAAATATTCCACCCGGCTTGCGTGAAGCGGGCCGCGGTATCGGAATGACATTTTGGCAGCGCTTACGCTGGGTCGAGATCCCAATGGCGCTACCGGTTATTTTTGGCGGCATCCGCACTGCGGTTGTCATGAACGTTGGCGTGATGGCTATCGCCGCAGTGATTGGGGCCGGAGGCTTAGGCATACTCCTGCTGGATGGCATTAGCGGCAGTGATATTCGCTTGCTCATTTCCGGCGCATTACTGATTTGTCTGCTGGCAATTATTCTTGACTGGCTGCTACACCGCTTGCAGTTAGTTTTGACTCCTAAGGGGATTCGATAATGATAAAACTGGAAAACCTCACAAAACAATTTACTCAGAAAAACGGGACGATGTTTAATGCGGTAGATAATGTCAGTCTCGACGTGCCTGAGGGCGAGATGTGCGTACTCCTCGGCCCTTCCGGTTGCGGTAAAACTACCACCTTAAAAATGATTAACCGCCTGATTCCATCAACCCATGGCAAGATCCTGATTAACGGTGAAGATACCAGTCATCTTGATACGACAACGTTACGGCGTAACATTGGTTACGTCATTCAGCAAATTGGTTTGTTTCCCAATATGACGATCGAAGAGAACATTACCGTAGTTCCGCGTATGTTAGGTTGGGATAAAAAACGCTGCCGGGAACGGGCGACCGAGCTGATGAGCATGGTTGCGCTCGATCCTGCGAAGTTTTTACATCGTTATCCAAAAGAGATGTCGGGTGGTCAGCAGCAGCGCATTGGGGTTATTCGTGCACTGGCTGCCGATCCGCCCGTGCTGCTGATGGATGAGCCCTTCGGTGCGGTGGACCCCATTAACCGCGAAACGATACAGAATGAGTTTCTTGATATGCAACGCCAGCTAAAGAAAACCGTAATGCTGGTGAGCCACGATATTGATGAAGCGTTAAAACTGGGCGATCGTATCGCGGTGTTTAACCAAGGCAGAATTGTACAATGTGCCAGCCCGGATGAATTGCTGGCGAAACCAACCAACGAGTTTGTCGGCTCATTTGTTGGCCAGGACCGCACGCTGAAGCGCCTGCTGCTCGTTCAGGCCGGTGATGTTACCGATCAGCAACCTACGATTACCGCCAGAAAATCGACACCGTTGTCAGAAGCATTCGCCATTATGGACGACCACGATATGCGCTCTATTACCGTAGTTGATGAGGATGAAAAACCATTAGGATTTGTAAAACGCCGCGAAGCGCGTGGTATGCAGGGCGAATGCGGCGATATTTTGCATAATTTTTCCGTTAGCGGCCGGGCGGAAGAAAACCTTCGCGTCGTGCTATCCAAACTCTATGAACATAACCTGGTTTGGATGCCAATTGTCGATGAAGAAGGCCGCTACAGCGGTGAAATTTCCCAGGATTATATTGCTGATTACCTGAGCTCTGGCCGGACGCGTCGCGTTCTGAATCCTGGCTAATATCAGTGCGGGCACCGGCGAGTGCCCGCTTATTTGAGAGCGGACAAATCGATATAACGTGCTAAATCGCGCTCTTCTGCGCGAGGCAGATAGGGTAATTCGCCCAGCAGTGGAGCGTTAATTCGCTCGTGAAGCACGTTAATGATATCGGCATAGTGTGCAAGCCCGGGATTAATACGGTTTGCTACCCAACCTATCAACGGTAAACCATCATGGGCTATCGCCTCAGCGGTGAGCAGCGCGTGGCTGACACAGCCCAATTTAATCCCAACAACCATTACCACCGGCAACTGTTCTTTCACCGCCCAGTCTGAGAGAGGATGCAAATCATTCATCAGGCTACGCCACCCGCCAGTGCCCTCAACCACCACCGCATCTGCCTGAGACTGGAGGTGATGAAGACTTTGGCTCAGGCGAATATAATCGACAGGTTCATCCCGGTTTGTGCTGATCTCATCGTCCTGCAATGTAACGGGATTAATCGCGTCGTAGGACAGGCAAAGCGAGGAAGAGGACTGGAGTACCAATGCATCCTTATTGCGTAATCCCTCTGGCGTGGCAAAACTGCTTTTTGCAACCGGCTTATAGCCGACTACGCGCGGATAATCCCCCGCCAGTTTCTGCAGCAGCGCTCTTGAAACCACCGTTTTCCCTACGGCTGTGTCCGTGCCAGTGACAAATATACGACTAAACATGGTATAACTCCGACAGGCTAACTACGAAAATTAATAACTTTTGGTAACGTATTCAGTCGGGAAATTGTAAAGGAACAGGAAAGCGTGAGGATTGCGTTAGCGCAATATTTTATGGATCGGACGTGCCCTAACCTTGTAAAAGTTTAACCAGCAGCGAACCGTTGTACATCGCATCTTTGACCAACGCCGCACCAGGCATTGTCCCAAGGTTTAGGTACTGTGTGGGTTCGACGGCGATATGTCCGCTATAAGCCGGGAGAGATTGCTGGCGAATACAGGCGCTAATGGCGGGGAAAAGAATATCGGATGCGCGGTTTAACGGTGAACCAATCAGTATTTTTTGTGGGTTAAACAAATTCACCATGATAGCCACAATACGACCAACGCTATGTCCTGCGCTGGTAATAATGTCTTTTGCCAGTTGATCCCCCTCCAGTGCGGCATCACAGAGTGAATCAACCGTTAACGGCTGGTTATGCAGGCTGGAAGCGGGCGAAGTTTCCAGCCGCTGATGGGCCAGCTCCAGCATACTGCCGGTACTGGCAACCGTTTCAAGACAGCCATGGTTCCCGCAATAACACTGCTTACCATAGGGATCAATCTGAGTATGCCCAATTTCAACCAGCGAACTGCTACCGCTATGCAACAGGCGGCCGCCGGTTATAACGCCAGCGCCTACGTTGTGATCGATAACCACATGTATAATATCCCTCGCCCCTTTGGAAGCGCCAAACAGCGACTCTGCCATGGTCCAGGCACAGATATCATGCTGAATAAATACCGGCAGGCCCGTGCGGTTTTCCAACTCAGGTCCCAGTGGCATATCCACCACATCGTAAAAAGGCATGCGATGCACGATGCCTTTTTGCGTATTGATAATACCCGGTAGCGTGATCGCAATGGCCGTTAAGCGCTCAAGCTTACTTTGATGCCGAATGAAAAAGTGATCAATCTCACTGATAATTCGCGGGAGCAATGCCTCATTGGCTTGCGCCGGTAACAGAAGCTGCTCTTCAACCACCAATTGGCTACTCAGATCGCGCAGTGCTAAGGTGATTTCGCCGGTACTAATACGTACGGAGAGATAATGCCAGGCCTGCGTGTCGAGGATGAGACCAACGGCAGGCCGCCCCCGGTTTCCCATCTCCTGAAATTCCGTTTCCTGTACCAGATGGGCTTCCAGCATTTCCCGCACTATTTTCGTAATGCTGGCGGGCGCAAGCTGAGCGCGTTTCGAGAGTTCGATGCGTGAAATAGGTCCAAACTGATCTATCAGGCGATAAACCACACCAGCATTTGTCTGCTTGATCTGATCGATGTGGCCAGGCTGACTTTCCGCTATCACAACTCCCGCTCCCGCTTATTTTCGCGCTGCAAAATAAAACATTTTAGCTATGGTGAAACACTTCATTGATGCCGTCAAATATTTGATTCGATTTGTGATTTACTGCACATAAAACACCTTAGCGCGCGCGGAAATGAAGCAATTTCCCTCCGTTAGCCAGCGAGTAGCAGGGCCATCATCTTCTTCATTAATGCACTGTGCTCTGAGCGCTTTGACCAGACCAACCACACTTCCGACAACGCATCAGGCTCCTGTAAAGGGATCCAGGCAACATCTGTAAGGTGTACGCGACGAAAAGACGCCGGCAGAATTGAAACCCCTAATCCGGTAGAGACTAACCCTAAAATTGTCATGGCCTCCCCCGCTTCCTGGGTAATGTAAGGCTGGATGGCATAACGGTGCAGGAGGCCAAGGATTTCAGTGTAAAGTGCCGTGCCGACCTGTGGATCGAAGAAGATGAACGGTTCTGTTGCCAGCGCGGTTACCGATATGCTTTGCTGATTTGCCAGCGGATGAGCTTTGTGAACAATTGCGTAAAGTTTTTCGCGCAGCATGAGCTGATGGTCAAGCGTTTCCGGTAAAGGCGTATTGCGCATTACGCCCAGATCAAGGCGTCCAGCATTGAGTGGCTCTAATTGTTGACGCGTATTGAGCTCTTGCATCTGCAAATGCACCTCGGGATAACGCTGGCGGAAAACAAAAATCGCATCGGATACTGCGGCAATAAATGGTGCTGACGAGGTGAAGCCAACGCGTAGTTCACCTTCGTCACCCATATGTAGTCGCGCCGCCTTATTCGCTGCTTGTTCGACGTGCAGCATTATCTGGCGGGCATCAATCAGGAACTGCTGGCCGGCCGCCGTCAACGCGACGCTCCTGTTCGTTCTGGCCAGCAAACGCGCACCAATATGCTGTTCCAGTATTTGGATCTGTTGGCTTAACGGTGGCTGAGAAATGTTTAAGCGCTGCGCTGCACGTCCAAAATGGCGTTCTTCGGCAACGGCGATAAAATAACGCAAATGTCGCAGCTCAATATTCATATTTTTAAAGTATCATTTGAGATTATTAATATATTAGACATCATAATACAGCTAACTTATGGTAAATGTTCCGTTTTGTTTGTTACCAAGGACCCGTTGTGAAGCGTTCATCACAGACAGCGATGCTGTCTGACCCTGCCGCCGTCAGACGAATATCTTCCGCGCCTCCCGCCAGCACTCTTTTTATCAAACGTGGTACGCCACAGTTTATGCGCGTTACCCTTTCACTATTTTCTGCCGGATTGGCGACGTTCGCCCTGCTTTATTGCGTGCAACCGATTATGCCGGTGCTGTCTCATGAGTTCGGTATTACGCCCGCAGAAAGCAGCGTGTCGTTATCCATTGCCACCGGACTGATGGCCATAGGCTTGCTGTTTACCGGCCCACTTTCAGATGCGGTTGGCCGTAAATCGGTCATGGTGACGTCACTCTTGCTGGCGTCAATATTTACCCTATTGTCCGTAACGATGACCAGTTGGCACAGTATTCTGCTGATGCGTGCGCTGATCGGTTTGTCGTTGAGCGGCGTAGCCGCAGTTGGTATGACATATCTGAGTGAGGAAATTCATCCCAGTGTGATCGCCTTTTCCATGGGATTGTATATCAGCGGCAATTCGATTGGTGGCATGAGCGGCCGGTTACTGAGCGGTGTGATAACTGATTTCAGTTCCTGGCGCGTTGCTGTGGCGGTCATTGGCTGTTTTTCTCTGGCATCTGCATTGATGTTCTGGAAAATCCTACCCGCTTCACGCCATTTTCGTCCGGCTTCGCTAAAGCCGCGTAGTCTGATGATCAATTTCCGACTTCACTGGCGTGATGCAGGATTGCCGCTGTTATTCGCCGAAGGATTTCTGTTGATGGGCGCGTTCGTCACGCTATTCAACTATATTGGTTATCGCTTGTTAGCCGGGCCCTATTTTCTCAGCCAGGCGGTGGTTGGATTGCTATCGTTGGTCTATTTGACGGGGTCCTGGAGCTCACCCAAAGCCGGTGCGATGACAGTTCGTTTTGGTCGCGGTCCAGTGTTGCTGCTTTCTACCATGATTATGCTGTTGGGGTTGTTGTTGACGGCTTTCAGCTCAATATGGGCAATTCTGCCGGGTATGATGTTATTCACCTCAGGTTTTTTTGGCGCCCATTCGGTGGCCAGCAGTTGGACCGGGTTACGTGCGCGTCGCGCCAGAGGCCAGGCCTCCTCATTATATCTTTTCAGCTATTATGCGGGGTCCAGCGTGGCAGGTACATTAGGCGGTGTGTTCTGGCATCATTACGGCTGGTCCGGTATCACGTGTTTTATTAGTTTCCTGTTATTAATCGCACTGTTTGTCGGTTACCACCTGAAAAAACGCAGTGTGTAATCTTCATCATGGGCGATAAAGCGATCGCCCTTTCTTCCTGATTAAAAAAATGGAACGCTATAGCGGATGTTTGCACGGTATTAATGATATGCTTAAATTGTATGTTGTAACTAATGTGAGTACTTATGGATCGCTACGACGCCGTTGCGGCACTTAACCACTGTGTCACTAGACTGGAAAATGAGCTGGAAACATTACAAATGCAGCTGTCCTCGCTGCCCTTATTGGCTGCCCGCGTGTTTTCCCTTCCCCCGATAGTGAAAGGCAAAGAGCATGATGCCATTGAACGCATTGCAGTAACCCAGCATTTGGCAGAAGAAGCCCGGCAAATGGGCCTTCAACATTATTGCCGCCTGTTTATGCAGCATCAATCAGAGAACCTCAGTACCAAAGCCGCCGTACGTTTGCCCGGCGCACTCTGTTTTGAAGCCTCGCCGCAGGAAGCCGCTCAACTCAGCCAGCAGGTTACAACCATCAACCAGATTAAGGCCCGGCTGGAACAGGTCATTACGGTTGAATCCGGGGTTGAAAGTGAGGCACGGTTTGAGTTTGTGCATTCACATTTACGCGGGTTGATCACGCTTAACGCCTATCGAGCCCTCACCCTACTCGCTGCACCCGATTCGGTACGCTTTGGCTGGGCTAACAAGAATATCGTTAAAAACGTCACGCGAAATGACATTCTGGAAAAGCTGGAAAGAAGTATTAAAGCCGGCCGTGCAATAGCGCCATGGACGCGCGAACAATGGGCAGAGAAAGTTTATATGGAGATTGAAGCAATAAAATCGCTGCCTGCAAATGCCAGACTAAAGATTAAGCGGCCGGTGAAAGTACAGCCGATCGCTCGTATCTGGGATAAACAGCAGCAAAAACAGACGCAGTTCGCGTGCCCTTCTCCCCTGCTAGTCCTCTGCCCCGATCGCGTATCCGTTCCCATTTTGGGAGAACTGCTCAATTATGATGTGAATAACGTCAAACACCGACACAAACCGCAAGCAGAGAAGTTGTTTGCCATTATTCCGCGCCTGCATCTCTTTAGCGATCGCTTGTTCTGACCACACGAGGCCTTCTTCACGCTGCTGAAGGGGCTGATGCGTAGTGAACCCGCCTGCATTAATCCTGGGCATACACTTCATCGTTCCCATATCAGTGAAGATATTCAGGTTCCCCGTCTCAGCGAGCAATACCGTTTTACATTGTTACAAATTACCTCAGGAACCTGCTACGAATACCAGCCACATAATCCCCACATATTGGTTAGAAAATAGAGATAACTATGGCCATTGCTGAACAGCTCTATCATAAACTCCAGCCACTGTTTAAACAGCTGAACGTGCCCGCGATTGAATTAAACCCTCATGGGTACTATGCGTTAACGCTTGAGGGGGGCCAGGAGGTTTTTCTGGAGCTAACGGAAAACAGGGATCTGGTAATGATGGGTATGCTGCCACTGCCGGAAAACCCAGGTGAGGCTCTGCTGCTTGAACTATTACAAGCCAACCTGAATATCGAACAACAGCCCGCCATTATCATTGCCGCAGACAAAGAGCGCGCGCAACTGGTGCTTTGGACTTCCTTGCCGTTAAATGAGCTGCACCACGACACTCTCATTTTTTTATTTGAACGCCTTGTTTTGACATTGTCGGTGATTGGTCGATGGTGCCAACCCGCGGTCCCACAAGGACGTCAGGCAACAACAGTGGAAGAAAAACGCTTACTTCAGCGCCGTCATGTTGAAGCGCTGATGTCACAACGGAAAAACAATACGGAGGAAAGAATATGAATACGTTTTCTGCCAGTCGAGTGGCCCCCCATATCACGATTGAACACTACAGTCAGGAAAACTACGCAACCGCTGAAAGTGCATTACAAAAGCTGAATAGTCGCCCTAATGGTAAAAGTCTGCTGGACGAGCTGCGTAATCTCAGCACCGATGGCCGTTACGTTAAAATAAAGGTGACGTCGGCTGCCACAGTTGCTGGCCCGTTCCTGACTGAATCTCAGGGCAAACGCTTTGATATGCATCCGAGTGAATACGATAAAGAACATAATATGAAAGCGGTTCAGCTGGCCCAAAAGCAATCATTAGGAAAGAAAGGAGAGGGAACATGCGCCAGCGTATTCTGGAACCCACGCCACTCTGTTGCTGTTGATTCACATGGCGTCCCAATGCTCTGGGAGGATAACGCGCTGGCATTCGTATCTCTGGGCCATGAACTGGTACACAGCTATCGAATGATGAAGGGGACATATACCGGTGGGGATTCAGACCGTCACGATCCTAAGACGCCAGCCGGACAGGAGGAGTCGCGAGCGGTGGGTATAGGTAAGTACGCTAATGAACCTCTGTCTGAAAACGGTATTCGTCAGGAACACGGCTTGCCGCTACGTCAACAGTATGCTCCTTTCGGTAAGGAAACCGGCAACCCCCGTCGCGTTTGATTCAGGGTAAGTTCGGAACGGAAAGACTGCAGGCCCCTGCAGTCTTGAAATGCTTGCGAAGAAAAGCCACCCGGGCCTCCACGCACGGTCTTCCATCCCCTTTACCGCAACGCTATGATTTCATGCTGCCAACCATATCTTCCGGACGAACCCAGCTATCGAACTCTTCCTCCGTCAAATACCCGAGTTCGAGTGCTGCACCTTTCAGCGTCAGTCCCTCTTTATGGGCTTTTTTCGCAATTTCTGCTGCCTTATCGTAGCCAATGTGGGTGTTCAATGCGGTGACCAACATGAGTGATTCATTGAGTAGCTGGGTGATGCGATCGCGATTCGGCTGGATACCTACCGCACAATGATGATGAAAACTCTCCATGCCGTCCGCCAGCAGACGAAGCGACTGGAGAAAATTATGGATAATCATGGGCCGATAAACGTTCAGTTCGAAATTACCGGACGCTCCGCCCATATTGACCGCAACGTCGTTCCCCATCACCTGACAACACAGCATGGTCATCGCTTCACACTGTGTTGGGTTAACTTTACCTGGCATAATTGAACTGCCCGGCTCGTTTTCAGGAATGGCAATTTCCCCGATACCACAGCGCGGACCGGAAGAGAGCCAGCGGACATCGTTCGCGATTTTCATCAATGATGCCGCCAGTCCTTTTAGCGCACCGTGAGCATGGACCAGCGCATCGCAAGTTGCCAACGCTTCGAATTTATTGGGTGCGGTAACAAAGGGTTGCTGCGTCAGTTCGGCCAGTTCTTTCGCTACACGCACGGCATATTCTGGATGCGTGTTCAAGCCGGTTCCCACCGCGGTCCCCCCCATCGCCAGTTCGGCTAAATGCGGAATAGTTTGCTCAATGTGCTTCAAATTATGTTCCAGCATCGCCACCCAGCCCGAAATTTCCTGCCCCAACGTTAATGGCGTAGCATCCTGCAAATGCGTGCGGCCAATCTTTACGATGGTTTTATAGGCTTCAGCCTTTTCCTGCAGCGTCTTTTTTAGCGTGCTCAGTTGGGGGAAAAGTTGCGTCTGAACGCCGATAACCGCGGCAACATGCATCGCCGTAGGAAACACGTCATTTGAGCTTTGGCTCTTATTGACATCATCATTGGGGTGGACCAGCCGCGACATACCGCGTTCTCCTCCCAAAATTTCGCTGGCGCGATTAGCCAACACTTCATTCATATTCATGTTGGTTTGCGTACCGGAACCGGTTTGCCAGATCGCAAGGGGAAACTCACTGCTGTGTTGACCCGCGAGAACTTCATCGGCAGCACTGATGATCGCCGCCGCGCGCTCCTCAGGCAACAAACTTAAATCGCAATTCACCTTAGCGGCAGCGCGTTTGGTCAATGCCAACGCATGGACCAGCGCGGTCGGCATTTTCTCCGTTGAGATACGAAAGTGTTCCAGCGAACGCTGCGTTTGCGCGCCCCAAAGTTTATCGGCCGGTACATCGACAGGTCCCATTGAATCTTTTTCAATGCGGTGGGCTACCATAACTACCTCCTCCATCACAACTGGTTGTTTTAATGGTTATTTTTCTCATCCTGATAAGGATATCGAACGCGGTTAGTCATCTGAGACATACCATGATTTAACCTTATGCGCCGCATACGTTCTTACTGCCCTTCAGGTTCTCATCTCAACCGCCAAAATCACCCTGAGATCGTCAAGTATGGGTGCGTTCGTTTCTTGGGGCGGTGGGCACTGCCGGGAGTTTCTGCTTTAATATCGGCAGTTAACTTTAGTTTACCCGGGAGGAATTATGCAAAAACTAACCAATTCGCTGCAAAATTATGCATGGGGTAGCAAGACTGCCTTAACGGCGCTGTATGGCATTGCCAATCCTCAAGACAAGCCAATGGCTGAGATGTGGATGGGCGCGCACCCTAAAAGTAGCTCTTTTGTCGACATTGACGGTCAGGCTCGTTCTCTGCGCAGCGTAATTGATAGCGATAAAGCCAGACTTTTGGGTAAAGAAGTGGCCACACAATTTGGTGAGCTGCCTTTCTTGTTTAAAGTCCTGTGTGCAGATCAGCCACTCTCTATCCAGGTGCACCCCAGCAAATCAGCTGCGGAACGCGGTTTTGCCAGAGAAAATGCGGCAGGCATCGATATTGCTTCTGCCGAACGCAACTATAAAGACGCTAACCACAAACCTGAACTGGTATACGCCCTGACCTCTTTCCAGGCCATGAACGGATTTCGTGAGCTGCAGGAGATCGTTTCACTACTACAACCGGTGGCTGGTGCCCATCCCGCGATTGCGCATTTTTTGCAAAATGCCAATCGCGATAACCTGGCGCAACTGTTCGCCAGCCTGCTATCACTGGAAGATGAATCCCTGTCACTGGCGTTGGGAGTGTTGAAATCCGCGCTTAACCACCAGCATGGTGAGCCGTGGAAAACTATTGCCGCAATTGCGGAGTTTTATCCGAATGACAGTGGGTTATTCTCGCCACTCTTGTTGAATGTTGTCGAACTGCAGCCTGGCGAAGCCATGTTTTTATTTGCCGAAACACCACACGCCTATCTGAAAGGCGTAGCGCTTGAAGTGATGGCCAACTCGGATAACGTGCTGCGGGCTGGGCTGACACCCAAATATATTGATATTCCCGAACTGCTGGCCAATGTCAAATTTGAACCAAAAGCCTATGCAAATCTGCTGATGCAACCGGTGGTACAAGGCCAGATGCGCACTTTCCCGATCCCGGTTGATGACTTTGCTTTTGCCATTCATACACTGGAAAGCCAGCCTGTCAGCATAACGCAACAGAGTGCGGCTATCCTCTTCTGCATTGAAGGTCAGGCTATCGTCAGCAAAGATGCACAGCAACTGATCTTGCAACCCGGCGAGTCCTGTTTTATTGCCGCCTGCGAATCACCGGTGAGCCTCAGCGGCACGGGTCGGATAGCCCGCGTGTTTAATCAATAATAATACGGCCCGTTACTCAACATCAGCAGAGATTGATACTTCCGGCACGCACGTGTGGCGGGCTTAGGGTAACGGGCAACAGAGCGATTGAGCCAGCCTGTAATCGGACTGGCTGTTATGAGCCGCCATCCCCTATCGCCCTTTAACACTTTTGCATCCTGCCACCGGTAAAAAGTTAATAGCCTCAGGCTATCTCAATAGCTGCTTTTAACGATTAGACAAGGCTGTGCGGCAGGAGATTAATTAAAGCGGCTTTGGACATCGGCTTATTGATGCCACAGCGTAGCGTAATAATGAAGAAAAAAACTCATATCGCTTTTTCAATCCGATAAACGGTACGTGAACCCACGCCATCTTAAGGAAGATAACCCATGTCAGACGCCCATCGCGATGCAACATCTGAACGTGCAGGCTTACAGCCGTCGTCGCGCATAGATACACATTATGATTTTATCATCTGTGGTGCAGGTTCATCCGGCTCGGTTATTGCTCGCCGTCTGGCTGAAAACCCTGAGGTAAAAGTTTTACTCCTTGAAGCTGGCCATAGCGATGATGTTCCACCGGTGATGGATCCGGCGCTGTGGCCAACGAACCTGGGCAGCGATCGTGACTGGAAATTTCTGGCTGATGCCAACCCTCATTTAAATGGCCGAACGATCCCGATGTCCATGGGGAAAGTCCTCGGGGGCGGATCCAGTATTAACGTGATGGTGTGGGCGCGCGGACATAAAAATGATTGGGATTTTTTTGCTTCCGAAGCTGACGATGATGCATGGGGCTACGACTCGGTATTAACTATCTATCGCAATATAGAAAACTGGCTAGGTGCAGCCGATCCCCAATATCGCGGAACGGGGGGACCGGTATATGTCCAACCCTCCCCCAATCCCAGTCCTATCGCGACCGCTATGCTTAGCGCTGCCCAGGAACTGAACATCCCGGTATTTTCAAGCCAGAATGGCCTGATGATGGAAGGTGAAGGCGGCTGTGCAATTACAGATGTTTTGATTCGTGACGGTAAACGCAACTCCATTTTCCGCGCGTACACCCATCCGATTCTGGGACAATCCAATCTCACCGTACTCACTGACTCGCTGGTGACCCGCTTGATTTTTGAGGGTAAAAAGACCACAGGCGTCGAATTTTTACATCAAGGTGTCCCTGTTCACGTATATGCTAACGCAGAAGTCATTCTGTCTTTAGGTGCCGTACATACGCCGAAAGTATTGCTGCATTCCGGTATCGGCGATCGGGCGGAACTGAACAAACTGGGTATTCCGTTGGTACAGCATCTCCCGGGTGTTGGACAAGGCTTGCAGGACCATATTTCCTTTGGCTGTATCTGGGAATACAAAGAGCCGATCGCCCCACGCAACAGTGGCAGTGAAGCCACGCTTTACTGGAAAAGCAGCCCGGAACTCACCGCCCCCGACCTGCTGTTTTGTCAGGCTGAATTTCCAGTTCCGAGTAATGAAACCGCCCATCTGGGTGTGCCTGAAGCAGGCTGGTCGATGTTCGCCGGGCTGGCTCAGCCCAAAAGCCGTGGCCGCGTGTACCTGACCAGCGCGAATCCCCTGGATTCGATAAATATTGATGCACGTTCACTGTCACATCCTGATGATATGAAAGCCGCCATAAACTGCATCAAAATTTGTCGGGAATTGGGTAACGCCACTGCGTTTTCATCACTGATCAAAGGCGAGTCAATGCCTGGCAACCTCACCGGAGCGGCGCTGGAAAACTATATCCGTAATTCTGCCGTTACCTACTGGCACCAGACATGTACTGCCAAAATGGGGCGTGATGACATGGCTGTGGTTGACAATAAACTTAGCGTGTACGGGATTGAAAACTTACGTATTGCAGATGGTTCGATCATGCCACGCGTAACGACCGGCAATACTATGGCACCTTGCGTCATCATTGGCGAACGCGCATCCGCGATCCTGAAAGCAAAACATCAGTTTTAATCACCCGCCGTCCCACCGGAATACCGGTGGGCGTTTAAACATCGACACTGCGGCAACGCCACGGAATACGCCACCAGAACACATGCGCTGCCCTGGATTATGCAAGTTCGCATACGCGTGAATCCGCTATGAGCATCGGGTAAACAGGCATTCCTTATCACTGATTTTAAGCCGGTAGTATTTTCATTTATCGCTAATGTGGCCCGAAAAACGGGCAATTACCTGTCGCTATGATTTCAAACACGGCCCATTACAGCTATGATTATTCAGCCATTCATTGAAATGCCGCGGGCGTTTCTATTCTCCGCCGGTTCTGCCAGATTGAAATTATTGGCGGATGAACTTAGTAAAAGGACGACAAACTCAGATGAAAAAGACAAAGATTGCGGTTGGTGTAGTTGTTGCACTTGGGGTGATTTGGACCGGTGCCGCTTGGTTTACCGGTAAACAACTGCAAACACACATGGATGAGCTGGTACAAAATGCCAATATGCAGCTTGCCGACATTGCTCCTGAGAGCCGATTAAAAATCAGCTATCAGGATTATCAACGCGGTGTCTTCAGCAGCACGGCTCGTTTTGTGTTACAGGCCAGTTCACAGACTGAAGATAATGCGCTTTTGAAACCGGGACAAAGTGTCGTTTTTAACGAGAAGATCGATCACGGCCCGTTTCCGTTCGCTCAGCTGAAAAAATTGATTTTAATCCCAAGCATGGCCTCTGTGCACACCGAACTGGCGAATACCGATCCTGTTAAACGGCTATTTGAACTGGCTAAAGGTGAATCGCCGGTTCAGGCGGATACACGTATTGGCTACAGCGGTGCCACCGCCTCCGATATTAAACTGTTGCCAATCGACTATCAAAATAATGAAAGCGGCGAACGCTTCGCGTGGAATGGTGGAACATTGAAGATCGATGCAGATGCCAAAGGAGATAAAGTGGGCTTCAATGGCAACGTCGATAGCCTCGCGATTACCACAAAGAATCAGATGAATATGCCGGTTCTTTTCACGCTTAATGGCGTTGAAGCCACGGCTAATACACGTTTGAGTCCGCAAGGTGTCCGCATTGGCGACCAAACGATTAATTTGCAGAAACTGACGGCCAGCGTGAATGGTCAGGATGCGGCTACCGTGGCAGGCCTGAAAGGTAAATCTACTTTTGATGCCGACGAGAAAACCGTGTCAGGTCAAATCGATTACACCGTCGATAGCCTGAAGATCCAGAATCAATCCTTTGGTCAGGGCAAATTAGCAATGAAACTGTCAAAATTTGATGGTGCCGCGCTGAAGGCTTTCTCCACTAATTACAATGCACAGGTGCAAGCTCTGCTTAATCAACCCGGCATCGATGAGGATCCACAGCGTTATCAACTGGGTATGAACCAGATTCTACTGGACAACCTCCCGACCTTATTGAAAGGCGATCCCAGTATCAGTATTGCCCCACTCAGTTGGAAAAACGATAAGGGCGAAAGTAGTTTTAATCTGGCCGTTAATTTCAAGGATCCTGCCAACGTGACGGGTGAAGCTCAGAATATCGGTCAGGCCGTCGATCGCGTGTTGAAAACGCTGGAGGGTAAGCTGACGATTTCCATGGATATGGCTACCGAGCTGATGACGCATGTTGCAATGGCCGAAGGCTATCAACAGCCCGATGCTGCCAAACTGGCTGAACAGCAGGTAAAAGGTGTCGCGGCGATGGGGCAGATGTTTAAATTAACCACCCAGCAGGACAATAATATTGTTACCAGCCTGCAATACGCGACCGGTCAGGTCACAATGAACGGCGAAAAAATGCCGCTCGAACAGTTTATGTCACGCTATATGCTTGGTGGTTTGCAGCCTCAGCCGCAAATTCCAGCGCCGTAATAAGTAATAAGGGGCAATACATTGCCCCTTTCTTTGGTTAGCCGTGAACTGGATATTCCCCTGTTTTGCTACCTGGCGGCACCTCAGTCAGCCTTATTACATCTTAGCTAACAGAACGAGAATTTACGCCGATCCCCGCTCAATCAAAACAGGCGGCATAATCAGCTTTTGAATATCCCCGTCAGGATCGTGCATGCGCGCCAGCAGACGCGTGGCGGCACTACGACCGATTTCCCTGGCTGAGCTGGTAATAAATGTCAGTGGCGGATCGGTGAGCTCTGCCTCAGGAACATCACCAAAACCCACCAGCGCCATCTGTTGCCCGTAATAGCTGTCAAGCGCCCCTTTACCGATGGTGCGTCCCGTGCGTTGCAAACCAAAATAACAGCCGAGCGCGACGGATGCGTTATGACACAGAATAGCGGTAATCGTGGGATGGTGATGGATCAGCTTTTCGGTTAAATCAGCAGCGTCGCGCTGATGACTGCCGCTTTCGACTATCCATTCGCTACGAAAAGGCAAACCATATTGCAACAGCGTGGTGCAATAACCACCAATCCGCTCGGCCCGGGTCAGAGACGACCCCGAGCCGCCCAACCAGGCAATGCAGTGGTGCCCTCGCTTGATCAAATATTCGGTTGCAAGCTTGGCCGCGTGCATATTATCCGGTCGAATTGAATCCGCCTCATCCAGGCTGCTGGCCCGCGAAGCGCAAATCAACGGAACGCCAAACTCACGCGCTTTTTGTACCAGCTCGACGGCGTTATCCGCGCCCCCGCCGAGGACGATCCCTTCCACGCCCTGCGCAATAAGTGAATCAAAACAGCGCTGAATATTTTTACCTTGCGCGCCGCTCTGTGTAAGAAACAGCACCTTACCCTGCTTCTCCAGCATTTCACTCAGGCCTGCCGTCATCTCAGCATAAAACGGGTTACAAATATCACGCACAATCAGCCCAATCACACCGCTATCGCCACCGCGCAACATTGCCGCAGAACGGTTGCGTATATAACCCAATTTTTCAATTGCCTGATTCACGCGATCGGCGGTTGCCGCTGAGATGCGCCCTTTACCCGAAAGAACCAGTGAGACCGTAGTGACTGAAATACCGGCTTCATCGGCAACATCATTAATCGTAATTTTTTTCTGAGACATATTCCGCCACTTTCAAGGTGCTGCGTAGCCGTCCTGTATGTTTACGCATGCAGGTAAAACGTTACACCTTAAACAACCCCATGAAAACCTTCGTAACAAATAAGAGTGTGATATAGCGCGCATTCAGGAATGATAAAACGTTTTATCATTGTTTTTACCTCAGCACGTGCTGGGCATTTTTTTGCCAGGAGATTGTATGTCCGCCTCAAAACAAAAAATTACGGTATGGGAGTTTTTCCAGAGTTTGGGGAAAACCTTTATGCTGCCTGTCGCATTACTCTCTTTCTGCGGCATTATGCTCGGTATCGGCAGTTCGTTAAGCAGCCATGATGTGATTACTCTGCTCCCGTTTTTGGGGAATCATCTTCTCCAACTGATCTTTACCTGGATGAGTAAAGTCGGCTCTTTCGCCTTTAGCTATCTGCCCGTGATGTTTGCTATCGCTATTCCACTGGGTATGGCCCGTGAAAATAAAGGTGTCGCGGCATTTTCCGGTTTTGTCGGCTTTGCTGTGCTAAACTTGGCCGTTAATTTCTGGTTAAATGCCAACGGTATTTTGCCAACCACAGATGCGGCAATCCTGAAAGCAAATAACATCCAGAATATTCTGGGGATTCAGTCGATTGATACCGGTATTCTCGGTGCGGTGATCGTCGGTATCATCGTGTTTTATCTGCATGAACGTTTTCACACCATTCGTCTGCCGGACGCACTGGCTTTCTTTGGCGGTACCCGCTTCGTCCCAATTATTACCACCCTGGTGATGGGATTAGTCGGTTTAGTCGTTCCGTTAATCTGGCCAGGGTTCGCCGCAGCCATTAGTGGTCTTGGCTGGATGATTAACGGTGCGGGTGAATTTGGTCCGATGATCTTTGGTACCGGTGAGCGTCTGCTGCTACCGTTTGGACTGCAACACATCCTTGTCGCCATTATTCGCTTTACCGATGCGGGCGGCACCATGGACGTATGTGGACATAGCGTCAGTGGCGCATTAACCATTTTCCAGGCGCAGCTCTCCTGCCCGACGTCGAGTGGTTTTGCCGAAAGTGCCACCCGCTTCCTTTCTCAGGGCAAGATGCCCGCCTTCCTCGGCGGCCTGCCTGGCGCTGCGTTAGCCATGTATCACTGCGCCCGTCCGGAGAATCGACATAAAATTAAAGGGTTACTGATTTCCGGCGTTGTCGCTTGCGTAGTTGGCGGCACCACCGAACCTATTGAGTTCCTGTTCCTGTTTGTCGCTCCGGTTCTGTACGTGATTCACGCTCTGCTTACGGGCCTTGGATTTACCGTCATGGCGGTGTTAGGCGTCACCATTGGTAATACCGATGGTAACGTGATCGACTTTGTCGTATTCGGCATTCTGCATGGCCTGTCGACCAAATGGTATTGGGTGCCCGTGGTCGCAGCTATCTGGTTCGTTGGCTACTATGTAATTTTCCGCTTCGCGATTACGCGTTTTAATATCAAAACCCCCGGTCGGGATATTGAAACCCAACGCGAGAACATCGAAAAAAATCCCGCTGTCGCAGGTAACGTTGGGAAGTCAGGTTACAATTCTCCGGCGATCCTCGCAGCCCTGGGCGGCGTGGATAATATTACCTCGCTGGATAATTGTCTGACGCGTCTTCGTCTGGCGGTGAAAGATATGAGTCTGGTGGATGATGCCGCATTGAAAGCGCATCGGGTGATTGGTGTCGTGCATCTGAATCAGCACAGTCTGCAAGTGGTTATCGGTCCTCAGGTTCAGTCAGTAAAAGATGAAATTGCTACCCTGATGGGGTCCGGCACCGCTTCTGCATAGCAAACGCTTGTCCTCCCTCTCCCTATGACAGGGAGAGGGAAATATGGAGAATACACCACGATGTCGTTTAATTTTGATGTGATGGTCGATCGCCACGGCAGTTGGTGTACCCAATGGGATTTTGTCGCCGATCGCTTCGGCCACCCCGATTTGCTGCCCTTTACTATTTCAGATATGGATTTCCCTACCGCCCCGGTTATTGTCACCGAGCTACAGAAGCGCATCGCGCACGGTGTGTTGGGTTACAGCCGCTGGCAGCATGATGACTTTCTCAACGCGATCGCGCACTGGTATCAACAGCGGTTTAACGTGGCTGTCGAGCGCCAGCAAATCGTCTATGGCCCTTCGGTGATCTATATGGTGGCGCAGATGTTACGTCACTGGTCAGCGCCTGGAGATGGCGTCTTGATACATACCCCCGCTTATGATGCGTTCTATAAAACGATTGAAGGCAACCAGCGCAAAGTGATGGCACTACCGCTGATCTGTCTGGATGGTGAGTGGCAATGTGATATGGAGGCGCTGGCACATCTACTGGCACGCGATGAATGCAAAGTCATGCTGCTGTGTAATCCACATAATCCAACGGGCAAAGTATGGCGTCGCGCCGAGCTGGAACAGATGGCCGCGCTCTGTCAGCGCCACCATGTCAAGGTCATTAGCGATGAAATCCATATGGATATGGTGTTGGGAGACGTCGCGCATACGCCGTGGATGCAGGTGGCACGCGATCGCTGGGCGCTTTTCACTTCAGCCTCAAAGAGTTTTAATATTCCCGCGCTGACCGGAGCTTATGGCTTTATCAGTGATGAACAGGACCGCGACCAGTGGTTTTATGCCTTGAAAAGTGCTGACGGGCTCTCTTCCCCCGCCGTTCTCGCCGTTGCAGCGCATATTGCTGCTTATCGTGACGGCGAGGCATGGCTGGATGCACTGCGCAACTATCTGCGCAATAATCTACTGCATATTGCTGAGCGATTGAACCGGGCGTTCCCGGCGCTGAACGTGGCCCTACCACAGGCGACCTATCTGGCATGGATTGATCTGCGTCCGCTACAGTTAGACGATCGTCAATTGCAGCAAGTACTGATTGAACAACAAAAAGTTGCGATTATGCCGGGTTACACTTACGGCACAGAGGGCGATGGATTTTTACGCCTGAATGCGGGATGCCCACGCAGTAAACTGGATGATGGCCTTGACCGCTTAATTGCTGCGATTAACACTTTTACTAAATAAAGACTAATTATCCAGCAGTTAATCCGGCAAGTTGCGCAATTCTCTGGCTTATTTGCGCAACTTGTTTTTATACTTATCTGCACTTCTTCTAACAACAAACGAGAGTGCGATATGATCGATTCTACCCTTCCCCTTACCGATATTCATCGCCACCTCGACGGCAATATTCGCGCACAAACTATCCTTGATTTAGGCCGCGAGTTTAATCTTCGCCTCCCCGCAAATACCCTGGATGCACTGCGGCCTCATGTACAGGTTACGCAAACTGAACCTGATTTGGTTAGCTTTCTGCAAAAACTTGATTGGGGCGTGAAGGTGTTAGGATCGCTGGATGCCTGCCGTCGCGTGGCCCAAGAAAACGTTGAGGATGCCGCAAGCGCTGGGATCCACTATGTCGAATTGCGTTTTTCTCCCGGCTATATGGCAATGACACATAAACTCCCGGTGGCTGGCGTCGTTGAAGCGGTGATTGATGGCATAAAAGCAGGTTGTCAGGCGCATGATATTGAAGTGCGATTGATTGGCATTATGAGTCGGACGTTCGGTGAAGAGGCTTGCTTACGCGAGCTGGATGCATTACTGGCCCACCGTGAGAGCATCACCGCGTTGGATCTTGCCGGCGACGAGCTCGGTTTTCCGGGTAGCCAGTTCCTCAGCCATTTTAACCGCGCACGCGATGCCGGTTTACATATTACAGTGCATGCGGGCGAAGCGGCGGGACCGGAAAGTATCTGGCAGGCGATTCGAGAATTGGGCGCAGAGCGTATCGGTCATGGTGTTAAAGCGGTGGAAGATCCCGCACTGATGGATTTCCTGGCCGAGCACCGCATTGGCATCGAGTCCTGCTTAACCTCGAATATTCAGACCAGCACCGTAGCGCATTTAAGCCACCATCCGTTGATAAAATTCCTCGACCACGGCATTCTGGCGACCCTCAATACTGACGATCCTGCGGTACAAGGTATTGAGATTGAGCATGAATATCATGTTGCGGCCCCCCAGGCCGGCTTAACGATCGCGCAGATCCGCCGGGCGCAGGAAAACGGCCTGGCTATCGCCTTCCTGAGCGATGCTGAAAAACAGCAAATTCGCGCCAAAGTTTTACGGGGCTAATAAAAAAGGAGAAGCGTCTGTGCTTCTCCTGTCTCAAGAGCCCATCACATTATCCGGTTACTTGAGCGACAGCGTTTGACGCTTTTCAGCGGATTGCAGCCCTAGCTCAATCAACTCCATCACCTGGATGGCTTCTTCGGCAGTAACCGGATTCGCGCTTTTACCATTAATGGCATCACGCACACCCGCGTAATAGGCGGGATAGTTACCCGGAATGGTCAGTAACGCTTTTTCCAGCATCACATCACCATCGGCCAGCGTTAGCACACCATCACGCATGTCGTATCCCCAGTCTTCCTGTGGTGGACGCGCGCCAGCTTTCAGTCGGTCCTCCTGGGGATCCAGCCCAAACTTTACATAACTTCCACGGGTGCCATGCACCTGATAGCGTGCGGATTCTGCCGCCACCAACATACTGGCATGCAGCACCACCCGCCGTTGTGGATACGTTAACACCGCATGGAAATAGTCAGTGGTTTGCGCTCCCGGCCGAAGTTCTGCCATATCGACGTTAATATAAACTGGTGAACCAAAGAGTTGCAGAGCCTGATCGATAAGATGCGGCCCCAAATCGAACCAGATACCGCTGCCTGCACCTTTCATTTCACGCCAGCGCTGTCGAACCTCTGGGCGATAGCGATCAAAATGAGACTCAAAGTAACGGACTTCACCTAAAGAGCCCTCCGCAAGGAGTGATTTTAACGTGAGGAAGTCACTGTCCCAACGGCGGTTGTGGAAGACAGAGAGCAGTAATCCTTTGGCTTTAGCCAGCGCGTCCAGCTCACGAGCCTGTGACAACGTCACGGTAAACGGTTTATCCACGACTACATGTTTGCCCGCATTCAATGCGGCCCGGGCCAGCGGAAAATGGGTATCATTTGGCGTCGGGATAACCACCAGTTGAATCGTGGGATCGTCGAAGAGAGCCTGCGGATCGGGCACGGCCTGAACCGAAGGCCAGTCAGCGTGAACTTTAGCTGCATCACTGCTGGAAACTGCAGCCAGCTCCATCTCAGGTGTTCCGGCAATCAGCGGCGCATGGAATGTTTTGCTGGCAAAACCGTAGCCAACAAGCCCTACTCGGATTTTATCTGACATTATATTTCCTCTTGTTCACCCTGATCAGCGGCCCGACCCACGTTATGTTGCTGATGGGTTGATATCACACAGGATTTTCTTTTATACCCACGGTATTTATTCCGCGCCCGGTAAAGGCTCAGTTGCAACACTAACGCTTGCTTGTTAGAACATCTGTTCCTCAGATTTAAGACTAAAGACGCTAAGAGAACAAGAAGGAATAACCCTAATTACTCATTTGAAAAGGAATAATCGACCAGTCGCTTTATGTGACGAGACATAAAAGCGCGGCAACGGCATACTGAAACAGGGGCTCCTGCCAGTAAAATAGTCAGAAATTATTGGATATTAATTTGAAGCCTTTACCGCTTTAACCCGGTTTTTACGTATAATCCTTCCGATTTCGTGCATCACTGGTTTGAACGTTTACCGCAAGGATATTTATGGCAGTCGACAACACTTCACCTGTTCCAATACGTATTGGCGGCTGGCTTTTGCTGCCGCTGGCATGGCTGATCATGACCTTACTCACCAGTGCGCTGGTACTGGCGGTGTATTTAAGTGCCCTGGTATCCCCGGAACTGCGTCAGGCATTGCTGCATAATGCCCATTCGTTTACGCTGCAGTGGTCATTGTCACTGGGAACGTCGTTCCTTGTCTGGCTTTATAGCATTTGGGTAACCTGGATATTCTGCAAGCGCTCACGCCGTCTGCCACGTCACTATATTATTTGGTTGCTGATGACCGTGCTGCTGGCGCTAAAAACCTTTGCCTTCTCGCCCGTAAGCGACAGCGCGGCAATAAGGACTTTACTGATTTCTCTGCTGGCTGCATCGATACTTGTTCCGTATTTCAAGCGTTCTCAACGGGTTAAGAAAACATTCATTGAACCGTGATTGCAGTTAAAACCATCATGAATTTAATCCTGAGTGCTTTCACAAAATAACCCCTGCGTTGTTGTGTTGTGATATAGCGGCTAATACCGGATAATACATGGCCTTTTTTTATTGGCCTTACTTCTTTTTTCAGGCGTAACAATGACCGAATACCTGCTTCTTTTTATTGGTACAGTGCTGGTGAATAACTTCGTACTCGTGAAGTTTCTCGGCCTCTGTCCCTTTATGGGCGTTTCCAAAAAACTGGAAACGGCCATTGGTATGGGACTCGCCACCACATTCGTCATCACACTGGCTTCTATTTGCGCATGGCTGGTGAATAACCTTATTCTGGTTCCGCTCGATCTGGTTTATCTACGCACTATGGCCTATATCCTGGTGATTGCCGTAACCGTACAGTTCACCGAAATGGCGGTGCGTAAAACCAGCCCGGCGCTTTACCGTTTACTGGGCATTTTCCTGCCATTGATTACCACCAACTGTGCCGTGCTGGCCGTGCCGCTGTTAAGCGTCAATCTTAACCATACGTTTCTACAGGCCGCGCTGTATGGCTTCAGTGCTTCTATCGGTTTTTCGCTGGTCATGGTGCTGTTTGCTGCAATGCGGGAGCGTCTGGTGCTGGCGAATGTTCCTGCGCCCTTTAAAGGTTCATCCATTGCGCTTATCACCGCCGGATTGATGTCGCTGGCCTTTATGGGCTTTACTGGCCTGGTGAAGTTCTGATGAGTGCGATTTGGATTGCTATCAGCGTGCTGAGCGCGCTGAGTCTGGTCTTCGGTGCGCTGCTTGGCTATGCGTCACGCCGCTTCCTCGTGGAAGCCGATCCGATTGTTGAGCAGATCGATGAACTCCTGCCCCAGAGCCAGTGCGGGCAATGCGGTTATCCGGGTTGCCGTCCCTACGCTGAAGCGGTAGGAAACAATGGCGAGGCGATAAATAAATGTGCACCCGGCGGTGAGCAAACAATGCTAAAACTCGCCGGCTTGCTGAACGTTGATCCCCAACCCATTGATGGCGATGAAACGGTAAAAGAACCGGTGCGAACCGTGGCCTGGATTGATGAGGCGAACTGTATCGGCTGCACCAAATGTATTCAGGCATGCCCGGTCGATGCCATTGTCGGCGCGACTCGCGCCATGCATACCGTTCTGAGCGATCTCTGCACCGGTTGCGATCTCTGCGTTGCCCCTTGCCCAACCGATTGCATTGAAATGCGCCCGGTTGCGACCACTACCGCGAACTGGAAATGGGATTTAAACACGATCCCGGTCCGGGTTATCCCTGAAGAAAGTCATGCGTAATTTATTTAATTTTCTGAAAAAAGATAAAATCTGGGACTTTGACGGCGGCATTCATCCACCTGAGATGAAGACGCAATCAAACGGTACGCCGCTGCGTCATATCCCGTTGCCCGACCGTTTTATTATTCCGCTGAAACAGCATATCGGCCAGGAAGGCGAACTTTGCGTCAGCCCGGGCGACTACGTGCTACGCGGCCAGCCCCTGACCTTCGGGCGCGGTCGCATGTTGCCTGTTCATGCCCCCACATCCGGGACCATCACGGCCATTGCACCGCATATCACCGCGCATCCTTCCGCGCTGTCTGAGCTGTGTATCTTCATGACGCCGGATGGTGAAGACCGCTGGGCTGAGCGGCAACCGATCGCTGATTATCACCAGTTAACGCGCGAGGATGTGGTTAATCGCATTCAGCAGGCAGGCGTGGCGGGTTTAGGCGGTGCCGGTTTCCCGACGGGTACGAAACTGAAAGGTGGCCTGAGCGGCGTGAATACTCTGATCATTAATGGCGCAGAGTGTGAGCCTTATATTACCGCTGACGATCGCCTGATGCAGGATTATGCCGCAGAGGTGATTGAGGGCAGTCGAATTCTGGCCTGGGTTCTACAAGCCGAGCGGGTGTTGATCGGCATTGAAGATAATAAACCTGACGCTATCCGTGCGATGAAGCAGGCGCTGGGTGGCAGTCTCGATCTGCAATTGCGCGTGATCCCAACCAAATACCCTTCCGGCGGCGCGAAGCAGTTGACGCGTATTTTAACCGGTAAAGAAGTCCCGCACGGTGGACGCTCCGCCGATATTGGCGTTCTGATGCAGAACGTCGGTACCGCTTTTGCGGTGAAGCGTGCCATCGTTGACGGAGAACCATTGACCGAACGCGTAGTGACCCTGACCGGTGAAGCGATGGGTCACCCCTGTAATGTCTGGGGTCGTTTGGGTACGCCAGTAAGCCATCTACTCCATGTGGCTGACTTCACCCCCGGTGAAGAACAAATGGTAATTATGGGCGGACCGTTAATGGGCTTTACCCTGCCCGCCCTTGATGTGCCCGTGGTGAAGATCACCAACTGCTTACTGGCCCCATCAGCCAGCGAAATGGGGAATAGTGAGCAGGAGAAGTCCTGTATCCGCTGTAGTGCCTGCGCGGATGCCTGTCCGGCCAATTTGCTACCGCAGCAGCTCTACTGGTTCAGCCAGGGCGGTGACCACGAGAAAGCGCGTGCGCACCACATTGACGATTGTATTGAATGCGGTGCCTGCGCCTGGGTTTGTCCAAGTAACATTCCGCTGGTGCAGTACTACCGACAGGAAAAAGCTGAGTTGCGGGCCATCGATCTTGAAGCTCAGCGTACAGCGCAGGCCAAAGCGCGCTTTGAAGCGCGTCAACAGCGACTTGAGCGTGAAAAGCTGGCGCGTGAAGCACGCCACGAACAAGCCAAACGTAAAGTCAGTACTAGCGACCAAAATGAGATTGCCGCTGCGCTAGCGCGGGTGAAAGCCAAAAAAGCCGCCGATGGAGAAACCATCAGCGTAAATCCCGATGGCGTACCGGATAACGCAGTTGCGATCGCGCAGCGTGAAGCTCGCAAAGCAGAAGCGCGAGCACGTCAGGCCGAGAAGCAAGCGGAGAGCGAGCCGGTGACGCGTCAGGTTGACGATCCGCGCAAAGCCGCAGTTGAAGCCGCTATTGCCCGCGCTAAAGCCAGAAAAGCCGCGCAGTTCCAAGAGAATACACCTGCCGCGGAAAATTCGGTCTCTGAAGGGGCTGACCCACGTAAAGCCGCAGTTGAAGCCGCCATCGCCCGCGCTAAAGCCAGGAAAGCCGCGCAGTCCCAAGAGAATACACCTGCCGCGGAAAATTCGGTCTCTGAAGGGGCTGACCCACGCAAAGTCGCAGTTGAAGCCGCCATCGCCCGCGCTAAAGCCATGAAAGCCGCGCAGCAGCAACATTCGGATGATAAAAGTCATGACGCAGAGACGTTAGACACACCAAATGCAAATGACGATCCCCGTAAAGCGGCAGTGGCAGCAGCCATTGCTCGCGTAAAAGCGCGAAAAGCGCAGCAGCACAGTACGCAAGAGGAATAAATGGCTTTTCGCATCGCAAGTTCGCCTTACACGCATAATCATCGCAGCACCGGCACCATCATGATGCTGGTGCTACTGGCGGCCATCCCGGGTATGGTCGCGCAGTGGTACTACTTCGGTTACGGTAACCTTATCCAGGTCGCGATTGCAGCCGTCGTCGCGCTGGGAACGGAAGCCCTCATTTTAAAATTACGTAACCTGCCGGTTACCGCCCATCTTGCTGATAACTCGGCACTGCTTACGGCGCTGTTGCTGGGCGTTAGCCTTCCTCCGTTGGCACCTTGGTGGTTGATCGTTCTGGGAACCGTCTTTGCGGTGATCATCGCTAAGCAGCTTTATGGCGGTCTGGGACAGAACCCTTTTAACCCGGCGATGATCGGCTATGTGGTTCTGTTGATCTCATTTCCGGTACAAATGACCAGTTGGCTGCCGCCTGAAGCGCTACAGTCGATTACGCCCGGTTTTATGGATTCCATCAGCATGATTTTTACCCAGCACACGCTGGCAGGAAATACCATGCAACAGTTGCAGATTGGCATTGATGGCATTAGCCAGGCAACACCGCTTGATAACTTTAAAACGGGCCTGCGCGCCGGACATAGCGCAGAACAATTAATGGCACAGCCTCTGTATACCGGCGTACTGGCCGGACTTGGCTGGCAATGGATCAATGCAGGTTTTTTGTTGGGGGGGCTGTTCCTGTTGTGGACCAACAGTATCCGCTGGCACATTCCTGTAAGCTTTCTGGCTTCATTAGCGATTTGCGCAACGATTGGCTGGGTTGCCGCACCGGAAAGTCTCGCCTCCCCGATGATTCACCTGTTTTCCGGTGCCACGATGTTGGGGGCTTTCTTTATTGCTACCGATCCGGTAACCGCGTCGACAACGAACCGTGGTCGACTGATTTTTGGTGCGTTGATTGGGCTGCTGGTGTGGCTGATCCGCAGCTTTGGTGGTTATCCGGATGGTGTGGCTTTCGCCGTTATCCTGGGCAATATTACCGTGCCGTTAATTGATTATTACACCAGGCCACGCGTTTACGGCCATCGCAAGGATTGATTTGATATGCTGGATACCATCAGAAGAAATGGCGTCACACTGGCGCTGTTCGCGGCAGTCACTACCGGCGTTACAGCGGTCATCAATGCGGTTACCAAGCCCACGATCGAACACCAGACTGCGGTTCAGCAAAAGATTTTGTTGGATCAGGTTGTTCCACCTGAAATATACGATAATCACATTCAACAAGAATGTTACGTTGTCACCGACAAGGCACTGGGAAATGGTAAACCCCATCATCTCTATCTCGCCCGTAAAGGAGAGACGCCCGTCGCCGTCGCGCTGGAAACAACTGCACCGGACGGCTATTCGGGGGAAATCCAACTGGTTGTCGGCGCGGATTTTAACGGAAAAGTGTACGGCACCCGCGTAGTTGAACATCATGAAACGCCCGGCCTCGGTGATAAAATTGAGCTTCGCATCTCTGACTGGATAAACAGCTTCAACGGGAAACAACTGTCCGGGCCTGATGACCAACATTTTGCCGTCAAAAAAGATGGCGGTGATTTCGATCAGTTCACGGGTGCGACCATTACGCCGCGTGCGGTAGTCAATGCAGTGAAACGCACGGCGTTGTATATTGAAACCCTGCCGCCCGTACTCTCTTCCTTACCCGATTGTGGAGCCACCAATGAGTGAAGCTAAAAAACTACTGGTCGATGGCCTCTGGAAAAATAACTCGGCACTGGTTCAGTTGCTGGGCCTTTGTCCGCTACTGGCGGTGACGTCAACCGCGACGAACGCTCTCGGCCTTGGTCTGGCCACAACGCTGGTACTCACCTGTACTAACAGCGCAATTTCTGCCTCACGCCGTTGGGTTAAGTCCGAGATACGCATTCCTATTTACGTCATGATCATCGCCGCAGTGGTGAGCTGCGTGCAGATGCTGATCAATGCATATGCATTTGGCCTCTATCAGTCTTTAGGGATTTTTATCCCGCTGATTGTGACCAACTGCATTGTGGTGGGCCGTGCTGAGGCTGTCGCATCAAAAAGCAGCGTGCCTCTCGCCGCGCTCGATGGTTGCGCAACCGGTCTTGGCGCCACCAGCGCAATGTTTGTGCTGGGTTGTATCCGTGAAATGATCGGCAACGGCACCGTGTTTGATGGCGCAGATCAATTACTGGGCCCCTGGGCAAAAGTGCTACGCATTCAGATCGTTCACTTTGATTCGCCACTGCTGCTGGCCATGCTGCCACCCGGTGCATTTATCGGGCTAGGTATGCTGCTGGCCGGAAAATATTTGATCGATCAAAAAACGAAACAGCGCGCCACTCGCCTTGCTGCCGCCCAGGCGCAGGCGCACCCTGAGGGCCATACCGGAAAAGCGATGTGAATAAGGAAAAGCGTCAACTTATTTTGAGCCGCCTGCGCGATAATAATCCGCACCCGACGACCGAGCTGGCATTCAGTTCCCCTTTTGAGCTGCTGATCGCCGTGTTACTGTCGGCACAGGCCACGGACGTGAGCGTGAATAAAGCCACCGCCAGGTTATATCCTGTGGCTAATACTCCCGCTGCAATGTTGGAACTGGGTGAAGATGGCGTGCGGGAGTACATTAAAACGATCGGTCTGTTTAACAGTAAGGCCGCGAATGTGATAAAAACCTGCCGTATTCTGCTGGAAAAGCATAATGGTGAAGTACCTGAAAACCGTGACGCGTTAGAGGCGCTGCCCGGCGTGGGGCGTAAAACGGCTAACGTGGTTCTCAATACTGCATTCGGCTGGCCAACCATCGCTGTTGATACCCATATTTTTCGCGTCAGTAACCGCACCAACTTTGCTCCCGGCAAAAACGTTGAGCAGGTTGAAGAAAAACTTCTGAAGGTGGTACCGCAGGAATTTAAGGTCGATTGCCATCACTGGCTGATTTTACATGGGCGCTACACCTGTATAGCCCGTAAACCACGCTGTGGTTCTTGCCTGATTGAAGATCTCTGCGAGTACAAAGAAAAAGTGGAAAGTTAACGGGGGTGCTGACATCGTCAGGACTTGTATGCGCTACGCCCCCACATGAAAACGTTCACCATACGATTTCCCGTCAGATTAATCTTTTTTTCGTGATCGGATTCACAAAGGGCACTTTACTCACCCGAACCTTGCCAGCAACCCGCTATTAACACTCAATAAAATCCAGCTTTTACCTGATTAGTGGTTATTCATCCTGTCAGTTAGCTTACTTATAACTGTTCGTCCCACAGAATCCCGCTTTAGCTGGTTATATCACCACTGCTGATTTCTTAGACAAATAACTGATCAATAATATCGCCAGAATAGGCTATTCTGGAATTTAACACCAGACAACATTTCATACGCATACTTTTAACACTAACAGTGCAACAAACCGTAGAAGATGAAAAAACTCTTGCCTGATGCCGCCGGATAAGCGAAATTAACCGCCGTTTTTCCCCATCTTATAACAATGCACCGAATACCAACCGGTATTACGCGTGCTTACTTCCCGCGATGAAATTGGGATCTAAACAGAGGTATAAGTGTCTACTGCAAACCAACACACGGATAAGGCCACAAGCCTGAATGCGTTTAAACAACCGAAGTCATTTTATTTGATCTTTTCCATTGAATTATGGGAACGTTTTGGCTACTACGGCCTCCAGGCTATTATGGCCGTTTACCTGGTAAAAATGCTGGGGATGTCTGAAGCTGATTCCATTACGCTCTTTTCATCTTTCAGCGCACTGGTATATGGCCTGGTCGCCGTCGGCGGATGGCTGGGTGATAAAGTTTTGGGTACCAAACGCGTGATTGTGCTGGGGATTATTGTGCTGGCGACAGGCTATGGTCTGATCGCCTGGTCAGGGCACAATCAAAGTCTGGTCTATATCGGCATGGCAACGATTGCCGTCGGCAACGGTTTGTTTAAGGCCAATCCCTCTTCACTGCTTTCAACCTGCTACGAGAAAGACGATCCACGCCTGGATGGTGCTTTTACCATGTATTACATGGCGATCAATATCGGTTCACTGTTCTCCATCATGGCCACACCGTGGCTTGCCGCTCAGTATGGCTGGAGCTCCGCTTTTTCACTGTCGTTCGTCGGCATGCTTATTACACTGCTGAATTTCATGCTGTGCCGCAAGTGGGTCAGGCTGCATGGCTCAAAACCTGATTTTGCACCGCTACAGGTTAAAAAACTGCTGCCGACGCTGGTTGGCATCCTCGTTGTCATCGCCGCAGCAACCTGGCTACTGCATAATCAGGATATTGCCCGTATTGCACTGGCTTGTATCGTGGTCGGGATTGTGATGCTGTTTGGTAAAGAAGCATTTGCCATGCAGGGTGCTGCACGTCGTAAGATGATCGTTGCTTTTCTGCTGATGCTGGAAGCGGTGGTGTTCTTTGTACTGTACAGCCAGATGCCAACCTCACTGAACTTTTTTGCTATTCGTAACGTTGAGCACAGCATTTTAGGTATCACGTTTGAACCGGAGCAGTATCAGGCACTGAATCCGTTCTGGATTATGGTTGCCAGTCCTATTCTGGCGGCAATTTATAACAAGATGGGCGATCGCCTGCCGATGCCGCACAAGTTTGCCTTCGGTATGGTGCTGTGCTCTGCGGCATTTTTGGTTCTGCCACTGGGAACCAAGTTTGCCAGCAATTTGGGTATTGTGTCCGTAAACTGGTTGATCCTGAGCTATGCACTGCAAAGTATCGGCGAACTGATGATTTCTGGCCTCGGACTGGCCATGGTCGCTCAGTTGGTTCCGCAGCGCTTAATGGGCTTTATCATGGGAGCATGGTTCCTGACAACGGCGGGCGCGGCCATTATCGCCGGTAAAATCGCGAACCTGATGGCCGTTCCGGATAATGTCACCGACCCACTGCAATCCCTGCACATTTATGGCGATGTCTTTCTGCAGATCGGCATTGCAACCGCTGTTATTGCCGTACTGATGCTGTTAACGGCACCTTTGCTTAATCGGATGACGCAAGAAGAAACGCCCGCACTGCAGGAAGCTAACGTTAGCGGTTAATTCCCCCCTGTAACAGTATTGCGTTAAAACACGGAAAACAGGCCTGTCTTATTGGGCCTGTTTTTTTTGTGTGGTAAATGGATGGGCAGGAACGTTCCCAGCCACAACGAGAAGCCACACATTATGTATCACGCCCTGATCGTCGACGATCACCCTGCTATCTGCTTTGCCCTGAAATCCTTTTTGACCAATAACTTACAATTTGAGGTCAATACCGCCGCCGATGGTATACGGGCAATGTCCATGATTAAAATGCAAAAAACCGATATCGTGCTGCTCGATATTGCCCTGGCAAAAATGGATGGCATGGAAACACTGTCCCGGATCAAGCAATTTGATAGCAACATTAAAGTGGTGATCCTGACCGGGCAGCCAGCGGAACAATATGCGCTACGCACCTTACGCGCGGGTGCGGAAGGATTTATCAGTAAAGATGTAGACTTAACCCATATCGGACTGATATGTCAGCAAATTATAGATGGGTACAGCTATTTCCCCTCTTTTTGTGTCCGAACACTGGCAAACGAACCTCTTGACACCAGCGAAAGTGCCCCGCTGGATAAACTTTCCAATAGAGAGATGGCTGTACTACGCTATCTCATTGAAGGAAAAAGTAATAAAGAGATCGGTGAACTGCTGCTGCTGAGCAATAAAACCATCAGCACCTACAAAACCCGTCTGTTTGAAAAAACCGGTTGCCAGAACGTTGATGAATTAAAACGACTGCTAGGCGATCCGGAGCTGACGGGATGAAAACGCTTTTGATCGCATTTTTGCTGCTGGGTTGCTGCATGGCGCATGCCGATGTTGAAGCGCCAAAGAAACTCAATTTGCTGGCCCGTAGCCAACTTACCCTCCCCGATCCTGTATTGAGTAACGAGGAGTGGGCATGGTTACGCAAAAAAAGGGTCCTGCGCCTGGGCGCGTGGGCGCCTAACACCCCCCCATTTGATATTACCTCAGGTACGCAAGATTACGGCGGGATCAGCGCAGACTACCTCGGGGCGATCGCCTGGAATCTCAACATCAAGGTTGACGTTTATTACTTTGCCAACGCTGATGAAGCAATGGCGGCACTTAAGGCGAACAACATTGACCTTATTGCACATGCTTCCACAGCAGAAGCACAGGCTGGGCTGCTATTAAGCGATCCCTACGTTAATAACACCGTCGCGTTAGTCAGCAACAATAATCCGCAGGCAAAAAGCGCTAAAAAGCTCAAAGTCACGATTACCGAGAACTATCGCGACGATGCGCAGCTAAAGCCATATTATGCCAATGCAGATATCATTAACTTTTCAACGCAGCGCCATGCGCTGGAGGCGCTCTCATTTCATCAAATCGATCTCTACATTGGTGATGCCACCACCGCTCAATATTTGATCAATCAATCCAACCTGAGTGACCTGAGCCTGTCCCCGTTGCATCAGTTGGAACAACGCGGTTTCTCTTTTGCGACGACGCAGAATAATACCTTGTTGATCCGCATCCTGAACAAAGCACTACAGGTGATACCCGAAAATATTCGCGCCGATATTTCACGCCGCTGGAGCGGAGGTATACCCCTCTCCTCGGGCGACAGACACCTGGTTTTTACTTCGCTGGAACAGAAATGGATTGCTGAACACCCTGAGATTACCGTTGCCGTCGCCGAGGATATGGCCCCACTAAATTTTTTTGACAGCGACGGTAAACTTTATGGGATCACGGCTGATGTCCTGGCGGCGATTGAGAGTCGGATTGGGATACGTTTCACCATTGAACGTCAGAGCACGCTGCAGGAAGCGCTAAAAACCACGCGCTCGGGCAGCACGGGGATCATCGCCGGAATCACCTTTGATAGCGTCTGGCCTAATAACTTACTCACCACCCGCTCGTATCTTTTCAACTCATGGGTGATGGTCGGGAAGAAAAACAGTCGTGCCTCAACATTACCGAAAGTCGTGGCTGTTCTGGCCGGGCAGTATCCAATCAAGGATGCCGCTACTGACTTGCACGATGCAAATATCCTGCAGGCAAAAAACTATCGGGAAGGATTGGAATGGGTAAAAGAAGGCCGCGCAGAGCGCATGATTCTGCCACTCACTAACGCCAAATTTATGGTGAGCCACTATTTCCACGATTCCCTCCGTATTGTCTCCAGCTTCGATAGTGACCCGGCACGCTTTGTGCTGGCCGTTTCCGAGCGGGACTATCCGTTGGTTACTATTCTTGATAAAGCCATTCTCAATATTTTACCGGAAGATCTGCATGCCATGACCCGCAATGGCTACGCGCTAGTGAATCTTCCGGATGAAGACAATAGTGGCGTGGAAGAGATGCAGGTGGCCTCGGTCTGGCGCAACACGAGTTTTGTGCTCCTTGCCCTGCTACTCCTGTTTATCCTCTATCAATTTTGGCGTTACCGGCAGCGTAATCAGCTACGACAACGTGACTGGCAAACGCTGATCGATGCTATCCCGGCACCGGTTTACCTGGCAGATGCAACTGGCCAAATCGTCGTCGCTAACCCACCGTTGCTGACTGCCCTTCAGCGTGCCAGACCTGAAGTTTTGGGACAACGTATACCCGAACTGTTAGCAGCCTTACAGGACGCCACTGCGACCTCGTCTCAATACACCGGTCACCCCAGAGCACTAAAACGCTGGCAGGCACCATTAGATAGCGGTTCAGCCTTGATTTCGTCAGGTTATATCGGCGGTTGGCTGGATATGACCGATAACCAGCGTCGTATTAACGCGTTACGGCAGGCAAAGCGAAGCGCCGATCAAGCCAGCCACGCGAAAAGTCAATTTCTGGCAACCATGAGTCACGAAATTCGTACGCCGATGAGCGCGATCGCGGGCATTCTGGAACTGGTGCTGCGCCGTAATGAAATCACATCCAATATCAATGCGATCCGGCTTGCACATCAATCCGCGCAGTCCTTGCTGATTTTGATTGGCGATATTCTTGATATCGCACGCATTGAATCGGAACGGCTGGTGTTAAACCCGGAACGTGCCAATATCTATGCGCTGGTTGAATCCGTGGCAGCGCTGTTTGACGGTCTGGCGCGGCAGAAATCGCTACAGTTTCGCCTGGAAATCGCTACCGATGCCAATGTCGATGTGCTGATCGACCCATTACGCTTTAAGCAAATTTTGTCCAATGTGCTGAGTAACGCAATTAAGTTTACCACTCAGGGACAGATCAGCCTGCGCGTCAGCACCGAATCTCATGATGCTTCGTCGCTTAATCTGCTTCTGGTCGTACAGGATAGCGGCTGCGGCATTGATCAGGCAACGCAGGCCCGGTTGTTCAAACGCTTCGAACAAGCACAGGGCACCCCCAGCCTTCAGGGCAGCGGTCTGGGTCTATATATTTGTAAAACGCTGTCGGCGATGATGGGCGGTGATATTACTCTGCAGAGTGAAGCTGGCATCGGTACCGAAGTCACCGTACGGTTGCGACTGCCCGAGCTGGCCCGGCTGGACTCGCCGTTAATCATCCACTCGGCTGCGGCCCCCCCGCCCACGCCACTACAAATTTTGATTGTTGAAGATAACCCTGCCAGTAGGATGCTGCTTAATGAGCAACTTTGCTTTCTTGGCCACCAAACGCAAGCAGCCAGTCAGGGTATTCAGGCACTGGCGCTGCTTGACCAGCAGGATTTCGATTTAATGATAACCGACTGCAATATGCCTGAGATGGACGGCTACGCGCTCACGCGCCTTGTTCGTCAACGCGAGCAGAAAACACCGCCCCTCATCATCTGGGGACTCACCGCTAACGCTTTGCCTGAAGCCGTTGATAGCTGTCTTGCTTCCGGTATGGATGCCTGTCTGTTCAAGCCCATCGGTTTGGATCAATTGGCGGAAAAGTTGACAAGAGTCAGCTGCCGGACATCCCCGCAGCAGTGGCACTATTTTTCACCACAACAAATTGCAGCTGAGTTAAAAACACCCGCAAACCTCCCTACTTTTATTAGGTTACAGATAGATGAGCTTGAGGCAGGACGCAATGCGATGACGAGTTGGTTAGACCAGCAGGATGATAATCAATTGAAGGCGGCACTGCATAAACTGCGCGGCGGCATTACGCTGATTGGCGCTCAGCAATTGATCGCCTGCTGTCTACAGGCAGAACAGGATCCGCAGCCGGCCGGGATCGTGGCATTAATTAAGATGTCAGACGCTCTTGAGCAGGAACTGACGCGCTGGCGCGCGCGGACTACATCCGTATCGGAACATCCTACAGCACAGTAAGGAAAAGCGCCTATGGCGCAGGGAAACCTAAATTATTTACAGTATGTACAGCAGGGGAGCCAACGCGCTTTCCCGTTTACATAACCTAGTCCAAGGAGTGACTGATGAAAAAATTAACTAAACTTGCCATCCTTCCGCTGTTAATGACCCTCGGTTCAACCGCATTTACCGTCGCCCAGGCTTCAGGTAATGACTGCTCAGCGAAACGTGCTGCAATCGAAAATCAAATCCGTCAGGCTGAGCGCTATGGCAATCACTATAAAGTAGACGGACTGCGTAAAGCGTTAGCTGAACTGAACGCACACTGCACCAACGACGGTCTGGTACGTGATGCGCAGAAAAAAGTAACCAAGCTGGAAGGTAAACTGGCGGATAAACAACGTGATGTTCGTGAAGTTCAGGCTGACCTGCGCGAAGCTCAGGCGCGTCACAACTACCAGAAAATTTCCAAGTATGAGAAAAAACTGGCTGAAAAACGTAACGATGTAAACAAAATCCAGGCAGAGCTGAATGCCGCTCGCGCTGAGTTAGCCGGTTTACGCCGCTAATGCATGATGGCGGGCCGTTTACGGCCCGCTTCAGTTAATTACGATCTTGCTTGTACGCTCGGGCATACGGGATTTGATGTGCCGCCAGTCGCCCGCACGTTTCAGGGTCGATCTATTTTCTTTGATAACCTGCGTTATCAGCAGACTGAGTGACCGTTTACTGATGATGAATGTTTCGCGTTACGCTTTTTCTCTCCTCATAATTTTCACTTTCTCCGCTTCCGCCACATCGCATCACGTCTGGGTTATCCTGAATAATCTTTATAAAGGGCGGATAGCGATGGAGATAACTCGTGATGTTCCCTGCCTGCGTCAGCCGCTGCTGGAAGAATGGGGGGTGCGAGCCGAAGCCACAGAAAAAATGACGTGGGATGAGAAAGGTTGCCTGAGTGCCGAAACGCTAAAGCAGCAAAATATTCGTTACTTTTATGATGACAAGGCGCGCATTGTTACCTTGTTATTTCCGCCCGCGTTTATTTCAGCAAAACAAAACGGTATCAGCACCAGCCGCTGGGATGACGGTATCAACGCTGCGTTTATCAATTACCATATGAACTATACCAATCAACAAGGCGCGAGATACGCTTATAACGACAATAATGAGAGCGCCTTTGCTGATTTTGATTCCGGTGCAAACTGGGGCCCCTGGCGCCTGCGTTATCAAAATAGTTTCTGGAAAGATAACTTCGGGCAACACGGCTCTTACACGCGCAATGGCTATCTGATGCGCGATATTCGGCGCCTGCGCGGACGTTTGACGCTTGGCTACGCAGATTCACCCTCAACCCTTTTCGATAGCGTTCCATTTCGTGGCGTCATGCTGGCAACGGATGATGGGATGTTACCTGATACCTGGCGCAATTTTTCGCCCTTGATTAAAGGCGTGGCACACAGCAATGCCGAAGTGACGTTACGTCAAGCCGGGATTGTAATTTACCAAACATTCGTTGCCCCGGGTCCATTCGAGTTAAAAGAGATTTATCCTCCCTCAGCCAACGGCGATTTAGAGATCACCGTCAAAGAGAGTGACGGCAGTGAAACCACTCGTCTGTTGCCTTATGCATCCATGCCGAACCTGACGCATCAGGGCCACTATAGCTATCAGATACTCACCGGTAAATATCGTGCTGACCGTAATACCACACAGGATGAGCCAAGCTTTGGTCAGGCTACGCTAACTTATGGTTTTCCCGCCGGTATTTCGCTCTATGCCGGAGGGATCAATGCCGATCCTTACCGAGGTTATGCACTCGGTATGGGCAAAAACCTCAATAATTGGGGTGCACTCTCTCTGGATGTGACACATTCACAGGCCAGCAATCCGCGTCACACGGTTCCCGATCGTGGTGAAATGTATCGCCTGCGTTATGCGAAAGCCTTTATCGGCACCAATACCAATGTTAATTTTCAGTTACGCTATTTCCCGGCAAAACAACGCTACCGCACGCTGAGAGAGACGATTCAACAACAAAAAATTTGGGCGTGGGATTTTGATGATGAGGGGCAATTCATTGGTGATGAGGACGCGGAAAAACGTTTGCGCTGGGAGCTCAACCTTAATCAAAATTTGTCGGATAATGCCAGTCTGTTTATCAACGCCGCTCAACAGCGCTACCGTCAGCATGGCGGTCTTGAGAATAACTTTCAATTAGGTTATCAGGATACGCGTAACGACATTGATTATAATATTTATCTCAGCCACAGCCGTTATCCAGGCGATGCTGCTCAGACTTCACTCAATTTTTCATTGAGTATACCCTTCTCGACGTTCACCGAGTCGAGTTTTCGTCATCTGAAACTCGATATCGATCAGACGCTGGCTAAAAACGATGTGAACTCGCGCACGGCATCGATCAGCGGAACCGCTCTGGAGGACTACAGCCTGAGCTATCAGGTAAGTGGCATACACAGTTCACAGAATAGCGATGAACTGGACGCAACGCTGGGATATAGCTATAACGCTGGTGAAATAGCGCTGGGCGTGGCGAAAGGGGCTACCGTGCAGCAATACAATGCGGATATCAGTGGCAGCGTGCTAATTCATAGTGACGGTGTCACGTTTGGCCAGCAGTTAGGCGAAACCATGGCGCTTGTGGAGCTTCCCAATATGCCCAATGTGGGTATTGATAATCAGTTTGGGGTAACTACGGATAAACGCGGATTTGCGCTGGTCAGCTATTTAACGCCGTACCGTGTTAATCATTTGACACTTGATACTTACTCTTTACCTGAAGACATTATGCTTCCTCAGCCAGAAGCCGAAGTCGTCCCCACGCGTGGTGCCATTGTTTTCGCCCGTTTCCTGCCACCAGAGCCCGTAGCCGAACAGGAAACAACAGATAAACCAAATGACTTTTAGCCGTATCCCTTACGAGCGACGGCTCCCAAAACCATTCTTATAACTTGATCGCTTGAAAATGATGCAAAGGCTGAGCAATTTCATTTTGCGCTGCCACCAGTTGCAGTTCGTACTCGCCCATTTGATGCGTTTTTAACATCACTTCATATACTGCTGCGGTAACGTGCTCAAGCGCGTGCTGCAGGGATGCACCATGCAACAGGTTCACCAGCAGTAAACCGCTGGTCAGATCGCCCACGCCAACCGGTTGACGCACGCCAAAATCCACCAGCGGGCGACTGATGTGAAATGCCTCATCGGCAGTAACCAGCAGCATTTCAAAACGATCGCTGCGGTAACCCGCACGCGCCAGGTGTTTTACCAGTACCACTTTCGGCCCACGCGCAATCAATTCACGTGCTGCAATAACCGCGTCATCAACACTACCCAGCGTTTTGCCACTTAGCATCTCCAGCTCAAGCAAGTTTGGGGCAATAATATCGCTGGCTGGTAATGCTGACTCACAATGAAATGTCGCAACGCCCGGCGCCACAATGCAGCCTTTTTCCGGATGCCCCATAACAGGATCGCAGAAATACCATGCATCAGGGTTTGCCGTTTTTACCTGTTTGACAATCTCCAGAATGTGTTCTCCCTGCTCGGCCGAGCCCAGGTAACCACTCAAGACAGCATCACAGGTTTTCAGACGATCGATATCAGCAATCCCTTTAACAATATCAGTGAGATGCGAAGCTGGCATCACCGCGCCGGTCCAGTGCCCATACTGTGTATGATTTGAGAACTGAACGGTATTAAGCGGCCACACATTTGCCCCCATTCGGCGCATAGGAAATTCTGACGCACTGTTACCGGCATGGCCAAACACAACGTGGGACTGAATAGAAAGAATATTTTTCATGGTGATGGGACCTGCTGCACCTGACTACCAATAAAATGGGCCGGTAAACCGGCCCTGAGTTGCCCGTATTATCTGAGCGTAAATCACCGCAGTGCATTTCTTACCGCGTAAATACCGTTGCCGTTATTTCCAGCACGCCAGACAGTAGTGTTTTTTACCGCGGCGAAGTAGCGTGAAACGGCCAAATAGTTTGTCAACTTGATTAAAACGATATTCGGCATCAGATTGTTTTTCGCCATTCACGGTGACCGCATTCGAGCCAATCATGGTGCGCGCCTGCCCGCGAGACGGGACCAACTCCGCGTTGACCAGCGCCTGTTGCAGGTCGTCTTCCGCTGTCAGCATAATGGTCGGCATACCGTCCTGCGCCAGCTGCTCGAAGTCTGCCTCAGTCATATCGGTCAATGAACCAGAAAACAGGCTCTGTGTGATGCGTTTAGCTGCCGTCAGGCCGTTCTCGCCATGCACCAACTTTGTGACCTGTTCAGCCAGCACGTATTGCGCACGTGGAGCCTTACCGCTGGTTTTGTCTTCCTCTTCCAGTGCAGCGATCTCTTCAACGCTCATAAAAGTGAAAAACTTCAGGAAACGATATACATCCGCATCAGCGGTATTAATCCAGAACTGGTAAAATTTGTATGGGCTGGTTTTCTTCGCATCCAGCCACACCGCACCGCCTTCGGTTTTGCCGAACTTCGTCCCATCAGATTTGGTGATTAACGGTACGGTCAAACCAAAGACTTGATTTTGATGCAAACGGCGGGTTAAGTCGATGCCGGACGTGATGTTGCCCCACTGGTCGGAACCCCCAATCTGCAACACAACATCATGGCGCTCATTGAGGCAGGCAAAGTCATAGCCTTGCAGCAGGTTATAAGAGAATTCGGTAAAAGAGATGCCCTGATCGTCACGGTTCAGACGTTGCTTCACCGCCTCTTTATTAATCATTTGATTAACAGAGAAATGCTTACCAATATCACGCAGGAAGGTCAGAACGTTCATGCTGCCAAACCAGTCGTAGTTATTGGCGGCAATCGCGCTGTTGCTGCCGCAATCAAAATCAAGGAACGGTGCAACTTGCTTACGGATTTTATCAACCCATTCGTTTACCGTTTCTGCGGTATTCAGCTTACGTTCGGCTGCTTTGAAGCTAGGATCGCCAATCATTCCCGTCGCACCACCAACCAGTGCAACCGGCTTGTGGCCGGCATCCTGAAAACGCTTCAGGCAAAGCAATGGCACCAGATGGCCCAAATGCAAGCTGTCGGCAGTCGGATCGAAACCGCAATAGAGACCGATTGGCCCCTGCGCCAGTCGTGCTGCTAACGCGTCTTCATCCGTTACCTGGGCAACTAAGCCCCGCTCTTGCAATTGTTGAATCAGGTTACTGCTGGCCATCAAAGACTCCATGTAGAAACGTCTGCACCTGGGCCGGTACACAGCTTTCCGCTTTGGTGCGGAGAAAAATAAGGGATCACCCCGGGTTTATTCGAGTTGCGGGACGCAGCCAACACCATCCGGCTCCGGAAGTTCTCTGCAGAGCCGGGTTGCAAACTGGAACCCACTTAAACGCAACCGGAAATAAACGGCGTATAGAATAAAACGCCGACGCATTCAGTGCCAGCGCTTAAGGGGATATTTCATCCATTCAGGGCGCTAACCGGTCGATTTTCCAACCTTCAGCTAAACGCTGGTAAAAGAAACGGTCATGCAAGCGGTGCTCACCACCTTGCCAAAACTCCATCGAGTCGATTTTCACACGAAAGCCCCCCCAAAAACTGGGCAACGGCACCTCACCCTGCTGAAATTTTTGCTTAAGTTCGAGAAATTTACTCTCCAGTACGCCTCGTGCTGAAATACGGCTCGATTGTTTCGAAACCCAGGCACCAATCTGGCTATCGCGTGGGCGACTGTGAAAATAGCGCAGGACTTCCAATGTCGATAATTTTTCTACACTACCGGCAACCATGACCTGACGCTCCAGCATATGCCATGGAAATAGCAGGCTGATGCGGGGATTGTTTTCTAACTGCCGAGCCTTACGGCTGCCAAGATTGGTATAAAATACCATTCCTTTTTCATCGTAGTGCTTAAGCAGCACAATACGCTGCCACGGCTGCCCGTTTTCATCAACGGTCGCAACGGACATAGCGGTAGGATCGGGCAACTGCGCGTCGCACGCCTGACGTAACCAACGCTCAAAGAGCGACAGCGGTTCATCAGGAAGATCGTTACGCCGCAACCCACCCCGCGTATATTCACGGCGCAGATGGGCAATTTGTTGCAAATTATCGCTTTCGGTCATGGGGCTGACTTCTGAAAAAAATAATAAGGTGACACCATTGTGCGCCTCACCCTGATGAACTTCAATGACTTAACCGGCTGATTGTCGCTGACAATCATTAACGATAATTTTGTCATTACGCTGAATAAAAGCGGCATCCCCTTTAGACCAGAATACATAGTTGCCATCGGTATAGCGGCTACCGGAAGCGGCAACGACCTGTTTAAGCTTCAACGGTGTGCCATCCATAATAAAACTAACCTGCTGGCGGCTATTGTCCTGAGTCACCGTCAGGGGCATTGTGCCGCAGAGATAATGCAACGTCTGAACCTCTTCGTGCGATTGGGATGACATCAATCCACAGCCCGAAAGAGTAAGCACCACCGCGCCAATCGCCAGTTGTTTCTTCATTCTGTGCTCCTTATTGGTTTCCCCGCCAGAAGACGCTCAGCTTCGACTTGCAGGATAAATTGCACCCAATACACTTGCGCACCGGGCACCGGTTACCGAAGGCAAATTACCGGGTTGCCCGGAGAGTGTACGATAAGCCAGCCATGCGAAGGCCAGCGCCTCCATATCATCACCGCTGATGCCGACCTGATCGGTCATCATCACTTCGGTGCCAGCTAAGTGCGTGGAAAGGCGTGCCATTAACACCGGGTTACGCCGCCCTCCACCACAGACCAGCAGACGTTCGCATCCTCCGCTTAGCATCACCTGTTCGGCAACCGATATCGCTGTCAGTTCCACCAGTGTCGTCTGGACATCCTGTGGCGATAGCCCAGGAAAACGCTGTAACTGTTTTTCGACCCAGCTAAGATTGAAATACTCGCGCCCCGTACTTTTCGGTGCCGGCAGCGAAAACCATGGGTCGGCCAGCATCGAGTGTAATAGGGGCAAAACCACACTGCCGCCGCTGGCCCATTCGCCATCATTATCGTATGTTTTGCCCTGCTGACGCCAAATCCAGGCATCCACCAGCATGTTGCCAGGTCCGGTGTCATAGCCCCGAACAGGCGTCCCCGGAATGAGCAGCGATAAATTGGCGATACCGCCAATATTCAGGACCATCCGCCGTTCATCCGGATGCATCAGCAGCGCATGATGGAATGCCGGAACCAGTGGTGCGCCCTGCCCGCCTAGTGCCATATCACGGCGTCGGAAATCACCGACGACGGTAATACCACTGGCAGCAGCGATCTGGTTGTTATCTCCAATTTGCAGGGTGTTCGGCGCATCACTTTGCGGTTCATGCCAGACAGTTTGCCCGTGACAGCCTATCGCCGTAACGTCATCAGGCTCCAGCCTGTGTTGACTCAGCATCGCTAATACAGCTTCAGCAAAAAGCTTACCCAATCGCGTATCCAACTGGCCTAGCTGAGAAAGCGTGAGGTTTTGTCCCTGGCAAATCGCCAGGATCGCCTGCCGAATATCGAGGGGGATAGGATGGCAGTAACTTGCCTGCTGCACGACCATTTCTTCATTAATTGCTGCCAAAACCACATCAATACCATCGAGGCTCGTACCGGACATCACACCTATATAACGCCCTGATTTCATTTGATTGCCTTACTTCCATCTTGGAAGGGAGAGATGATTCCCTTCAGCCTGGCAAAATTACTCCTGTAATTCTATGATTAATTGCTATTTTTGACCTGTCCAACACTTTTCATCACAGCCGATTTTTATGGGACGATTGAATTATTGTTTACTTCAGATGGTCTATGCTGCGTCATTGTCTGTTTTCGACTAGAATCGGAAACAGACCGATGCCACTTATGCAGAAATAACTTGATGTTATAGCCGGCGGATGTGTCCCAATGTGCTGACTGATATCAGCACGTTGGGTAAAATGGATGCGGCTAACACCGCTGCAATCTTAAGTAAGCAGGGTATAATGAAGTTATCGACGGCTGCACCTTCTGCGCAGCACAAGCAATTAAAGGAGCTTCAACAATGATTAAGCATTTACTTATCGTGGCATTAGCGGGGATGACGCTGGCAGGATGTACCAATACCGACACGCTTTCCGGTGATGTTTATAGCGCGAATGAAGCTAAACAGGTACAAAGCGTCACTTACGGTACGCTCGTTTCCGTCCGTCCGGTTAAAATCCAGGGCGGCGATGAAAGCAATGTCATCGGCGCTATTGGTGGTGCAGTGCTGGGTGGATTCCTCGGGAATACCATCGGTGGTGGTGCCGGACGCAGTCTGGCCACTGCGGGTGGCGCTGTGCTTGGTGGTGTAGCAGGCCAGGGCGTACAAGGTGCGATAAACAAAGCCGATGGCGTTGAGCTTGAAATCCGCAAAGACGACGGCAATACCATTCTGGTCGTGCAGAAACAGGCGGCAAGCCGCTATGCGGTTGGCCAGCGTGTAATGATGGCTTCAAACGGCAGCCAGGTGACCGTCTCCCCTCGCTAATACCCTCCGTTACCTTTTAAAACCGGCAGCATTCCGTGCTAGCCGGTTTTTTTATGGCATTCATTCGTCTTTATTTTGTAGTTCAAGGATGTTTTTCTCAAGGCGAGCGATCAATGTCACCAACTGTTTGACTTCCTGATCGGAAATTCCCGATAAGATATCATCACGGGTTGCGTCAATAACGTGCTCAACTTCACTGATGATAGGTTCAGACTCTTTGGTCAATTTGATACGTTTAGCACGTCGGTCATTGGTACAAATACAACGGGTAATCAACCCCTTCTCTTCCAACTGATCCAGCGTGCGTACCAACGACGGTTGTTCAATACCAATCGCCTTAGCCAGCTGGATCTGCGACTGCTCTGGCGGCAACTGATGGATGTTATGCAGCGTAACCCAGTGAGTTTGCGTCAATTCCAGCGGTTTAAGCCGCTGATCTATCAAAGCGCGCCAAATGCGCACTAAACGTGCCAGATCCGTTCCTAGTGGCGTGTCCAATTTCATCTCCTTATAATTAGCTTGCTACCTATCAAGCTTGATTCTAGACTATATTGCGAGTTTACAGGACAAAATACAAATTCATGAGACATGATTCTTAAGAAGATGTATTTACTTTCGGGTATGATTTAACCCGCAATAAAGGATGATGATTCGTGGCAACAACGCTAATAAGCTCCGCTGCTCCCCTCACCGACTTAGTTTTTGGCGCATCGCTGTTTTTTCCTCCCATTTTTAAAGCGGTACTGCTGGGATTCTTTATCTGGCTATTGTTGCATCCTCTCCTACGAGGTTGGCTCTACTCCGGTGAAATCTGGCATCCTACATTAATGGATCTTTCTCTGTTTGTGCTTTGTGTCAGTGTCTCCTTGTGGTGGATTAGTCGCGGATAAATTTATGAGACTGAATAGCTTAAAATATTTTTCTACCGTGATTGTTTTCGCTGCTGCGCTGTGTGCTGGCTGGTGGTTGTGGAATTACTATATGCAATCACCGTGGACGCGTGATGGTAAGGTCAGGGCTGAACTGGTCGATATTACGTCTCAGGTTTCGGGGCGAATTACTCAGTTGCAGGTTAAAGATAATCAATTCGTACGAAAAGGTAGCCTGCTCTTCACCCTTGACGACGAGCCATACCGCATTGCCTTGCTTAATGCACAGGCGCAGCTCAGCAAAGCACAGGCAGACCTGGCCAAAGCTCAGCATGAGGCCGCGCGTCGGCGCGGTTTGCCGCATAACGTTATCTCCGCCGAGGATTTGGACGCCGCTAACCTGAACGCCAATTCAATGGCTGCCTCTGAAAAAGCGGCACAGGCAATGCTGGAACAGGCGCAGTGGAATCTACAACAAACACATGTCTATGCGCCTGTTGACGGCTGGATAACCAATCTATCCCTGCGTCCTGGTAACTACGCAACCAGCGGTTCACCAGTTTTTGCGTTGGTTGATAGCCATTCCTTTTATATTGTTGGTTACTTTGAAGAGACCAAACTACGGCATATTCGTCAGGGTGCCAGAGCAGATATCGTCTTGTACAGCAACGACCGGCGACTGGAAGGGAAAGTGGAAAGCATTGGTCGTGCAATTTACGATCAAAGTGTAGAAACGGACAGCGGTCTGGTCCCTGATATCAAACCGAATGTTCCGTGGGTTCGCCTGGCCCAACGCGTACCGGTACGCATTGCATTGACGCAGGTACCTGAGGCTGTGCCGCTGGTTGCAGGTACAACAGCCACCGTCACTATCCTGCCGTAGTCGCGCCGATGAATCTCAACTGGCTGGAATGGAAGCAGCTCCCCTGGTTCAAAGCGACCGGGGGCCAATGGCGTTATGCCCTTCGTAACACGATTGCCATGTGCCTGGCATTAAGTATCGCCTACGCGCTCGATCTGGATGAGCCCTACTGGGCAATGACCTCCGCGGCGGTTGTTAGCTTTCCTACAGTAGGTGGTGTGATAGGCAAGAGTCTGGGGCGGATTGCCGGGAGCTTACTGGGCGCGGGCGCGGCGTTATTGATTGCCGGACACACGCTCAATGAACCCTGGTTATTCACCCTGACTATCGCCGGGTGGCTGGCGCTGTGTACCTGGATTTCAAATCACTATCAAAATAATGTGGCTTACGCTTTCTCGCTTTCCGGTTATACCGCTGCCATTATCGCTTTCAGCATGGTTAACGTCACGGATATTGGCAGCCTGTGGGAAATTACTCAGGCGCGCGTTTGCGAAGTCATTTCGGGGATTCTTTGCGGTGGCTTTATGATGATGGTGCTACCAAGCACCTCAGATGGTGAGACGCTGATCGCCTCGCTGAACGATATGCACGGGAAAATTCTGCAGCACGCCAGTTTGTTACTGCAAAAGGAGACGACCGAGAATATTCGCACGGCGCACGAAAAGGTCATTAGCCAGATTCTGACGATGAACCTACTGCGTATTCAGGCCTTCTGGAGCCACTACCGATTCCGACGGCAGAACAATGTGCTTAATTATATCCTGCATCAACAATTGCGATTGACCAGCGTTATATCCAGCCTGCGCCGGATGCTTGTGAACTGGCCTGACCCGCCTGAAGTTCTGTTCAGCGCCCTGCAACAGTTGCTGATCGAGTTGTCACGCAGCGATTGTGATAAGTATCGTCTGGCGCGTATCTTACAAAATGCCGCGCCGGGCGTGGAGGGTGACTACCGCCATCGCGCATTTTGGCATCGCCTGCGTTATTTTTGCTGGATGTACCTTAATTTGAGTCGCTGGCTACGTCAGTTTTCCCGGGCTGATGCCACTGTGCGTCTTTCGCCACCGCCGGTCGCCGCGCTGGCTCGCCACACCGATAGCGCAGAGGCCAGTTGGAGTGCGCTTCGTACTTTTTGCGTCATTGTCCTGGGCTGTACCTTCTGGATTAACACCCAGTGGGATGCAGGCAGCTCCGCACTTACCCTCACTGCCATCAGCTGTGTGCTTTACTCTTCAGCACCCTCGCCAACTAGCAGTACAACGCTACTATTAAAAACGCTTCTGCTGCTTTCAGTTTTTAGTTTTATGATGAAATTCGGCGTGATGGTTCAAATCGATCGGCTATGGCAGTTTTTAATCCTGCTCTTTCCGCTGTTAATCACGCTACAGCTGTTTAAGTTGCAGCAAAAAGCGCGGGCGGGCCTGTGGGGACAGTTTATTGTATTTATGGGCTCATTTCTGGCTGTGACCAACCCTCCGGTCTATGACTATCAGAGTTTCCTGAATGATAATCTGGCGAAGGTCTGTGGCGTTTTGCTCGCCTGGCTGGCGTTTCAAATTCTGCGCCCCAGTTCAGATAAGCGTAAAAGTCGACGCAATATCCGCGCGCTACGTCGCGAGTTTCTTGACCAGCTCGGACGCCGACCACAGCTTAGCGAAAGCCGATTTGAGTCAAAGATTTATCACCGAATTAGTCAGTTAAATAACAGCCGGGATGAGCACGCCCGCGTTTGGCTCCTGCGCTGGGGGGTGGTATTGCTTAACTGCTCACATATCGTCTGGCAGTTGCGTGACTGGCACGCTACGTCGCCAGCGTTGGCAAATATCCGTGATGCCAGCCTGCGAGGACTGCACCAGATTATCAGCGAGCGCGGCGTCCATCATTCATCACTTGATGAAACGCTTGATGCGCTACAAAGCATGATTGACGCCCTGCTCGCCGGACACGATAGCGGTGCCCAGGAGCTGGCAGGCATACTATGGCGTCTGTTCTGCTCATTATCACAATTAAAGCAGGCGCTGCCAGCAAGCGCGCAAGCCAGCAGTACTTAAGTCGTTATTTGATAACCCCGCAGGCGAAGCGCGCACCGCCACCGCCAAGAGGCTTGGGGTGATCGGCGTGATTATCACCACCCGCATGCACCATTAACGCTTTATTGGAGATTTCAGACAGTTTTTTGATGCGCGGAGCCAGTAGTGGATAGGTTGCCATTCCATCTGAGGTCACAAATAGTGCGGGAAGATCGCCTGCATGGCCATCCTGATAGGGGCCAAGATGCTTACCACTATTTTGTGGGTCGAAATGTCCTCCCGCCGCCCCTGCTGCCGTCATGTTGCCGTCGGTCATCGCGGGTTCGCAACTCCCTTTCGCATGGACGTGAAACCCATGAATGCCGGGGGGAAGCGAATTAAGATGCGGAGTAAACATCAGGCCATACTCGGTTTCATCAATCCTGACGCTACCGAGAGACTGCCCGATACCCTGTTCGGTTACACTATGTAATTCAACGATTTGACTCGCGGCCTGCGCGGAGCCCCATACCAGCAATGCAGCGGCTGCTAAACCATAACCTTTCATCCCAACTCCTTTGAATGCTATCGAAATCGTTTACGTAGAGCCTACCCGCCGAAAGTCTTTATTACTGGCAATGTGCACGCGGACAGCGCGTAATAAACTAAAGCACAAAGCAAGCACGGCGGTTTCGCACTATCCGACGGCAGAAGAGCTAATAAAATAGCGGATAGAAGCGACTTTAAGCCTGGACGTAATGTCGACGCCCTGCTGGATAAAAGGTTAGTTTTGCGTTAAAGCTCACTTTTTAGGTTTAAAAGCGGTTATTCGCGGGTACCTGCCGTCCCTGGCCGCAGACCACAACCGTGTTATTGCAGAGTATCAGGGGACATCATAACCAAGGGCTGCTTTACGGATGCGAAACCATTGCTGCCGCGATAGGCTGATTTCCGTTGAGCGCAATGCCGCACGGACGCGTTCAATTTTGCCGGAGCCGATAATGGGTAGCGGCTGGGAAGGCAGGCGCATGACCCACGCATAGACTACCTGTTCAATATTGTCCGCTCCCGTCTCCTGCATTACCGCGCTAAGTTCGTCACGCAGCGGCTGGTAAGCATCATCGCTAAAAAGCCGACCTCCGCCAAGGCAGGACCACGCCATCGGCTTAATACGTGCCTGTTGGCACTGATCGAGCGTACCATCCAGTATTAGCGGCTGATGCAGTGGAGAAATTTCCAGTTGATTCGTCACCAGGCCAAACGGTAACCGTGATTGCAGTAGTGAAAACTGCCCCGGTGTAAAATTAGACACACCCAGGTGCTTAACTTTGCCACTCTGATGTAGCTCAATAAAGGCTTCCGCCACGTCATCCGCATCCATCAGCGGGTCGGGACGGTGGATCAGTAAAAGATCGAGATAATCTGTATTAAAATAACGCAGGGAATTTTCAGCGCTGGCGATGATATGTGATTTTTCGGTAATGTAATGACCAATTTTGTTCTCAGGGTTGGCTTTGGTCGCGATACCGCATTTCGTTACGAGCTCAAGCCGCTGGCGCAACGCTGGCGCAAGACGCAACGCTTTGCCAAACTCGGCTTCACACTGGTAATCACCATAAATGTCAGCATGATCGACGGTCGTTACACCCAGCTCAAGATGCTGTTCAATAAAGGTCACCAGTTGTTGCGGCGTCATGCCCCACTCCATCAAACGCCAATAACCCATAATCAGTCGCGAGAACATGGGGCCCTGCGGCGCAATTGATAAACGTTGTAACATGTTTTTATTCTCCATATCGGCCATAAGCCGTTGAACAAGAATCTATTATTGAGGGTACGTTGCAGATTTGATATCAGAATAGTGAGGGTTGGTCCGGATCATCCTGCACGGCGTTTTTGCCACCGCGCTGAAGACGCTGAAAACGTTGACGACACAAACGCAAAACCTCACGTTTTTGTGCATCACTGAATTTGATCCAGTTAAAGCGCTCATCGCGACTGCGCATGCAACCGCGGCAATAGCCACGCTCGTCAGACTGGCATATCCCCCGGCACGGACTGGGAACCGGGAAAAACTCAAGCTGTTCGGCCACCGGATTTCCTCAAACACATCAACAGGCTTTATTGAATAGTGCTTATTCCCTGGCCGCAACCCCTGATGCAGCAATTTTGTGAAAATAGCCACGTCAACTCTTCATTATCTGCGTATTTCCCAGAAAGCGAGCGTCATTGATAGGTTTTGCTGTAGGCGACCTCTCGCTGGTTACTCTCACTATTAACAGGCGCACGGTGTTTAATCCAGATTAAGGTTTAGCTAAGCTTTTTTCATTATGCTGACGTCCACTCCATCACCCTGCCTGGTTTATGACATCCTTGATTAAATTACGCTGTAACGAAAAGACATTCACGCTAGGGACTGCTCTTTTTTTCGCTCTCGTCTCAAACGGTATTTTTATTATTCATGCATGGAAAGTCATTCTCTTTCGCAATCTGCATGATTATCTGTTTGCCGCCACCGTACCACTGGTTCTTTTTTGCGCGTTTATCATCATCGTTAGTGTTTTATCGCTGCCATGGTTGCGTAAACCGCTGTTGGTTCTCTTGCTACTGGCCAGCGCGGCGGCGAACTATTTCATGTTCAGTTTTGGTGCCGTCATTGACGCCAATATGATGCAAAACGTCTTCGAAACCAATATGCAGGAAGCCGCGTCGCTCTTCAGCTACCGCTATCTTTTGTGGATGCTGATCATGGGCATCATTCCTGCCCTCATTGTGTCATTAGTGAATATTGCGCACCCTCAAAAATGGCTATTTCGGCTGGTGTCGCGAGCCCTGTACACCGTTTGTGCGATCTCCGTGGCGCTGTTGATAGCCGCTTGTTTTTATAAAGATTATGCCTCAATGATTCGGAATAACCGCGGGCTGGTAAAGATGATTACACCGGTTAACGTAGTCAGTGGCACAGGGCATTATATAAATACGCGTTGGTTGGCGGGCGATCAAGCCTTAATTCCCATTGGTCTCGATGCTAAAAAAGGGGCTCTGGCAGTCGCGGAAAAGAAAAAAACGCTGGTGATCTTTGTACTGGGTGAAACCGGGCGAGCAGAGAACTTTTCGTTAGGCGGCTATTCACGTGAAACCAATCCGCAATTAAAAGAACAAGGGGTGATCTATTACAAAAATGCCACCTCTTGTGGTACAGAAACTGCTGTTTCTGTGCCCTGCATGTTCTCAAATATGTCACGCAATGATTATAACGCCAACCTTGCGCTTCATCAGGAAGGGGTCCTTGATATCCTTTCACACGCGGGCATTAACGTGCTGTGGCGAGAGAATGACAGCGGCTGTAAAGGTGCCTGCGACCGTATCCCGCACACGGATATGACGCAGTGGCAGGCCAATGCATTTTGTCAAAAGGGATATTGTCAGGACGGCATGCTGCTGTATCGATTGCCCGAATATATCGATAGCGTAAAGCAAGATACCCTCATCGTTCTACATCAAATGGGCAGCCACGGCCCGGCTTATTATTTGCGCTATCCTCCAGACATGCGCAAATTTACCCCCACCTGTGACACGAATCAGATCCAGGATTGCACGCCTCAGGCATTGGTAAATACTTATGATAACTCATTGCTGTATACCGATTCGATGCTGAGCGACACCATCAAGATGTTGAAAGCTTATAGCGATAGATTTAACGTTGCGTTGGTGTATCTCTCCGATCATGGTGAGTCTCTGGGTGAACATGGCATCTATCTGCACGGTACGCCATACGTCTTCGCCCCCAGCCAGCAAACACATATTCCTTTTTTATTCTGGATGTCGCCTGATTATACCCGTACGTATCGCGTTAACACGGCGTGTTTACGCCAAAAAGCGGAGCATGACAATGTTTCTCAGGACAACCTTTTTCATACGTTACTGGGAATGCTGAATGTGGAGACAAAAGAATATCAGCCAGGGCTGGATATGATGAAGACCTGCCGGTCATAGAATAACAGGGGTTGCATTAGACTGACTGGTCTATTACGCTGGGCACATGAATAAAACGACACGCCATGATACCTGTGAGCATCTGCTACTAACCGCCGAGCAACTTTGTCTGCAGCGTGGTTTTAACGGCATGGGATTAAGCGAACTACTGGGCGTGGCCGGTGTGCCGAAAGGGTCGTTTTATCATTACTACCGTTCTAAAGAAGCCTTTGGCGTTGCCATGCTGGAGCACTATTTCGCACATTATCTTCAGTCAATACGTGCATTTCTCGAAGAAGATATGGCTAATCCGCGCCAGCGCATCATCACTTATTATCAGCGAGCACATGACTCCTTCGGCGAAAACAACTGTGCGGATGCCTGTCTTTCCGCCAAATTGTCCGCAGAAGTTTGCGATCTGTCCGAATCTATGCGCGTAGCACTCGATAAAGGTTCCAGAGCGATCATTGCTGTGTTATCAGTGACGCTGCATCGAGCAGTTAAAGAACAGCAAGTTCCGCTATTTTCTTCGCCTGAAAACTGTGCCGAAATGCTTTATATACTCTGGCTCGGCGCCAGTCTGCAGGCTAAAATTCGCCGCGATAACACGCCACTGAAACAGGCTATTACGGTAATTCAACAAATGTTGCCTGACGTCTGATTCAAAAAAAACACATTAACTAGTCGACCGGTCTACTACGGTATCATTAAGGTTATTATGAAAATTACTCAGCTTTTCACCCCACTTAAAGTGGGCGCGATCACCGTTCCAAACCGAATTTTTATGGCCCCGCTGACACGATTGCGTAGCATTGAACCCGGTGATATCCCTACGCCATTAATGGGCGAGTATTATCGTCAGCGTGCTACCGCAGGCTTGATTATTACCGAAGCGACCCAAATCTCTTTCCAGGCTAAAGGTTATGCCGGTGCGCCAGGCTTGCATACCCCAGAGCAGATTGCTGCGTGGAAGCACATTAACGCCGGTATTCATCAGGCTGGCGGGCGCAGTTGTGTTCAGCTATGGCATACCGGCCGCATTTCCCACAGCAGCCTGCAACCCGAAGGTAAAGCCCCTGTTGCCCCTTCAGCCGTTCTCTCAGCAGATACCCGAACTTCCCTGCGGGATGAAAATGGTCTTACCATTCGTGTATCCACCTCCTCGCCTCGGGCACTGGATAAAGCAGAAATTGCGGAAATTGTGAAAGACTTTGGACAGTCAGCAATTAATGCACGTGAAGCCAATTTTGATTTGATGGAGCTACACTCAGCGCACGGCTATCTGGTTCATCAATTCTTATCGCCGTCAACTAACCAACGTGACGACGAATACGGTGGCAGCATCGAAAACCGCACACGTTTTGCACTTGAAGTGCTTGATGCTGCCATTGCTGGCTGGACCGCCGAGCGAATTGGCATCCGTATATCCCCTCTGGGTCCATTCAATGGTCTGGACAACGGTGAAGATCAGGAAGGGGCTGCGCTGTATTACATTGCCGAGCTGGCCAAACGCAACCTCGCCTATCTACACATTTCTGAACCTGACTGGATGGGAGGCCCGGCCTATACGGAGTCATTCCGCAAAGCTATCAGGGCGGTTTATCCCGGGGTAATTGTGGGTTCAGGTGCCTATACGGCAGACAAGGCAGAAACATTGATTCAACAAGGTCTGATCGATGCCGTGGCTTTTGGCCGTAACTTTATCTCTAACCCGGACCTGGTTGAACGTCTGAGGCAAAATGCGCCATTAAACACCCCCAAACCAGAAACTTTTCATGGCGGCGGTGCGGAAGGCTATACCGATTACCCCACCTTATAAGCGTGGGATAATCGTACTCGACGGCAGTAAATTAGCGCTGCCGGATGTCACATGATTATTCCTGTGACATCCGCTCAGTAAACTTTCGAACGTAAGTCAAACGCGAACGATAGGACAACCTGAGTAAAAGGTAATGGCGTGACTTGCAAAATATCTGTCTGCACCCGGAAGCGGTGCGCCCTGCTCTTTGAATATTTTGGGTATATACTGAGTACGTTTTTTCTGCTGTCTGATGACAGCTCTTAACTGGATGAGGAATTTATGCGCTTACTTCACACCATGCTACGTGTTGGCGATCTGCAACGTTCAATCGATTTTTATACCAAGGTACTGGGAATGAGGCTGCTGCGTACCAGTGAAAACACCGAATATAAATATACGCTGGCTTTTGTTGGATTCACTGATGAGAGCGAAGGTGCCGTCCTTGAGCTGACGTATAACTGGGGCGTTAATGAATATGATCTCGGTAACGCCTATGGACATATTGCGTTAGGCGTTGATGATGTTGCCGCAACCTGCGAGCGTATTCGTAAAGATGGCGGCACGGTTTCTCGCGAAGCAGGTCCGGTAAAAGGCGGCACAACCATTATCGCGTTCGTTGAAGATCCTGACGGCTATAAAATTGAGCTGATTGAAAATAAACAGGCAGACCACGGCCTCGGTAATTAATTGCCGCAGGGGGGTGTGTGAGAGTGCCTGTATGTGTATGGCGCTCTCTTGAACATCTCCCCGGCTGCATCCCTCCCTGAAATTTGCCATACTATGCGCTGCATTTTCCCGTCGACGAGATCCTGATGTCTGAATTGAAAGAATTGAATACCCTGAGCGATCGCTTTCGCGGTTTTTATCCGGTAGTTATTGATGTTGAAACCGCAGGTTTTAATGCAAAAACAGATGCGCTATTGGAAATTGCTGCCGTCACTTTAAAAATGGATGAAAACGGCTGGCTGGAGAAAGATGAGACGCTCCATTTCCACGTAGCGCCATTTGAGGGAGCAATTCTTCAACCGGAGGCACTCGCCTTCAACGGCATTGATCCCCATAACCCATTGCGCGGTGCGGTGAGTGAATATGAGGCACTGCACGCTATTTTCAAACTGGTGCGCAAAGGGATTAAGGATAAAGGCTGCAATCGCGCCATTATGGTGGCGCATAACGCGACATTCGATCTTAGTTTTATGAATGCCGCCGCAGAACGGGCCAGCCTGAAACGTAATCCTTTCCACCCATTTGTCACTTTTGATACTGCCGCACTTAGCGGGCTGGTTGTTGGTCAAACAGTGTTGGCAAAAGCATGTATCGCCGCGGGGATCTCTTTCGATAGCACCCAGGCACACTCTGCACTTTATGACACGCAGCAAACGGCCGATCTTTTTTGTGAGCTGGTCAATCGCTGGAAACGCTTAGGGGGTTGGCCTTTAGTGCCCGCAGAGGCGCACGATCAGGAAGTCGATAGCTAACACAGATGTGTAAATAAGGGCGGGAATCCGCCCTTATTCTCAGTGATTAGTTTTCTTCAGCGGGATATTTAGCCGCTGTTTCTTTAATCAGCTGCTGTAATTCCCCCGCCTGATACATCTGAATGACGATATCGCAGCCACCAACTAACTCGCCATCAACCCACAGTTGTGGGAACGTTGGCCAGTTAGCATACTTTGGCAGCTCGGCGCGGATGTCCGGATTTTGCAGGATATCCACGTAGGCAAAGCGTTCGCCACAGGCAGAGAGAGCCTGAACCGTCTGCGCAGAGAACCCACAGCTTGGCAGCTTTGGCGAGCCTTTCATGTAAAGCAGGATTGGGTTTTCTGCGATCTGGCGCTGAATTTTTTCAACAGTACTCATAATTGCCTTCCTTAATACGTTACTTCGTGTCTATTTATTGTAGCGATACTCGGCATCACCTGAAAACGACATTTTCATCATAATTGCCCAGTTTGAGCCCATTATGCCAAAAACATAGACTAGAATAACAACTGTGCCCAAATAATCACTGGTAGATAAGGCTATATCTTAAATCTTTATCGCGTGCTGTTACCTTCGCGAGAATGTAAACGGCTAACAATCCGGCTGGCGGAATGCACGGTTGACCGTTTTTTAAGTAGTAACATTTCGTCATAATAGTGGCGAGATAAGCGACTGATAATGTTTATTTATAAACCGGATTGCGCTAATCCACGTTTTAAGCAAAAAAGACCTTACCTTTTATAAATCAATTAGATTAGAATCTTTCATCGGCGCTGCTTTTGTTGGGCAGAATTTTATTAAGCCGCTCTCTGATGCGACGAGAGCATAACCTGTTGCGGGATCATGCGTTTACTCATCACACTCTTTATGCTGGCATTTGCACAGTTGTTCTTTAATATGGCGCACGCATCGCCACATGCTTCTGTTACCGCAAATCAGCATAAAAAAGTGGATAAAAGCAGCCCGCGTGAAGATGAGCGGCGCAAAAGACGCCAGGTTAAAACGTCGCCTAAAAAAGCACGTACAGCCTCGATTCAGAAAGTAAAGCTAAAGAAAAAGCCTTCGCTACAAACTGCAGCCGTTGCCACGCCCCACGTCATCTCCGGTAAGAAGCCACTGATAAGGCATTATGGTAAACAACGCAAAATCGCATCCAAAGCACCAACTCTGACAGAGAATGGCTCATTGACTCTCAGTACCGCTCACCGGGTGCGCTATCAGAAAGCGCGTGAAACCGCGATGAATAAATTAATGGGTCAGCTCGGGAAGCCCTATCTTTGGGGAGGTACATCGCCCCATACCGGTTTTGATTGCAGCGGTTTAGTCTGGTATGCCTATAAAGACCTGGTGAAGTTTAAAATTCCACGCACCGCTAATGAAATGTACCACTTACGTGACGCTGCAACGATAAATCGCGAAGCGTTGGAAAAAGGCGATTTAGTCTTTTTTCGGATTAATAATCGTGGGGCAGCGGATCACGTTGGAGTTTATCTCGGTAACGGCAAGTTTATCCAGTCTCCGCGCACCGGCAAAGACATACAGATAAGCGCGCTTGGCGATGATTACTGGCAACGACATTATGTAGGGGCCAGGCGCGTGATGACGCCCAAAACTATCCGTTAACGTGGTGTGTCTTACGTCTTGAACCGCAGTAGTAATGTCCACCAGTGTTGCGCAACTTTCCGAATCGAGCAATAACCAGAGAAAGAGAGGCCATCAGCATTTTCCGTTGTCTCCCCCCTTCCTCATACTTATGCATCTGTGATTAATGCATTACCGCCACCAGGCTAAACGCAATAATCATCAGCAATGCGCCAACGGTGGTCATCAGCGATAACTTCAGGTTAGTACACATATTACACCTCCTTAAATAAGATTCTGTCGATAAACTAACTGGCAACACGATCTGAATGTCAGAGACATCCTATCTCACAACATGAATTATGACGACAACCAATAGCGGTGAACAGATTTTCCTGACATGGCAGGTAAAAATCTCGTTTTCTGTTCACAGCCTTGATAGAATTCCTTTTTTTCGTTGCGCAACGACTGCAACGTCGCATCACTGGCCGTATCTCAAGACGTCAATTACCTTCCCGACGTCATTCAGACAGCAATGAATAAACGACTGCCGTCGGTAATGGTGATGCGGACGCAAACGTTTAACATCAAGCTTATCAACAAATTATGATAAGCGCAGGGGTAGCATTTTAATGGCAACAATTAAAGATGTGGCAAAGCGTGCGGGAGTCTCCACCACCACGGTTTCTCATGTCATCAACAAAACACGCTTTGTCGCGGAAGACACGCGGGAAGCAGTATGGGCAGCAATCAAAGCGTTACACTATTCTCCTAGTGCCGTTGCACGCAGCCTCAAGGTTAATCACACCAAATCAATTGGACTGTTGGCAACCTCTAGTGAAGCGCCCTATTTTGCTGAAATTATCGAAGCTGTAGAAAATTGCTGTTTTGATAAAGGCTATACGCTGATTTTAGGCAATGCGCATAACAACTTGCAGAAACAGCGCGCCTATCTTTCCATGATGGCGCAAAAGCGCGTGGATGGACTGCTGGTCATGTGCTCAGAATATCCCGATGATTTGCTGAAGATGCTGGAAGAGAATCGCAACATTCCGATGGTCGTTATGGATTGGGGAATGTCACGCGGCGACTTTACCGACACAGTCGTCGATAACGCCTTTTCCGGAGGTTATCTGGCAGGACGCTATCTGATTGACCGGGGACATCGGGACATCGGAGCCATTCCAGGCCAGTTGGAGCGCAATACCGGCGGCGGTCGGCACGCAGGATTCCTGAAGGCGCTGGCTGAAGCCAATATTACCGTCCGCGAGGAGTGGATCGTTCAGGGAGATTTTGAGCCTGAATCCGGATACCGTGCAATGCAGCAAATTTTATCGCAAAAGAACCGACCAACTGCCATATTCTGTGGCGGTGATATTATGGCAATGGGCGCGATTTGTGCCGCCGATGAGATGGGGCTGCGGGTTCCGCAGGATATTTCGGTGATCGGGTATGATAACGTGCGTAACGCTCGCTACTTCACCCCTGCGCTAACTACCGTTCACCAGCCGAAGGTGCAGCTTGGTGAAACTGCCTTTGAAATGCTACTGGACCGAATTACCAGTAAACGCGAAGAGCCGCAGACAATTGAAGTCCATCCTTCTCTGATAGAACGTCGTTCGGTAATCGATGGTCCTTTCAGAGATTACCGCCGCTAAGAGTTTGTGAATGCAGGTCCGGGCAACGCCCGGTATCACTCGCGTAGCCACTCTTCATTCATCGTTTCACTGCTTCCCAGATAATCCAGTAGCCAGCTTAATGCCGGCGACATACTCTGCTCAGCCCAACTCACGCAGCAAGGGCTGTCAGGGAAGCTTTCCGGCAGCGATAATTCACTTAGTGCTCCAGATGCTATTAACGGCGCGGCAAAATGCCCTGGCACCATACCCACACAGAATCCCGCCAGCAAACAATCAAAAGCAGTTTCCCAGTCGGGCGTAACCAGTCGTCGCTGATTGTCCAGCGTCCAGGTCGTCCGTTTTGGTAACGCACGGGAAGTGTCTTCCAGTACCAACGATGGCCACTCTCGTATCCGGTCATCCTCAACGGCACCTGAATGCCGCGTCAGCGGATGTCCTGCTTTTACAACGCAGCGCCAGTTCACCGCCCCCATGTCGCGAAAAGCAAATCGCCCACCCACGGGAATCGCCTGCGTCGCGCCAATAGCGACGTCGACGCGGCCATCCGCTAACGCATCCCACACGCCATTGAACACTTCAGACGAAACGTGCAACTCCATATCTGGAAAAAAACGGTAAAAATCAAGGACCAACTGCCGGGTTCGTTGCGGTTTAACAATACGGTCGACCGCAATACTCAACTGCCCCCGCCAACCATTAGCGACCTGTTGGCACTGTCTGCGGGTGGCAAGCATTTTTTTGATAACACCTCGCCCTTCATGAATAAAAAGACGACCAGCATCCGTCAGAATAACATCGCGGTGACGGCGCTCAAAAAGGCTAACCGCCAGCCACTCTTCCAACTGACGCACGGTATAGCTTACCGCTGAAGGTACACGGTGTAGCTCATTCGCTGCTGCACTAAAACTGCCGGTGCGCGCTACAGCGTCGACCACTTCAAGGGAATGTTCAGACCACACAATTTGCCTTCAATTATTTTGATAACAAGACGCAAATATTAGCGTTTCACAACGTGTATGGCACGCGTTTACACTCAGCCGCGTTAAAATCACCTGCTATATAAAAAGAGCTGTTTAATGATCAAGTCGAAAGGTTTCCTTATTTACCTGGCCGTGCTGAGCATGCTGGGATTTCTTGCTACCGATATGTACCTTCCCGCCTTTGGCGCCATGCAACAAGATCTCCAGACCAATCCGGGGGCTATTAGCGCCAGCCTGAGTATATTTCTGGCCGGTTTTGCCTGTGCTCAGTTGGTGTGGGGGCCCTTATCGGACCGTATTGGGCGTAAGCCAGTATTGTTAATGGGCCTGAGCCTGTTTGCGGTCGGCTGCGCGGGCATGTTGTGGGTTGAAAGCGCGCCACTGTTATTAGCGCTGCGTTTTGTTCAAGCGATAGGTGTTTGTTCGGCCGCAGTGAGCTGGCAAGCACTGGTTGTTGATCGCTATAGCGGCACTCAGGCAAATCGCGTTTTTGCTACGATTATGCCGCTGGTCGCCCTTTCTCCAGCACTGGCACCCTTGTTGGGTGCATGGCTTTTGAACCATTTTAGCTGGCGCGCTATTTTTGTTGCCCTGTTCGTCATTGCGATAGCGTTATTCATTCCAACACTACGTCTGCAAACCAAAACCGCCAGTACAGTACATAATAATGCTCAGGAGAAGGTCAGTTTCTTCACACTATTACAGTCTCGTCCTTACAGCGGCAATGTGCTGATTTATGCCGCCTGCTCTGCCAGTTTTTTTGCCTGGCTAACAGGGTCGCCATTTATTTTGGCCAATCTTGGCCTGACACCGGGCGATATTGGCCTGAGTTACGTTCCGCAAACGATCGCATTTCTGATTGGTGGATTTGGCTGTCGCACACTGCTTAATCATGTTGACGGGAAAACCATCCTGCCCTGGTTACTGCTGGGTTATGCTATCAGTATTACGGCAATTTTTTTGGTCGCGCTATCCGGCATCGTTACGTTGAGCGCACTCTTAATTCCTTTTTGTGGGATGGCGATGGCAAATGGTGCTATTTACCCGATCGTAGTCGCCAACGCCCTATTACCTTTTCCAAAGGCAACCGGTAAAGCAGCAGCCTTGCAAAATATGCTGCAACTGGGACTGTGTTTCTTTGCAAGCCTCGCGGTTTCATCACTTATTTCACAAGTATTGATAGTAACCACCGCCGTAATGTTGTTCACAATTTTTCTGGCCTTCATTGGTTTTGCACTACAATTTCAAGGGTGGCCAAAGAAATTACGCGACGGTGAAGTCGCCACACTGGGTAGACATTCCTGAGAAAAACGATTTAGTTAGCACCCTAACAATTTACCATTGAATATTGCCTCACGTGAGCATATACTCTTTTTGAGGCAATTTTTTACAACAAATTAGCAACATTTTTTTATTTTAGCCTGACAGGGTTGTCGTGGTGTTTTACGGCGTGGCATTCGTTGCGCTTCTCTGCAGGAAATACCCAACGTAAACGACGCCGTAGTGACTTGAGTTGGCATCTGTACGATCGTCCCTCAGGAATAAGTACCACTGTTGCGTTCTTAAGAAAGGTATATTCATTCAATTTCAATCCTCTGTTTAACGTCGGATATCTGACGCACGGATTTTTCCGTGGGTTTTCTCATAATACTGTAGAAATTGACTATTCTATTTCTCAGGTTCTAATCACAGAAGGTGATGGAGAAGCTATGAGTTCATCGTGTATAGAAGAAGTGAGCCTGGAAGAAAACCATTGGTACCGCATTGTCCATGAAATGCTCAATATTGCTGATATTGAGATTAATGGTTCGCGCCCGTGGGATATTCAGGTTAAAAATCCGGAGTTTTTTAAACGGGTTATCCAGGACGGCTCACTGGGGCTGGGTGAAAGTTACATGGACGGCTGGTGGGATTGTGAACGCCTCGATATTCTTTTTCAGCGCGTATTAATACATAAACTCGACCAGAAACTCCCTCACCACTTTAAAGATACGCTGCGCGTCGCGGCTGCGCGTCTCACCAATTTGCAATCCAAAAAACGCGCGTGGATCGTTGGTAAAGAACATTACGATCTGGGTAACGATCTCTTTTCGTTGATGCTGGACCCGCATATGCAGTACTCCTGCGGATACTGGAAAGAAGCCTATACGCTTGAGCAAGCACAAAATGCTAAGCTGAAAATGATTTGTGAAAAACTACAGCTTCAGCCCGGCATGTCCTTGCTGGATATTGGCTGCGGCTGGGGTGGATTGGCCGAGTATGCGGCCCGCCACTATGGCGTGAGTGTTTACGGTGTCACTATTTCTGCCGAACAACAGAAATTAGCACAGGCACGCTGTGAAGGTCTGGACGTCACTATCCTGCTACAGGATTACCGCGACCTTAATCAGCAATACGATCGTATTGTTTCCGTCGGCATGTTTGAACATGTGGGGCCTAAAAATTACGCCACCTACTTTGACGTGGTTAATCGTAACTTGAAGCCCGACGGTATTTTCCTGTTGCATACCATCGGTGCAATTAAAACCGATGTGAATGTAGATCCCTGGATCAATAAATATATATTCCCTAACGGCTGCCTCCCCTCAGTACGTCATATCGCTGACGCCAGCGAGCCCCACTTTGTTATGGAGGACTGGCATAATTTCGGCGCAGATTACGATACAACGTTAATGGCGTGGTATGCGCGTTTTAATGATGCCTGGCCACAGTTGGAAGAAAAGTACGGGGAACGTTTTAAACGTATGTTTAGTTATTACCTTAACGCATGCGCGGGTGCGTTCAGATCGCGCAGTATTCAGCTTTGGCAGGTCGTGTTTAGTCGTGGTGTAGAAGGTGGGTTACGCGTCCCACACTAAATGGTCAACCGCCGTTTCAGTAGATTACGCAGGAAACAGCAAGGGATAACGACAACGTACTGAGTATACTGCTCAACCCTATAGAAATATCACCAAACTCAAGGGTCGCAAGCGACCCTTTTACTTTACTCACGACTCTTCAGCCCGTTCAGCCGCCGTCAATAACGCGGCTTCACGCTGTGCTAACACCCGCTCGACCGTTTCGACAATGGCCTGAGTGTGGGGATCGATCTCGATATTGACACGTTGTCCCAACTTCTTCGTGCCCAGCGTAGTGCGAGCCAGCGTCTCAGGGATTAAATGCACACAGAACTTTGTTTTGTTAACATCCCCTACCGTCAAACTGATGCCATCAATGCCGATAAAACCTTTGTGCAGAATGTATTTCATCTGCTCTACGTCCCGAGGTTTAAACCAAATTTCGCGATTATTCTCTGAATTAATGATCTTACAAATTTCGGCCGTAGTCATAATGTGGCCAGACATCAAGTGCCCACCAATCTCATCACTGAATTTCGCAGCTCGCTCAACGTTTATCTTATCGCCCGGCTGAAGCTCACCCAAGTTAGTGATACGTAATGTCTCTTTCACCAAATCAAAACTCACGCGATCATTATTGATTTCCGTGACGGTTAGACAGCACCCGTTATGCGCAACTGATGCCCCCAACTCCAGGCCTGGCAAGAGTTCCGCTGGAAGTTTAACTATATGGGTACGGAAGTTGGTTTTTTCTTCGATAGACAGCACCTCTGCGGTGCCCTGCACAATACCGGTAAACATGCTTAAACCTCAGTCTGTTTTTTGGCAATATTACCATAGTCTGCCGATTTCCAGCATTGGGGCATGATCATCCCCTACCGGTTTAATGATCGTTGGATTAACGTATATCGTCCCGCTACACTAGTCCTGCGGTCCTGGAATTCATTGGCAAAAAAAAGCTGGATGATGATATCGGACCTCAATCCGTCACCCCAGTCCGATACTACCGGTGAGCAAAGCGGTGGTCTGTGCCGCTAACAGTTCCAGATACGCCAATAATGACGACGACGATATAGTCCGATGATCACGCGTTAAGGGATAAATATAATTAAAAAGGATATATTACGTGCAAAAATATATGACTGAGGCGCGACAATTACTCGCCCTCGCCATTCCCGTCATTCTTGCGCAAATTGCGCAAACTTCGATGGGGTTCGTCGATACCATTATGGCGGGTTCTGTGAGTGCAACGGATATGGCGGCTGTCGCGGTCGGGACGTCAATCTGGCTCCCCAGTATTCTATTCGGTCATGGCTTAATTCTGGCCTTAACGCCAATTGTTGCGCAACTTAATGGTTCGGGTCGTCGCGAGCGCATAGCACATCAAGTTCGTCAGGCTTACTGGCTTGCGGCCTTCGTTTCGGTATTAATTATGGTGGTGCTATTTAATGCGGGCCATGTTATTGGCGCGATGAAAAATGTCGATCACGATCTTGCTGATAAGGCGATTCGCTATCTGCGTGCTTTACTGTGGGGCACCCCAGGCTACCTGTTTTTTCAGGTTGCACGTAGCCAATGTGAGGGATTATCCAAAACGAAACCCGGGATGGTGATGGGATTTATCGGCCTGCTGGTCAATATCCCGGTAAATTATATTTTCATTTACGGGCACTTTGGCATGCCCGCCTTGGGCGGTGTGGGCTGCGGTGTGGCAACAGCCGCAGTTTACTGGGTTATGTTTATTGCCATGAAAATTTGGGTAAATCGCGCGGGATCGCTGCGGGATATCATAAATGCTACCCGATTCAGCACGCCTGATTGGCCAGTATTATGGCGAATTACTACGCTTGGACTGCCAGTTGCCCTGGCACTCTTCTTTGAAGTAACGCTCTTTGCCGTCGTAGCACTGCTGGTTTCCCCTATGGGCATCGTCAAAGTCGCGGGTCATCAGATCGCGCTGAACTTTAGCTCTCTCATGTTTGTACTGCCGCTTGCTTTAGGAGTGGCCGCCACGATTAGAGTGGGTTACCGGCTTGGCCAGGGCTCGGCTGAAAATGCACGGATTGCAGCATGGACGGCACAGGGGGTTGGGATCTGTATGGCTGCGATCACCGCAACCTTTACCGTCATCTTTCGTGAACAGATTGCCTTATTGTATAACGATAATCCTGAGGTAGTGATGCTGGCCGCACAGCTGATGTTTCTGGCTGCTATCTACCAATTCTCTGACGCTATTCAGGTAATTGGAAGCGGCATCCTACGCGGATACAAAGACACACGCTCGATCTTCTTTATCACATTTATCGCTTACTGGGTTCTGGGCCTCCCCAGCGGTTATATTCTGGCGATGACTCATTGGGTGGTGCCGGCTCTCGGCCCGGCAGGGTTCTGGTATGGGTTTATTATTGGCTTAACCTCATCAGCCGTTATGATGATCTGGCGAATTTGCCGGTTACAACGTTTACCGGCAGACGTTATTCTCGCCAGGGCTGCTCGTTAATCTATGGGCCTTTCGGGCCCATTACGTTTAAAAAAACGGCGGGTCGCACAGTTGCTCAGCAGTCGGTAACAAAAATCACGCTTTCCGCTTGCCAGCCGAGTAAGCTGCCGTTAATATTCGTCCCCGCTATCAGCTTAATAGCAAAATGCGTTCTTAGCTCAGTTGGTTAGAGCACCACCTTGACATGGTGGGGGTCGGAGGTTCGAGTCCTCTAGAACGCACCAAAGTGCGTCCGTAGCTCAGTTGGTTAGAGCACCACCTTGACATGGTGGGGGTCGGTGGTTCGAGTCCACTCGGACGCACCAATCGTTTTTTGCGTTCTTAGCTCAGTTGGTTAGAGCACCACCTTGACATGGTGGGGGTCGGAGGTTCGAGTCCTCTAGAACGCACCACATCCAGTACCCCCCGTTTATTCGTTACTTATACTGAACTCCCCTGTTTGCGCAACTTCACCTTTTATTGATCTGACACCTCTCCAAACTGTGCTTTTTAATTGGTTTTCTAGCACTTAGCGACTATAATAATCAACGTTGTTTTACTTGAATGGTTTCAGCCAATTGACGAGCCCCGACCTGCAACAACTACAGCTTGCGCAACACATCCCGGCGGCCATGCTGGACCATCCGCATAACTTCTTCTGCACGCTTTGTATCTGTCTCCTATTATTATTCAGTATTGTCACCCTTTATACCGTCCGTCTGATACACACAAATTTTCCCTTCGGTGCATTGCTCATCGAAAATACGCCTTAATCCTCCATCACAACTTATAGATAACTTGCTCATGAAAAAGACCAAGATCGTTTGTACTATCGGCCCTAAAACCGAATCCGAAGAGATGCTAACCCACCTGCTTGATGCAGGTATGAATGTGATGCGTCTCAATTTCTCCCATGGCGATTACGAAGAACACGGCCAGCGCATTACCAATTTGCGTGCAGTGATGAGTAAAACCGGGCATCAGGCCGCCATCCTACTGGATACTAAAGGTCCGGAAATCCGCACCATGAAGCTGGAAGGCGGCAATGATGCTTCCCTCAAAGCGGGTCAGACCTTTACCTTTACGACCGATCAGTCGGTGATTGGCAACGCAGAGCGTGTTGCAGTCACCTATCCAGGTTTCGCTGCCGATTTGAAAATTGGCAACACCGTGCTGGTAGACGATGGTCTGATCGGTATGGAAGTTATCGAAGTAACGGAAGACAGCGTCATCTGCAAAGTGCTGAACAACGGCGATTTGGGTGAGAACAAAGGCGTTAACCTGCCGGGTGTCTCTATTCAGTTACCGGCACTGGCTGAAAAAGATAAGCGTGACCTGATTTTCGGCTGTGAACAAGGCGTTGACTTCGTCGCCGCTTCTTTTATCCGTAAACGGTCAGATGTATTGGAAATTCGCGAACATCTGAAACAGCACGGCGGCGAGCATATTCAGATCATCTCCAAAATTGAGAACCAGGAAGGTCTGAACAACTTTGATGAAATCCTTGATGCCTCCGACGGTATTATGGTTGCTCGCGGTGACCTCGGCGTTGAAATTCCGGTTGAAGAAGTCATCTTCGCGCAGAAAATGATGATCAAAAAATGTAACCGCGCACGTAAAGTGGTCATTACCGCCACCCAGATGCTCGATTCGATGATCAAAAATCCTCGCCCTACCCGCGCTGAAGCTGGCGACGTCGCGAATGCCATTCTTGATGGTACTGATGCCGTAATGCTCTCAGGTGAGAGTGCAAAAGGGAAATACCCGCTGGAGTCGGTCACCATTATGGCAACGATCTGTGAACGTACAGACCGCGTAATGAAGAGCCGCATCGACTCTCAGCAAGATAACCGTAAAATGCGCATTACTGAAGCCGTTTGCCGTGGCGCGGTTGAAACCGCCGAGAAACTGGAAGCACCGTTGATCGTGGTAGCGACCGAAGGGGGTAAGTCAGCGAAATCCGTGCGTAAGTATTTCCCGAACGCGACCATACTGGCTTTGACCACCAATGAGCAGACCGCACGTCAGCTTATTCTGAGCAAAGGTATCGTGACGCACATCGTGAAAGAGATCGCTTCAACTGATGATTTCTACCGCATCGGTAAAGATGCAGCACTGGAAAGCGGCTATGCGCTAAAAGGCGATGTCGTGGTGATGGTTTCTGGCGCACTGGTACCAAGCGGCACCACAAACACAGCATCAGTTCATGTCCTGTAATTAAGAATGGCATTCTGTGCTAAAAAAGGCGCCTAAGGGCGCTTTTTTATTTTTTAATAAAAGAGGTTCAGAAAAACACCAATCGAAAAAAACTATTTAATCCGCAGAAATTCGAAGATTCGTCCGATTAAAACTGCCTGTTTTCTTTTATTTTTCTCTCATTTACCCCCTGACAGATGCTTCTTTGAGCGAACGATCAAATTTAAGCATGTTCTCATCAAAAATTTATTCTCATTGGAAAAAGCTTTGTGTAATACTTGTAACGCTACATGGAGATTAACTCAATCTAGAGGGTATAAATAATGAATCGTACTAAACTGGTACTGGGCGCGGTAATTCTGGGTTCTACTCTGCTGGCAGGCTGTTCTGGCAATGCTAAAATTGACCAGCTGTCTACCGATGTTCAGACTCTGAACGCTAAAGTTGATCAGCTGAGCAACGACGTGAACGCAATCCGTTCTGACGTTCAAGCGGCTAAAGACGACGCAGCACGTGCTAACCAGCGTCTGGACAACCAGGCTCGCTCTTACCGTAAGTAAGAGTTCTGGTAGTAAAAATGGCGCACATTGTGCGCCATTTTTTTGCCCTGATGTTCCCGTTATCCCCGATTTATTATTTCTAAACGTCCCTGTCGCGCTGTACGCATCCCTGCTGGCTTGGCGTTAATATCCTGACGAGGGCCAGCCGAACGCGTCTACTGTTGCTCTGCGTCGCCCTGCTGCTGCTGGATAGCCGAAAGCGGATTACCGTCCTCACCAATATCTTCGCCTCTACTGACTAATATCGGCATACCGGAGCGACGGACGATGGCCTGTTCAGACAGGCGCGTATCACTATCCTTACTGTTAATAAACGCAGATGCCGCTTTGCTCAACGGAATCTTCATCGTCTGTGGGTCGTCTTTTTCTGTATGTGATAGAGGCTGATGCACCTCAATGTAGCGCTTCCCATCGGGTTCCACTGCATATTTAATCGGTTGGTTAATTACCTGCACACGCGTTCCTTGCGGTACGTGGTTAAACAACGCCTCAATATCATCAGGGCGCAGGCGAATACAACCAGAGCTTACGCGCATACCGATACCAAAGTTAGCATTGGTGCCGTGTATCAGATATTGTCCCGTTCCTCGTGCCAGCCGTAGCGCAAACAGCCCCATTGGGTTGTCCGGCCCGGCGGGTATAACCGCAGGCAGCGTTACGCCTTCTTTGGCATAGCGTTTGCGGATATTTACCGTAGGTGTCCAGGTAGGATTAGGGATTTTCTGGCTAATGCGAGTCACCATTGTAGGCGTATTAGCCCCCAATTGGCCTATCCCAATGGGATAAACAATCACTTTATTCTCGCCCTTCGGATAGTAGTAAAGACGCAGTTCGGCAATATTGACGATAATACCTTCTCGTTTGGTATCGGGCAGTAGCATTTGGGTGGGGATCGTCAGTTCAGTACCAGCTTTGGGTAGCCAGGGATCGGTGCCGGGATTAGCTTCAAGCATGCCTAACAGGCCCACTTTATAGTTGGCCGCGACATCTTCCAGCGGCCGATTGCCGGCCGGCACGGTAAACGTGGTGTTCTCGCCAATCAGCCGGCTATTATCGGGGGGAAGCGGATACTCAGTGGCACTGGCAACACGCGTCCCGGCAATAAAACTTAGCAGTAAAAATCCAGCGAGGTTTAACACAGGTTTCATGCGGGGTTCTCTTATTGTGGACAGAAGTGATTCCCACGCTAAGTATATACCCGCCGTACGTCAAGTCGCAGGACACTGGCCATCGCGGCTAACCGGCTACGGCAAACGCCATTGTAGAGCGCTTGTTGCTCCTGACAGTGCGGCGGGTGCCAGGAGCAAAAACGGAGACAGGATCTTATAAATTAATGCGTTAACTCAGTGTTTGTGCTTTAAGACGAATTGCGCGAATCATCGCTTCAAGCCCCTGAGAACGGGATGGGGTAAGATGTTGTGTCAGCGCGAGCTGTTCAAACACAGGGCGTATATCGTAATCCAGAATCTCCCGTGCGGTCATCTGCTGATAAATAATAAAAACTATTGCTATCAATCCCTTAACTATCGCAGCGTCGCTATCGCCCTGCAGGTGTATAGTGCCATCCCCTCCCTGATTCATGACTATCCAGACCTGGCTCTGGCAGCCCGAAATGGTATTTTCGGGTTGATGCAACGAATCGGACAATTCTGGCAAGCGACCGCCTAATTCAATCACATACAGATACTTCTCTTCCCAGTTGGCGCAGCGGTTAAAATTACGCACCAGTCTCTCTTTGTCCGGCAGTGTTGCCATCAGTTCCTCCCTTGTCTGCCAGTAGAGTTAACCCCCCAGCAAACGATGAATACGTATCAGACCTGCAACCAGCCGATCTGCCTCTTCTTCACTATTATACAGAGCAAATGAGGCCCGGCACATTGCCGGAACAGCATAATGGCTCATCAGTGGCATGGCACAATGATGTCCGGTGCGGATCGCAATGCCATATTGGTCGAGAAAACTGCCCACATCATAGGCGTGATGGTTTCCGAGATTAAAGGCGATCACTCCGGCACGTCGCTGCGGCCCATATACAATCAGGTCGGGGACGGAGGCAAGTTTATCCAGCGCATAACGCATCAGCATCTGTTCGCGCTGCTGAATGTTATCCAGACCCAGTGTTTCAACCCAAGTCAGGGCCGCGCCGAGGCCAATAATTCCGCCGGTATTAGGCGAACCCGCTTCAAAGCGCCACGGCGCTGAATTAAACGTAGTGCCTTCAGGCAGCACGACATTGGCAATCATTGAGCCGCCGCCTTCCCAGGGTGGCATCTGCTCCTGTAAGGCTTTACGCGCATAAAGAACGCCGATCCCCGTTGGACCGTAGAGCTTGTGACCTGAGAAGACATAGAAATCACAATCGATATCCTGCACATCAACTTTATGGTGCATGACTGCCTGTGCGCCATCAATCAGCGTCACTATCCCCGCCGCTTTGGCCTGCGCCACTAGCGCTTTCACTGGATTGATAGTACCCAACACATTGGAAACCTGGGTAACCGCAAATAACCGCGTGCGATCATCAATTAGCGAAGCAAGTTGCCCGGTGTCAAGTTCGCCGTCTGTCGTCAACGGCAACACGCGGATTTCAGCCCCCACCCGTTGTGCAAGCATCTGCCACGGAACGATGTTGGCATGGTGCTCCATCTGAGTAATGACGATGTTATCACCGGCTTTGAGCTGGCTGCTGCCCCAACTATTGGCGACGAGATTGATCCCCTCCGTGGTGCCCTTAACAAAGATAATCTCGTCCTGTGAGGCAGCATTGAGAAAACGCGCGGCCTGATTGCGCACGTTTTCCATATCAGTGGTCGCCTCGGCGCTCAGGGTATGAATACCGCGATGTACTGCCGCATAGCCATGCTGATAGAAATGGCTTTCCGCCTGAATGACGGAAAGTGGTTTCTGGGCGCTGGCCGCGCTATCCAGATAGGCCAACGGCTGTCCGTTGACCTCCCGTGACAGGATAGGAAACTCCGCGCGGACGCGAGCCAGATCAAAATTCATTTGATGCCTCCGGGAAAGCGTTGAGCAATGCGTTGTAGCACGACCGTCTTCAACGTTTCATCTTCAATTGCCTCGGTCAATTCAGCAGCAAAAGCATAGATAATCATGCGCTGTGCCGATTCCTCATCAATGCCACGCGAACGCAGATAAAACATCTGCTCATCGTCAATACGGCCAATGGTGGCACCATGGCTGCACTTCACGTCATCCGCGTAGATTTCCAGTTGAGGTTTAGTATCGACTTCGGCCAGACGCCCCAATAACAGGTTATTATTGGTCATTTGTCCATCAGTTTTTAACGCATGCTTTGCCACTTTAATCATGCCATTGAAAACTGCGCGTGCGCGATCGCGGACAATGGTTTTATGGAGTTGTCGACTCTGACAATAGCCTTTGTTATGTTCCAGATAAGTCCGGGTATCACACACTTCTTTATCAATCGGCAATACCAGGCTATTGATATTCAACGTGGTATTTTCACCATTAAGCTGTGCGCTGGTGTTATGGCGCGTCAGACCTGCCCCTAACAGAAAGCTCTGGCTGATAACATTCGCGTCACGCCCTGAAGTAATGTCGTTGTGAGCAAAGTGGTAGCTGCCAACATTCTCAAATGCCAACTTAATATGATTCAGACGTGCATTATCGCCCACCGCCATCGTCAGGCGAGAACCGGTAAAGTGAACCGCATCGTGAAGACTGACGTAATGTTCAATAATTTGCGCTTCCGCGCCCTCTTCAACCTGAAGATGGTGCCGATAGTGCGAGGTGTTCATCTGCTCGCTACCACTACCGCTACTGATATGCAGCAAATAAAGCGGGCGTTGCGTCGCGCTGCCACGCGTGACCTGTAATGTGATCGCTTCTTCAGCCAGACTTTCGGTCAAATGCAGGAACATCTCGGCCTGAACAGGGGCGTCAAATGCCCGGCGCTCAGCAGCCTGTGAAACCTGTACGCCGTAGCCATCAAAAGTTTGATCACTGAGCTCAGCATTGAATTTGCCATCAATAAAGATCAGGCGCACCGCATCAATATTCAGCGCAATTTGAGCAATATCCTGCGCGGTAACGCGACTATTTTCCGGTAGCACAAAACTCTGGCTAAACAGGGATTCCAGCGGCGTATACTTCCAGTTCTCTTGCTTACGGGTTGGCAACCCTAAACGCATCAGTTGCTGCCAGTGCTGCTGTGCCTGCAGCGAGCGGCTTTTTCCACGCGATTCAAACAGGTGGTGCCACTGTTGCAGTGCATTATCACTACTCTTCGTCGGTAAGCCAGCCATAGCCTTGCTCCTCCAACTGTTTCACTAACGTAAAATCACCGGATTTCACAATTTTTCCCTGGTAAAGAACATGGACATAATCCGGCTTAATGTAATCAAGTATACGCTGGTAGTGGGTAACAATGATGAACGAACGCTTGCCGTCGCGCAGCGTATTAACGCCGTTTGCCACAATTTTTAATGCGTCAATGTCCAGACCCGAGTCGGTCTCATCAAGAATGCAGAGCTCTGGCTCCAGTGCCGCCATTTGCAGGATATCGTTGCGCTTCTTTTCGCCACCGGAAAAGCCAACGTTAACCGAACGCGTCAGCAAATCTTCCGGCATTTTTAGCAACTGGATTTTATCTTCAATGAAATCCTGAAAATCAAAGCGATCAAGCGGTTCATTATCGCGATATTTGCGCACTGCGTTTACGGCCGTTTGCAGGAAAAACTGATTGCTGACGCCGGGAATTTCAACCGGATACTGAAACGCCATAAAAATACCTTCACCAGCGCGATCTTCCGGTGATAACTCAAGCAGGTCTTTCCCCTTGAAGGTGACGGAACCACCAACGACATCATACTCTTCACGTCCGGCCAGCGTAGCGGAGAGCGTGCTTTTCCCTGAACCATTCGGTCCCATAATCGCATGAACTTCGCCGGGTTTAATCTCCAGGTCCAGTCCCCGCAGAATGGCTTTATCCTCAATACTGACCTGTAAATTTTTAATACTTAACATAGAATTTCCTTCGCATTGCTTTCCGGCAACGGTGTTCATCGCGACGCGGTTTAACCCACGCTGTGTTCCAGGCTAATCGCCAGCAGCTTTTGCGCCTCAACGGCGAATTCCAGGGGGAGCTCGGAGAAGACGTCTTTACAGAAGCCATTTACAATCATTGAAATCGCATCATCCTCGCTGATGCCGCGTTGCAGGCAATAGAAAAGTTGATCTTCACCAATACGCGATGTTGTCGCCTCATGTTCAAGCTGGGCGGTGTTATTGCGCGCTTCGACATACGGGAAAGTATGAGCACCGCAATCAGGGCCAATGAGCATGGAGTCACACTGCGTGAAGTTACGGGCATTGGTCGCGGTCGGCATAATTTTGACCAGGCCTCGATAAGTATTCTGGCTTTTACCTGCCGAGATGCCTTTCGAAATGATCGTCGATTTGGTGTTTTTACCAATATGGATCATCTTGGTACCCGTGTCGGCCTGCTGATGACCGCTGGTCAGCGCAACCGAGAAGAACTCACCAATCGAGTTATCCCCACGTAGAATCACGCTAGGGTACTTCCAGGTGATAGCTGAACCGGTTTCAGACTGTGTCCAGGACATTTTACTGTGTTCACCTTCGCACAACGCACGCTTCGTTACGAAGTTTAAAATACCGCCCTCAGCCTCACCACCGGCGAACCAGTTCTGCACCGTAGAGTATTTCACTTCCGCATTTTTGTGGATGATGACTTCCACCACCGCAGCATGCAGCTGATAACTGTCGCGCACCGGCGCCGAGCAGCCCTCAATGTAGCTAACGTAACTGTCTTCATCAGCGATCAGAATAGTACGCTCGAACTGACCGGTTTTTGCCGCATTGATACGAAAATAGGTAGACAACTCCATCGGACAGCGCACGCCTTTCGGAATGTAAACAAACGTTCCATCCGAGGCGACAGCCGAGTTTAGCGCAGCAAAAAAGTTATCATTGGCCGGAACCACCGTGCCCAGATATTTTTTTACCAGCTCCGGATGATCGTGAATCGCTTCGCTGAATGAGCAGAAAATAATGCCCTGTTCAGCCAGTTTATGCCTATAGGTTGTCGCGACCGACACGGAGTCAAAAATTGCATCCACCGCCACTTCCTGTCCTTCACGAACCGGCACACCCAACTGCTTAAAAGCGTTTTCCACTTCCTGAGTGAGATAGTTACTGGCGGGCTGGCCACCCGAAGCCTGCAAAGCGCCCGGTTCGGAAGCACAGCTGTCATCGCAGTGACCGCAGGACGGCGCGGAGTAATAGCTGTAATCCTGATAGTCCAGTGATTTGTAATTGGCTTTTAACCAGTGTGGCTCTTCCATCTGTAGCCAGGCTTCATAGGCTTTCAGACGAAACTCCAGCATCCATTCGGGTTCATTGCGCTTGGCCGAAATGGCTCGCACCACATCTTCATTGATGCCGTGAGCCATTTCGTCGGTTTGCAACTGGGTAAAGAAGCCCTCTTTATACTTTTGCTGGCCGCCTTCCCAAACCTGTACATCATCAGATGCGTCTGTTTGTCGTGACATAACGTGGGTTACTCTACGCCAAAGCTTTCACCACAGCCGCAGGCGTGTTGAGCTTTAGGGTTATTAAATTTAAAGATCTGATTCAGGCCTTCACGGACGAAATCAACTTCGGTACCGTCAACAAAGGGCATTGCCTGAAGCGGAACGAACAGCGTAGCGCCCTGATGACTATAGAGGAGATCGTCATCCGCCGGTTCTTTAACCAGATCCATAACGTAGCCGAACCCCGCGCAGCCGGACTGCTTCACACCAAGCCTTAATCCCTTAACATGCGGATCTTTAGCCGATAGCGCGATAATTTGCTGCGCGGCGCTATCCGTAAGCGTGAGCCCCTTCCAGACGAAATCGTCAGGAGAAAATGATGCAGGATTTGCAGTTTGCATATCAGTACCTCGCGATGCGATAGCCCGTGGGCTAATACCCCTATGTTAGTGATAACGATTATCACTTCAACCTCTTGTTTTACAGGGATAAGCGTAAAAGGGCTTTTTTCATACCTGTTTACTAAGGATAGACCCTGTGAAACGGATTGCGATCGTCACGGATGGGTAACGAGTCGAAGAGATAACCTTTTGAAAAAAATCATTAATATTTAAATGCATTTGGGAAAGGCGTAATGATTATTATTTTACGCCTTTGTGAATAGTGCACTATCGTTTAAACCAATTTAATTAACAGGCAGCATTAATCGATAAATTTGCTGCGGAATTTCATTGAAGATTTCGGACTTTATAATATGATAATGATTATCATTAGCGCAGCTGGGTAATCGAATGAACGTCTCAATGAGTGCATGGTTGCAGTATAAAATTGATGAATACAAGTTTTCCGTACGTGATGTTACCGTCGATTTTTATATGGCGCAGGCAAAGCTTAACCGCCCCGAATGCTCAGTCGAACAGCTGAGAAAATTTAACGATACCTGTTTAGATATGGCCGAATTGTGTCAACTCAATGGCGATGACCAAAGCTATCTCCACGCACTGGGTAAATTACATCACCGATTATTGCTTGAGATGAGTGACAGCCGGCGTGAACGTCTTTTTCGCATGCAGGCATGGCAACTGGCACGACATTCGCTGACCCTACTGTGTCATCAATTTGCGAACAATGGCGACTGGGATAAGGCAACGGCATTGCAAAGTGATTTCGTCAGACACGCCAGTTGGAACTTCTGAACGCCCCGCGCCGCAAAGAGGGTTACACGCCGCAACGCGGTAACCCTGCTTGCTTGTCATTCCATGCACAAATAGCGGTATTTCACTGAAGATTCAGGAAGAAGTCTGCATGACAGCCGTTGTAAGCCGCGAAGTACAACATAAGCGATTTTGCGCATCCATAACGTCGATTTGCCACACCTGATGAGTCCGCCCAAGATGAATTGCACGACAAACTCCCCGAACCTCGCCTTCACGCACGCTACGTATGTGATTAGCATTGATTTCAAGCCCAACAATATAGCTATCTCCTTCGGTACAAAGATAACCCGCCATCGATCCCAGCGTTTCTGCCAGTACTGCCGAGGCACCGCCATGCAACAACCCAAAAGGCTGCCGGGTACGGTGGTCAACCGACATCAACGCTTCAATCGCATCATCATGCAATGCAATAAACCGGATCCCAAGATGCTCAACCAGCGTTCCTGCGCTATGCTGGTTAAGCATGTCAAGCGTGGCATCTCGCGTCCAGATAGGCATCAAATCAGCTCCAACAGTACCTGCAAGGGATGACGCATCCCATTGCCTTCAATACGCTTGACCTGACTCCGGCAGGAGTAGCCCGTTGCCAGACAGCGCTGCCGTGGCAATTTCTGCAAGGCCTGGTGCCAGGACAGTTCATAAATTCCCAAAGAGTTATCCAGATTTTTGGTTTCATGCCCGTATGTCCCGGCCATGCCGCAACATCCTACACTGACATTTTCCAGCCTGGCACCAAAGCGGGCGAAAATATTGGCCCACTGGTTTGGTGTTGATGGCAACGCCGTGACCTCAGTACAGTGCCCAAAAAGGTACCACGCCTCCCCCGTTTGTGCAGGAGACTCCCGACGGTCAAGGGCCTGCTGCAGCCATTCGTGCACCAACTGGACGTGGAATTCCCCGCGTTTATCAGCGAGTACCTGCTGATATTCATCGCGATAACAGAGCACGAGCGCCGGATCGACCCCAACCATCGGCATGCCTAATTTCGCCACGCGATTGAGGAAATCAGCGGTTTTCTGCGCCGTCCGCGCGAAACGCTGTAGAAAACCTTTAATATGCTGAGCCTTACCATTCGGTGAAAAAGGTAACAGTACAGCACGATAGCCAAGCTTCTCAATCAACTGGACAAAGTCCGCCACCAACTGCGCTTCATAATAGCTGGTGAACGGATCCTGAACCACCAGCACCGTATTCTGCCGCTGCTCCGACGTTAGCGTTTCCAGATCTTCCAATGTCATACCCGCCGCACTGTGCCCCGCCAACTGTTGCTTTAGCGTCGGCGATGAGAGTAGCGGCAGATCGACCATACCGATATGTTTTTTGCTCAGCTCACGCAGCCATGGCTGACGCAGGAAAAAGTTGAAGGTTTTTGGTGCTCGGGCCATTAAAGGAGCATAGTTTTCCACGCCAGCAACCAAATGATCGCTTACTGGTCGCAGATAACGCGTGTGGTAAAGTTGCAAGAAGCGAGAGCGAAAACCCGGCACATCAATTTTAATCGGGCATTGCGTTGAGCAGGCTTTACAAGCCAGGCAGCCAGACATCGCCTCTTTTACTTCGTGCGAGAAGTCATATTCCCCTTTTCTTGCATGCCAGCTATTGCGGGTTCGTTCGATTAAACCACGTAAGCTAATGCCTGAAGCTGGCAGTTGCTTTTCCAATACCAGCGGATCAACCCCTTTATCAGCCAACAGACGCAACCATTCTCGCGTTAAGGTAGCCCGACCTTTTGGCGAGTGGATACGGTTGCCGGTGATTTTCATGGAAGGGCACATGGGGCTGCGCGCGTCAAAGTTAAAACACAGGCCGTTGCCATTACACTCCATCGCACCACGCCAGTCGGTGCGAACATTGACGGGGATCTGGCGGTCAAACGCTCCTCGCTTTTCAGCATCGACACGCATCATTGGCCGCTCAGCACCTTCTGGTGCACAGATTTTACCGGGATTGAGCCGGTTTGCGGGATCGAATGCCGCTTTGATGCGACGGAGTTCATTGTAGAGTACATCACCAAAAAATGCCGGACTGTATTCTGCACGAAAACCTTTACCGTGCTCACCCCAAAGCAAACCACCATAGCGCGCGGTCAGCGCCACAACCTCATCAGATATCTGTTTCATCAGCATTTCCTGCTGCGGATCGCACATGTCCAGAGCCGGTCTGACATGAAGCACGCCGGCATCAACATGCCCGAACATACCGTAACTGAGGTTGTGGCTATCCAGCAGAGCACGAAACTCAACGATATAGTCAGCCAGGTGCTGAGGTGGCACTGCGGTATCTTCAACAAAGGGAATCGGTTTCGCGCTACCTTTCGCGTTGCCCAATAGCCCAACGGCTTTTTTGCGCATCGCATAAATACGTTCAATCCCCGTAAGATCGTCACAAAGTTGGTAACCGATAACTCCGCCCTGTCGTTCCGCCATTAACATATCAAGACGCTGACACAGCGCCTCAACCTGGCCATCGATCAGTGCTTTATCATCGCCAGCGAACTCAACTATGTTCAGGCCCAGCATCTCACGATCGGGAACATCGGTAATCAGTTCCCGAACCGAATGCCACACAATGTCTTCTCGTGCCAGGTTTAATACTTTTGAATCGACGGTTTCCACCGATAATGCCTGCGCTTCCACCATAAAAGGCGCATTGCGTAGCGCCGAATCGAAAGCGTCATATTTAATATTCACTAGCCGGCGAACCTTCGGCAACGGCGTAATGTCCAGTTTTGCTTCGGCAATAAATGCCAGCGTTCCTTCCGCACCGCAGAGAATACGCGTTAAATCTACATGCTGTAGATCGTCACTCAGCACATGGCGCAAATCATAGCCGGTTAGAAAGCGGTTCAGTTTGGGGAATTTTTCGAGGATCAGCGAACGCTGTTCGCGGCAGCTCGCCAGCACAGTACGATAAATCCGGCCTTCCGCCGTAGTGTCCTGCGCCAGTTGTTCCGCAAGCGCTACCGGAATTTCACGCGTGTCAAGGATATCTCCGCCCAGCAAAACCGCGCGTAGTCCCAGCACATGGTCGGACGTTTTGCCATAAACCAGCGAGCCCTGACCAGAAGCATCGGTATTAATCATTCCCCCCAGCGTGGCACGGTTACTGGTGGAAAGCTCTGGCGAGAAAAAATAACCGAACGGCTTAAGGTAGGCATTAAGCTGATCTTTGATCACTCCCGCTTCAACTCTTACCCATCCCTGTTCTGGATTAATTTCCAGGATACGATTCATATGCCGCGACAGATCGACCACAATGCCCTGGTTAAGCGACTGTCCGTTCGTACCGGTGCCACCACCTCGTGGCGTAAACACCAGGCTGGTAAAACGTGACTCGCCGGCGATACGCGCGATGAGCGCGACGTCCGCAGTGGAACGTGGAAATATCACCGCATCCGGCAGCAACTGATAAATGCTGTTATCCGTTGACATGGTAAGACGATCGGCATAGCTGGTGGCGATATCGCCGGTGAAGCCCTGCTGCTCTAACGCTTGCAAAAAAGTGAGCACCAGTTGAACAAGACCAGGCGCCTGGGAAATCTGTGGGATCATTATCGGGTGACCAGTAAGTTATGTTAATCGTTTGCGTCGCGCTATAAGCGCATTATTCGTTTTATCATATTTTTTTATTACCTGCCTTTTTTTCAGGAAGACGGATAGCAGAATGCCAATATGCACTGTTGAAAAGCAAAAAAATGCACCATTATTAACAAGGTGCGCGATGCTTAACGGGTGAGGCTTCATCCTGCGCCATTTTATGGCTTAAACATTTTGTGTACGCGCGGATATAGCACGAATTTTATTTCCGCATCGATGGTTTCTGCCTGCGCCAATCAGCCGGTATACACTCGCCGACAACACGATTTAACACCGCTATTTAAGTGCGAAAAACAATGAAGGATTTATTTGAAGGATTAATGTTCATATGAAAAACCTGCAACGGGACGTGGATTTACCGCAGATTATCTTCACCTTGATGTTTGTCATCATCATGATCGTGGCCTGCTTTTGGATCGTGCAACCTTTTATTCTCGGATTCGCCTGGGCCAGCATGGTGGTTATTGCTACATGGCCACTGATGATTGCGCTGCAAGGTTGGCTATGGGGACGTCGTTCGCTGGCCGTGATTGTAATGACCCTGCTGCTGGTTTTGCTCTTTGTGATCCCGGTTGCGCTGCTGGTCAATAGCCTGATCGATAACAGTGGACCACTAATCAACTGGGCAAAATCGGGACGTTTGGTCATCCCCCAATTGCTCTGGTTACAGGACCTGCCTATGGTTGGCAATAAACTCTATAGCAGTTATCAAACGCTGATCGAAGGCGGCGGTGGCGCAGTGATGGCCAAATTACAGCCCTACGTTGGCCGTACTACCGGCTTCTTTGTCTCACAGGCCGGACACTTTGGTCGTTTTATGATCCATCTTGGTCTGATGCTGTTATTCAGCGTGCTGCTTTATTGGCGTGGAGAGCAAGTGGGCAACGGTATTCGTCATTTTGCCTTCCGCCTCGCATCTCACCGCGGAGACGCGGCGGTGCTGCTGGCAGGCCAGGCTGTTCGCGCTGTTGCCCTAGGTGTCGTCGTAACGGCACTGGTACAAGGTGTACTGGGGGGGATTGGGTTGGTCGTCACCGGTATCCCTTACGCAACGCTGCTAACGGTATTGATGATCTTATGCTGTCTGGTACAGCTTGGGCCATTACTTGTGCTGGTCCCGGCAATTATCTGGCTTTACTGGAGCGGCGACACCACCTGGGGAACGGTGCTTTTGGTCTGGAGTTGTGTGGTCGGCACACTGGATAACGTCTTGCGTCCGATGCTCATCCGTATGGGGGCTGATTTACCCATGATTCTGATTCTCTCCGGCGTTATCGGCGGACTCATCGCTTTTGGGATGATCGGATTATTTATCGGGCCAGTGGTATTGGCCGTCTCTTATCGACTGGTTTCCGTCTGGATGCACGAGGCCCCGGAACCAACAAACGCACCCGAGGGTGTTATTGGGACGCCGGCTGAATCACAGAGTGAGATTTCAACTCAACAAAAATAACCCCCATGACCATTGAGACAGTCGAAAGGAGTTGACTGTCTTATCAACCCAGCAATTTCATTAGCATTATTTATTAGTAACCCCCCTTTTTTCCTCCTGACAGTGCAAAAGCCTGGTCATTTCCCTCTTTCTCGTCGCTATTTTGGTAATTAATACATTTTTTGCGTCAAAAAAGATTATGAGCCTTAAACTATTAAGAGGATTCCTAATGACGAATGAATCGATGCTGCATACTATGAACGCCATGTTTAGAGTCACCTTTGATTTCAAAACACCCTGCTCCCTCAGATATCAGAATTGCTGTGTGTAGTCTTTGCCCATCCCAAGCGATGGGCTTTTTTTTTGCCCGCAAACTAAAAAAGGCCAGATAAACTGACCTTTTACTGAATATTAATAAAATGATGTTAGCTAATTTTTGCCAGGCTCAACCAGGTTTGAACTACGGTATCAGGATTAAGCGAAAGGCTATCAATGCCTTCCTGCATCAACCAGGCGGCAAAATCTTCATGATCGGACGGCCCCTGGCCGCAGATTCCGACATACTTACCCTGTTTCTTCGCTGCACGGATTGCCATTGATAGCAGTGCTTTTACTGCGTCGTTACGTTCATCAAACAGTTCTGAAACTACGCCCGAATCACGATCCAGACCTAATGCCAGTTGTGTCATATCGTTTGACCCAATGGAGAAACCATCAAAGTATTCGAGGAACTGCTCAGCCAGCAGCGCATTTGATGGAATTTCGCACATCATGATCAGTTTCAGACCGTTTTCACCGCGCTTTAGCCCCTGACGTTCGAGCTCTTCCACCACCGCTTTTGCCTGCGCTACGGTGCGTACAAACGGCACCATAATTTCAACATTTGTAAGCCCCATATCGTTGCGCACGCGCTTAACCGCCTCACACTCCAGCGCGAAACAGTCTCTGAAACGATCGGAAACGTAACGCCCTGCACCACGGAAGCCCAGCATCGGGTTCTCTTCTTCAGGCTCGTAACGTTCCCCGCCCACCAGATTGGCATACTCATTCGATTTAAAGTCCGACAACCGCACAATCACACGTTTTGGCGCAAATGCGGCGCCCAGTGTGGCAATCCCTTCGGTCAGGCGTCCGATATAAAATTCAACGGGATCGTCAAAACCTTTCATCAGGCCAGTAATTTGTTGCTGCAACTCGGGCGTTTGCTGATCGAATTCCAGTAACGCCTTAGGGTGCACACCGATCATACGGTTAATAATAAACTCCAGACGGGCCAGCCCAACACCTTCATTTGGCAAACAGGCAAAATCAAAGGCACGGTCAGGATTACCCACGTTCATCATTATTTTCAGTGGCAGCGTCGGCATCTCTTCTATTTGTGAACTGGTCACGTCAAAGTCGAGCAGTTCATCATACACATAGCCAGTATCACCTTCAGCACAGGAAACGGTAACCTGATGTCCCTCTTTTAACTTCTCGGTTGCATCTCCGCAGCCCACAACGGCAGGTATCCCCAGCTCGCGCGCGATGATCGCAGCATGACAGGTGCGTCCCCCCCGATTCGTGACAATAGCTGAAGCTTTTTTCATGATCGGCTCCCAGTCGGGATCGGTCATATCAGTAACCAGCACGTCGCCTTTTTCAATGCGGTTCATCTCACTGATATCATGGATGACCTTCACCGCACCGGCGCCAATACGGTGACCGATGGCACGCCCTTCAATAACCACTTTTCCGGTCCCCTGCAGGGAGTAACGTTCCATTACCTGACCGTTTGAGCGAACCGTTTCCGGACGTGCCTGCACAATAAACAGCTTGCCAGTATGGCCATCTTTCGCCCATTCGATATCCATAGGACGCTTATAATGCTTCTCAATTTCTACCGCCTGGTGAGCCAGCGCCTGTACCTCATCATCCGTCAGGCAAAAACGATCGCGATCCTGTTCCGGCACATCCTCGATTCGTACCTGTTCGCCATGCGTTTGTGAATCGGCATAGACCATACGAATTTTTTTCGAACCCATATTGCGACGGACAATAGCTGGACGATTTGCTGCCAGCGTTGGCTTGTGCACATAGAATTCGTCAGGGTTTACGGCACCCTGTACCACCATTTCCCCCAGCCCCAGCGCGGCGGTAATAAAGACGACCTGATCAAAACCCGATTCGGTATCAATGGTAAACATGACGCCGGAGGAGGCAAGGTCCGAGCGCACCATCCGCTGAACACCCGCAGACAATGCAACGCCGCGATGATCGTAACCTTGATGAACGCGATAGGAAATCGCACGGTCGTTAAATAAAGAGGCATACACATGCTTGACGGCAACCATCACCGCATCAATACCCTGCACGTTTAAAAAGGTTTCCTGCTGTCCGGCGAAAGAGGCATCGGGCATATCTTCCGCCGTCGCGGATGAACGAACGGCAAATGAAGCCTCGGCATCGTCAGACGAGAGTTGGGTATAAGCCTCAAGGATAGCTTTTTCCAGTTCAGGCTGGAACGGTGTGTCGACAATCCACTGGCGGATCTGTTTACCGGCTTTTGCTAACTCGTCAACATCGTCAATATCGGTTTTATCCAGCAGATCGTAGATACGCTGATTAACGCCACTTTGATCGAGAAATTGATTGAAGGCATCTGACGTTGTCGCAAAGCCGTTCGGGACGGATACGCCCAGCGAGGACAAATTAGTAATCATTTCACCCAGAGAGGCATTTTTGCCTCCCACCCGATCAACATCATGCATGCCAAGCTGGTTGTACCAGAGCACTAGCGGCAGTTCGCCTTTATTGGACATTGAAACAATCCTTTTAAGATAATTGGGGCACAAGGAAACATACTTTACATCGGGCATCGCCCCGACTGGTTAAAAACCAGCGAAGCATGCAGTATTACGCACCCTGAGCCTGGCACATTCGTTTGATAATAAGGAAGAGGTGAATCGTTCAAGCAGCTAAAAAAAAGGCTTTTTAAGAAAACTCCGCCAATAAATCCCCCGTTGCGCAACAACACGACATTTCAATAACACATTTATTTTCATAAAGATAAGTGATAACACCTCGAAAGCTGGCATTTTTGATTGCGCAACAGCGTGTGGGGGGAAATTAACCTTTACGTTGTGACTCAGATACGATATTTGACGCAATAAAAAAGAAACGCCATTTCACTTAGTTGTACTTTTAATTACAGCGCATTCCGGAAAAATAAAAAATTCCGTTTTTTATTCTAAGATTTTTTATAGGCTATGGTGCAGTCAATGCAAATTATGACGCGTTTTTTGACGCCGTCAGTAATCCCCCAAAGTTAGCAGGAGATAAAATGGACGTAGCGGGTGAAAGAAGTGTTTTCTTTATTTCTGATGGCACGGCAATCACCGCGGAAGTGGTAGGACACGCCGCGATGTCACAATTCCCGGTCGGGATAAATAGCGTAACCCTTCCTTTTGTTGAAAATGTACAGCGCGCTCAGGCCGTAAAAGGGCAAATTAACGCGCTCTTTCAAAAGAGCGGCGTTCGGCCACTGGTCTTTTTCTCGATCGTCACGCCTGACGTACGTGAAATTATCATGCAAAGTGAGGGCTTCTGCCAGGATATCGTTCAATCGTTGGTGGCTCCACTTCAGGAAGAGCTCGGCATTGCACCCGCGCCCGTTGCTCATCGGACTCACGGTCTTACCGCAAGCAATCTCGGTAAATACGATGCTCGCATCGCGGCGATTGATTACACCCTGGCGCATGATGACGGTATTTCATTGCGCGGACTTGAGGACGCACAGGTCATCTTGCTGGGCGTCTCCCGTTGCGGCAAAACACCGACCAGTCTTTATCTTGCGATGCAATTTGGTATTCGTGCGGCTAATTATCCTTTTATCGCTGATGATATGGATAATCTGAAGCTACCTCCCGCGCTTAAAGCACATCAGCATAAGCTTTTTGGTCTGACTATTGACCCGGAACGCCTGGCTGCAATCCGGCAAGAGCGCGCGGAAAATACCCGTTATGCTTCAATGCGGCAATGTCGGATGGAAGTGGGTGAAGTGGAGGCATTGTTTCGCACGCACCAAATTCACTACCTCAACAGTACCAATTATTCAGTCGAAGAGATCGCCGCTAAGATTCTCGATATTATGGGGCTTAATCGCCGAATGTACTGATCGATACCGTGCACAGACATAAAAAACCTGATGCAATGCCTTAGCGTCAGGTTAATCGTCCACTTTTATCGGTTTTTCGGTTGAATTCATGATGATTTGGTTTATTGTGATCGCCATCACTTCCCGGCACTACGGCCGTCGCGAAGAACACTTTTCAGAGAAAAGACATGAATAAAACAGATGAACTGCGGACCGCGCGCATCGAAAGCCTTATAACGCCTGCTGAGTTGGCGCAACGGCATCCGATAGGCGCCACCATTGCAGAAAACGTGACAGCGTCACGAAAACGTATCGCTCGCATCCTTGCCGGTGAGGATAAACGGCTACTGGTTGTTATAGGCCCCTGCTCACTACACGATCCTATAGCCGCAGTGGAATACGCACATAAGCTCAATACGTTACGTATCAAACATCAGGCACACCTGGAAATAGTGATGCGGACCTATTTTGAAAAGCCGCGAACCGTCGTCGGCTGGAAAGGATTGATTTCCGATCCCGATCTTGACGGCAGTTACCGCGTCAACCACGGCCTGGATGTGGCGCGAAAACTGCTACTGGATATCAACGCTCTCGGGATGCCTACCGCTACTGAATTTCTGGATATGGTTATCGGCCAGTTTCTCGCCGACCTGATCAGTTGGGGCGCCATCGGCGCACGCACCACAGAAAGCCAAATCCACCGTGAAATGGCCTCGGCGCTTTCATGCCCGGTGGGTTTTAAAAATGGTACAGATGGCAACATTCAGATCGCCGTTGATGCCATTCGCGCCGCACGCGCCAGCCATATGTTCTTATCATCAGATAAACTGGGGCAGATGACCATTTATCAGACCAGTGGAAATCCTTCAGGCCATATAATCATGCGCGGCGGCAAGCAGCCTAATTATCACGCTGAAGATATTGCCGCCGCTGCCGCCAGCCTGCGCGCTTGTCATTTACCGGAACAGCTCGTCATTGATTTTAGCCATGGTAACTGCATGAAGCAGCATCGGCGCCAGTGCGACGTGGCGGAATCGGTTGCCAGACAGATTCGTGAGGGGACCAATGCGATTGCCGGAGTGATGATTGAAAGCTTCTTACAGGAAGGTGCTCAAAAAGTTGTTGCCGACCGTCCGCTGGTCTATGGTCAGTCGATCACTGATCCTTGCCTGGGTTGGGACGACAGCGAAGCCGTACTGGCGTTGTTAGCCGACGCCACAGCAAGCCGTTTCTGAATTAAGGTTGGATTCCAGACCCGCTGCATGTTGATGGATACGGGCTGATACCCACGGGTATCAGCCACGCTGTACGCCCCAATGCCAATAACAGATTAACTTGAGCAACTTACCGTTATCTTTTTGCTCCAGTCTGGTGGCCGCTGCATGAAATCAGCAAATTCCGGCAGCGCCTCGAAAGGCCGCGATAACGCTTGGTGCAGGCGAGCCAATACGCTGATGTCATCCTTTTCCGCCCGCTCAATGGCTTCCTGCGCCAGGTAATTACGCAATACAATTGCCGGATTCGCCGATAGCATATGCTGCTGACGTTCAACGTCGCTTTTTTCATCCCGAAGCAAACGCTGGCGCCAACTCTCATACCAGCGGTCAAAGGCTGTACGATCTATAAACTCATCCCGCACAGGCGAACGCAACTGATGCTGCTCCGAATGGCTCAACAAACGGAAAGTTCGCGTATAATCGCTCCCTTCCTGAGCCATCAGCGCTAACAATTCCGTCAGGATATCGTTATCGCCTTTCTCCTGAGTCATCAACCCCAGTTTTGCTCGCATGTGTTCGCCCCAGGCACGCATTAGCTCCGGCTCATAATGCGACAACGCAGCCTTAAGTTGTTCAGTGCTCATTAACCCTGAGAGCGCGTGCGCCAACCGATTCAAATTCCATAAGCCAACGACTGGCTGATTATCAAATGCATAGCGCCCCTGATAATCAGAATGATTACAGATATAGCCAGGTTGATAGTCATCAAGAAAGCCAAAGGGGCCATAATCCAGAGTAATGCCCAGAATAGACATGTTATCGGTATTCATTACACCATGGGCAAACCCAACGCTCTGCCAATGGGCAATTAACCTTGCGGTACGTTTAACCACGTCGATAAACCATAGCGCGTAACGGTCAGTTGCATCAATCAGATGAGGCCAGTGATGACGAATAACATAATCAGCTAACTGCTGCAGTTTGTCAGGCTGCCCGTTATAGAAAAAATGTTCAAAGTGCCCAAATCGAACATGACTCTCAGCTACACGCAGTAGCATAGCGCCCTGTTCTGTGGTTTCACGGTATACAGGTTCATCGCTGGTCACTACTGTCAGCGCGCGTGATGTTGGGATCCCCAGGCTGTGCATCGCCTCTGAGGCAAGAAATTCGCGCAGCGTCGAACGCAATACCGCACGCCCATCGCCCATTCGGGAATACGGGGTTAATCCCGCACCTTTAAGGTGCCAGTCAAACTTGCGTCCATCGGGTAGCCGCTGCTCGCCGAGCATGATACCGCGACCATCGCCCAACTGCCCGGCCCACACCCCAAACTGATGACCGCTGTAAACCTGTGCCAACGGCTGCATGCCTGGCAATAGTTCAGCACCGCTCCACAGTGCAACCTGCTGGTGACTAAACCAGCGTTCATCGAGTCCCAGCTCCTGCGCCAGCGCTGTGCTGTGATACAGCAAACGTGGATTTTTAAGCGGCGTCGGTGACAGTGCGGTATAGAATCCTTCAAGCTCGTTAAACCAACTGTTATCAAACTGCATAGCAACTCCTGAAAAATGAGGCATGGCTGATAACATTCAGACTACTGTGTCTACGTCGCCCCAACCTGCTAAGTGTAAACCCAGGCCGAGGCAATAAACAGTCACCGAGGGTAAGGTTATTTATTTACCCACCGAAGAATTCCTGAGGAGGATAAATCAGGGCAGGCAACGACTCTTCGCCAACCGGTCTGAAGAGTGAGCTTTGGATACCGGAGAAACCCAAGGGTCGTACTTTTTCCATCATGGGTAAATCATCGATACCCTGCACGATGATTTGCTGGCAATGCGGAGATATATTGTTCAGTATTGCATTCATAAATGGAAAAAAAGAGGGGCGAGTAATATTATGCTGAATAAAACCTTTATCCAATTTAATTCGATAAAAGAGATTATCGTACACCGCTTTTGCGGGTGCTTTTCCGGCACCGAAATTACCGAGACTTAAAAAAAAGCGTTCACTTAGCTCAGCCAGCAGTGGATTATTTCTTCCAAGAGAAAAGTCGGCAAGACTTTCACTTAGCTCCAGTTCAAGATACGTAAATGTCCCCATTTTATGTAACAGGAATTCACTTTCAAGAATAGCCCACGCAAGCTGTTCATCAATCTTAATACCCACATGAAGTTGATGATGGATAAAAAAATCATGATATTTTTCGATAACATTGATTTGATTTTTCAAAAGCGTAAGTTGCTGCTCAAATGTCATTTGGGGAAACAGTATTTCCTGAGGAATAGCAACATTCGCGCTTTTATGCATATAGTGCGTCATGACCTCTACAGCAAGCAAATGCCCGCTAAAGCTGTATACCGGGTAAAATGCTGTAAGGCTGTGATAGTCTTCAGCTATATCTATTTTCATTTTTTTATAGCCGTTATATGAGTGGCAATTTTCGCGCCCTGCCAAGCATGCGCTGCCGACGTCCTGGTAAACAGGCCGAACGATTGAGCGAAGTAAATGACCGGACACGTCAGATTACCGCCGCACCCCGCGTTCACATTCCTTAAGGTATCTTTTAATTGTGGCCTGCCCGCTGTAACAGACCTGTATAGGAAGGCTTTTCGTTAAAATGAATAATTCTACAAAAAATTATTCAGGTGCGTGCTAAAAACGCACACTTTCAAAAATCAAGAAAACAATGCCAGATAATTATTTTTCCATACTTCCCATCAAGTTTAAATAAGTATTTTCTTAATTTTATCTAAGATATTACCCGGCATCAATTAAATACGTCGCGCTTGCCAAAATACTTTTCGCCAGTAAACATTATCCAGTGAAGAACGAATCACTCCCTGGCTGGTGGACGCATGAATGAACTGATTGTCAGTATCATAAATGCCGACGTGAAGACCATTCTCCCCTCTGCCGGTTTTAAAAAACACCAGATCGCCGGGCTGCAAATCGTCTTTATCGATTCGTGTCCCAATATCTGTTTGGGCAGCAGTCGTGCGTGGTAGTTGCATATCAAACCGATCGCGAAAAGTGAGATAAACAAAACCGGAACAATCTACGCCGCGCCGATTCATTCCACCATAACGGTATGGCGTGCCGTGCCACTGCCCGAGTTGTTCATTAAGTTGAGCGATAACGGTGATGGAGTCTGACAGGCGACCATCAGGGGATGGCGCATGGCGGCTACAGCCTGCGAGAATCATAACCACGAAGAAAAGCCACAACCGCATGCGAAAGCTTCCTGAACATGAATTTATATCGACATTTACTGTAGTCATAAACCGTTGATTTTGACAACGGCAATATTACGCCAGAGTGACCAGCATTTCGTGATCGCCAACGGCAAACTTATGAAAAGCAATTCCATATACCTGCTCCAGCACATCCGGCTGCATTACCTGCAGCGTATTTCCCTGCCGGATGACTTCTCCTGCTTGCAATAACCAAACCTGCTGAGCATAACGCAGGCTATGATTCAGATCGTGACCGCTCATTATCACCGTTACGCCTGACTGGCAAAGTGCGGTTAAGAGATTATCCAGCGCGGCCTGCTGCGCAACATCCAATCCTGCCATCGGCTCATCCAGCAGCAGCAGTTTACCGTGTACGTTGATCTCCGGCGATACTTGCGCAAGTACGCCAGCCAGACGCACACGCTGCCATTCCCCACCAGAAAGTTGATTTATCGGACGTGCCAGCTTATCGCGCAACAGTAATGCGTTAACAATTCGGGTCAGTGCCGGGTCTACAGCCTCTGTGGCATACAGCAGATGCTGCTGCAGGAAGTGAAATACCGTCAGCTGACCACAAGGAAGTTGTTGCTGATGCAGCCAGGCGCGATGGCGGGCAAGTGCAGCCCCTTCCCAGTGCTCAAGGGGTTTCCCCAGAAACGCAATCCGCCCATTGCCGGCGAGTAATCCGGAAAGTCGGGCAAGCAATGAGCTTTTACCCGCACCATTGGGCCCCAGCAGATGAATCAGCTCCCCCGCTCCCACTTGAGCACTAAAAGGCGCGAGCCGTCCCGCAACAGCCGCGCCGTCAATAGCTAACAACATCTATTTTGTCAGTGCCTGCTTAATGCTGTCGATCACGATAGCATTATCCGGTGTCATATCCGGCGAGAAGCGCTGAACAACCTTTCCGTCTCTGGCGATCAGGAATTTTTCGAAATTCCACAGTATATCGCCAGGCTGCTTCGGCGCCCGTCCCTTGCTGCTCATACGTTCAAAAAAACCGCTCTCTGCCGGCTCAATAGCCTTCGGCTGCGCTGCAACTAACTGTGTATACAGTGGATGGCGCTTTTCACCATTGACGTCAATTTTACTAAACATCGGAAAGGTGACACCGTAGGTAGTACGACAAAAAGTTTTAATTTCCTCGTTGCTGCCGGGCTCCTGTTCAAGGAAAGCATTACAAGGAAAACCTAATACATTGAATCCCTGCGCATGAAAGGTCTTTTGTAGTGCTTCAAGTTGCTCATATTGCGGTGTTAAACCACATTTGGATGCCACGTTGACCACCAGTAAAACATCCCCTTGCCAGTGGGCCAGGGTCGTATGTTCGCCTTCCAGCGTTTCCAGTTGTGTGTCAAATATACTCATATGTAGTTCCTGTTTTAGTAGCAGATTTGCCAGCAACCGCTAGCGACGATTATTCAGTAACAACCAGATGAAGACCGGTGCGCCAAGCGTGGCGGTGACCACACCGATTGGCAACTCGGCAGAAGTCAGTACGACTCTTGCCACAATATCAGCAATGAGTAATATACAGCCACCGGCCAGCGCACAACCAGGTAACAGTATGCGGTGATCGGTCAGACCATTCAGACGCAAAATGTGCGGAATAACCAACCCTACAAAGCCGATAGTCCCAGCCAGTGCAACGCTTACGCCGATCAACCAGCCGATGGCCATAACCAGCAAATTCCGCCACAGCACCAACGATAAACCAAGCTGGCGTGCCGAAGTTTCACCGAGGGCCAACAGATTAAGCGGACGCCACTGGCACACAAGCCATATCAGTACCGGTAATAAAGCAAGCATCAACCAGCGGTAATGCCAGTCAATACCGCTAAAGCCGCCCATCATCCAGTACATTAACTGTCGTAGATCGAGCGAGGTACTGAAATAAACCGCCCACGTCATCACCGCACTGCAGATAATTCCCAGTGCAATACCTGCCAGTAGCAATCGACTACTCGAAAGGTGTTTGCGCGCAAAACGCAGCAAGATGACGGTCACAAATAATGCACCGATAATTGACGAGAGACTTAACGTTAACGGGTGAGCACTTCCGAGCATCACGCTCATGACCACCCCCACGCCGGCGCCATTCGATACGCCCAGCAGACCGGGCTCAGCCAGCGGATTCTCAAATAACGCCTGCATTATCGCCCCGGCTACAGCGAGAGAAGCGCCAACCAACAACACTGCCAGCATGCGCGGCAAACGTAGCTGCCAGACAAATATCTCATTCTGTTGGCTGAACCATTTCGTTGGCGCGATCCAACTGTCACCTGCACAAAGACTGACGATGGCTGTAATCAGAGTCAAAAGCAAGAGTCCGATCAACCAGTGTCTGGCCCGACGTTCAGCACGCTGCGACAATTCGGATAGCAGGGACATCAGAGGCTCTTTATGAGATAAAACAGACGGTTGATTGTAGTCACTCTCACAGAAAAAGAAAGCATGGCTTCACGTATTACGCGTTTCGCCGCCTACCCTGGCCTGCGCTCATATTCCTGTCAGGCAAGCTTTAATAAAACCAGTCCAGCTAAGAGCAGCATCAAGCCAATCCATCCCTTTTTATTGAGTCGCTGGTTGAATAAAATCCAGCCAGCAGCAACCGTTGCAGCGATACCGAAACCACCCCATAGCGCATAGGCGACAGCTAAATCTATGCCCTTCACAGCCTGGGCCAGCGCACTGAACGCCCCTAATACAGCCAGCAGAGAAAGTATTCCCGGTAATCGCTTTCTAAAGCCATCAGATTTTTTTAGTAAAATATTGGCGATAATTTCCAGCATGACGGCAAGCGCGAGATAAAGCAGATGTTCAAACAGCATGCTTCACCTCACGTTGTGGCATTACCGTGCCGGACTTAACCAGAGCGATACCCGCTAATAACAGCAGCAGAGCCACTATTTTCTGAGGTGAGAGCGATTCACTAAATAGCAGGACGCTTAGCAGCGTAATAATAATGATACCTGCCCCTTCCCATAACGCATAGGCAACCCCTAACGCGATACGCTTTATCGCAACGGAGAGCAAAATATAAGAAGTAGCAATTAACAGATACATGGCAATGTGGCCAGCAACGCCCCCGTTTACGGTTGCGTATTTCATTGCCAGAGTGCCAAGGATTTCACAAACGATAGCAACAGATAAAAATATCCAATAAATCATGGGAGCCTCACAAAACAAAAAACGAGCAATGCCGTCGCTCATGTCAAAGCAGAGCGAAAGTAACAACAATTTGTTTTGTCAGGACGCTAGAGTTCGCTGCACCATGCCAGAACGCTGGCCATGACGGCAGTGATAAAGAATTGAGCAGTAGAGAGTGTTACAACCATTCCTTTGGCGAAAATCATCAAGTTTATGTTTTCGGCGGCAACCGTGCCAACCTCACATCCTTACGTGGCTAAGAAGAGACCATATTACCATTGATGCAGTATGCTACGCCAGAGCAGCCGATAATCACCATCTTTTTATCGGTTACAGGCGAAAGCAGCAGCGTTTTTCACCATACTCCCCACCATTCTCCCTCAGGAAGTAATACCTCAGACATGAAAAAGGCCGCATCCGCGACCTTTTGTTTGTTACCCGAGTAAGCTGAAGCTACCCGTATAGGGATTCTGATGGTGACTCCGGCCCCTCCGTGGGCAATACTCATTCGGGTTTACCGCAAGCCGTATGCATATTTGGTTCAAAACGCTCTGTCATCCCGGACGACCAGGCAAACCAGACCTGCCGGAATTTGCGCCTCCTGGCGTAATACAACTTCAATGTGTGTACAAAAACTTAGTCTTCTTTCGGCGAAGCATTTTCAACACGACTTTTGAGCTTTTGCCCAGGACGGAACGTGACCACACGGCGAGCAGTAATCGGAATATCCTCGCCTGTTTTAGGGTTACGTCCCGGACGTTGATTTTTGTCGCGAAGGTCAAAGTTGCCAAATCCGGACAGCTTAACCTGCTCACCATTTTCCAAAGCACGTCTGACTTCTTCGAAAAATAGCTCGACCAGTTCTTTGGCATCCCGTTTGCTCAGCCCCAGCTTCTCAAACAGGTATTCTGACATTTCAGCTTTTGTTAGCGCCATAGGTTCAATCCCTCAAGGTTGCCTGGAATCGCTCTTTTAACGCCGCAACACATGTGGCAACGGTCGCGGCAATCTCCTCTTCTTCGAGTGTCCGGGCGGTATCTTGCAAAATCAGGCTGATAGCGAGGCTCTTGAAACCTTCATTTACGCCCTTACCGCGGTACACGTCAAACAAGTTTACGCCAACTACCTGATTTACGCCAACTTTCTTACACTCCGCGATAATATCCGCAGCGGGAACGTTTTCGGCAACCACAACCGCGATATCACGACGGTTTGCCGGGAAGCGTGAAACCTCGCGCGCCGCAGGTAAAATGCGGTCCGCCACCTTATCCCACAGCAGTTCAAAGACTAACGTACGGCCATTAAGATCAAGCTTGCGTTCTAACTCCGGATGAACGACGCCAATAAACCCGATGCACTCATTGTGCAAATAAATTCCAGCACTCTGACCAGGATGCAGCGCCGGAATCACTTCTGCACGGAATTCAATTGCATCAAGTTTACCTGTCAAATCCAACACCGATTCAACATCGCCTTTCAAATCATAGAAGTCGACACTTTGGCGCGCCAGATCCCAGTGTTCTTCGTAGCGATTGCCACTCAACACACCGCCCAGCATAAGGTCCTGCCGAATCCCCAGATTTGCCTGCGTATCCGGGACAAAACGTAAACCACTTTCAAACAGGCGCACACGGCTCTGTTGGCGATTCTGGTTATACACCACTGCGGACAACAGCCCCGGCAGCAGGGACAGGCGCATAGCGGACATGTCTAGCGAAATGGGGCTTGGCAGTACCAGATTCTCTTCGCCAGGATGCAGCAATGCCTGAATCTTAGGATCGACAAAACTATAGGTAATGGCTTCCTGATAGCCTTTATCAACCAGCATGGCCTTCACACGCTTCAGAGAAAGATTGGCTTCGCGATGTTGAGTCATCACCAGGCTAGCTTGTACCGGCACGTCTGGAATATTGTTATAGCCATAAATGCGCGCAACTTCTTCAACCAGATCTTCTTCGATCTCGATATCAAAACGCCAACTGGGTGCTGTCGCTTGCCACTCATCCTGGCCCACAACCACATCACACCCCAGGCTTTGTAAAATTTCCGTCACACGCTCGTCAGCAACCACATGCCCAATCAGTCGATCAAGCTTTTCGCGATGCAGCGTAATGCGATGACGTGTTGGCAGAGAAGCCTCATGAGTCACATCAATAATCGGTCCCGCTTCGCCGCCGCAGATATCCAGCAGTAAGCGTGTAGCGCGCTCAATAGCCTTAAACTGCAGTTGCGGATCAACGCCGCGCTCATAGCGGTGAGATGCATCGGTATGCAGACCATGGCGTCGTGCACGACCCGTAATTGAAAGTGGACTAAAAAACGCGCACTCAAAGAGTACATTTTGCGTTTCTTCGTTAACACCGGAATGTGCTCCACCAAAGATCCCGCCCATTGCCAGTGCCTTATGATGATCGGCAATGACCAGCGTATCACTGTGCAGTTTTGCTTCAGTGCCATCCAGCAGCGTAAGCGTTTCACCCTCTTCGGCCATACGCACCACAATACCGCCGTCAATGCGGTCGAGGTCAAACGCATGCATTGGCTGGCCCAGTTCCAGCAATACATAGTTGGTAATGTCCACTACCGGATCAATAGAGCGAATACCGCAGCGGCGCAGCTTCTCTTTCATCCACAGCGGTGTCGCCGCTTTCACGTTTATTCCCTTCACCACTCGCCCCAGATAGCGTGGGCAAGCGTCAGCTGCATCTACGCGGATCGGGAAGGTTGCATCAATCGTCGCGGCCACCGCGCTAATTTCCGGCTGACTAAGCGGTAACTGATTCAGGACGGCAACATCGCGTGCCACGCCGATAATCCCAAGGCAATCAGCACGATTAGGCGTCACGCTGATTTCAATGGTATTGTCATCCAACTGTAGATACTCGCGGATATCGGTGCCCGGCTGTGCATCAGCTGGCAGCTCAATAATTCCACTATGATCGTCGGCAATCCCCAATTCAGAAAAAGAGCACAGCATCCCCTCTGACGGTTCGCCTCGCAGCTTGGCTGCTTTGATTTTAAAATCACCAGGCAGTACGGCGCCGATAGTTGCTACCGCAACTTTCAGCCCCTGACGACAATTTGGCGCACCGCAAACAATATCCAGCAGGCGATCGCCGCCCACATTAATTTTTGTCACGCGTAATTTATCAGCATTAGGGTGTTGGCCACACTCAACGACTTCACCTACCACGACGCCGTGAAATAGACCCGCTACGGCGTCAACGCCGTCCACTTCCAGACCAGCCATGGTGATTTGTTCGGCTAACGCTTCGCTATTAATCGCTGGGTTTACCCATTCGCGTAACCAGAGTTCACTGAATTTCATCGGTCAAACCCGCCTTTATTTAAACTGTTTGAGGAAACGTAAATCATTTTCAAAGAATGCACGTAAATCGGTCACGCCATAACGCAGCATAGTGAGGCGCTCCATACCCATGCCGAAAGCGAAACCAGAATAGACTTCAGGATCGATGCCGACATTCCGAAGCACATTCGGATGAACCATGCCGCATCCTAACACTTCCAGCCACTTACCGTTTTTTCCCATCACATCCACTTCCGCAGAAGGTTCGGTAAAAGGAAAGTAAGAGGGGCGGAAGCGGATCTGCAAATCTTCCTCAAAGAAATTGCGCAAGAACTCATGTAGCGTGCCTTTCAGATTGGTAAAACTGATGTTTTTATCTACGATCAGTCCTTCCATCTGGTGAAACATTGGCGTATGCGTTTGATCGTAATCATTACGATAAACACGCCCTGGCGCAATGATACGAATAGGGGGTTGCTGGTTTTTCATCGTGCGAATCTGCACGCCAGAGGTTTGCGTACGGAGCAGGCGCGTTGCATCAAACCAAAAGGTGTCATGATCGGCACGAGCAGGATGGTGTCCGGGAATATTGAGCGCGTCGAAGTTATGATAATCATCTTCAATTTCCGGGCCGGTCGCGACTTCAAAGCCCAGCTCACCGAAGAAAGTTTCGATGCGGTCGATGGTGCGCGTAACTGGATGCAGGCCACCGTTTTCGATACGACGTCCGGGCAATGAAACATCGATAGTTTCATCGGCCAGTCGGGCATTAAGCGCGGCAGATTCAAGGTGATCTTTGCGTGCGTTTAACGCTTCCTGCACCTGCTGTTTTGCTTCATTAATTACCGCACCCGCCGCTGGACGCTCTTCCGCTGGCAGTTCGCGAAGTGAGGTCATCTGGAGCGTGAGATGCCCTTTCTTACCTAAATATTCGACGCGTACCAGATCTAACGCGGCGACATCATGGGCATCATCAATGGCAGCCTTTGCACTGGCAACCAGTTCTGCGAGATGTGGCATTGTTTCCTCTTCTTCCAGCCCGAGAGGCTGGTCTGATTTATTGGGACAATAAGTCCGGGTGTCATGTCGCTATACACAAAATCATTCAGGATGCGTCACGCTGGCAAGTACATAAATCCCCGGCAGCCTAGTAAATCACTGACCGAAGAGGTGCACACAGCCAACAATGCGCAGCCTAAAGGATGATGGGTATAAAATAAAAAAGCCTCCACGAGGGAGGCTTTCAGCGCGATTTTTCGTTTCTCTTCTTATTGCGCAAAGCCCCCGATTCAGGCGCTAAAGTAAAAAAAGAAACGGAAAATAGCAGCATTCATGCTTGCGTTACCTTGTCATCTTAAAGAATTCTGCATGATGGACCGATCAGCAGCTATAGATATCAATATGTTGGAGAAGCTTACATAAAATAAAAGAGGGAGACAAGCTCCCTCTTTCATCTGACTTACGCCAGAGCTGATTTCGCTTTTTCGACCAGGGCAGAGAATGCCACTTTATCGAATACAGCGATGTCAGCCAGGATCTTACGGTCGATCTCAATAGACGCTTTTTTCAGGCCATTGATGAAACGGCTATAAGAGAGGCCGTTCTGACGAGCTGCTGCGTTAATACGCGCAATCCACAGCTGACGGAACTGACGCTTACGTTGACGACGGTCACGGTATGCGTACTGACCTGCTTTGATAACAGCCTGGAAGGCAACACGGTAAACACGTGAACGTGCACCATAGTAACCTTTAGCTTGTTTTAAGATTTTCTTGTGACGTGCGCGAGCAACTACACCACGTTTTACACGAGCCATTTAGCTCTCCTGTTTACTATTCTGATTGATACCCGATCTCCTTCTCACTTCCACGCAATGCGTAATAAGGGAAAAACGACCAGGCAGGGAAAAAATTAACTTATGCGTATGGCAGACAGGCAATAACTAAGCCCAGATCGCCTTTAGACACCATGCCTTTAGGGCGCAGGTGACGTTTACGTTTAGTCGATTTTTTGGTCAGAATATGACGCAGGTTTGCGTGCTTACGCTTGAAGCCGCCAGAAGCGGTCTTCTTGAAGCGCTTTGCCGCGCCACGTACAGTTTTAATCTTTGGCATTTAAAAAATATCCACTTCGCATTGTTAATAAAATGAACCAGACAGGTGAATCTGTCCGCATCGACCAGGCCGCTACGGACAGGTTACTTGATAACCTACTGTTTCTTCTTGGGAGCGAGCACCATGATCATCTGGCGGCCTTCGATCTTCGAAGGGAAGGATTCGACAATGGCCAAATCCAGATCTTCACACAAATCTTTACGGACGCGGTTAAGCACTTCCATACCGATCTGCTGGTGCGCCATCTCACGGCCACGAAAACGTAGCGTGATTTTAGCTTTATCGCCATCTTCCAGAAAGCGAATCAGGTTGCGTAGTTTGACCTGATAGTCGCCATCATCGGTACCAGGACGGAATTTAATTTCCTTAACCTGGATAACTTTTTGCTTCTTCTTCTGTTCTTTAGAAGATTTGCTTTTTTCGTAGAGGAACTTGCCGTAATCCATAATACGACATACAGGCGGTTCGGCGTTAGGGCTGATCTCAACTAAATCAACGCCTGCTTCTTCAGCTTTCTCGATAGCTTCACGCAGACTAACAATACCCAGCTGCTCGCCTTCGATGCCTGTCAGACGCACCTCTGTTGCACGGATTTCACCGTTAATTTTATTTGGTCGCGTCGGTAGAACTCGTTTTCCGCCTTTAATACTTTATTCCTCCAATTGATGAAGATTTCGGCTGCGAATCTCTTGCTGCAGCTTTTCGATAACATTATCTACGTCCATGCTTCCAAGGTCTTTACCACGGCGGGTGCGAACGGCAACTTTGCCTGCTTCCACCTCTTTATCACCACAGACCAGCATGTAAGGGACACGACGTAAAGTGTGCTCGCGGATTTTAAAGCCAATCTTCTCGTTTCTCAAGTCCGCTTTTACACGAATTCCCGCATTCTGCAGTTTACGGGTCAATTCTGTGACATATTCGGACTGACCGTCGGTGATATTCATAATCACCACTTGCACCGGAGCGAGCCAGGTTGGGAAGAAACCGGCATACTCTTCGGTAAGAATACCGATAAAGCGCTCCATGGAACCCAGAATTGCACGGTGAATCATCACCGGCACCTGACGTTCATTATTTTCACCCACATACGAAGCGCTTAAACGCCCCGGTAGTGAAAAGTCGAGTTGAACAGTACCACATTGCCATGCACGATCCAGACAATCATGCAGAGTAAATTCAATCTTAGGACCGTAGAATGCACCCTCACCCGGCTGATACTCAAACTCAATGCCATTTTCTTTCAGCGCTTCCGCCAGATCGAGTTCAGCGCGGTCCCACATTTCGTCGCTACCAATACGTTTTTCAGGACGCGTTGACAATTTTACCACGATCTTCTGGAAACCGAAGGTGCTGTACATGTCGTACACCATCTTAATACAGCTATTTACTTCCTCACGAATTTGCTCTTCGGTACAGAAGACATGCGCATCATCCTGAGTAAAGCCCCGCACACGCATCAATCCGTGCAATGCACCGGATGGCTCATTACGGTGACAGCTACCGAACTCCGCCATACGTAATGGCAAGTCGCGGTAAGATTTTAGCCCCTGATTGAAAATTTGCACATGGCCTGGGCAGTTCATCGGTTTAATGCAGTATTCGCGGTTTTCCGATGACGTAGTAAACATAGCCTCTTTGTAGTTTTCCCAGTGGCCTGTTTTTTCCCACAGCACGCGGTCCATCATAAACGGACCTTTCACTTCCTGATACTGATACTCTTTGAGCTTGCTGCGGACAAATACTTCCAGTTCGCGGAAGATGGTCCAGCCGTCGTTGTGCCAGAACACCATACCCGGTGCCTCTTCCTGCATATGATACAGGTCGAGTTGCTTTCCGATTTTCCGGTGGTCGCGCTTCGCGGCTTCTTCCAGACGGAGAAGGTAGGCCGCCAGCTGTTTTTTATCTGCCCATGCGGTGCCATAAATACGCTGCAGCATTTTGTTGCTGCTATCGCCGCGCCAGTACGCGCCGGACGTTTTCTGCAGTTTAAAATGGTGACAGAAACGCATATTTGGCACATGTGGACCGCGGCACATATCAACATATTCTTCATGATGATACAGGCCGGGACGATCATCATGGCTGATATTTTCGTCAAGAATCGTAGTTTTATAGCTTTCGCCGCGGGCGGCAAAAACGTCACGCGCTTCCTGCCAACTCGCTTTTTTCTTGATAACGTCGTAATTTTTCTCTGCCAGCTCGTGCATCCGCTTTTCGAGCAGTTCGAGATCTTCCTGGGTTAACGTATGGTCAAGATCAACATCATAATAAAAACCGTTGTCGATCACCGGACCAATCGCCATTTGGGTATCTGGCCACAATTGCTTAATGGCATGACCTAACAGGTGCGCGCAAGAGTGACGGATAATTTCCAGACCGGCTTCATCCTTCGCGGTAATAATAGCAACGCTTGCATCTTCGGTAATCGGATCGACTGCATCGACTAATTCACCATTAACGCGACCAGCAATACAGGCTTTCGCAAGGCCAGGACCGATATCCTGCGCGATATCCATCACGCTGACAGCATGGTCAAAAGAGCGTTGGCTTCCATCAGGAAGAGTAATAACGGGCATTTTACATCCTTAATTGCAGTGGTAACCCACACGAAAGATTACATGCAAATCATAGTTTATTTATATACAACAGGCGCTTGAGACTTGAAACCAACTTACATGTGTCAGTTTGGTACCCGGCCTGGTACACATATTCAAAAGTGTGCGTGAGCAAAAAACTTTTGACGGGGGAACATCTTACACGTCGGGTACAAGAAATGCACGGATTGGGCGACAAACGAAGCGTTCGCCGCTCGGTAAAAGCCACTTCCTTTACCGCTGATCTAACGATTCCGATGGCCTAAAGAGGACTCAATGCGCGAGACGTGTGAAAAGCATCAGGGCCGGAAAACCCGGCCCTGTGAAAATCACATTGCGTAGGACAATTGAATGGAGGTTTTGGTATCAGTTTTATCCGGCGCAGACTCTGGCGGATTCTGGTTCCAGGTGACGTTGTAAGCCAGTTTTAACGAGAAATGATCGTTAATGGCAACCTGCAAACCGGTTTCGGAGTTGACGGTCGTGTCGTCACTTCCCAGCACCGAAACACCCTGAATAAAGCGTGTAGTATCCGTCAACTGCCACTGGTAGCTCAGTGCACCATAAGCCAGCGCCTGAGTATCATGCCCCCCTTCGTGGAAGTCGTCGTAGCGCACACCCGGACCGGCTTCAATACGCAGTGAATGGATAGGTCCGTTCAGAATTTGACGACCATAACCTGCGGCGAAAATAGAACGTCCGTCATAACCGTTAAGGCGGTCACTTAACCAACTCGCCTGACCGAACAGGTAATCGTAATCAGTCATATTGTAACGGCTACGCGCGCCCACTTGATACGTTTCTGACGACCGCTCGTCGTTAGAAGAGGTATTTGATGCATTACCCCACAAGCTGTAAGCGGTTCTGGTTTGGTACCATGTCATATTCGTCGCAGCAGCCAGAGAAGAACTTTTTGTATTTCCCGTTTGCGCCAAATAGCCCGCAGACGCGCTACCTTCAAAAGGCTTTTTTGCCGTAGAAGGATCGTCCATGGAGGTAAAGACGGAGTTATCAGCCAGTGCCTGGTGACAGAATGTCCCCGCAGAGAGCAAAAGAACCGCAGACAGTTTATTAAGCGCTTTCATTGAATATATGACCCGTACGACAGTTTAAAAAAAGGTAGTCTGACGAAATTTAGAGCGTGTTCAACGTCATTTACGCCAGATATTGTAAATAAGTATTAATTCGCTTTTTTTGCCAGGCATCGTGCCCGTATCGCTTGCTGATTGGGATGATTCCCATTACTGGCGCGCATTATAGAGTGTAATGCACGCTTTCACATCCGCTTTTACAGAAGATTTTTCTGCCGACAACATGCCCGTTGGATCCACTACGCGGTATATTTTTAGGTGCCCGTGAATACATCTCTTTTTGCTTTCAGGCGTTGTCGTACTCCAGGCAATACCGCACGCCGATAATAGCCAGCCCCCCTTCGACAAGCGGTGGTGGACAGATAAAGGGGCAAACCGCAATCGCGCGCTCGTTCCCTTAACCGCGTAACGTTACGCGATCGCTCCTCTTTTCCTGCGGATGTACTATGCTAAAAATACTTTCGATAACAATGAGGTAAATCATGAGCTCAACGTCATTAACACGTTATGTCGTGACCTTTCATTATCAGGAAAATAGCTTGGGTGATATTAACAAACTCACCAGTACCCTGACTGAAGCTGGTTTTTCGGCCACGCTCAACGATGATGAAGGAAAAGTACATGAGTTGGGAACCAACAGTTTTGGTATCGTCAGTACCCTGGAGGATCGGGAAATCAGGGAAATGGCTGAAGGATTTGGTCAAATCGCCCTTGGTGACCGGCCTGAAGTCGAAGTACTGCAATGGGAAGCGTATCGGCAACGCGACAAATGAGTGTCTGATTGTGTAAAGAGGAGACTAACCCGTGCATGGACACTGGTTTTGGTTAATATTTAAGCGTTAGAATTAACTTCACGCAGCGAAATGAGGAAAGCCCGATGTGGTCAGCCATTAGTCGTCTGTTGAGTGAGCAGTTAGGAAACGCAGAGATTCACCAGCGTATCGAGCTGGCTGGCGGAGAAGTTCATTCCGCCTGGCATATTCGTTATGGTGAACATGATATTTTCGTTAAGTGTAACAGCCGGGATAGGCTCGCTCTTTTCACCTGGGAGGCCGATCAACTGGCGCTGCTATCACGAAGCCAAACGGTCCGGGTACCTAAGGTTTACGGTGTTGGCAGTGACCGTGATTACAGCTTTCTGCTACTCGAATATCTACCGGTTAAAGCGCTGGATGCACACAGTGCCCGGCAGTTAGGTCAACAATTGGCGCGCCTACACCAATGGAGCGAACAGCCGCAGTTTGGGCTCGATTTTGATAACAATATCACCACATCACCGCAGCCTAATAGCTGGTTGCGTCGCTGGTCAGTTTTTTTCGCTGAACAGCGTATTGGCTGGCAGCTCCAGTTAGCAGCAGAGAAAGGCATCCAGTACGGTAATGTCGAGCTAATCGTCAATTGCGTACAAAATGCACTGGCATCACATCATCCCCAACCTTCCCTGCTACATGGCGATCTCTGGCCAGCCAACTGTGCCGGAAGCCAGAATGGCCCATGGATTTTCGATCCCGCCTGTTACTGGGGCGATCGCGAATGCGATCTGGCAATGCTCTCCTGGTATGATGCGTTACCGCCGCAGATTTACGAAGGCTACCAGTCCGTTTGGCCGCTACCTACGGATTTTATGCAGCGCCAACCCATCTATCAACTCTACTATTTACTCAACCGGGCTAATGTCTTTGGCGGCGGTTGGTTAGGAGAAGCTCAGCGGGCAATAGGTCAGTTACTGGATGCCGATGAGCAGGGAAAAATCCAGGCAAGGCCAGCCTGATGCCCACGGCATCAGGCCAGAATCACTGAATAAAACCAAGGAGTTTAAGAATGAAATAGCCAGCAATCGCGATCGCAACGGGCAAAATATAGAGCGGGAATATTTGTAAAAAAATCGTATTGCGTGGTACCACGATCTTCTCTTCCAACTGCTGACGGCTCCGCCCTTCGCTGCCTTTCGCATTTTCCATAATCATCTGATCTTCGAGCCCCTCTTTAATATGACGCGACTGACGCCACATTCGCGCCCCGGAGGCCTGCAAAGCAATACCGACAAAAATCAGGATATAGATACACCAGAACAGCAGATTAGTGCTCCCGGAAAAATCCGGCACTGGCGAGTTTTTCCAGAACACACCAAGAAACGGTGTATTAAAGCGGATCATATCCACCATCACATGAACAAAATCCAGCATAACGGCATCAATGCCGGGACGTTTCTCGCTGTGCTGGAACATAAAGCTCAGCAGAGAAATGAGGGTGGACAGCAATGCCGGTATAAAGATAATCCAGCCAGCAAGGCGTTTAATGATGGCGACTCTGCCAGCTTGTTGATAAGTCATGGTTTCTCCTTCCCCTGTATTTGGCTGTAAGTCTACCCGTTGATGCACAAAACTGCCTGCAAAAAATAAACGCTAAATGCAATGCCACGTCATCCCTGTACGCTATCAAGCTAAAATCACGGTAGCAATGTCCCGCCAGACCAGCGTATTCCAGCCATATACCCTAAATAATTCGGCTTCATGCTAGAGTATGCCCAACCTGTTAAACGGAGCCGCTGTATGTCTTACAAACGACCTGTGCTTGCCGCAATTTTTGATATGGATGGTCTGCTGATTGATTCTGAGCCGCTATGGAATCGCGCTGAATTAGATATTTTTGCCACCCTGAACATTGACTTAACTCGTCGGAGTGAACTGCCGGATACGCTTGGTTTGCGCATCGATCAGGTGGTTCGCATGTGGTACGAAACCCTGCCGTGGAACGGGCCGGACCAGGCCGAAGTTACCCGGAGAATTATTTCCCGCGCGTTAAACTTAATTGAAGAGCTGCGTCCTATACTGCCCGGCGTTGAACACGCGCTGACACTATGCCGTACGCAAGGTTTAAAAATTGGCCTCGCATCTGCCTCACCGCGTCATATGCTTGAACGCGTATTGGAATTGTTTAACCTGCGTGATTACTTTGATGTAGTGGTATCCGCTGAGGCATTGCCTTACAGCAAACCGCACCCACAGGTTTATCTGGATGCGGCGGCACAATTAGGAATTGACCCGCTTAACTGTGTCACGCTGGAAGATTCATTTAACGGGATGATTGCCACTAAAGCCGCCCGCATGCGCTCGATCGTCGTTCCTGATGCTGAGCTGCGCGCCGACCCGCGCTGGACGTTGGCCAATGTCCAACTTGATTCTCTGCAATTGCTGACGCGTGAACATCTTTTGGGATAATCTCACTTTCAGGCCACGTCATATGGCCTGAAATTTTTTCTGCGGATGCAAATAATTGATCCGTGCTACAGAATAAATAAAACACCATTTCATTTTTATTGAATTAACATCCCATCCTGCCTATCATCTGCCTATCAGCCCGCGCTATCTGTCCGGGTATCTTGTTAACTGCAGACATGAGAGAGGCACCGACATGCAAGTCCGTCAAAGCATTCATAGCGACCACGCAAAATTGCTGGATACCAACGCATTACGCCGTGAGTTCCTCATCGAGACGATTTTTGACGCCGATAACTACACCATGACCTACAGCCACATTGATCGTATTATTGTGGGCGGCGTTATGCCGGTAGTAAAAAGCGTGACCATCGGCGCCGAAGTAGGCAAGCAGTTAGGCGTAAGTTATTTTCTGGAGCGCCGCGAGCTGGGCATTATCAATATCGGTGGCCCCGGCGTGATTGATGTCGATGGTAAAACCTGGGAAATCGATAACGAGCAGGCGCTGTATATCGGTATGGGCGCAAAATCCGTTATCTTTAAAAGCATTGATGCCAGCCATCCTGCCAAATTTTATTACAACAGCGCACCAGCACATACGCGCTATCCCGATAAAAAAATCACGCTGGAAGAGGCCTCTTCCTCGACGCTTGGCGATCCGTCCACCAGCAACCGTCGCACTATCAACAAATTTATCGTGCCGGATGTCTTACCAACCTGCCAGCTCACCATGGGGCTGACCAAGCTGGATGAGGGCTGCTTATGGAATACCATGCCGTGCCACACTCATGAACGCCGAATGGAAGTTTACTTTTATTTCGACATGGATGAGGAAACCGCCGTTTTTCATATGATGGGCCAGCCGCAGGAAACCCGACATTTACTGGTGCATAACGAGCAGGCGGTCATCTCCCCCAGTTGGTCAATACATTCGGGCGTAGGCACCAAGCGCTACACCTTCATTTGGGGAATGGTCGGCGAGAACCAGGTCTTTGACGACATGGATCACGTAAAAGTCAGCGAAATCCGCTAATTTTATTCGGCCAGTTCTGCTCTGGCTACACGTTGGAATAAGAGAGTAAAGAATGATTCTGAATGCATTTAACCTTGCAGGCAAAGTAGCTCTGGTCACTGGCTGCAATACGGGCCTCGGACAAGGGATGGCTATCGGCTTAGCGGAAGCGGGCTGTGACATCATTGGCGTTAACCGCTCCGGTCCTGATGATACGCAGGCACGTGTTGAAGCGATAGGCCGCCGCTTTTACGGAATTGATGCTGACCTTATCGACACCCAGTGTGTTCCTCAAGTCATTGAGGACGCCATTGCGGCCTTTGGTCGTATCGATATCCTGGTTAACAATGCGGGAATAATTCGTCGTGAAGATGCCATCGATTTCAGTGAACAGGACTGGGACGATGTGATGAACATCAACAGTAAAACGGTATTTTTCCTTTCACAAGCGGTTGCCCGTCAATTCATCAAGCAAGGCAGCGGCGGTAAGATCATTAATATTGCTTCAATGCTCTCTTTTCAGGGTGGCATTCGGGTTCCCTCTTATACCGCGTCGAAAAGCGCAGTGATGGGATTAACGCGCTTAATGGCCAATGAGTGGGCGCGCCACAACATTAACGTCAATGCTATCGCACCGGGTTATATGGCCACCAATAATACCGAGCAATTGCGTAACGATGAGGATCGTAGCCAGGAGATCCTTGGCCGCATCCCCGCGGGTCGTTGGGGCAAACCGGAAGATATGATGGGCGCTGTTGTTTTCCTCGCCTCGGCGGCATCAGACTACATCAGCGGTTATACCCTGGCCGTAGACGGTGGCTGGCTGGCGCGGTAAACCGCCCTTGACGCATCCGAATCATTAATCGTGACGGTTAGTGATTCGGTCAGCTCCCGCTTACGTGCAATGAGATTGCCAGGTTCTGCACCAGGCGTTTCACGGTGGGGTATTTTTTAAATATTGTTACAGCGTCACTCGTTCATTTTACTGGATATATCCCCTATACTGGATGCATTGACAGTTATTGCAGCCAGGTTACTCCCATGACGGCCGAAGGCCACCTTATTTTTGCCATTGCCAGTGCTATATTTGCGAAACGCGCCGAACTGACGCCAGAGTTGGCAAACGGCGACTGGTGGCACGTTATCCCGGCAGCTTTATTAACCTGTCTGTTACCGGATATCGATCACCCTAAATCTTTGCTGGGCCAGCGCCTGAAATGGATATCTCAGCCCATTGCGCGCGCTTTTGGCCATCGTGGCTTTACCCATAGCTTACTGGCAATTATCGCGGGGCTCGCCCTATTTCAGATCAATATCCCGCGCGGCTGGTTAGTCCCTGCAGATGCTCTGCAAGGACTGGTACTGGGCTATCTCAGTCATATTGTGGCCGATATGCTAACCCCCGCCGGCGTGCCACTACTTTGGCCATGCCGCTGGCGTTTTCGCCTTCCTTTGCTTAATAGTCAAAAAAGTAATCAGTTGGAGCGCGTATTGTGTCTCGCGTTGGTGGGTTACGCCATTTGGTTCCCGCCGGGAATGACACCTTTTGGTCCATCTGGTTGGCCCACACAGGTGATTAATACCGTACAGGGAAATCTCGATAGATTAATAAACAAACATATTGAACATTAATCACGCTAATTAATGCAAAAAGTAATAAACAATTCTATTTGAATATAATGGTGCACCATAACGAGCTGCTACCATGCACCAACATGGCGCGTCTGGAAACTTATTCCGCGCTGGTAATGACACAGCTTAAAAGCCGACGAGTTATAATACGAACGGCTGTTTTATGGAGAAATAAGGATGAACATACCGCTCATTCTCAATATTGTGGCATTTATTGCCCTGATATTACTTTTGGCAAAAACGGGGCAAACCCAGTGGAGTTTGTCTAAAAAAGTCCTCGCTGGTTTGGTTATGGGTGTCGCATTTGGACTGGTGCTGCAACTGGTCTATGGCGAAGACGCCCCGGTACTGCAAGAGTCTATCAATTGGTTCAATATCGTCGGTAATGGCTACGTGCAATTACTGCAAATGATTGTGATGCCATTGGTATTCGCCTCAATCCTTAGCGCGGTCGCGCGCCTGCACAACGCCTCTTCGCTGGGCAAGATTAGCGTATTGACCATCGGCGTACTGCTGTTCACAACGGCGATTGCATCGCTGGTTGGGGTGTTCGTCACACATCTGTTTGGTCTGAGCGCGGAAGGTCTGGTGCAGGGGGCGCAGGAAAATGCGCGTCTGGCTGCGCTACAGAACAACTACGTCGGCAAAGTCGCCGATTTGACCGTCCCACAATTGCTACTCTCCTTTGTACCCAAAAATCCGTTTGCCGACCTGACAGGTGCCAAACCAACGTCAATCATCAGTGTCGTTATTTTCGCCGCTTTCCTCGGCGTGGCGGCGTTACAGTTGCTGAAAGATGATGAAGTGAAAGGCCAGCGCGTCTTAACCGCGATTGACACATTGCAATCCTGGGTGATGAAACTGGTACGTCAGGTTATGAAGCTGACGCCTTATGGCGTTCTGGCTCTGATGACCAAAGTAGTGGCGGGATCAAGCCTGCAGGATATCATCAAGCTTGGCGGCTTCGTGGTAGCATCCTACCTCGGACTGGCGATCATGTTTGCGGTTCACGGACTGTTGCTTTCGGTAAATGGCATCAATCCAATGCGCTTTTTCCGCAAAGTATGGCCGGTGATTACCTTCGCCTTTACCAGCCGTTCAAGCGCGGCCAGTATTCCGCTGAGTGTTGAAGCACAAACACGTCGCTTAGGCATCCCGGAATCCATTGCCAGCTTCTCCGCCTCTTTCGGCGCGACAATTGGTCAAAACGGTTGTGCCGGGCTTTATCCGACCATGCTGGCGGTAATGGTGGCACCCACTGTAGGCATCAATCCGTTTGATCCACTGTGGATCGCGACGCTGGTCGGTATTGTGACGCTGAGTTCTGCCGGCGTCGCTGGCGTGGGCGGCGGTGCAACGTTCGCCGCACTGATAGTTTTGCCTGCGATGGGCCTCCCCGTGACTCTGGTCGCTCTGCTGATTTCCATCGAGCCCCTGATTGACATGGGCCGTACGGCGCTGAACGTCAACGGCTCTATGACAGCAGGTACGCTAACCAGCCAGTGGCTGAAGCAAACGGATAAAAGTATTATGGACAGCGACGAAAAGTCTGAGCTGGCACATCGATAAACGTCAGGGTCGGGCATCACCCGGCCCTTATCGTTCCGTGAAACAATTTTTTACCGCCTTTTATCGCCCTCATTTTCATGTCTGTCACCGCCATAATGTAATTTATCTGCCTTAATCCCTGCCCTTCACAGGCGTATAGCTGCGGGTGTTCTATAGTTAGGGATGTCTAAATGCGACATCAACAGGAGCACATGCATAATGTCGAAAGAAACCGATAACAAGGAACTCAGCCATAATGCACCAGCGACAGGCCCCGAATCTGCAAAGCCAGGCCTTGACTCGCTGGCACCCGCAGATGGGTCACATCAACCTGCGCAGCACCCTTCTGCACCCGGCAAGCAACCCACTGCACCGGGCAGCTTTAAGACACCGGATACGCATAATGCGAAAATCGATCAGTTGGAGAAAAACCGTAAAGGCGGCGAAAATTTCCCGCTAACCACTAATCAGGGAACACGCATCGCCAACGATCAGAACGCATTGCGTGCGGGTACCCGTGGCCCTACGCTACTGGAAGACTTCATTCTGCGTGAGAAAATTACGCACTTCGACCACGAGCGTATTCCTGAGCGCATCGTTCATGCACGCGGCTCTGCCGCGCACGGTTACTTTCAGCCTTACCGTTCACTCACCGATATCACTAAAGCGGATTTTCTGCGCGATCCCGATGAAATCACGCCGGTTTTTGTACGCTTTTCTACGGTACAAGGCGGTGCCGGTTCCGCTGATACCGTGCGGGATATTCGTGGTTTCGCCACCAAATTCTACACGCAGGAAGGCGTATTCGATCTGGTTGGCAACAACACACCGGTATTTTTTATTCAGGATGCGCATAAATTCCCGGATTTTGTTCATGCCGTTAAACCTGAGCCTCATAATGAAATGCCGCAGGGCCAAAGTGCCCACGACACCTTTTGGGATTATGTCTCGCTGCAACCCGAGACATTGCATAATGTGATTTGGGCGATGTCAGATCGCGGCATCCCACGTAGCTATCGCACCATGGAAGGTTTCGGTATTCATACTTTTCGCATGATCAATGCTGAAGGAAAAGCCACGTTCGTGCGATTCCACTGGAAACCTGTGGCGGGTAAAGCATCGCTGCTTTGGGATGAATCACAAAAACTCACGGGGCGAGATCCCGATTTCCATCGCCGCGACCTGTGGGAAGCGATTGAAGCCGGTGATTTTCCCGAATATGAATTGGGCGTACAACTTATCCCTGAAGAGGACGAGTTCAAATTCGACTTTGACCTGCTGGATGCAACAAAACTCATTCCAGAGGAGTTAGTGCCGGTTGATTTGATCGGCAAAATGGTTCTGAATCGTAACCCGGATAATTTCTTTGCTGAAACCGAGCAGGTCGCTTTCCACCCCGGGCATATTGTTCCCGGCCTTGATTTCTCCAACGACCCGCTGCTGCAGGGACGCCTTTTTTCCTATACCGATACCCAAATCAGCCGGCTCGGCGGCCCCAACTTCCATGAAATTCCGATTAACCGACCAGTATGTCCCTATCACAATTTTCAACGTGGTGGCATGCATCGGCAAGACATCGATACGAATCCGGCCAACTACGAACCGAACTCTATTAACGATAACTGGCCGCGTGAAACACCGCCCGGCCCGCATCGCGGTGGATTCGAAAGCTATCAGGAGAGAATTGAAGGCCACAAGGTTCGTGATCGTAGCCCGTCATTCGGCGAATATTATTCGCAACCGCGCCTGTTCTGGCACAGTCAGACGCCGATTGAGCAACAACACATTATTGACGCATTTTCCTTCGAATTAGGAAAGCTCTCTCGCCCTTATATCCGCGAACGCGTCGTCGATCATCTGGTGCGGATAGATATCTCGCTGGCACATGCCGTGGCAGAAAATTTAGGGATCGCGCTTTCGGATGAAAAATTGCACACCGCCCCCCCCAAAGACGTAAACGGGCTAAAAAAAGATGCCAGCCTCAGTCTGTACGCGGTACCAAGTGGAAATATCAAGGGACGCCAGGTCGCGCTTTTGGTGAGTGACGGCGTGAAGGCGGCCGATGTGCTGGAGATCCTGCAATCTCTCAAAGATAACGGTGTACACACGAAGCTACTGGCAGCGCATATGGGACAGATCCGTGCAGATGACGGTTCAGTGTTGCCGATTGATGCGACCTTTAGCGGACTACCATCGCTCACTTTTGATGCAGTCATTGTACCTGATGGCAATATTGATGCGCTGTTGCTCAGTGGCGATGCGCGTTATTACCTGCTGGAGGCATATAAGCATTTAAAAGTCATCGGCTTCAGTGGAGATGCCCGTCGTTTCAAGGCACAGTTCGGCCTTGCAGAGGGGGAGTTGGAGGAAGGGATCGTGGAAGATGACAAGGCAGAAGGTGTCTTTATCAGTGAATTTCTTTCCTTCCTTGCCGCACATCGAATCTGGTCACGCAGCCAGAAGGCATTAAGCGTGCCCGCTTGACGGACTTTTTCACGGCGGGCAAAGGATTCGCTCGCCGTTTAAATCCCTCTGCGCGGACGCTTTTCCGGACTTGCATGCAAAAAACAGCAGCATCACCCATAAAAAAAGCGACCATACACATGGTCGCGGAGCTTGATAATAACGGTATCGAAAAGCAGACCGGCATCACCCGGCCAATCTCGATAAGCGTGTCAGTCGCTTACTGCTGAGGCGCTTGTGGATCGGTATCATACTCTTTACAGCTCTGGAAACCGTAGTTCATCACGCGCCCCGTATCGCTGTAACTTACAAAATACGTTTGCGGCTGACCATCACGCTCGCCCAGTACATAAGTCTGGCAGGTACCGCGTGCGTGCGTCATCGTAATCTCAGTAGAAGGTGCACCCGCCACTTCACGCACCTGCTCGCGGGTCATGCCCTTTTTGACATCCTTCACCACCGGTTTTGTGACGTAACTTTCTGCACGATCATAGGCCGAACAGCCAGACAACACAGCCAGAGCCACTGCAGCACCAATAAATCCCGTTACTTTAATCATCTTTTTGTACCTCATTTATTATCCATGTAACTATAAGCCTGGAATATAAATGCTGATTTTTCAAATTTATGGCGCATTATAATGGCTTTTTAAGAGTCCGCCGATGTCGCCACAATCCTCAACTGGGTGCGCGTACTACACATTTACCACTGTGCCATCCACGCAGGAAGGCGGTTAAGACCACAGTCTCCTCTCTCAGAACGTCGCGCCAACCTTTTTTCTTCCCTGCCCTGAAGCCATTAGCGGTTGAACTGACTGATTTAGCAGCAGATGACCGCTAGCGCAGCAGATTGTTTCTTGTCGTTTTATCCGATGCGCGTTAGCTTAACGGTAATACTATTCGCAACGGCCCATCAGGCAACTGACGTGAGGAGAGGTTCATGGCACTGCAACAGAAAATTATTGAAGCACTTGGCGTTAAGCCAGTGATTGATGTCAAACAGGAGATTCGTACCAGCGTTGAGTTTCTTAAATCCTATCTGAAAACCTATCCTTTTATTAAAACGCTAGTGTTGGGTATCAGTGGCGGTCAGGACTCCACCCTGACCGGGAAACTGGCGCAAACGGCCATCAGTGAATTACGTGAAGAAACGGCGAATCCGGAGTACACCTTTATTGCCGTTCGCCTACCGTATGGCGTCCAGGCCGATGAGCAGGATTGCCAGGATGCCATCAATTTTATCCAGCCGGACCGCGTGCTGACCGTCAATATTAAAGAAGCTGTGCTTGCGAGTGAGAAAGCTCTGAAAGAGGCGGGAATTACTCTGTCAGATTATATTCGCGGTAATGAAAAGGCACGCGAACGCATGAAAGCGCAATACAGCATTGCCGGAATGAACGCGGGTGTTGTGGTCGGTACCGATCACGCGGCAGAAGCCATTACCGGTTTTTTTACCAAATACGGCGATGGCGGCACCGATATCAACCCTATTTTCCGGTTACATAAAGGCCAGGGAAAGATGCTACTGAAAGCGCTGGGCTGCCCGGAACACCTCTATCTGAAACAACCTACCGCCGATCTGGAAGACGATCGTCCGGGCCTGCAGGATGAAGTGGCTTTAGGCGTAACCTACGCACAAATTGATGCCTATCTTGAGGGGCAATCGATTGATCCCGCAGCCGCCAGGATTATAGAGGGATGGTATCAGAAAACCGAGCATAAGCGCCGTCCGCCAATTACCGTGTTTGATGAATTTTGGAAAAAATAGTGCTGCAGGGCGACCATACGTCGCCTTTTTACTTTTCGTTCGACCTTTTTCCCTCAGCCTCTTTTTTCAGCATACCTTGCCTGATACACTGTATAAAAACACAGCATCAGGATGAGTAAGTGGCAAAGCGAGTAGCAACCCACCGGCTGGAATTTGAACCCGCCGCGATTTATGAATATCCGGAACATCTTCGCCAGTATCTGGCGGATCTTCCAAACCTGCCCGGTGTCTATATTTTTCATGGTGAAAGCGAAGTAATGCCGCTCTATATTGGCAAAAGCGTCAATATTCGCAGCCGCGTAATGTCGCATTTTCGTACACCTGCCGAAGCAAAAATGCTGCGGCAGACAAAACACATCAGTTGGGTCACCACGGCAGGAGAACTTGGCGCGCTGTTACTGGAAGCACAGATGATTAAAAATCAGCAGCCACTTTTTAATAAGCGACTGCGTAAAAATCGTCAACTCTGTTCCTTGTGGTTGAACGACCAGCGGCCCGCGGTAGTGTACGCCAAGGAACTGGATTTCTCCTCGTCCCCTAACCTGTTTGGCCTGTTTGCTCACCGCCGTGCAGCTCAGGACACGCTGAAAAAAATCGCCGATGAACAGCAACTGTGTTACGGGGTACTTGGACTGGAGAGCGTTGGCGCTCATCGCGCCTGCTTCCGCGCCAGCCTTGGACGCTGCGCCGGAGCCTGCTGTGGTAAAGAAAGCCTTGAAGCACACCATCAACGTCTGCTCGCCGCGCTGGACAGGCTCCGCGTGGTTTGCTGGCCCTATGATGGCGCGATAGGTTTAGTCGAGCAAGGGCCAATGGAAACGCAGATCCATATTATTCATAGTTGGTTTTGGCTGGGTTCGGTCACGGAGATTGCCGATGCCCCAACGCTCGTTCGCACGCCAAAAGGGTTTGATAGCGACGGCTATAAGATTCTGTGCCGCCCGGTACTCAGTGGCAAATACCCCATCATCCCCCTACCGACACTATAAAACCGCCGGCGCTAACCACAACCTTAACAGGCAATATGGGTAACGTCGGCGGTCTCAATTTCACTGTGTCAGTGTCTGCGGACGATAAGGGTCACGCCGCCATTAGCCTGCCGCTGGCAGCATCTTTTTGCCCTGATGCTGTGGTTTTGCCGTCAGTTGCTTCTCGAAGTTGTCGTTGTACTGTTTTTTCTGTTCCGGCGTCAGCACGTTATACAACTTGTTTTGCGTCTCAAGCATCGCTACCGCATTCTCTTTAGCATTCGCTGTCAGCTTGTCTGCCTGCGCTTCCGCCTTCGCTTGATCAAAGCTATCCGCGGCAATAATCGCATGATTAGCGCGCCGATCGTCCAGCGACGGACGCTGCATTTTTTTATGGGACGCTTTCATGATGCTGTGCATCTGTTCTTTTTGCGCATCCGTCAAATTCAGACCGCTAAACAAGGTTTGCATATTCCGATGCATTGGCATTTTATGCTGGCTCTTTTCGCCTGCAGCCGGAGGAGGTGTCAGGTTATCAGCTGCAGCATGAACGATATTAGCCGCGCCCAGAGCCAACGTTGAAGCAACTAAGAGGGATGTTAATTTACGCATAATATTGTCCTTACTTTTCAGTTTTATAACGACAGACCGTGTCGCGAGTTCGACATCAATTGTAAAGCGCCGAACGTCAATTACTCAGAGCCAGAGTAAAACCCTGAAAGTATAAAACTCATAAAGAGAACAATCATGGAGAGAATGAGAAGAATATAAGGAGGTATAAGAAAAGATGTATCGCGATTGGATGAAACGGCGACAATAGTGCAGAAATTAAGGTGGAGTGTACCGCGTAGGGTCCAATCTAAAAAGTACCCATTTCTCTTTTAACTAAGTCACGGGAGCACATCGCGCCCGTTGTGGCCTCAGCCCAATACATCATTATGCGCATTATCCTCTACCAGCAGCAGCCCGGCGCGGAGCCCTGGCGCCACATTGGGATTGGGAAACAGCACATATTCTCGCGCCTGCTTAACGTAGTAGCGCGTATCTCCGTCCTCGGCCAACAGGGTTCCCTGTGGAAATGCGGTGAAGTTCAACGTGTCCGTATCCATATGCAGTTGAAATGCATTTGATGTCCGCGTGATCTGCTGTGACACGCGATAGCGGCGTGGAGCATGTTTACCCGCGGGTAACGCTTCGCCAAAGAGCAGTGATGCCAGCGCCTGTTTTGCCTCACTGAACTGGGTTAAATCATTTTCACCAAACGGTTGCGCCTTCCCCAGCTCCAGCGTGCAGCTGGATGCGCCGAAGTGTTCGCAACTATAATGCGTGAATGTGCCGCCAGGTGCGCGATGAAACACTAAAGCTTCCAGCCCTGCAGCGGTTAACCATTGCATAAACGCTTCAGGCCATGCGCGTTCATTGAGGGGTAATACGCCAAAGCGAGGATGATATGAGCCACGGATCGCAGTATGCAGATCGAGGTGCCACCCTATTTCTACGTTATTTCCCGCCTGCCAGAACGTTTCCAGCGCCTGTTCAAGGCGCCAGGCACGGCGTGCCTCCGGACAATCCTCATACTGTTGCCAGCGGCCGCCAAAAAGACGGTTAAGATCGCAACGTAAATAGCGCTTATTAGCCCTCAATGCCGCAGGATTACCCAATATCACCAGCAAACGCGGCACCAGCATCTTTTCGCCCTGCAGTAACAGGGTGACTAACTGATTCAGGATCTCAACCGGAGCGGTTTCATTACCATGAATACCGGCAGAAATAACAATCGCCTGCCGCGTTGGCTGATGAGGCGTTAACTCCAAAATCCCTTCGTCCAGCCACTGCCAGCGTAACTGATCGTTTTCCCCCGCCGAGGGATACGGTTTTTCGCCTGAAAGCGTATGCTTAAGAAAGTCCTGCATTCATGCCCCATATAGTTAACTGCACCGGGTAAGCGCCTGATGATAGCAGACGCACATTATCACTGTCTTACCTCTCAAAATGAGATCCCAGCGCCGATGCTTTTTACTGCTGAAAAGGATAGACGTTACCTAAGTCTAGCAGACGCGTTAACGCATCAAGGGCTTCGTGTCCTTCTATTAGAAGTTGCGGGTCGGCTAAGTCGTGTTGTGAAAGACGATCGCGGTAATAACGGTCAACCCAGCAATTCAGTTTAGTGAACAGCGTATCATTCATCATTACGGCTGGATTCACCGCAGCCTGCTCTTGCGCAGTCATCGCGACCCGCAAACGTAAACATGCCGGCCCCCCACCGTTGCACATACTTTCACGCAAGTCGAACACCTTCAGTTCGGCAATCGGCCCTCCGCTTTCCACCAGCTCGCTCAGATAATGCCATACGCCCGGATGCTGACGCGCCTCTTCCGGCAATACCAACAGCATTTTTCCATCATCGCGGCTAAGCAGTTGGCTGTTAAACAGATATGTCTCCACCGCATCACTTACCGATATCCGATGATCAGGCACTTCAATCGGGATAAAGCCTGAGACTTTCTCTTTAAGCAACGTCAGTAATTGTGCCTGCTGCATGAAAGCGTGCTGGTGGCAAAACAACACCTGCTGATTGCTGACAGCGATCACATCATTATGAAAAACGCCGCGATCGATCACTGCCGGGTTCTGTTGAGCAAACACCGTACGCGCGTCATCTAACTGGTGCAAACGCGCCACGGCTTCACTTGCCTCGCGGGTCTGGCGTGCCGGATAGCGCGACGGCCCCCGTGCGGTATCAGCACCTTCACGTCCGTAGATAAATAACTGAACGCCTGGATCGCCGTAATCACTGCCTAAACGGTTGTGGTTAGCGGCACCTTCATCGCCAAAAAGCGCCACCTGTGGCAACGCATCATGCACGGTAAAGTGCCGAGCATCGCGGAAAATGGCACGTAAGAGTGCCGCAGTTGTCGGCGCTTCTATCGCCCGGTGAAACTTGTTATTAAGATTTGCTACCGTCAAATGGACGCGTCCGTCAGCGCTGTCCGCCGATGGCGAAACCGTCGCGGCGTTTGCGACCCACATCGCAGAAGCGGAGCTGACAGCAGAAAGCAACTGCGGTGCCTGTCTGGCGACCTTTGCCAGTACCTGGGCATCACTGCCGCTAAAACCAAGCTGGCGTAACGCCGCGGTATCAGGACGTTCATGGGGTGGGATCACCGCCTGCGCAAATCCCCTATCAGCCAGCGCTTTCATTTTTAGCAATCCCTGTTGAGCGGCCAGTTTGGGATTGGATTGCTGATGCCGGTTGCGCGTGGAGGCTTCATTGCCAAAAGAGAGCCCGGCATAATGATGGGTTAACCCCACCAGCCCATCGAAGTTCACTTCACGCGCCGTCATGACCGATCTCCTGTATGAAAATCAAGCCCCGGCGAGAGTGTGGCGGGCAGCGATAGCGTTGGACTCTCCAGCGACGCCATCGGCCAGGCGCAGTAATCTGCTGCATACCATGCGCTGGCACGGTGGTTGCCGGAAGCCCCAATACCGCCAAACGGCGCACTACTGGAGGCACCGGTCAGCGGTTTATTCCAGTTGACAATGCCGGCGCGGGCTTCAAGCAACAGGTGATCGAACTTCTCACGATCGGGCGAAATCAGCCCGCAGGACAAGCCATAACGGGTATCATTAGCAATGTCGACCGCTTGCTGGAAATCGTCATAGCGAATTACGCTGAGCAGCGGACCAAACACCTCTTCGTCTGCCAGCGCCTTCAGGTTGGTAACGTCAATGATCCCCGGAGTAAGTAGCGCACGACTGCGGTCGGGCCAACACATCGTCAACAACGCCTCACCACCCGCCGCAACGCGCGCCTGCCATTCATCAAAAATACGTTCCGCCGCCTGCGGGGAGATAACACTTCCCATAAAAGGCTGTGGCTCATCATCCCAGCGGCCAATGCGTAACGTACGGCTGACCTCAACCAGACGCGCCAGAAAAGCATCCCCTGCCGCGCCGCGCTTCACCAGCATACGACGAGCACAGGTGCAGCGCTGTCCCGCGGTAATGAATGCCGACTGAACGGCGATATGTACGGCAGCATCAATATCCGCAGGATCTTCGACAATCAACGCATTATTCCCCCCCATTTCCAGCGCCAGCATTTTTTCTGGCTGACCAGCAAACTGCCGATGCAGTTGGTAACCCGTCGCGGCGCTACCGGTAAATAAAAGACCGTCAATTTGCCGATCCTGAGCCAGCGCCTGTCCGGTATCCCGACCACCCTGTAGCAGGTTTAATACACCGTCAGGAATACCCGCACGCAACCACAGATGCATGACTTTTTCCGCGGTAACCGGCGTCAGCTCACTTGGCTTAAACACCACTGTGTTACCCGCTAACAGTGCGGGTACAATATGCCCGTTAGGCAAATGCCCCGGGAAATTATAAGGGCCAAAAACTGCCATCACGCCGTGTGGACGATGACGCAGCGAACTTTCTCCTTCATTTTGCTCCCCGGTCCGGGCATGAAAGGCCTTTACCGAAATGGCAACTTTGCCAATCATCGCCTGCACTTCGGTCTGGGCTTCCCACCGTGGTTTTCCCGTTTCCTGTGCGATGGAAGCAGCCAGATCCTGTTTATGTTCTTCCAGCAGACGAGCAAAGGCTTCGGCAATAACCTGACGCTCGGTAAAAGGACGTCGTGCCCAGCCGGGAAAAGCAGAACGCGCGGCGTTGCAAGCAGCCATGACCTGCGACGCATCAGCAGCATTACCCTGCCAAAGTTTCTCTGCAGTAACCGGATCTGTGCGGGTAAAAGGGGCTCCGCTACCTGCAAGCCAGTGTCCATTGATACAGTGCGTCATGCTTTTTTCTCCTCAACACAAAGTTTTACCACCCGCAGATTTTCACCCTGCTGACATTTCATCTCTTCGGCCACCGCCGGGCTAATACCAATGCTTTCCGCTTTCGGATCCGCATGCAGCAGCATCACGCGGAACTGGCGATAATCGGTATTGGCGACCAGACAGAGTGGTTGTGATGCATCCGGTGGACCATCATTAATCTCAACGCGCAGTAAATGGCTTTTCCGAATCGCCCGTACGCGGTCAATGTCGCACTCCAGCGTCGGCCCACCATCAAAAATATCTACGTAGTTTTGATAGCAGAAACCTTCCGATTCCAGCACGGCACGTGCGGGTGCGGTTTGTGGATGAACTTGACCGATCACCGCCTGCGCCTCAGCAGACAAATAATCAATATAGAGCGGATGTTTCGGCATTAACTCGGCGATAAACGCTTTTTGTCCTGTACCACTCAGAAAATCTGCCGTGGAGAAATCCATGGAAAAAAAGCGGCTGCCCACGCTGTCCCAAAACGGGGAACGCCCTTGCTCATCGCTGATGCCACGCATTTCAGCGACCACTTTATCCATAAAGCGATCGCGAAATTCCGCCATAAACAGAAAGCGCGACTTCGATAATAAATAACCGTTTTTTCCATCACGATAATCCGGGTCAAGAAATAACGTACAGAGCTCGCTGCTGCCGGTGTGATCGTTACTGAGTGACAGCGTCGGCAGGTTATTGTAAACACTGAGTTCTTTTGAGGCATGAACCTGCGTTCCGACGCGAAAGTTATACCAGGGATCCTGTAACCCTACCGCGACCTCAATCGCACAGATCCCAACGGCCTTGCCCGTCTCGCTATCGGCCAGAACAAAAACATATCCCTGTTCCGCACGAGGCAAAGCATCCTGCCAGGTTTGGATTGAGCGTTCGATCCTCGCCGATAGCGTATTGCTATCGGCTGGCAGCGACGTCAGGCCACCGCCGGTTTTCCCCGCCAGCGCTAAAAGCTGCGGTAAATCGTCACGCTCAACGGGACGAATAAACATCATACGCGCGCTCCTTTTATTACCGCTTCGCAGGCACGTTCAAAGCGAACCAGCCCCTCTTTTACTTCCTGCTCGCCGATCACCAGAGACGGCGCGAAACGCAACACATTTGCCCCGGCAATTAATATCATCACCCCTTCTTCGGCTGCGGCCAGGTTGAATTGTTTGGCTTTACCGCTGTAATCAGTATTCAGTACACAGCCAATCAACAGACCCAATCCGCGAATCTCCTGAAAAATATGTAGCCGCTGATTGATCGCATTAAGACCATCAATAAACCAGCGGTGGCGCAGCCCCACACCATCCATGACATCAGGACGGTTAATCAGCTCGATCACCTTCCCTGCTACCGCGCCCGCTAGCGGATTGCCACCGTAGGTGGTGCCATGCGAGCCAACCACCATCACCGCTGCCAGCCGTTCCGTAGTCAGCATAGCCCCGATAGGGAAACCACCACCAAGCGCTTTAGCGGTAGTGAGCACATCCGGCGTGACACCATAATGCATATAGGCATATAGCGAACCGGTGCGACCTACGCCCGTTTGCACCTCATCAAAAATCAGCAACGCATTATGCTGGTCGCATAGCGCACGCAAACCGCGTAAAAACGCCGGTTCCGCCGGAACAACACCGCCTTCGCCCTGAATAGGCTCAACGATAACCGCGCAGGTTTCGTCGTTGATGAGCGCCGCTGCGGATGAAAGATCATTAAAGACTGCATGGTCGATACCGCCAGGCAATGGGGCAAAATCTTTTGAATATGCGGGCTGGCCGCCTGCTGAAACGGTAAACAGCGTACGGCCATGAAAGGCATTGTTGAACGCGACAATGCCGCTTTTTGCCGGACTAAATTTATCGTGGGCATATTTGCGTGCAAGCTTCAGCGCAGCCTCATTAGCTTCTGCACCTGAATTACAGAAAAATACCCGTTCGGCAAAGGTGGCATCAATCAGCTGTTTCGCCAGTCGTAATATGGGTTCATTGGTATAACCATTTCCGGTATGCCACAGGCGAGCGGCCTGCTGCTGTAGGGCCTGCTGCAGTTCAGGATGTGCGTGGCCTAAAGCGTTTACTGCAATGCCGCCAGCAAAATCGATATAGTCTTTATCGTTCTGATCCCACAGTGTGGAGCCTTCCGCACGTACCGGAATAAAATTAGCGGGTACATAGGTGGGAACAATCCATTGATCATAATTTTCACGCGATATTGACTGTTGCATAGCGTCCTCACTGGTTCACGGCGACATGGTGAATAAAAAGTTTAAATAATGTTAATGAAATGAATCATTGCAGCTCTACTCTAGATTGCAGCCTTCGTGCCAGCCAGCATTAAAAATGCATATAACGCACACATAAACGTAATATCAATAAGTTACAGCAGGTGGATATTCACAATAAATGCATAAAAAGTGAATAATAATACGATTCACGCGTGAAATCCGAATATAAAACAGAAAAATTATTCATATACAAAATAAAATGTTGCTTTTGTGATCTGTGGTGAAATTTGGTTTTATTTCAACGCCTTTTATGCCCAAACGCAGGGCATAATGCACCAATAAGAAGCATTACGCTGCCTGCCTGTTATAGGTCAAAATTAATTAACTGTGTCTGTTATAGATAGCGGTTCTATGTTTGACTGTCCCTCTCAGGGTGTCTGAATACTCCGGCCGCTCAACGCAGTGGGTTCCGCGGATAGCCAGCGGCTTCCGGCAGTGTTCAGAATAGAGGTATCGACTTATTCAGATAATTTACCGGAATGGGCAGATGAGGCAGCAGCTTGCTGCATCAAGGTTTACACTTGTACAGGCTGGTCAGCTGGTCATCCCAGTCTGGTTCTTAATGGAAGCATCGTAATGACAATAATGAGGTGGCTATGTTCGGTTTAGATGCATTCGAACTGGCAAGGATACAATTCGCGTTCACGGTCTCTTTCCATATTATTTTCCCCGCCATTACTATCGGTCTTGCAAGTTTTCTGATGGTGCTGGAGGGGCTATGGCTGAAAACTAAAAATGAAACCTGGCGCGATCTTTATCATTTCTGGTTGAAAATTTTCGCGGTTAACTTTGGTATGGGCGTGGTGTCCGGGCTGGTAATGGCTTATCAGTTTGGTACGAACTGGAGCGGTTTTTCAGCGTTTGCCGGCAGTATTTCCGGTCCGTTGCTGACCTATGAAGTATTAACGGCATTCTTCCTTGAGGCAGGTTTCCTCGGGGTTATGATGTTTGGCTGGAACCGCGTTGGACCAGGACTCCATTTCTTCTCCACTTGTATGGTCGCGTTGGGTACGCTGATGTCCACCTTCTGGATCCTGGCGTCCAATAGCTTTATGCAGACGCCCCAAGGATACGAAATCGTCAATAATCAGCTGATCCCCGTCGACTGGCTTAAAGTGGTCTTTAATCCCTCTTTCCCTTACCGCCTGTTGCATATGGCCACAGCATCATTCCTTGCAACCGCCTTTTTTGTCGGTGCCTCCGGTGCCTGGCATCTCCTCAAGGGGAACAAAACGCCAGCCGTGAAAAGAATGTTCTCAATGGCAATGTGGATGGCGCTGATCGTTGCGCCTATTCAGGCAGGAATTGGTGATGCACACGGCCTGAATACGCTGGAGCACCAGCCGGCTAAGATTGCCGCAATTGAAGGACACTGGGAGAATAAAGGCAGTGAGCCCACGCCACTGATCCTGTTTGGTTTACCGGATATGCAGGCAGAACAGACAAAATATGCGGTGGAGATCCCTTATCTGGGGAGCCTTATTCTGACCCACAGTCTCGAAAAACAGATCCCGGCACTAAAAAGCTTTGCGCCCGAAGATCGACCAAATTCGACTATCGTTTTCTGGTCATTTCGTATCATGGTCGGCCTGGGGTTACTGATGATAGCGGCGGGTCTCTGGAGTCTGTTATTGCGTTTTCGTCATCGCCTGTACGAACAACGCCTGTTTCATCGATTTGTATTGCTACTGGGGCCCTCCGGCCTGCTGGCCATTCTTGCTGGATGGTTTACAACTGAAGTGGGTCGCCAGCCGTGGGTTGTGTATGGTCTGCTACGGACGCGTGATGCGGTTTCTGCCCACGGGACTCTGCATATGTCGCTGAGCCTGCTGGCATTTATCCTGGTCTATGGTTCGGTATTTGGTGTTGGCGTAGTTTATCTACTGAAACTGATCAGTAAAGGGCCACAACCCTATGTCGAACACGCTGCGACAGGTGGGCCCGGTACACCGCGCACCGCCTCTCGACCACTTTCCGCGGCGGATGAGCCCCTTGACGATCGGAGAAACCACTGATGGGTATCGATCTTGCTTTGATCTGGTTCATTATTATCGTCTTTAGCATCCTGATGTATGTTGTCATGGACGGCTTTGATCTGGGTATCGGTTTGCTGTATCCCATGATGCGTAAAACCGCAGATCGCGATGTCATGATGAATACCGTCGCCCCGGTATGGGACGGTAACGAAACCTGGCTGGTCATGGGCGGAGCTGCCCTGTTTGGCGCCTTCCCTCTCGCATACTCGGTTATACTGGATGCGCTGGCGATACCTCTGATGGTGATGCTTATCGGCCTGATCTTCCGTGGTGTTGCCTTTGAGTTTCGCTTCAAAGCGACCCCTGCACACCGACCGTTTTGGGACAAGGCATTTATCGCAGGTTCATTTGTGGCCACCTTTGCGCAAGGTGTAGTACTGGGTGCTTTTTTGAATGGGTTCCCGGTTGATGGACGTCGCTGGTCAGGCGACGTGTTCGACTGGTTTACCCCCTTCAGCCTGTTTTGCGGCGTGGGACTACTGGTGGCCTACGCGCTGCTGGGATGCAGTTGGCTGATTATTAAAACGGAAGGCGAACTGTTAATCGCTATGCGTAAACTGGCACGTCCGCTGCTGCTGGCCCTGCTGGTGATCCTGGCTATCGTCAGTGGCTGGACACCACTTACACATGTGGCCATTGCTGAACGGTGGTTTACCTTGCCGAATCTGTTCTTCTTCCTGCCCGTACCAATTCTGGTGCTGCTGGTATCATGGGGATTGTGGCGTTGCGCGTGGGATCCGAATGCGCACTATGCTCCTTTTATCCTGACGCTGGTGCTGGTGTTCCTCGGTTTTAGCGGGCTGGGAATCAGCATCTGGCCAAATTTGATCCCTCCGGCAATCAACTTCAGAGACGCCGCCGCGCCGCCGCAAAGTTTGGGCTTTATGTTAGTCGGTGCTCTGTTCATTATCCCGCTGATTCTGGTGTACACCTTTTGGAGCTATTACGTTTTCCGCGGCAAAATTAAACCTGAACACGGCTATCATTGAGGAACGGTATAATGACCCTGATTCAACGGATGACGCGCAAGAGTGAGAAACAACCGCTTTGGAAAAGGCTCGGCTGGATGCTGCTAATTTGGACCAGCAGTGTGTTAGCGTTATTTCTGGTCGCCGCGCTGTTCCGGGCACTGATGACTGCCGCAGGCCTAAAACTTCACTGATCGTGAATGCGGATTTCCCCATTTGCTCTTCATAATGCAGAAACGCACTCCCTTGAAGCGGCGAATCCTCGCCGCTTTTTTATGAATGATCCGCAGCATAGGCCATCAGGTTAACCGGAAACGCACATCGGGGTGCATCGCCTCCGGCAAATCACGTTCCTGATTCATTTCACGCAGGTTAATTTCAATGTTGTTACACATCGCATCCATCGGCAGATGGTTTTTCGCATAGCCAAAAGGCGTTTCCAGCTCTTCCGCCAGCGTGTCCAGGGAAAGAAACGTGTACGAAATAAATACGGAAACAACTGGCGTCATATAGTGCAAATCAGGCACCAGGGCAAATGGCAGCAGCGTACAAAAAAGGTAAACCGTGCGGTGCAGCAATAAACCATAGGCAAAGGGCACGGGCATACTGGCAAGACGCTCGCAACCGCCCAAAACCTGGGTCAATTGGTTAAGATTCTGGTCCATATTGGTGTAGAGAATATCGGAGATCTGGCCATTACGCCGCTGCTCAGCCAGCCATTGCGATAACTGTAACTCAATAAAGTTAGTTGGCGCCCGGCGATGCAAAATTTTCTCGGCATTTTCACCCAGGAAGCGGGTGAGATCATGACGTGCGTCGGTGCCACGTAGCTGGTGCTTCATGCTGTAGCAAAATGCCAGCAGCAGCGATGTCACTTGCTGTGCTTCATGTGGACAAATGGCCAATGCCTGTCGCTGAATATTACGGCAGGCAATCAGCAAATTTCCCCACATCTGTCGTGCTTCGGTATAACGCGCATAACATACGCTGTTACGAAAACCGAGAAATATTGCAATGGAAACACCTAACAGGCTGAATGGGGCGAGCGTTAATTTGATGCCCAGAGACTCATACCAGCCCAGGCAAAAAATAGCGATAAGGGACATCGCCAGATTAAGACCGAGCCGAAACAGAATGCCTGGCAGCACTGAGCCCTGCCAGGCAAAGAGGCGGATAAACCAATGACAATTGGGACGAATGATCATGATATGCAGGTGATAATGATTTTCGCTGATTGTGGCAAAAACCTTATCACCTGCCTAGCTAATTTTGAGAGATTGATCACATTTATTTGCCGTATGAAATCGGGCACGAAACGCGTCTTACGGTGACATAATATTGAGTGAGTCCGCAGCAGGATGTTGCTGCAGCGATATAGGCGGTGCAAGTTTTAACGTGATCCAGTTTGAGGTTACGCGTTGTTGCTTGCTGTCTTCCAGCGTTACCGATAGACGATATTCATTGCTGGCTTCAGGAGCACTGTCCCACACGGGCATAATGACTGACCATCCCTGCGGGTCATTATTGTTCTCAGGTGGCGTCAAACTCAGCGCCTGCGTATCACCCTGCCAGCTTACGCGGATAATTTTATTCGCGGCACGGATCTGCAGCTTAAGTGGCAGATACTCGCCGGGCTGGACCTGCCACGGAGGCGTCGCAAGGAAAACACCCAGCGTTTTCCGCTGGCGAAACTCCAGCACTGGCGTGTTGCTACGTTCGACGCTGTTATAACGACTCCCGCGCAGCGAGTGGGCTTCAGCCACGTTATCGGCAGACAGTTGTTTGCTCAGGGCTACACCCGGCCGGTAGTTCAGCCGTAACCCGAGCTGATCCTGCGAGACACCGCCTTCCCCTTCTTTATGCGACGCCGTCAAGGTGATCAGCGGTACTGGTGTGTAATTAACGCCCAACTTAACTGCGACCGGATTATTATATCCACTGCCGTTATTAAACAGATCGACGCTGTTCCCAAGGTACTGCTCATACGTTACGGATAGACCTAACTGGCGATAAAAAGGGAGATAGCCTTGGGTTGTAATGTCGTAGCCGCGTGCCATCCTCTGTTGAGCACGGGCAGAGCTATTACGCCAACCTGAAAGCGGCGAATAGTAATTGGCGGAAAAGCGTAGGTAATCTCCCCATGCTTCAGTACCAACCGACGCTCGTTGTAATCCACTCTCTAAAAGACGATCGACAAAAGCGTTGTAGCCTAATAACCATTTCCCTGCGATCACGCGTTGACCCAGACCCGCATTCCCTACCGTGCCATCATCAGTCTGCTCAATGCCCAACTGGGTAAACGTCAGATATTGATACTTATCCTGCCAGGGCGTAAAAAGCTGCACACCACTGCCATTCAGATTACCGTCCATATCCACGTTAAGCGCCAGGCTGGCAGTGCCGTAAGGTGAAAGCAACGATTGCCCGGTGTTAGCAACCCGTTCAGCAATTTCATCACGAAAGTGATTAAACGCCCAGCGGCTTGCCTGCAGGCGCAATGAGTCATCACTGTTATGATTCATGCTGGCTTCACCGATACTTTTCGCAACCGTTGCCAGTTGTCTGGAGAACGCCTCGCTGTCGCTGACGTTTCCAAGCTCGGGCAGCGTGCTCTGCATGTCAGTAAAACGAGAAGGATTATCGAAAGGGTAGGCTTCAACCGTGGAGTCCACCTGCAGCGCATATGCTGCAGGGAAAACGTTACTCATGCATCCCAGCACCAATAGCACGACGTGCTTTTCTTTGGCGAATGACTTAACTGCACAGTTCATACTTAACATGGACAAACTATACCCTTAAACATTCAGGTCGCAGAGCAACGGCAAGGTCCGGGGACACGAGCCGAGACGTTGACCGAAGGATAAAGCAAGCAGCCAACTTACCTGCACTCTGCAACAGAACGTATGTTTTTAAGAATTTTATGATCCAGTTAACAGATTTTCATAAAAGAGTAATGGCTATCGTAACATATTGCCAGGTGGAAAATAAAAAACCGCTGAAATAGCCATATTCCCCAGCGGGTTATTGACCTGCACGGTGGCAATGTTCCCAATTACAGACCAGGCTTGAGTATATTTATCAACCATAAGAGTCTTTACCTATGATGCGAAAATGGCTTAGCAGTGCCCTGTTACTTGGCTGTTTCTCGGCCAGCGCTCAGGATATTTTTACGCTCAGTTCGCCTGACTTCACTGATAATGCAATGCTGGAGGTGAAATTTGCAGGTAATACGGCGAGTAATGCCAGTTGTACAGGTGAGAATGTCTCCCCGGCCTTAAGCTGGTATTACGCACCCGACGGGACAAAAAGTTTCGCACTCATATTGTTCGATCATGAAGGAGCCAGGGGGTTAGGCGTAACGCATCTTGTCGCCTACAACATCCCCTTTCAGCGCAGCAGTTTTGTACAAGGAGAATTAACCGAAGGCAAGGGTTACACTGGCGGTAAAAATACCCACGGCACGCTGCGCTACTCTGGTCCATGCCCGCCAGCAGGCAGCGGCGCACACCATTATGTCTTCACCTTAATTGCTACCGACCTGCAGGCTAACGCACTGCCAACAGGGCTCACGCACGGCGCGCTGTTAACCCAACTGAAAGGTCATACCCTTGGCGCAGTGAGCCTTATTGGTCGTTACGGTAATTAAACCTGACTATCTGGTATTCATTACGGACTCTCTGCTCAGGCACGCGTCGTACAGAAGGAAATGTGATCGATACGACGTTGTGCCCACTCAGTGATAAAAAATATGCGACTGTTAATCGTGTTTATTCATGGATAATGGTAAATTTATCTTATGTAAAAAAACACCACCTGTAATCAGGAGTACTGCATCGCCCTCGTCCTTCATTTCACTTATCGTCCTAAGTATAAATTCACTTAAACAGAAAGCCACTAAGCCAAGTCTGAAGCGGGTTTTGCCCTGCTCGTCATTTGCATTTAACACGATCATGTTTATCATGCAATGGTTTAAAATCCCAAAAGTGTCATGTAGACTGACCGCAACTTTATGTTTATGTAAAACTGAGTAATTTTTGAAGCAGGTACATTATGATCGCACCGAATAAAGCAACCTTCATTTCGGGCATATGTACGAAAACACGGCCTGAAATAGTTCAGGCTCACTGATGACATTCACGAGGAATATTGTGAAAACTGGTATCGCGTTAACATTGTTAGCTGTGCTTACCGTGGCCGGATGTAAGGCCCCGCCGCCACCGATGACGGATGAGACTATGGTGACCAGCGTTGTTAATGGCGTCACGTTGACCCATCGTAATGCGGTAAAAGCACCACTGGCGTTTACCCCGGTAAATCAAACCTATCGTGCTTTATATAACGCATCGGTTATGACCCTGCCGGATTATGGCGGGAACGTGGTGGAACACCTGGAGAATGGCAAACCTTTCACCGTTCTGGGTGAGGTCGAGAATCACTGGCTTGCCATTGCCAGAACCGATGACACACGTCTGATCGGTTATGTGCCATTCAAGGCAGGAGTCATCAGCGATCGGTATGAAGCAACGATCCGTAGCGATCGCCCACGACCACGTAAGTCAACCAAACAGGTTTGCGTCGACGTGGGGGGGACCAGCAAAGCGTGCCGGAAGAACAATACCGCAACCTGGATCCTCGAATAGCCCAGATCTCAGAGGGGCATCGAACCCTCTGATACCGTGCATTCCCTTTACATACTCTGATGGATCAGATGTTTCACCAGGATTTATAACATTCGATGACGCTTGAAACTTCTGCACATGATGAAAGTCCTGCAGGTTCAGAAAACCCATTGCTCAGTGCGGCTGCACCGCTGCTGAACGCAATTGTACAAATTCGTCTTGCCGCCACTCATGACGATCCGGCGGGGTTGCGCCATCAGCTTATTGAAGAAATCCGTCAGTTCGAAACGCGCTGCAAGAAAATGGCATTGCCCTTCGAGACGATCATCGGGACCCGCTACTGCTTATGCAGCGTACTGGACGAGGCTGCTGCACAAACCCCCTGGGGAACGCGTGGCGTATGGTCAGGTAATGGCTTGCTGGCGACATTTCATAATGAAAGCTGGGGTGGCGAGAAATTTTTCCAGTTGCTTTCGCGGATTTCGCAATCTCCCCATCAACATTTATGGCTGCTTGAAGTCATCCATTATTGTTTATTGCTCGGCTATGAAGGACGCTATCGGGGTGTCGAACACGGCCGGACGCAGCGCGACCTGATTCGCTCCCGGCTGGCACAGCTTATTGAAACCACTCGCGGTGTGTCGCACTACCAGCTTGATACACAAATTGTCGTGCGTCCATCACAGCAAAGCTTGTGGCGTCCCCCTATTCCCTTATGGGCATGCATTACGGTAATAGCCTTTCTCGGGTGTTTGATCTATACCGGGCTCAACTGGCGTCTGGGTAATGCAGCCGAACCCCTGTTGCGTGCTATTTATCAGACGCCGCTGCCCGACATGTCTACCAACCGGCGCGCCTCTCCCGCGCAGGCTTTGTTGGATCTGCATAACCGTCTGAATGATTTGGTTTCCACCGGACAAGCCGAGGTAAGCGATGGGCCTTTTGGCAGCCGTGTCATTTTATCCAGTGACAGGCTGTTTAACGACGGTGCGACCACCCTGAATACGCCAGGCCGCGCGTTAATCGCACGCGTGGCCTTCTCAATGAGAGATGTCAAAGGAATGGTCCTGGTGACTGCGTATACCGATAATGTCTTGCCCGGCAGTAGTCGCTTTGCCTCGAATTATGAATATTCGCTGGCGCTGGCCAACAGTGTGGCTTCCCAGTTAGACCAGCAACTGTCTCCGGGACATCGCGTTAAGCCCGAAGGCCGCGGGGACAGTAACCCAATCGCAACGAATGATAATCAGCAAGATCGTGCACGTAATCGTCGTATCGAAATTACACTGTTTGCCATGCCTACGGCCGGCAAACCGACTCAACAGGGAATAAGGTGATGTGTAGTAACCCCTTCTTTTCACTGCTCAATAGCCGCCTGTTTTGGGGTTTTATTGGGATCACCGCCCTGTGCAGCCTTATCTGGATGTTGGGGCCGTTGCTAACAATCAATGCCACGCAACCGCTGGATTCTCCATTTAATCGTCAGGCCCTGATTGGCCTCTGCTATTTTTGTTGGATACTGTTCCAACTTATTCCAAAGCTTTATAGTGCCTGGTTTAATGGCAAACTGTTAGATAACTTGCAGTACAAGACCGGCGATAATTCAGATTCCGCAGCAACCGAAGCGCTGCTGGCTGCTCGCTTTAGCGAAGCTGTCGCGATGCTAAAGAAAGCGCATTTCTATCAAAAATCGTCCTCCGCATGGTTTGATCGCTACAGCGCCCAATATCTGTATCAACTGCCCTGGTATATGATAATCGGTGCCCCCGGTGCTGGGAAAACCACGGCCTTAATTAACTCTGGCCTCAATTTTCCGCTAAGCGATAATCTGGGTAAACGTGCGGTACGTGGCGTAGGGGGAACACGTCATTGCGACTGGTGGTTTACCGATCGTGCCGTATTGCTCGATACAGCCGGACGTTACACGTTGCAGGAGAGCATTCGTGCACGTGATGCCGCTGAATGGCAAAGCTTTATTAAACTGTTGAAATATTATCGTGCCCGCCAGCCGATCAATGGTGTGATCATAACCATTAGCGTTGCTGACTTACTCAGTGATTCAGTTGAGGCTCGTTTTACACAGGCCTGCGCGTTACGCCAGCGTCTGAAAGAGCTTCATCGCCAAACCGGCATCCATTTCCCGGTCTATATTATGGTGACGAAAACTGACTTACTTAAAGGGTTTATGAGCTATTTTTCCGCTCTGGATAAACAGCAGCGCGATAAAACTTGGGGTTTCACCTTTCCCTGGGAGCCAAACCGCGTCAGCGAACATGCACTTAATGCACTTTTTGATCGACAGTTTCATCGGCTTTCATTACAGATATCAAATAATCTCGCCGAAAAAATGGCGCAGGAAACGGATTTAATCCAGCGGGCAGACTGCTTTCTCTTCCCCCAGGAGTTCGCCTCACTGCGCCCATTACTGGCCGAATATCTCGACATTATTTTTTCACCGGACGAGGAAGATGTTGCCTGGTCCGCGCGCGGACTGTTTTTTACCAGCGGCACGCAGGAAGGACTGCCTTTCGATCGCGTAATGGGCGCACTCACGCGTAAACTGCAGTTACCGCAGGCAAAAAACCATTCGATTGCAGCGTGGGATAGCGTAACCCGCACTGCCCCTATTCCCGCCAGCAAAGGCCAGAGTTTTTTTATCCATGACCTGCTCACAACCGTAGTGTTTAGAGAGTGTGGGCTGGCTGGCAGCAACCGGGCCTGGGAGTATCGTAACCGCCTGTTTCATTGGCTGGTCTATAGTCTGTTAGCCATTACGTTATGCGTCACCTCTGGCTATTGGGGGCTGAGTTATTATCAGAATAAGCGTTACCTGCAACAGATCGAAGCAAGAATGCCGGATATTTATACTCAAGGTAAAAAATTTGCCACCGGCAAACCTGAAAATATGCTCAGCCTGTTACCTTTTTTAAATGAGCTTGCTGCCCTGCCGCAACCGGACTATTTTTCACTTGATACGCCTCCGCTTAGTATGCGCGTGGGGCTTTATCGGGGTGACCAGGTCAGGGATGCTGCAGCAGTACTTTATCAGAATGCCCTGAAAACCCTGCTGTTGCCGTGCATCGCCGAGCAAATTACCGCGACGCTGCGAAATAACAACGGCGTTGATAGCGAATTCAGTCGTAATGCCCAGCGGGCTTATCAAATGCTGTATCAACCCCGCAGCTACGATGGTGAGTTTTTACATGGTTGGGTAATGCAGAATTTACAGCGGACACTGCCACCTAATGTGACCGCGCGCGATCTACAGCAGCTTGATGAACATTTGAGGCAATTACTCGACCGCCAGATTCAAAGCTCACCGTATGCGCGCGATAATACGCTTAATTAGCAAGCCGATGTCACGGTAGCTCAATGCCGGATTCGCTAACCATAGAACACCGACACCGGCAATATGGCATCCCGACAACTCAGGCTTTAAGGATTAAGGTTATGCCAGAAAAATGTAGCCCCGGCTGGTATGGGAAACTTCCCGTTACCGGGGACTTTCTTCAGCAACGGCTCACGGAACATATTGTTACCGGTTGGGCAAACTGGTTTCAGCAGGGGCTGACCCACTGGCATCACCATACAGCTGCCTCAACGACGGAATTCTTACGGGCACCGGTATGGAATTTTATTCTGCCATTAACCCCCGGCGTTCAGCGTGTTCAGATGGGCTGTTTATTACCCTCTTGCGATCGAATTGGGCGCGCCTGGCCCCTACTGGCACTCTGTAGCTTCCCCCTGGCCGACTGGTTTCCCGGTCAGCTCGCACTTTCAGGCGACTGGTATCAAAAGTTGGGCGGCATACTGCTAAAAGGCGTGCGTGAGAGACAGTCGCCGACGGAACTTGAGGCTAATCTGATCGCCCTGACGCCCCTTCCAACACGGGAAAATCAGCAATCCATGATTGTGGGGTATGATGATTTGCCCATTAGCCTGAGCTGGCGTGGCGTGGCCGATCATTTTGATCCACAGAAATCCATCAGCTACTGGTGGAGTAACCGCAGCGATGGTTATCCGCACGCAACACATAAACACAGCGGAACGCTGACGGCGGAGCTCTTTTCTCTATTATTTAATCCGGCGGCGGGGGCGCAGCCGGGGCGTAACGGGCTCTATCCGCCCATGTTTGAATAGCGTTATGCCATTACGGCCTTCTATTGCAGGAAAATTCATGCGATTTACCCTTATTCAAAACTACACAGAGATGCCGCTAACCACTGTTGATTTCTCACCTCCGGGGGGCACAATCGGTCGCAGCCTTGATAACGATCTGGTTCTGCCGGATGAAGAACGGGTTATTTCACGCCTGCAGGCACTGGTGCACGTTGCGAATAACGGAGAGTGTCGTCTCACCAACCTGGGTAGCGTAACGGCGGTTGTGCTGAATGGCACGCCGCTGGAACGTGGCCGTCAGGTCGCGTTACAGCACGCCGATCGGCTCGGTATTGGCGATTATACTCTTGAAGTTAGCGACCCCAACATCCCGGTATCACCGCAGGAAGATCCTTGCGACCCCTTGGTCCTTTTTGGCCAGCAGGAGGACTCGACGCTCGATCCTCTCGGAATTCTGCGACCTGCAGAACCGCCGGCCCATCCACCGATCGGTGACGAACCCGCCTCAGAGTTGCCTCCCGTTCGCAGCGCTAAAACCGGCGGTGCACGGTTAGATATCGATCCGTTACCGCACGAGGCCATTGGACGTAGCGGAGATGAAGACTGTACCGGCGATACGTTATTAGTTGAAGCGCTTCTTGAAGGCATGGGACTGGATCGTAACCAAAGCGCCATGCAGCTTACGGAAGAACAGATGCGGATGACGGGCCGAATGCTGAGTTTGTTTTCCCAGGGAACGGTCGCGTTGCTCTCTTCCCGCTCGATCCTGAAGCGCGGCGTAAAAGCAGAGATGACCATGATCCTCAATGAGGCAAACAACCCGTTTAAAATTTTGCCGTCCGGAAAAACCGTACTGATGCAAATGTATCAGAGCCAAATGCCCGGCTTTATGCAGCCTGAACAGGCAGTACGGGATGCGCTGGTTGATTTACAGGCGCATCAGTTGGGTATGATTTCAGGCATCCGCGCTATTATTGCCGCCATGCTGCAATCTTTTAATCCGCAACATTTAGAAGAAGAAGCAAAACGCAGCGGCGCACTACCGAAAATGGCCCTCTCCGCTTCACGTAAAGCGGCACTGTGGGACTATTTTATGCGCAATTATTGCCATACCGCTGGCGAGATAGAAGATGATTTCCATACGCTCTTTGGTGAAGCCTTTTTGCATGCGTATGACGTTGAAGTTAATCAGTATAAAGACTCACAAACGAAAGCGGATGACGAATGAATATCGCCTTTGCATCAACGTCACAAACCGGTGCCAGAGAGAGTAATCAGGATCAAATTGGAACTATGCTGGGAGAAAACAGCGCCTGTTTTATCGTCTGCGATGGCGTCGCGGGTTCACCTGGCGGCGGCGAAGCGGCAAAAATAGCGTGCCATACATTGTTGAGGACGCTGCAGGATAACAAACATTTTACCGCCGAGGATACCCGACTGGCGGTGGAAAAAAGTGCAAGAACCCTTCGGGAAGCACAAGGGATTAATCCGAAACTTCAGCACATGAGCACCACGCTGGCTGCCCTGTTTATCGATCGTGATTATTCGCTCTCATGGTGGGCGCACGCAGGCGACAGCCGCATTTACCACTTCCGACGGGGCTATATCAATCGCGTCACAAGTGACCATAGTCTGGCCCAACAGATGAAGGAAGCCGGTTATGAAAATACCGGAATTAACAGCAATTTACTTTATAATGCGCTGGGCGTTGATACCGCAGGTTATGTGGCCTTTAGTGAGATGCTTACGCTTGAAGATGGCGATGCTTTTTTAGTCTGTAGTGACGGATTTTGGCTGAGTCTGCAGGCAGAAGAGATGGAACTGGCATTACGGATGGTGAACTCACCCGATGAGTGGCTGACCCTGATGCTAAAAGCCATCGACCGGGGTGCCGCCAGCGATAACTTAAGCGCTATTGCGGTATGGGTTGGCTCCCCGCAGGAAACGACGTTGTTATATTCACTGGCTGATTCGGCGCGCTTGATGCCGCCACGCGATTAACACCAAGGAACGATATGAAATATTGGTTACCCGGGGTTGCCATGCTGTTGATGGCTTTTACTACCCACGCGGAAAATTATCGCGTTGTCTATTCACCCAATCTGTCGCTTGAGGTGTTTATTGATAACGTTGAGAGCAATGCGTTGCAGGACTGGTGTCAAAAATCCCTGCATCTGCGTATTGTTTCCGGTGCGCGTAATGAATCACAGATATTGGATAACTTTCTTCCCCGCGTCGGTAAGCTATTAACCAGTCAGTGCAGTAAATTGACCAATCTGTCATGGCAAATGACCAACCGGCAGGGTACGGCTCTGGCCAGCGGGACAGCGGATAATACCAACGACTGGAAACCGGTAGTGACCGCGGATGCCACGGCAACAGCGAATGCATCCAATGCGGCGCCATTAGATCTCTCCCGCCCGGCAAACAGCGCATCACTGCCACAATTTGAACTGCCCGGTGGTTGCCGTTTCAGGACCTGGTGGGATGAAAACAGTCAGTCAATATTTATACCCGACGATCGAGCCCTGACCTGTTCATCTGAAGGCTGGCTTGAAGGAAGTAGCCAGATTACGCGCGCGCACGGAGATAAAACGACGACAACCGTAGTCGACTTTTACCAGGGCTATCCGCTGGTCAATATACACGCGGCCAAGAACAGCATGAACGTTGTGACAGTCAACAATCAGCGGATGGTCGTTGCCGCTCAGGACGCTCCCGATAGCTGGCTGGTATTACCATTTAATCCTGCGTTGCATGCTTGGTCTTTCGGCGGCACGCTACTGGTGAAAATGGATAAAAGTCAGGCTGATGATGTTGCCCGTGTCAAAGCCCATGTCGATGCCCTCAAAAAAACCTGGACACCCCTGGTCGCTTCCGAAGTTAAGATGACCGTGTTACTGGTTGACGATCTTCATGCCGACCTCGCCGATCCGGCCATTGGGGCATACCGTACCGTTAATTAATTGCAGGCGTACCGCCTGCGACGATCAGGTTGCTAGCATTAACGCTCAGAGAGTGTCAAATATGTCGGGAAATGAAAATCAGAAAAACGTGCCTAATGCATTACCTGCCGGGTATCGTTTTAATGAGTTTGAGATTAAAGAAGTAATTGGTGGCGGCGGATTTGGCATTGTTTATCGTGCGTGGGACCATTTGCTTGAACGCTCTATTGCCATCAAAGAGTATATGCCGGTATCGCTGGCCATGCGAAACGATGACCTGAGCCTGACGCTGCGGGGTGAACGTCATCATAAAATTTTCACTGCTGGCCTAAATAGTTTTATTCATGAGGCGCGCCTGCTGGCCCGCTTTAATCATCCTGGCCTGCTGCACGTATTACGTTTTTGGGAAGAGAATGGCACCGCCTATATGGGCACGCTCTACTATAGCGGCATAACGTTAAAGGAGTGGCAGCAGAACAGCCCTGAACGCATTAATGAAGCATGGATAAGGCGACTACTGCCCCCACTTTTTAGCGCCATTAACACCATCCACCTCGCCGGTTACCTGCACCGGGATATCTCACTGGATAATATTCAGATCCAGGATAACCAATTGCCAGTTTTGCTGGATTTCGGTTCAGCCCGTAAGGAAATAGGCAACCTCTCCGATGAAACCGAAATCATGCTTAAACCCGGTTTCGCCCCTATCGAACAGTACAATGAAGGATGCGATAGCGAACAAGGACCCTGGACCGATATTTACGCTCTTGGCGCGGTATTACACGCACTGGTCACCGGTGCGCCACCACCAATCAGCGTCGTGCGCTGTATTGAAGATAATTATCAACCTCTGGTTGAACGTTGTCCCGATGGTTATTCACTGCCGCTACTGCACGCAATTGATCGGGCGCTGGCCCTGCAAGCTGATGAGCGCCCCCGCACCATAGATGAATTCGCCGCCCTGATTAATCTGCCAGTAAGCGATGTCCAACAATTGGTCACCGCGGTGGCGCCGCTCGTCAGTCTTGATGACAAGCCCGAGGTCGCCGAAGCCGTCGAGCCTGTTATTCTGGCCGTGAATCCGGCGGCAGGTGCGGCAGAAAATGTAGTCACTGGAAGCACACGCCGTCTGTCGCGTCCGCTGATAGCATTAAGCGCGCTTGCCGTCGTCATGGTTATTGGTCTGATCTGGTTGCTTGATAGTGGCAATGCACCGCAGCAGGAAGTCGGGCAAGCGGCTCTTTCGGAGGGTTCAACGCCATCCCATTCTGACGCAGCCGCATCACCAGCCCTCGCCACCGTCTATCTACAATTAAAAAACGGTGAGAACGTGCGCCTGAATGGCACCAGAGTCACCCCCCAACCCGCCAATCGCGGCTATGCCTCACTGCATCTGGCAGCAGGGGAATACACCCTTGAGATTGAACGTCAGGACGGCGCGCACTCACAGCAGTTGAAGATCGATCGGGCGGGTACCTGGCTGATTAACCCTGGCTTATAACGGCATTTACGCTATCCCCACGATGCTGGGGATAGGTATCATCCTGCCGATGACTGCTTGCAGGTTTGTAGCGCACGCACCCGCTGCACTAAATCTTTCAGGCAGTCGTCCTGCATACCCCGTTTAATTAACTCTTGTTCCAGCGAAAACAGATATTGTGCATTGGTCCCCAGTGGGCCACTGGCGTGCGCAATTAGGGGAGCAATAGTGCCCGGGCAAGAATCCGCTTCATAATGTGGATGACGCGGATCCATCACAAACACCATCGCCGTAACTTTACGCCCATCCTCAAGCGTTAGCTCACACCAGGTTGGCAAATAGCACCCGGTCACCATTTCGCGTTTCCACAACAGCGTCAACTCTTCGTGCAGCATCTCTTCCGGCAAACGAAACGCCAACCCGCTGGTTTTTCCCCCTGCTTTCAGGGCCAACATACGGCCCGGCTGAAGCGATGTGCCCCGCCCTGCAGTTAAGCGCAGGCAAAAGGCGCGGTGCCAACCCTCAAGGGTTCCGCTCGCCACCTCATCCGATTCAAAAACAGGATTCCACATCAGTGAGCCGTAGCCAAATATCCACACCGGACTATTATCAGGCCGGCATGCCAACGTCGCGGCCAAAGATGCAGCGCGTTGTTCACTACTCCACAGCAGCGATTCCTCAATAGTGCCATAAGCAGTTTTACAGTCTGCTTTCACCAGGAAATCACGCGTCAACATTTGAACCTCCTGCGCCACTGCTCTATTTCCCTGTAATAGATGGCCACTTTTATCATTGGAATAACATTATCTCACTTGCCATCACGTCAACCCGCCAATTATTCGGGCTGTAACGCAGCAACAAGTCGGTAAAGCTTACTCAGGTTATTTTGCCTATGTGCTCAGCCACAGCCAACAATGCTGTAACCTGTCGTAGGATGAGTATAAGAACTTATTCATTTATTCCGACACAATCAAGCCAGATTGTGACAACACAGGAAAAAATCTTAGTACCGCAAATAATTAGCGAATAAAGGACCTGTTCGCGATAACGTCGACAATGCAGACAGGACTCAGATACTCGCTGAAGCGGACTACTCACTTCTTATGCCATTTATCATCATCGCCTTTTTGATATTGATGTTTCACCGCAGACCAGGCAACTTTATGCGCGGTTTCCTCGCGCGAGTCATCACCTCGCCGGTCCTGCTTTTCTTTATATTCATCCCACGCGTGATTATACGCCTCTTTATAAATATCCTGAGCATGGTCGGGCAGAACGCGCTTTACGCTATCCGGTAACGCATTTTTCGTTTTATACGGCATTTCTCTCTCCTGAAGATTACATCCGCATTGCATGGCAGTGCCTAACAGCGCATGTGAGAAAAATTACGGTTATATCAGTGTGGCCTATCGTCACTAAAGTGCAAGCCGACATTTAAAGACAACTAAAGCAGAAAAATAAAAATAGACGCTATTTATCCATATAATCATAGCGATTTATCATTTTTATTAAGCAGTAATATCACTTTATAAAGATGCTAATCGCCTTAAAGATAGAATATTATTTCAGTTAACACGCAGTAATAGCCATTATTATGGTATTTAACAGTTAATCAGTAAAATAGCGTAAACAGAGAATCAATTTTTGTCACAACGTTCTATACTCTTTTGCTTGTAATATCGATGAAGCACAATAATGATGATAAGCCTGCTGCAGGTATATGCTGATTTAGGTGTTCAGGACACGTTAAAAGGAGAAAACCGCCTATGGGGGCACATGAAGGCTCGAAAACTCGCCACACAGAATATTCACTCATTCTTCCCGTCGCAGCATTAATTATTCTTGCTCTGTGGGGTTCAACTCAATCATTCCCGGTAGTCGTTAGCATTAACCTGCTCGCGCTGGTTGCCATTCTCAGCAGTGCTTTTAGTGTCGTGCGTCACGCTGACGTTCTCGCGCATCGTTTGGGCGAACCTTTTGGCTCGTTGATCCTGAGTCTTTCCGTAGTAATTCTTGAAGTGAGTTTGATCTCCGCACTAATGGCAACAGGTGATGCTGCACCTGCGTTAATGCGCGATACGCTTTACTCCATTATCATGATCGTCACCGCCGGGCTGGTCGGATTCTCTCTGCTACTCGGTGGACGTAAATTCGCCACGCAATACCTTAATCTGGCAGGTGTGAAGCAGTATATGATCGCCATTTTTCCGTTGGCTATCCTGGTACTGATTTTTCCGAACGCGCTGCCCGGCGGCAATTTCACCACTGGCCAGGCATTGTTAATTGCTGCCATTTCGGCCGCCATGTATGGCGTGTTTTTGCTTATCCAGACGAAGACTCACCAGAGCCTGTTTGTTTATGAGCACGAAGACGATGGAGACGATCCGCATCACGGTAAACCTTCTGCGCATAGCAGTCTACGGCATACGCTTTGGCTGATCGTGCATCTTATCGCAGTGATTAGCGTCACCAAGATGAATGCCAATCCGCTGGAGTTTTTGCTGACCGAACTGAATGCACCTAAGCAGTTTACCGGGTTCCTGGTCGCGCTGTTGATTCTATCCCCCGAGGGGTTAGGGGCAATACGTGCCGTACTGGCAAATCAGGTACAGCGCGCAATGAATCTGTTTTTCGGTTCAGTACTGGCGACCATCTCCCTCACGGTACCAGCAGTCGCTATTATTGCCACCCTCACCGATCAGCAACTGGTTTACGGGCTGGAGCCTCCGCAGATGGTGATGATGTCAGCCGTATTAATTCTTTGCCACATTTCGTTCTCTACCGGACGTACCAATGTGCTGAACGGCGCAGCGCATCTGGCACTGTTTATCGGTTACTTAATGACCATTATGTTATAAACAGGGACCGGATTACAGGCTCCTGCTGTGCGGCCATAAGAACAGATGTATGGCCGCTCTCTGCCAGATTCAATCAATTCGTGACATTGTCACATAGTCTCGCTTTGGCGTTCTGCCATTCCGCGGTCCTGTAACCGCGCTGTGTATCACAAACATCTTTGCAATAATGCTAAAGGCGCCCTGAGGCGCCTTTAGCATGTCTCTCCCCCAACATCCTTCAAACAGGGTGGTGAGATCAGTTACTGGTATCCAATTCGGGAAAGCTTTTCACCAAATCGTCAATCGCTTTCATTTGCTTCAGGAAAGGTTCCAGTTTATCCAGCGGTAACGCCGAAGGTCCATCACATTTAGCATTGGCCGGGTCCGGGTGGGCCTCAATAAACAAACCGGCCAGACCTACAGCCATTCCTGAACGCGCCAGTTCGGTCACCTGTCCACGACGGCCACCGGAAGCCGAGCCAAAGGGATCACGACACTGCAGCGCATGTGTCACGTCAAAAATCACCGGGCTTCCTTTTGAAGCCTGTTTCATCACGTTGAAACCCAGCATATCCACAACCAGGTTGTCGTAGCCAAAGTTTGCACCACGATCGCACAGGATAACTTTCTCGTTACCGCCTTCAGCGAATTTCTCAACGATATTCCCCATCTGTCCCGGGCTGACAAACTGGGGTTTCTTCACGTTAATGACCGCACCGGTTTTCGCCATGGCTTCCACCAGGTCGGTCTGGCGCGCCAGGAAAGCGGGTAGCTGAATCACATCAACAACATCTGCAACGGGCTGCGCCTGGCTTGCCTCATGGACATCGGTGATCACCTTTACGCCGAAAGTCTGTTTTAACTCCTGGAAAATCTTCATTCCCTCTTCAAGACCCGGGCCACGGTAAGAGTGAATTGAGGAGCGATTTGCTTTATCAAACGACGCTTTAAAGACGTAAGGAATGCCCAGTTTTTCCGTAACGGTGACGTAGTGTTCGCAAATCCGCATGGCTAAATCGCGAGATTCCAGTACGTTCATGCCGCCAAAAAGCACAAATGGCAGGTCATTCGCAACATTGATATCACCAATACTCACAACTTTCTGTTTCATGCCTTAATCTTCCTGTCTTAGGGGTCACATCGCGCTCATCAGAGCGAATTTATGTCTTTTGCTTCAGAGCGGGGTAAACATACCCGCCAGTTAATGCAGCGTGACGCGTTTATGCTGTATCGAATGGATTTGCACTTTAATCATCTCAATGATCGGATCTTCCGGACATTGCTCAACAAAATAAATGAGATCGTTTAATGCAATATGCTCACACTCAAGCTGCGCATAAATCAGCCCGCGATCGCGAATTTCATAAGGATCGTCAGGATCGATCTGCAGCAGCACATGGCTGACATTCAATGCCATTTCCATGCGTTTTTCTTCCATCAGCGCCGCTTTTAACGTATCAAGCATTTTACGGATCACCGTTGTCGGCTCCGCTTCGTCCAAGTCATCGTCATAGAGCTCTGCCGTTGGGCTAATATTGCCTTTTAACCACACTTCCAGCGTATGCTCGTCAAGCGTATCGCCGTTAAAGGGGTCGATCAGCCACATTTCGCCGTCCAGCCAGTCCGCCCGCAGAATGAGTTGCGTGGGAAAAATAACCGGCATCAGCGGGATCTCAAGCTCCCCGGCAACATGTAACAGGATCACGCCCAGCGACACCGCAGTTCCCTGGCGCGTTCTGAGTACGTTATCAAGCCAGAGCGTGTCTGAAAGGTTATAAATACCGCTCGCGTTACCGAATCCCCACTGGTGATAAAACAACTCCAGCAGTTTCTCCAGTCGCAGATCGATATTGTCCTCAGAGGCAACATATTCACGCGCTTCCTCAACCAAAGACTGCAGTTGAGATCCGACATATTCCGTTGGAAAATCATCGCGAATCGCCCGCGATGCGGCAATCACCGATGCAGAAAGCGGTGATTCAGTAAAATCAAATTTAGCTACGGCCGTCATACAATCCCCAACAGTGGCATTTTACTTATGGCCAGTTTAATGATCAGACAGACCACTATTATCGCGGCGAGGAAGGCGATCCAGCGTACCTTGCAGGAACGTGGACGGCGGCCAAGCGCGATAAAACCCAGCACGATATAGATAATAACGCCAAACAGCTTCTCAGTCAGCCAGCTACCTTGCGGTGTAAATGGATAAAAATGAGATATCCAGACCAACAGAATACCGGAAATGAGCAGCAGGGTATCGTTGATATGCGGAACAATGCGAACCCAGCGGCATTGTAAATGCAGGGAACGCTTCTGTAGCCAGTAAAATCGCAGGACAAACATCGCGATAGAGATCGCGACAGTCAGAAAATGAAACGCTTTAATTACGGGATACCAGGTTGCCATCGTGCTTCCTTGATTATGACTTAGCCTTCTGACCGAGCGTCACTCGATCATTACCGCCATAATCCTGACAGCTTTCAACACAAAGAAAATTGTTCTCACGCAAAATAGCCTGAACGGCCTGCGCTTGTTGCCAGCCATGTTCCAGCAGTAACCAGCCTTCAGATTGCAGATAATGCTGCGCCTGCGCCGCAATCTGCCGGATATCTGCCAGCCCATGCTCTTCCGCGACAAGGGCGCTTAAGGGTTCAAAGCGCACGTCTCCCTGAAACAGATGACAATCATTAGCATCAATATAGGGCGGGTTGCTGACGATAAGCGCAAAACGCTGTCCGTCAAGCGCCGAAAACCAGTCGCTTTGCCGGAAGGCCGCATTGCCGATCTGCAATTTATCGGCATTGTGTTGCGCAAGGGCTACGGCACCCGCAATACGGTCAACGCCGATCACCTGGCAATCAGGGCGTTCACTAGCCAGCGCCAGGGCGACAGCCCCGGTACCTGTGCCCAAATCAAGCAGCCTCGACGCCTCTGCAGGAATGCGTACCAGCGCTTGCTCAACCAGGATCTCCGTATCGGGACGCGGTATCAAGGTTTCGGGAGAGACGGTAAGCGGCAGTGACCAAAACTCACGCTCCCCCGTCAGATGAGCGACGGGTTCACCGCTGGCACGACGCGCGATCAGCACATCAAGTTGCTGTAACTGATCATCAGTCAACGCTGTTTCATCAAACGCGATTAACCAACTACGTGGCCGTTTTAACACCCAGCCCAGCAGAATTTCGGCATCTCGTTTGGGACTCTCACTTTCAGCAAGCGCCCCGATAGCCCCTTTTAACCAACGGCGGATTTCCACTAATCCTGCTCTGACAACGCGGCGAGCTGGTCGGCCTGATATTCCTGCACAATCGGCTCTATTAATGAATCCAGTTTGCCTTCCATCACTTCATCCAGACGATAAATCGTCAGGTTAATACGATGGTCGGTCACGCGACCTTGTGGAAAATTGTAGGTCCGGTTACGATCTGAACGATCGCCGCTGCCCAGCAAATTACGCCGCGTTGAGGCTTCTTCTGCCTGGCGTTTAGCCATTTCCGCGGCACGAATACGCGAGCCTAACACCGCCAGTGCTTTAGCCTTGTTTTTATGCTGCGAACGCTCATCCTGGCACTCCACCACAATCCCGGTCGGTAAATGGGTAATACGAATCGCAGAGTCGGTGGTGTTTACGTGCTGACCGCCCGCACCGGATGAACGGAAAGTATCGATTTTCAGATCGGAAGGGTTAATATCCGGTAATTCTGCCTCTGGCAATTCTGGCATGATAGCGACTGTGCATGCTGAAGTATGAATACGCCCCTGTGATTCGGTTTCCGGCACGCGCTGTACGCGATGCCCGCCAGATTCAAACTTCAGACGCCCGTATGCGCCCTCACCGATAACTTTGGCAATAACCTCTTTATAACCGCCATGCTCGCCATCATTTGCGCTCATGACTTCGACTCGCCAGCGGCGCATTTCCGCATAACGGCTATACATGCGGAACAGATCACCGGCAAAAATAGCCGCTTCATCTCCCCCTGTACCGGCACGGACTTCAATATAGCAATTACGCTCGTCGTCAGGATCTTTCGGCAGCAACAGTACCTGCAGCTGCTGCTCCAGCGTTTCGCTACGCTCACGCGCCTCTTGTAACTCTTCCTGCGCCATATCACGCATTTCGACATCGCTCAGCATCAGCTCAGCGGTTTCAATATCTTCCTGCACCTGCTGCCATTGGCGAAAACACTGGCTGACATCGGTTAACTGCGCATATTCACGCGACAGCGCCCGGAAACGTTCTTGATCGGCGATCACTCCCGCGTCACCGAGCATCGCCTCCACTTCTTCGTGGCGCTCCTGCAAGGCTTCCAGTTTGGCAACAATAGAAGTCTTCATGTGGTGTTTTTTACCTTGTAAATAATGGAGTTCAGATAAGAGTAGCTAGTCCAGTCCCAGGCTATCGCGCAGGATCTGCAGGCGTTCTTCGTCGCCATCGCGAGCGGCCTGCTGTAGGGATTTGGTGGGGGCATGTATAAGACGGTTGGTTAACTTATGCGCCATATCGCGCAGCACGTCCTGCGCATTTGCACCCTGCTGTAAAGCAGCCAGCGCACGGGCTTCCAGTTCGGCACGCACTTGATCGGCCTGCGAACGATAATCACGAATGGTTTCTACGGCGCTTTGTGCCCGAAGCCAGGCCATGAACTCACCGCTCTCCTGCACGACGATGCTTTCTGCCTGAATAGCTGCCGCCTGGCGCTGTGCCATATTTTTTTCAATAATCGCCTGCAAATCGTCAACACTGTACAAATAAGCGTTAGCCAGCTTGCCTACTTCCGGTTCAACATCGCGCGGCACGGCGATATCTACCAGCAGCATCGGTTGATTACGGCGGGCTTTCAACGCCCTCTCCACCATACCTTTACCAATAATTGGCAATGGGCTGGCGGTTGAACTGATAATAATGTCTGCTTCGGCCAGGCGCGCATCAATCTCGGCCAGGCCGATCACTTCAGCGCCGACTTCATCAGCCAGCGCCTGCGCACGCTCACGCGTACGATTGGCGATAATCAGTTTTTTGACGTCATGCTGACGCAGGTGGCGGGCAGCCAGTTCAATGGTTTCACCCGCGCCAACCAGCAATACGTTCACGGTCGAAAGGGATTCAAAGATTTGGCGCGCCAGCGTACAGGCGGCAAAGGCGACGGAGACCGCGCTGGCACCGATATCGGTTTCAGTGCGGACGCGTTTAGCAACGGAAAAGGTTTTCTGGAACATCCGCTCCAGCTCGCTGGACAGCGAGTGACCGCGCTGCGAATCCGCAAACGCTTTTTTCACCTGCCCCAGGATTTGCGGCTCGCCTAACACCAGTGAATCAAGGCCACTGGCTACGCGCATAAGATGACTCACTGCATCATTGTCATGGTGCCAGTAAAGACTTTTTTCCACATCATCTGCGCTGAGCTTATGATAGTCACAAAGCCAGCGAACCAGCTCTTCATGCAGATTCTCTTGCTGCTCCACACTAAGATAGAGCTCAGTGCGGTTACAGGTAGACAGAACGACGCCGCCTTGCACAAGTGGCTGTGCCAGCAGGCTATTTAGCGCCTGATCCAGCGTGTCCGGCGCGAAGGTCACACGTTCGCGCAGAGCAACAGGTGCTGTTTTGTGATTGATTCCCAGGGCAAGCAGCGTCATGGTAGTAAAGTCTGGTTATCCCACTGATGATAGGGTTTTATGAGGCGCATTCTACAAGATGCGCGAGATCAATTAAAGTCATACCGCGCATATGCCTGTAATAGGTAATGCCGCACTTACAATCGGTATTCTCGTCATTCCCCATTAACCTGATAAGATGCAGGTGCCGCACAGCGTAAACGATATTCACCACTAACTTATAGCTGAAGCGCGGTAAATAAGACAATTTGAGCATTGACGGCTTAAACGCGGATGGTTAGCGTTTAAAGGTTAACTGTGGGCAAGCATGCCCTGATTGTGTCTGAGGAGATGACCACGCAATGTATTCACCGTCCCTATCTCGTACTACCCGCCGTCTGATACGACTTCTCCCCGTTGCCAGCGTGCTGCTCGCTGCCTGTACGATCAATCAACCTCAGGAACCCGGTCAAAGCCCTGATTCAGCACAGTGGAAACAGCACCAACAGCGTGTCGCACAGATTAGCCAATATCAGACGCGCGGTGCTTTTGCCTATCTTTCGGATAAGCAAAAAGTGTATGCGCGCTTTAACTGGCAGCAAACGGCGGCAGACCGCTATCGCCTGCTGTTAACCAATCCATTGGGCAGTACTGAGCTACAGCTGGACGCACAGGGTTCCGTCGTACAGTTGGTTGATAACAAAGGTAAACGCTACGTCAGCGATGATGCAGAGAAAATGGTGTCACAGCTGACAGGCATGGATATCCCATTAAACAGTCTGCGTCAGTGGATGATGGGCTTACCGGGTGAGGCCACCGATTACACGCTGGATAGCCACTATTTATTGAAATCGCTGAATTATCGTCACAATGGTCAACAGTGGAAACTGACCTATCAGGGGTATGATAGCAAAGTTACCCCCCCGCTGCCGTCTAACCTGGAGCTGCAGGCAGGCGACCAGCGAATTAAACTCAGAATGGATAACTGGACCGTTAAATGATCGCAACCTGGCCCTCCCCGGCAAAGCTGAACCTTTTTCTCTATATCACTGGTCAGCGTGAAGATGGTTATCACAATCTGCAAACGCTGTTTCAGTTTCTGGATTATGGCGATAGTCTGACCATCACCCCCACGCGAAGCGGTGACATTATTTTACTGACGCCGATTGAGGGCGTACCGGACGAGGAAAACCTGATTGTCCGTGCCGCACGCTTACTGATGCAGCACGCGTCTGCGCGCCATACCTTACCCACAGGCGCAGGTGCAAATATCGCAGTAACAAAACGTTTGCCGATGGGCGGCGGATTAGGTGGTGGATCGTCCAACGCTGCGACGGTGCTGGTTGCGTTAAATCAGCTATGGCAAACCGGTTTTACGCTGGACGAGCTTGCTGCCATTGGTCTGACGCTGGGTGCCGATGTGCCGGTCTTCGTACAAGGCTATGCCGCTTTTGCCGAAGGCGTAGGCGAACGACTACGCCCCGTTAGCCCGCCGGAAAAGTGGTATCTGGTGGCACATCCCGGCGTAAATATTGCTACGCCCCAGATATTTAACGATCCCGAGCTAAAACGCGACTCGCCAGTGAGGGATATTTCCACCCTTTTGCAGGGTTCTTTCAGCAATGATTGTGAAGCAGTAGTAAGAAAACGTTTTCGTGAGGTTGAAGAGCTTGTTTCCTGGCTGCTAGAATACGCGCCGTCGCGCCTAACAGGAACCGGCGCTTGTGTGTTTGCCGAATTCGACACCGAGTCCGCTGCTCGTCAGGTGCTTGAGCTGGCCCCGAAGGGGTTGCGTGGATTTGTTGCACGAGGCAGTAATGTCTCATCGCTGCATCGCGCTCTTTCAGGGCACAAAGCGATTACGTGACAGGGTCACCCGTTCCTGATGCTGCACGTGGCGCATTAACACACCCGTATGAAACAGTCGTAATGGTATAGCGCCCATTGCCATTTACGATTATGTTCATTCTCTGGACGCAAAGCCTGAGGTTCTTCTCGTGCCTGATATGAAGCTTTTTGCTGGTAACGCTACGCCGGAACTAGCACAACGTATTGCCAACCGCCTTTACACCAGCCTGGGCGACGCCGCCGTCGGTCGTTTCAGTGATGGTGAAGTCAGCGTACAAATTAACGAAAATGTACGCGGTGGTGATATTTTCATCATCCAGTCCACCTGTGCCCCAACCAACGATAACCTGATGGAATTGGTTGTTATGGTTGACGCCCTGCGTCGTGCTTCCGCTGGTCGTATTACTGCCGTTATTCCTTACTTTGGCTACGCGCGTCAGGATCGACGTGTTCGCTCTGCACGCGTACCTATTACCGCAAAAGTGGTTGCGGATTTTCTTTCCAGCGTTGGCGTAGATCGCGTGTTAACGGTGGACCTGCACGCAGAACAGATTCAGGGCTTCTTTGATGTCCCGGTTGATAACGTATTCGGTAGCCCCATTCTGCTGGAAGATATGCTGCAGATTGGTCTTGAGAATCCGATCGTGGTTTCTCCAGATATCGGTGGCGTGGTCCGTGCTCGCGCTATCGCTAAGCTGCTTAACGATACCGACATGGCTATCATCGATAAGCGTCGTCCGCGCGCTAACGTTTCGCAGGTGATGCATATCATCGGTGACGTTGCGGGCCGCGACTGCGTATTGGTTGATGACATGATTGATACCGGTGGCACCCTGTGTAAGGCAGCGGAAGCCTTAAAAGAACGCGGTGCGAAGCGTGTTTTTGCTTATGCAACGCATCCAATCTTCTCTGGCAATGCAGTGGAAAACTTGCGCAACTCGGTGATCGACGAAGTTGTCGTCTGCGACACTATTCCATTACCGGAAGAGATCAAAGCACTGCCAAACGTACGTACGTTGACGCTCTCTGGCATGCTGGCTGAAGCCATTCGCCGCATCAGTAATGAAGAATCAATCTCTGCGATGTTCGAACACTAATCGACAGGTTCAGAGAATCGAAGCCGGGCTTGCCCGGCTTTTTTCATTTGGGCGGCAATACGCCTTCTGAGTAATATCTTACCTATAAAAAAGCCTCCGCAGAGGCTTTACAACAGATGGCAGGGCTGTTTACTTCAGCTATGGTGATGATGCGACTGGCGGCGGCAGCGTTGATCCCCGCAGTGACGCAGCCAATAATAACGATCGGCGATCTTTTCACGGCCACTGATACGCGCGCCCACCAACCACAGAAGCGCCCCCAGAAAGATGCTGAAAATCGCGCCGTGTGCCATATATTGAGGTAACTGCAACTGCGGCAGTTGATTAAGCACTGAATATCCGACGCCAGCAACCATGGTAAGCAACCCGAATCCCATCAGGATATTACCCGCAACATTCGCGTGTCTACGTTTCATATCTCACCTCCTTTCAAGCCGCTCAGACTGGCAATACAGGTATTGCCTTGTGTCATAAGTTTAGATAATGGCAAGCAACTTCATTGCGTGATAGATCACACAATTTGCTAAATTTTGACATTTCTTTACTTTTTAAGCGCCTGAATTTAGATAAAAAACATATTATTTCGGCAATGAATTATCGCTCTTATTTACTACCACGTCGGTGCTTTTGTATTCTCGTCCACGGCACAGTAAACTAGCGCTCTTTAATTCAGCTATTTCAGGAAAAAGAGCGCGTGAGTAGCATCAAACTGATCGTAGGTCTTGCCAATCCTGGCGCCGAATACGCCGCGACTCGCCACAATGCAGGGGCCTGGTATCTGGACCTGCTGGCAGAGCGCCATAATCAGTCGTTAAAGGAAGAGAGCAAATTCTACGGCTACACTGCCCGCCTGGCGATTGCTGGCGAGGACGTTCGCTTACTGGTTCCTACCACCTTTATGAACCTCAGTGGTAAAGCCGTGGCGGCGATGGCCACATTTTATCGCATCTCACCGGAAGAAATTCTGGTTGCGCACGATGAGCTGGATTTACCGCCTGGCGTAGCGAAATTTAAGCAAGGCGGTGGCCACGGCGGGCACAATGGCCTGAAAGATATCATCAGTAAGTTAGGCAATAACGTTAACTTTCACCGCTTGCGCATTGGTATCGGGCATCCCGGCGATCGCAATAAAGTGGTGGGATTTGTCCTGGGAAAACCACAAGCTAATGAGCAATCCTTGATCGATGATGCTATAGATGAAGCGGCACGCTGCACGGAAATCTGGCTGAAAGACGATCGCTTAAAAGCGATGAATCGGCTGCACAGCTATAAAGCTGGCACGTTATAATTATCGCGCATTAAAACGATATCCTATCGTAATGCGGCAGGGTTTATCCGCCCTGCCGCTCTGTTCATCGACGACTTTCCACCTCAAACATCATCTGCGGCGACCTTGTAATCGGGGTCATCCAGCTCATGCAGGCACCAGGGGCCTGCCTGTTTCAGCAAACTAATGCAATCCTCACTCAGATGACGCAGCAACAGGATTTTCCCTGCTTCCTGATAGCGCGTGCTGAGTTTATCTATGGCCTCAACGCCACTTGAATCCATCACCCGAGTACGGGCAAAATCAATCACCACCCGCTGCGGATCGCTGGCGGGCGTAAACAGCTCAGCAAAACCGGCAGCCGAACCAAAGAACAGCGGCCCTTCAAGCTGGTAGGTTTTTTCATTATCCTGTTCGGTTTGTTTCACAATGGTGATACGCGCATGTTGCCAGGCGAATACCAACGCCGAAATAATTACGCCAAAAATCACTGCCATGGCTAAATCGGTATAAATCGTCACCAGCGTAACCGCAATCATAATCACTGCATCGGCCTTTGGCATGCGTTTCAGGCGGCGGATCGAGCTCCATTCAAAAGTGCGAATGCACACCACAAACATAATCCCTGCCAGCGCCGCAACGGGCAGAAGCGCAATCCAGGATGACAGGCTGATAACAAACAGGATCAGCAGCAACGCACCTACGGCATTCGATATCCGCCCGCGCCCGCCGGAGGTAAAGTTGATGATCGATTGTCCAATCATCGCACATCCGGCAAAGCTGCCAAAGAAACCGCAAAGCGTGTTACCCAGCCCCTGAGCGACACACTCTTTATTCCCTGCCCCTTTTTTACTGCCCATTTCATCAAGTACCGCCATGGTCAATAGCGACTCAATTAATCCCACCAGCGCAATGACTACCGAATACGGCAGCACAATCTTCAGCGTTTGCAGGCTAAACGGCGCATCCGGCAGATGAAACATCGGCAAGTCACCGGCAATATCCGCAAGATCGCCTACCCGCTTGGTATCAAGATGAAAACCAATAGCAATGGCGCTAATCACAATCAGCGCGGCCAGCGAACCGGGTATCACTTTCGTAAATTTTGGGAATAGCCAGACGATCAGCATCGCCAGTGCCACTAGCCCGTACATCAGCGGCCCCTGGTTTTTAATCATCGGGATTTGCGCCAGGGCGATAACAATGGCCAGGCCGTTAACAAACCCGAATATTGCCGGCTGAGGAACTAAACGTATAAATTTGCCCAGCCGCAACACACCTATCGCGATCTGAATCAAACCGGCCAGAATAGTTGCCAGCAGTACATACTCGTAACCGTGCTGGTTAATCAAACTGATCAGGACCACGATAATTGAACCGGCTGCACCAGAAATCATGCCCGGCTTTCCGCCAAAAAATGCGGTAACCAGCCCCAACATAAAAGCAGTGTGTAGGCCAATTATCGGCGACAGACCCGCAAGTAAAGAGAATGCTGTGGCTTCCGGTATCAGCGCCACAGCAACAACAGAGCCAGCCAGCACATCATTTTTGACGTCCCGCGCCCTGAAGTGACTCAGGTTAAACATATCTATTCACTTATTTGGTTATAGTAGAAACTACTGCGCCGCCGAAAGGATCGGGAGCAGTCATGCCGTCAGAGCGACAGCCTGCGCAACTGGCGTTGCGTACTGGGGGGAAACTCAGGGTGGCGTAAGCTTCACGTTATTCATCCGCAGGCTACTCCGCTGATTAAAAGTCCGGGTAGTATCGGAAAATAAGATAGCGATCACAAGTATTAACACACCTCTGAAGGTGAAATCCGCGCCATAACGGCGAAGATTACGTGTATAATGCTGAAAGTTTTTTTCTACGACATCATTAAGGCATTTTTTAATGTCTTAATATTCAAGCAATTAAGGTGATTCAAACATGGGATTCAAATGCGGTATTGTGGGCCTGCCTAACGTGGGTAAATCCACCTTGTTCAATGCGTTGACGAAAGCGGGGATTGAAGCTGCGAACTTCCCTTTCTGTACCATTGAGCCGAATACCGGCGTGGTGCCAATGCCTGATTCACGTCTTGATCAGCTGGCAGCCATTGTTAAGCCACAGCGTATTCTGCCGACCACCATGGAGTTTGTTGATATCGCCGGTTTGGTGAAAGGTGCATCAAAAGGTGAAGGCCTGGGCAACCAGTTTCTGACCAACATCCGTGAAACCGAGGCCATTGGCCACGTCGTGCGCTGTTTTGAGAATGACAATATCATTCATGTTTCAGGCAAAGTGAACCCGGCAGAAGACATTGATGTAATCAATACCGAGCTGGCCCTGTCTGACCTTGAAACCTGCGAACGTGCACTACAGCGCGTGCAGAAGAAGGCCAAAGGCGGCGATAAAGACGCGAAAGCAGAACAAGCTGCACTGGAAAAATGCCTGCCACACCTCGAAAATGCCGGGATGTTACGTTCGCTGAAGCTGGATGAAGAAGAGAAAGCGGCTATTCGTTATCTGAGCTTCCTGACCCTGAAGCCAACCATGTACATCGCAAACGTCAATGAAGACGGCTTTGAAAATAACCCCTATCTTGACCAGGTGCGCGCAATTGCTGACGCAGAAGGTTCCGTGGTGGTACCGGTTTGCGCCGCGGTAGAATCTGATATTGCCGAGCTGGATGATGCCGATCGGGACGAATTTATGGCCGAGATGGGTATTGAAGAACCAGGCCTGAACCGCGTGATCCGTGCTGGCTATGCCCTGCTCAACCTGCAAACTTACTTCACCGCAGGCGTGAAAGAAGTTCGCGCATGGACGATTCCCGTCGGCGCAACCGCCCCGCAGGCTGCGGGTAAGATCCATACTGACTTTGAAAAAGGATTTATCCGCGCACAGACTATCGCCTTTGATGACTTCATAACCTACAAAGGCGAACAAGGCGCGAAAGAAGCCGGAAAAATGCGTTCAGAAGGTAAAGAATATATCGTTAAAGACGGTGATGTCATGAACTTCCTGTTCAACGTCTAAATAAAATTTGTCGTCTCATGAGGTTTTACTGAATCTCAGAATAACGTAAAACTCTATAAAATCCACGCCATTGCGTGGATTTTTCATTTCATAAAGTCTCAACTTATCTCGTAACAACGTAGTCAAAAATGAGGGCATGGAAGAGTACAGCATTCTTCCATCTTTATTTTAAGTGAGCACAATAACGGTATAAGAAATAAACAAGGCCCGTTATGCTCACTGATACGCAATGCCGCACAGCAAAAGCGAAAGAAAAGCTCTACCGCCTCAACAATTTCAATGGCTTATACCTTGAAGTCAAACCTAGCGGCAAGAAGACGTGGTGTTATCGATTTAAGCTTAACGGCAAATCAAGCATGTTTGCATTTGGTGAGTACCCAGCGGTAAAACTTCGTTGAAACGAGGGAGAAATGCGAGCAAGCGCGTAAGCAAGTCGCAGATGGAGTTAGTCCGACACAGGCCCGTCAGTTAGATAAGATCCGCAAGATTAACGACGCATCGAATACTTTTGAGCTGATCGCCAAAGAGTGGTTGCAGATGAAAGACTGGGCCGAAATCACCAAAACGCGGCGACTGGATATGCTTGAACGTGTGGTTTTCCCGCAATTGGTAAGCTCCCGGTCAGAGAGATCACTCCACACCATATACTTAAAATTCTTCAGGAAACGGCTAAGCGCGGCGCTCCGACCGTTGCCGCTGAAACCCGCCGCACCGTTTCATCCGCTTTTGAGCTGGCAGTTGCGACGCTTAGAGCTGATAGCGATCCTGTATGGCCTGTGCGTATGGCCCTCCCCACCAATAAGACACAGCACAAACAGGCACTGAATCCGCAGCAAATCGGGAAGCTATTAAGCTGTTTTGACAATAGTCGTGGCTCATATCAGGTTAACTATTGCATGTGGCTTATGTGGTGGACATTGGCGCGTCCTGCAGAAGCCACCGAAGCAGAATGGACAGAATTCGATCTTGATAACGCCCTATGGACCATTCCGGCAGCTCAAATGAAAGCCGAAGAGAATACGTTATTCCCCTACCCTTTCAAGCTGTCAGAATGCTACAAGGATTAACCGGGCAAACGCTGATTATTAAAGATTATTTTCCACAATAATATAACAACCACATTTTGACCTGAAATTATGTAACATTATGATTTTATGAACATTGTTTACTATATTCATTCAGCGTTATAATCCCTCTGTTTTCCATCCCTCTAATAACACAGGGCATCTCCATAAGCCGATACCATGTATCCAGTAGTGAAGGACAGTATGAGAAAGACTCTGGCGAGCAGATTTTGGCAAAGCGCGGTTCTGCCGGCATTCCCCCTTATTTCGGTTTCGATGGCATACAGTTCACCGATGCGTATTAGCGCTTCTTCCATCAGAGCAGACGGTGTCCGGACATGACTCACTTAGTCCCGTGTCTATTATTGATGGGTAAGATCACATCTTGCGTTAGAATATACTCACGGAAAAAATAGCTGCCGAAAAATAATGCGGACGGCAGTATTTAATTATAAAAACTACGCTTACAATTGCTGTTGACGACGGCATAGCGCCTGTTTTGAATTCAAGCCAGACGGTTTAGAATATCAGAACCCGACTTAGACCTGTACCTACATTATGCTGGTAAGATTAAATAACTTCTTGAGATTTTCGTGGTTATTTATTCGCCACTCAATCGTATTACAACATGTGGAACGTAGTAGCATGAGAAACACAATTAGCGCTTTCTATTCAACACAACCAGACCCGCATATGCAAATCGGAGGAAACCAGCAAAATAGGATTCAAAAAATTGAAGTGTCTACTCCACATCGTGTAAACAATCCGTCGACTTTGGCAGTGCAAGATTTTGCAAACCTGAGTGCTCGAAATTTGAAGGCTAACGTGTTGCTTAATAGCGATGACGACGAACAACCAATCCATCAAAAAAATCCCACAGCTTTACTTAAGGCTATTGATGATAACGTCACGCAGACGGCAATCGCATGGGGTCGCTCAAAGAAAGATGTCGAAGATATGATTGGGAGCAGTACACGTATTATGGATCCGGTCTGTGGCGTGTCAGCGAACAATTTAATGAAGTTGTTCCTCGATTCCGATCATTCAAGTTATGTCTATGCAAAGGCGCATCCGATATCTCTTTCTCAGCTTCAGCAGCAATTTGCTCATTTACCTGCAGATAAAAATTTCATCCTGCGTGTTAAGGATTCAGGGCTTGGGCACGCGTATGTAATTGATCTTCCAGCTAGTGCGAAATCTAAACGTGATGCATTTATTTATCAGTCTGATCTAGGAGAAGGAGCGGCTCGGCCCCTACGCCTGGAGGATTGGATGAATAAAAAAGCATCTTATCCGGTTTCACTGAATGATCTTGAAAACCATTTCATCAATATGTCGAACGGAAACATAGACCCAGAACACATAGCAAAATTGTTTGATATTGATAGTAACCCGAAAATGCTGCGCCCCGAACGACTTGATCTACGTAAAAATAAAGGATTCAATTTTCAACTAGCTGAATACGATCTGGGAAATCTCGAAAGAAATATCAATGCTGTTAAGGCGAACTGCATTTAAAGATACTTATCTTTAGCAATAGGTATCCTACGGCATACCCAAAGGTTTTCCTGATGTGCCTGTAAAGTTCTGCTACTAACAGGCACAGTGATCCTACCGCGTAATGTAGACAGGGTCTAAACCCTGATATCCGCTGCCCGCTCATAGCAACGCCGGTATTTTTATACACTGCCTGCATGATACGGGCCCGGAAGGGTCTGGATTATCTGCGGTGATTCAGCATCAACCAAAAAGTGTCCACTTTCAGTTCTCGTTCAGTTTCATTACGGGATATATTAGGAGCACTATCGTAAAATGATTTTTCATAACAGGTAACATCGCAATGGCACTGGTCCCCAAAAACTATACGCGTCTGGAAAGCGGCTATCGTGAGAAAGCATTAAAAATTTATCCCTGGGTATGCGGCCGCTGCTCCCGGGAGTTCGTGTATTCAAATCTACGCGAATTGACCGTCCACCATATCGATCACGACCATACCAATAACCCGGAAGATGGCAGTAACTGGGAACTATTGTGTCTGTATTGCCATGATCATGAGCACTCAAAATACACTGAAGCCGAGCAATACGGCACAACCGTTGTGGCGGGTGAGGATATACAAAAAGATGTCGCCGCCGCAACCTACAATCCCTTTGCCGATTTGAAGTCGATGCTTAATAAAAAGTAATAATATCATTTTGTTAGGTTATGAAATCTGGCAGAGCCACTAAAATTGCCTGCATACTGCCACACATTATTCATCGGATTTAAAAACCAAGATGACAAAACCCACCTTACAAGAGCAGATGCTCAATGGACTGACGCCGGGCCCGGTTGTAGAACACTTCAATGTAATCGAAGATATCCGCCCGGGCCAGATCCCGGGTTTTGTATATTCTCTTCCTGATGCGTTCTTTTTTCAGTGAACTGAAGAACATTTGACGGACGGCTTCTTCCTTAAATTCAGGTGTAAATCGTAGTTGCGCTCGAAAGACAGTTGCTATGCTCAAACTATAGAGCAGGATCGTTTACCTGAGCGGGGTCAGTCCACTTTGTGCCAAAAGCAGAAATTGGAGTGTCAGGGACTCTTTAAACGTGAATGGTTCATTTTACAGGGATACTTACAGTGGCAAAGATAAGAATGGGGGGCCGTAATAATTACAGAAGAGAATATAAATGAGTTACTTGAACAATCAATATTGCTAAGTGAGAAATTGTACTCTAGTTTGAATAAGGCTGTAGATGAAAAAACTGGCAGCATCGAAAGCGAATTTTGAAATAAAATCCTTTCAAATGGTGACCTGCCCTCAGGATTAGATACAACGCTCAGTAAGTAATGTCGGATCCTTCACTCTCAGCAGACCTTCAGCGCCACGTGCTTGCCCGCGCTGTGCCAGAAGCAAGCATTAAACCAATAAATAAGCTGTCCCCTTTTCCGCTTTGGCGAAGATCATTCCCCGCATGAACAACAGCGCTGAACTACCGCTCACTCAGGCTCTCGTCGATCAAGCACCCACTAAAATTTTCAATAAATCCGTTCTGCATCGGCTTGCCTGGTTGGACAGGTAACGCTGCCCGGCATTTATCGTTCCAATTTTAGCCAAAGACGTAGTGCGCGCAGGCATTGTGTTTTACACTGCGCGCTGCAAAAATTGAGTCGCTAAATGATTAGGTAAATGGTAATGGCAATGAACGGAACGATCACAACCTGGTTTCAGGATAAAGGTTTTGGATTTATCAAAGATGAAAACGGCGATAACCGTTATTTCCATGTGATTAAGGTCGCCAACCCTGAGCTGATTAAAAAAAATGCGTCGGTGACTTTCGAGCCTACAACGAATAGTAAGGGATTGTCCGCCTATGCGGTGAAAGTCGCCCAGGAAAGCAAATACATCTATATCGCAGGTGAGCGTCTTAAGCTCACGTCCATCAAGTCTTATCTGGTTTACAGCGAAGAAGTGCCTGCCGATACCCGTATCGATAAAGAAAATACGTTGCTGTCTGTAGGCGTACTGATGAGTAGTATCAGGCCAAAATCAACCGCCAAACCAGGTGAAATGCGCCCGTTGAAAAAACTGGCGATCACCACTTTCCAGGGAACGACGTTAATTTTCTCGGAAGATGAAATAGACATTGATACGACGGTAAAGCTGCTTAAAGTCTGAGATAACTCGGATGAACCCTGTGCCGAAGTCCTGCAACATGTATAAGCGCGATTTCGGCATCGCTCACCACGCCATCATCTATCTCGCTTTCCCAATACCTCAAAGTCTGCCACATGCAGATAAATGTCCCCCTTAAAAGTGAGCGATGCGTAAAATTCGGGTTTTATCATCCGAACATGCTGCTCTGCCCATCGTAATTATCTATACTCCCCTTATCCGTCTTCATTGAATAAGGCCTCCCGTGTTAGCCAATATTCTTGTCGTTGTTGTTGCCGTTATACATATTTATATCCTTGTTCTTGAAATGTTTTTGTGGAATACGCAAACAGGGCGCAAGGCATTTAATCTCAGTGCTGATTTTGCACGCGAAACCCGAGTACTGGCTGCGAACCAGGGATTGTATAACGGCTTTCTGGCGGCAGGTTTGCTTTGGGGATTATGGCTGGGGACAGGCGGAATCCAGGTTACCTGCTTTTTTCTGATCTGTGTGTTCGTGGCCGGAATTTTTGGCGCAGCCACGGCCAGTCGTAAAATACTTTATATTCAGTCTGTTCCAGCATTGGCCGCGTTGATTGCACTGCTGGTTCGCTAAAGGTGAAAAGATGTTGACCTGATGATGTCCCCCGGGTGCGCCCTGCAGAGGGGCACTAGGGGATATCATGCCACAAGCCCTACCTATCCTGGCGATAATAATTAAGCTTATGTTCATCAATATGTATGCCCATGCCAATGCTATCTGTCGGGATACGCATTTTACCCTCTTTAATTTCGAGAGCGTCAGCCTGTAAGTCATCGCGAATTTCAAGAAAGTTCGTTAGCTCTGCTGGTTTTTCACATGCATGTTTGAAGGCAGCACCGAAGTGCAAACTGTTTAATGTCCCGATTTGGGTATCGCCCTGATTCCCCACGTAGACGGGAACAGATAGACCTTCGCATAAATGCAGTATTTTAGTGGATTCGGTGATGCCAGTTCTGGCCATTTTTATACATATCATCGACGATATTCCATCAAAAATTTCCCGACTAACATCAGCTAAAGAAATACAACTTTCATCGCCGCAAACGGGAATCGCCATCTCCTTATTCAGTCGATGCCTGCCGATTCGATCGGCAGCAGGTGACGGCTCTTCAAAAAAAGCGAAGTCTAACTCTCGTATCGCGTGGTAGACGGAAATGGCCTGGTCTGCGCGCCAGCCATGATTGGCGTCAAGGTATAACGTAGCGTCCGGCAAGCATTTTCTTATTTCTGTACAGGCCTTAATATCCTTTCTATAGTCCTTACCCGTTTTAACCTTGAAACTGTTTATCCCGTATTGTTGACGCATCGCTAACGCCTGCTCAGCCATTTTTTCCGGTGAGTCATACCCAATCATATGGCTGACGGTTAATTGATTGCTCATGCCGCCGAACAACTGATGGCAGCTCATCTGTAGATACTTTCCCATCGCATCGTGAATCGCGAGATCGATAGCCGCTTTCGCGGTGTAATTTCCCACAACCCACGCCATCTTCTGGGCTATTTTCTCTTTATCAAAAATACGGAGATCTTTAATAGAGGGAAAAAGCCATTCATTGATAGCCGTAATGATCGATTGCTGAGATTCGCCGTAAATATAAGGACGTGAAGGCGCTTCCGCCTCCCCCATCACGCCGTCGGTAGTCCAGAGTCGGATCAGAACGTTTTCAACGTTATCAATACGTCCCGTAGCGAACGCCAATGGTGTGATATAGGGAATTTTATAAGGGATGGTTTCTATGCGTGCAATGTTCATGGTGAGGTCTCTTATAGAGGACGTAAACGTCATCGGGCAATTATTCTCCCGTTACCTAACTCGAATACTGCAAAATGTGCTGAGAGATGTTGGTCTGCAAATCGGAAAAGTTCAACGCTAAGGCTGTGTTGTCTCGCAATGGCTGCCGTGCCAAATCATCAGGTCCCGTTTCTCCGCCTGTCTGAATCTTTCGTTTCAATAAAGAAACCAAAATTCGGTTGTGCATCCGCTCTACATGGGTAAGATCACTAGCGTGTTGGCACAGCGTTGTGTGCAAGAAAGTAAAAACAGAATGAATAGACTTTTGTAGAATTGAGTGTGTACGCCTCATCGCTGACGGTGTCCAATAAGGAGAAATAATGAGTAAGACGATCGTATTTTTATCAGCAGTATTATTGAGTGCCTTGCCAGCGATATCGACTGCATATGCTGAAGGCCAGGAACCGCTCGTACAAAATTCACCCGACGCCACCGCTCAGGCAGACATCGATGCGCAGAATCAGGGCGTGACCTCCTCCGGCCAAACGCCTGATGTGCAAACACCTGCGGAACACGATCAGGATGATGAAGGAAAACCAGACCCCGCTCATCCGTATGCGGTTAAAACCTTCTTCGCTGATTTTCAGCGCTTCAGCATTGGCAGCATCGTCCCGGACCGCTATCGCACCAGGCAATATCAAGTCGTTGACTGGAAAACTCGCAATCTGCCACAGCCCACTGATGGAACACACTGGACTTATATGGGTGGCAACTATGTGTTGATCACCGAGGCCGAGGGTAAAATCGTACAGGCAGAATCAGGCGAAATTTTTTACCAGCAATAAGAAAAGTCACGGAAGCCTGCGTGCTTCCGTGACTGATTTCCCCGACTGCCGGCGTCACCTCAGCAAATCATTGATGGGGTAAACAACGGCATTACTGCCCTGTATCCGCTTTTTGTGTATCACTCTTTTTCATCATCATGGAACCCGGGCGTGGTTCGCTCTGCATCATCATCATTGAACCTGAATGACCAGCCGATTTCATCATCATACCCTGCGGCGCGCGTTCTTTGTCCCCGGCGCATTTGTTCATCCCCTCTTTTTGCAGGCAACCTTTCGAAGTCGCGCCAGATGACGTTTGCGGTACCGTAACTGCCGCATAGCTGATTCCCACCAGCCCCAATAAGCAGGCTGCCGACACGGCCAGCATCGCGTATTTATTCATTGCCGATCCCTATATTGTTGTCGAGATATCATTACGAGTGTTCAGCAAATTTGTTCCCCAAGGCTTCACCTGGAATTAAACAAAATGTGATATCTCAACGGCGGCGGATGGGGTTGTGTAAACTGCAAAAAAGCGAATGAGAAGAATAGAGGTGCAGCATGACAGGGGAAAAATTAAAAAAAATCCTGATTGTGGAAGATGATGGCGATATTGCCGATCTGCTTACCCTACACCTTCACGATGAAGGATATGACATTACCCATGCCAGCGACGGCAACCAGGGCGTCGAGCTACTGGCAAGGGATGACTGGGATGCGCTGATCCTGGATGTGATGCTACCCGGTATTGACGGGCTGGAGATCTGCCGTCGGGCACGCATGAAAACACGCTATACGCCAATCATCATTATCAGCGCGCGTTCCAGCGAGTTGCATCGCGTGCTCGGGCTTGAGCTAGGCGCCGATGACTATCTGGCAAAACCATTTTCAATGCTGGAGCTGGTCGCTCGGGTAAAAGCACTGTTTCGCCGCCAGGAAGCCATGCTTCACAATATGAAAATTGATGCGGGCACGCTGCGACTTTCCGGTCTGGTGATTGATCCCATAGCACGCGAGGTACACCTGGATAAAAAGCGGGTCGTCCTGACTCCACGCGAATTTGATTTGCTCTATTTTTTCGCCAAAAATCCCGGCAAAGTCTTTTCACGCATCAGCCTGCTTAACCAGGTGTGGGGCTACCAGCACGAAGGTTACGAGCATACCGTCAATACGCACATTAACCGACTACGGCTGAAAATAGAACGTAACCCGTCGGAGCCCGAGCGTCTGCTAACCGTGTGGGGTTTGGGCTATAAATTCGCTTCCACGGCCAAAGACGCATAAGAAGTCTGTTATGAAAAATATCACATTATCCCGGCGCCTGATGCTGGCTTTTACCGCGCTACTGCTGGCCTGCTGTGTGATCTCCGGTTATTTGCAGGTACGCACAGCCAATGAATACAGCCAGGGCGTCATTCAGCGCCTGTCGGCCAATCTGGCGGAGCAGATCGCCAGCCACAATCCATTACTCAGCCAGAATGGTCTGAATCAGGCCTCCGTCCATTCGCTCTTTGGGCAATTGATGTCGGTGAATCCCAGCGTTGAAGTCTATCTGCTGGACAAAGAAGGCAATATTATTAGCAGTGCGGCACCTGCGGGGAAAATCCTTAAGAAACGTATCGACTTAAAACCTCTTCAGGCACTCCTCCATGGCGCACCCATGCCAATTTATGGAGATAATCCGCGTGACCCACAAACGCGTCAGGTATTCAGTGTTGCACCGTTAAGAATGGGCAATACCGTCAAGGGCTATGTCTATATCGTGCTGCTCGGCGAACACTACACTATGTTGTCAAGCCAGGCGCAGTACCTCTCTGCTCTGTGGATAACGCTGCGCTCAATGGTGCTTGTTATCATTTTCGGCGGACTGGCTGGAATACTGGCGTTTCGCTGGATCACCAAACCGATGCGCCAGTTGACGGCACAAATCGCCAAGCTCGACAGCGGCGGAATGAGCGCCATTCAGGCGCTGGCGCAAAGTAAGTCCCCGACCGGTACGGCGCGTGACGAAGTGGCTCAATTGCAGCAGGCATTTATTAGCCTCGCTCAGCGCATTGACCAACAGTGGCAAAGTCTGAAAACCCAGGATCAGCTGCGCAGGGAATTTATTGCCAATATCTCGCACGATCTGCGCACGCCCCTCACTTCGCTGCATGGCTATCTGGAAACGCTATCGGTGAAGTCCACCAGTCTGGGTGAAGAAGAACGCCAGCGCTACCTGAATATCGCACTGAATCAAAGTCGCAAAGTCAGCCGACTGGCGCAGGAGCTATTTGAGCTGGCACGGCTGGAATACGGTGTCGTTAAAGCCAATAAAGAGCCCTTCTCGCTTAGTGAACTCCTGCAAGATGTGTTTCAAAAGTTTGAACTCACTACCGAGCCTCGCCAGCAAAGGTTGGTCGCCTCGATCGCGCCCGGACTTCCGCTGGTGAACGCCGACCTGGGGATGATTGAACGGGTGTTGACTAATCTGCTGGATAATGCAATCCGTCATACACCAGAAAACGGGCAAATAGACGTCCACCTCTGGCAACAACAGGATAATGTCGTGGTACGCCTGAAAGATTCTGGCCCGGGTATTGCTGATGAACTGAAAGGCAGTTTATTCGAACGTCCCTCAATTCTCAGTCAACAGAAATACCGACCCGGAGGGCTTGGGTTGATGATTGTGCGTCGGATTTTACAACTGCATGAAAGTGATATTACGCTGGTTGAGCACGAGGAAGGCGGGGCCTGTTTTGAATTCGCTGTCCCGGCGTCAAGCGGCAGGCCTGACCAGACACACGGACAAACGTAACTCACCTTGCGAACATACACTTAAACGCGAGATAAAATACCGCCGGATGGCGGCAATATAACCCGCGCATCGTTTAAAAACTTTACCCTTTAACCCGCGTTGGCTCGCTTTGCCACAGGGCCGGGAAAAGCGTTTTCAACTGCTCCACTTTTGGCAAATCATTGATAACAATGTAAGGGTAGTCTGGGTTGTCATTCAGGAAATTCTGGTGGTATTTCTCCGCCGGATAAAAATGGGCATTCTCCTCCACCGTAGTCACCAGCGGCGCGCTAAAGCGGTGGCTGTTGTTCAACTGGGCGATATAGGCTTTTGCCACGTTTTCCTGAGATTCACTCATCGGGAATAGGGTGGAACGGTACTGCGGACCATAATCCGGCCCCTGGCGATTCAGCTCGGTCGGATTGTGCACCACTGAGAAAAAAATTTGCAACAGTTGACCGTACGTGACCTTGTGCGGATCGAAGATCACCTCCACTGACTCCGCATGTCCGGTCATCCCCATGCTAACGGTAGGATAATTGGCGGTGCGAGCTTTACCACCGGTATAACCCGATGTCGCACTGGTGACACCCTTAACATGCTGAAAAACACCCTGCACACCCCAGAAACAGCCTCCGGCAAACACGGCGGTTTCCAGATGCGCCTTGCCTGGCACCTCATCCTCCTGCGGTGCGGGAATCACGATCGCCGTTTCGGTATCAGGCCAGGCGACGTTCTGGCATGCCATCGCGACAATCACTAACAGCGGTGCGCCAATCAACCAGACACGACCAGAAGCAAAAGAACGAGCACGTTGTTTCATCATGATAATCGCCTTTATTAACCAAATGTGAAGGCATATGCGTTCACGCCCGCATCTTCAAACTCAATGCTGAAGGTGTGTTCACCGTCGCCGCCGGACTGACGAATTAACTGGTACAAGCGCTGTTCGGTCACTGCACCGCGACCATCAGGTGCGACATCCGCGCCGTGCATTCCTCCCGGAGCCTTGCCATCAAGCAAGACGTGAAAGCGAACAGGTTTGCCATTTCCACCTGGCCCCATAACAAGATGCAGATCGCGGGCATGGAACCGATAAATAATTCGTCCTTTTTCCGCATTTAACGTGATGTGCTCTCCGCCTATGGTCCAGCGCCCTTCCAGCCCCCAACTGTTCAGCGGTAAGGCCAACGGCTGAAGGTAATTGGCCGGGCTATCACCGGTAGCCTTACCTGAAGCAAAGTTTTCCGCCCGCATATAGCCAAGGTATGCTTCGGGTGAAATATCGTCCTGCCCGCTGGCCGCTTGCTCAACGCCCGTTGCCGAAACCGTACTAATGCTGTCATTGACGTTTTTCGCCCCCGCTTGCTGCAAGAGTTGCTGGATCACCCGCTCAGACTGGTCATACTCACCCTCGCCAAAATGCTGGTAGCGAATATGTCCTTTCGCATCAATAAAGTAGTGTGCTGGCCAGTACTGATTGTTAAATGCCCGCCAGATACGATAATCATTATCGATCGCGATTGGGTAAGTTACACCCAACTTTTTCGCCTCTTTGGTTACATTATCGATATCACGTTCAAAGGCGAACTCCGGGGCATGAACGCCAATAACCACCAGACCCCGATCGCGATACTTCTCCGCCCAGGCTTTAACATAAGGCAGCGCGCGCAAACAGTTGATACAGGAGTAGGTCCAGAAATCCACCAAAACCACTTTGCCCCGTAACGACTCGGTGGTTAACGGCGATGAATTCAACCACTGCACGGCGCCGCTAAGCGGCGGCATCATGCCTTCATCGGTGAGTTGAGGTAGATCCCTGCTCCCGGAAGATGCGGTGACGGCAGCCGGTGTTTTTTTCGCACTGTCTGGCGACAGTTTTTGGATCAGCCTTTGTTCAATACCGCCCGTTGATGCAATCGACAAGCGCGCCAGTACACCGGTATCCAGGCCAAAGGTAATGGCGACCACACCCAGCAGCATACCCGCCCCCAGAATACGGCGAATCCACTCTCCAACCCCCAGCGAGCGCCTCATCGCGCTGAAAACTTTACCGCCAATCAGCAGCGCCAACGCCAGTGAGGTCATCGCACCGGCAGCGTAAGCCAGCAGTAAAAGAGAAGCGCCTATGCTTGCGCCCTGCAATGCGGCACCGGTCAGCACCAGTCCCAAAATCGGTCCCGCGCAGGGGGCCCACAATAGTCCGGTGGCAATGCCTAACAGCAACGAACTCCCCACACTGTTGGACTGTCCCACCGCAATGCGATTTGACAGTGAATTACCGGCAGAGACCAGCGGATGCATCACACGCTCCGCCAGATGCGGAAATAGCAGTGTGATACCAAATAGCGCCATTAGCACCAGCGCCACATCCCGTCCATATTGGTTGGTTGCCACAGCCCAACCGCCACCAACAGCAGCCAGCGTCGCGAATAGCGTGAACGTCAATGCCATCCCGGCCAGCAGCGGCAGGCTGGTACGGGTAAAAGATCGATCGGCGCGTGAAAAAACAAAAGGGAGCACGGGTAAGATACAGGGGCTGGCAATGGTCAACACCCCCCCCAAATAAGCAAGAATGATCACCAGCATAGTAAAAACCCTTCTTCCATCAGGAAAACCACCTGATATCGCCCGATAGTCTGCGTTGATGCATGACGCCTGCGGTCATATTTTGCGCGTGATAAGTCATGTTATAGTTTGTCCGGCCTGAACAGCATCGCTGCGCCATTCATGCAGTAACGCAGCCCGGTTGGCGGCGGGCCATCATCAAAGACATGCCCTAAATGACCGCCGCAGCGGCGGCAATGTACTTCCTGACGTACCACACCAAATGTGATATCACGCCGTTTCACTACCGCTTTTTCCAGCGGCTGCCAGAAACTGGGCCAGCCCGTGTGACTGTCAAATTTCGTCAGCGAGGAAAAAACCGGAAGGTCGCACCCCGCACAGAAAAAAATACCCTGCCGATGTTCGTTATTTAGCGGGCTGGAGTAGGGAATTTCGGTGCCTGCTTCACGCAGGATGAAATACTGCCCGGCCGTCAGTTGCTCGCGCCACTGTCTTTCGGTATGGGTAATGTCAAACTTTTCCACATCCGGCATCGTGGCGGGCGCAGTATTAGCGGCAAACAACGAGGGCATGTGCCCTGCCACCCACCCCACGGCGACGATACCCCCACTGCTCAACAAAAACTGTCGTCTGTTTAACATCACCGCCTCACAGGCCGTAAAGAGATAATGTCAATCTAATAAGAGAATGCTTACCAAATCCTCCCGAAATATTCACAAATTCGTGACAGCTTCCCAGTGATAGAGAGCTCGCACGTTCATCCGCTCACTCCAGCTCTAAACGCAGTTCCACGGAAGTATTCACGATGCCTGCTTTCAGACCGGTTACCCACAGAGAGCCATGCTCCACAGCGATGTTTGCAATACCGCCGCCATCGATCGATATGAGACTCGCGCTACTGGAAACGCCGTTAATGAACAGATCGCTGCCCGCAGGCGGAGCGGAGAATCCCGTAAAGCGTTTTGTTTCACCCACGCGTAGTACACCAAAATCGATCACGTCCCGATACTGATAGCTATTCCTGTCCCATCCGTGACGTGTCGCATAGTTACTGACTATGAGCGGAATCGTTATGTGGAGATTACCGGACTTCGGTGTGAAAGCGTCAAACGCCCCCGATACTGGCGGAGTATTAGACTGACATATAACCATGCCTGTCCCTGAAATCTGGAATATGGTGTCTGGGTGGAGCTCATAAGAGTGATTCTTACGGCTATCTTGAATCGACTGCTTGCCAGTGAAACCACTGGCTGAGAAGTGAGTATAACGCAAAGAACATATTTTTCCCTCTGCGTCTCTGACGAGGAAAGTAAACCGGTTCATTTCCGTCGGTGACAGCTCTACACTAAAGCTGAATGCTCCCCCATTTGTTTGACCTATCTCAATCTGTCCACAACTCCCGGCTGTGGAAAAAATCAGCAGCCACATCCCGGCACAGCTTCTTAAAAAAAGTGACATGCTCTCTCCTGTTGACTATTTACCGGACGCTATCGGTTAGGCTCTACCGTATACAGGCCGTTCACCTTCGGCATCCTGCGCTGCCGCCCGAACACGCGATCCACTGTGTTTGACGGCAGGCACTTTGACGATTACGGATATGTGATATCGAGGTCGATAGCAGACTCAAATCTTCCTGATTTGAACGTGTTCATATCCATTCTTAATGCAGGAGCCAGCACAATCGTGTTGAGTTTACCTTCTTTTTTTAGAGTAATGGCATCACTTTCCTGATTCATCACTAGCTCTTTATTGCCATTGAACAGTACCACCTCAACGCCGACAGCGGCCTCCGAACTATTAGCACTGTTGTTGCCAATGTTCCTCACCACGACTTTGACATTTTTTGCTTCTGTTCCACACTTCTCTAGCGTGATGACCTTTTGTTCCTTGGCCTTGTATAGGGCTGCCCTAAACTGAAGCTGGTTGATAGCACCCAAATCTATCGATTCGCCGTTAGCAATTTCACAGGTGTTTGCAAGTATCGTTCCCTTAATGGTAACTCTTGCCTTGCTGGTATCAGCCTGCGCCAACAGCGGTAAAGCTGACAGGGCAATAGTCAGCACGGCCGATTTAGCGATGTGACGCACGGCAGTCGTTTTCCGGGTAGTTGTCATTAACATTTTTTTGTTCTCCGTATCGTATTAAGTCAGTTGATATATTGATAAGCGCCGCCTTTAGCGGCAGTTTTCCGTTAGTTGCACAACGCTCACTTTGGCATGCGTTGGTAACTGATAAGTGACCGAGCACTGCTCTGCCGAGGTTCGGCCCCACTTTGCCTTCAGTTCACCAGCAGGAGGGAGGCCAGATAGATACACCTGCCCGTCATCCCCGGTAATACCGCTGGCGGTCCCGCCGGTAACCACGGTACCGAATGGCAAATATTTTCCGTTATGCAGCAGTGTCATAAGTACCCGCACACCCTGCTTTGTCATAAATTCCGTCCGGACAACCGCGCCCCGGGACGGTATAACCGTTTGTGATGCACCGTCAGAATCAAGATCGTCCGGCATACTGGTCACATCCAACGACAGACTGTTTTCCCGGTACGGCATGACCCAGGGAACCAGGGCGTATCCTCGTTTATCCAGCTTTACTCCAGATGTGTTGCTCACTTTCGTCCCTTTGCCGCCTTTAGCGGCAACCAACGCGGCACCGTCGTAAAACGATTGTCCCAGCGTCAACCCACCACCGTGCAGTATTGCTCCGCCATTAAAGCCGACGTCCATACTGTGGTAATGATCGCTATAGCTATATCCCATGTTGGCCGTCCCCTTTCCTCCGCGATATGTCAGGCTAACGTTTCCGCTCTCGCGGCCAGCGCGGCTATGTCCCTGTGACAAACTCCAGCCCAGTCGTTGTTCCTCAAGAGCCGTCCCGTTCAATCCAGTCTGTTGGCTAACACTCCCACTGTTATCCTCATTCAGGCTGAAACTGGCATTTAACATGCCGCCCGTTGCTCTGCGTTGGCCAGAAAAGAGCCCCTCCAGCGGAACAGAAAGAAAAAGCGAAGCCGATTTATCCGCATGGGGATGTTGATCCGACTGCTGGTAGCGTCCCCCCAGGTTGTAACTGATGCGGCCAACGTAACCACTGATTCCCGCCTGCCATGAGGCCGATGCGTTGCGCCCACTCCAGTAGTTCTCCCGCACACCGGTAAGATACAAGGACCCGAGCCTGCTTATTTTTTGCGTCACCGTCGCTTCCAGACGTCCTTTCCTGGCGCTGTACAAATTGTAATAGTCGTTATATGAAGAGCTAACGGGACGTGATCCGCCATCCTGACGATCATCGGCGTAGAGCCAGCCACGCATCCCTTTCAACGCCGTTTCATCCAGCGTGTGAAACCCTTGAGTGGAGTAGCGATAACCAACCAGGTTAAACGTGGTATCGGTCGCCTTCAGACGCCAGGAGTATAAAAAACGGGCCGACTGCCCCCGATGATGGCTACCGTCTGCCAGCATACTGTCGGCATGAGTCACATCAGCGGAAACCGCACCAACCTGAGCCAAATTGATCCCGACTCCCGCCGCCGCCGCCTGATAACGTGCCGATAGCTGCATACCGCCATAGGCCGTCACGCCTCCCGTTAGCCCCCACTTCAGTTCTCCCTGAACGAACAGCGGCGTCTGATAGTGCTCGCTGCTGCTACGTAGTTGTCCCACGGTCAGGCCATATTTCTTATATCCTTCACGAACCAGTACCGGTAAGGTGGAATAAGGGACGGTAAACACTTTACGGCTCCCGTCTGCTTCCTTTACCGTGACCTCAAGGTCGCCGGAGGTGCCGATTGCCCAGAGATCGCGGATGACAAAGGGCCCCGCCGGCACCGGTGTCTGATACACCACATATCCCCCTTGTCGAACGGTCACCTCCGCGCTGGAGTTGGCCATTCCCCGGATCACCGGGGCGAATCCGTGCAGACTGTCCGGAAACATCTCTTCATCCGTCGCAAGGCGTGCTCCACGAAACCCCAGCGAATCAAATACATCGTTTTCAGTTCGGCTATCACCGAGCGTCAGATTACTGCGGAAAGGGGGAATGGCCCGTTCCAGATAAGTATTGCTGTGCTGCCACTCGCTGACGTGATAACGCCGGCTATTCTGGTAACTCAGGGTCCGACCATCCCGTAAGCGCCAGGCTTCAATATTCAGCCCACTATCAAGATGCAGAATGTAGTCGCTGCTTCTGCCATAGCGCCCGGTACGTTCTCCCCCGCTCACGCTGTAATTCAACAGGGCTGCATTAATACCGTTATCCCAGCGGTCCGGAGAAATGTCCCCCCGAGCCCGCGCCGATAAATCCGCCTGAGGTATGCTGATATTCAAACGCATTTGTCCAAAATCAAACTCGGTAAAGGCATCGGGGATCTCATTACCCGGGACGAGGCATGCCCCTTGCGACACCGCTGCCAGTACCGGAAATTTTTCCAGCCTGAGGCCAAAATCCTGCATGTCCTGGCGGGTGAGACAGGGAACCAGCCCGGTGTTATCACGTATGGCCCCGGCATGCGGCGCGACAAACGGAGTTTTCCTCCCTGTTGGAAGCGGCGCCTCGTCCGTTGTAACAGCGTTTTTTGCAGGCATAAACGCGATATCTCTGTTACCGATAACCTCCCCGTTCAGGTAGATCGCCACAGCATATGTGCCGGGTAGTTGCCCTTCGGAGACATTAAAGGCTGAAAGATCGGCCAGATTTTCGTTAGCAATTACCCCTTCCGGTACCCAGAGTTCGCTTCTGGCGACGCCAGAAAGGAAACACAGCGTTACCACACCGAGCACTATCTTTACTTTTCGTATGGTTGAAGGAGTCCGGTGTCGTGATGAAAATGCAGCACGTTGCGAAACTATCCTGCTCATTTATGGTCCCTGTTTCACCGTCGCAGTAATATCTTCAGACTGCCCACCAAAATCATTAATCACGCTATATGTCACGCCTGCCGCGGCTTCTGGTGCAATAGCCATTCGGCTAAAGGGGGCGATCATCAAGTTCGTTACGGGTTTTCCGCCTGCCCGGATGTTGGTGAGCGTCAGGTAATATGGCGTCGGGTTTTCCGCGATCAGGTGATTTTTTTCGGCATAAAACTGTAATTTTTTTGCAGCCTCTCCGAAGGAGAGCGATAAGCCTTTTGGGCGCACAAACAGTTTTATCTTCGTATTGACCGTCACCAGAAGCGCGTTTTTGCCCTCCATCTCTTTTCTGTCAATAGCTGGAATACTTTTCACATTCAGGTAATAAAGTTGCTCACGATCGGGCCGCCCAACGGGACGCGTAGCGATAATTTTTAGCTGATTCTGGCTACCTGGCGCGCTGTTATATAACGGCGGCGTAACGATAATATCGGTCGTTTTATTCCCTGATTCATTTTCCACCCAAGACTGAATCAAATAACGCTTCGCTGTTGATGAATTTAAAACAGAAAGACTCTCACCCTTAGACTCAGCTGGATAAATAACCCGAGTACTGCCGAGAGAAATACCCCCCTCACCGGCCCATGACGATAGTGAAAATAACAGGAATACAATAAAAATCCCGATTATAGATTTGTTAACCTGGCTCAGAATACAATAAAGACCATATAGTTTAATTTTGAATACATTCATTTCTTTACCCATAAAATGGAGTGAAGGTATGGTGTTTAATAATCAATGCCGCTGAAAATAACACCCCTGTACATTAAATTTTAATTGAAAAAGCACTGATACTCATTCAATGCTCTCGCCACCCACGTTCATTTATGGGCGTTGACCTGCGAGCAGTGGAGAGAAAACACGACCCGGGCAAACCGTAAATCACGTCATCTGATGGTCAGACGCGCAATTCCACCGTTGAAATTAAGGCCATCTTCCGGCTAATAAAAGTAACGTTAAATATGTCACCACGACAATTCGAACCTCAGTTTTATCTGGTCCTGTTTTTCATGAAACAAGGCAATAAATAATATGGATGGATTTTTATATTCCTGCCACCGCGTCACATCCAGAATTGTTGGTCACTTCATCCCGCACAATGCACAAAAGGATATTATTAAATTACACCTGACGAAGATTATATAACTTTACCCGGCATCAATTTTCTTGAGACGCGAAATTTCACCTCACCACGCAATCAGATTAATTTTAAATCGTGATGATTTCGTAAAATATTATATATGCCCTGCTGTCGATGGGGTGCATTATCCATGCAAAGATCCTGGCGTCAATTACGTTTATTTTAACATTTATGAAACATTTGACATGAAATCCCCTCATCATTTAGAAGATTAAAAATGCAAACCGTAATTTTCTTTTCACCATTTCCCTTTGAAATAAAAAAAGTTATCGCCATTCATACTGCATTGCTTTTTTGTTAAAAAAAATTTAAATAAGTGTTAAAAATGAAATTTCACAACAAAAAATAAAGAAAGTTTCGTTGAGATATCATTTATATTAGCAATCGATAATTAAACAATAAACACCACAATCATTAACAATAAATCAACAAAACCAGATTAAAAAACAGCCAAAATTGATCTAAATCATATAAATCTTAGTCTTTATTAAGACACTTCTTAAGATTTGAGACACGTCTTAGGACTCAAAATAAATGTTAATTCGCGTGAATTATAAAAGGAAAGTGGAAAAGATCGCCTTAAAGGCTGCCTGTTTGTCGATAACATCGGGCACGTCATGCTGGCTAACGCATTCAAACCTGTGCGATGGCTTTGCCCTGCCCTCAACGTCAATTGCCTGAAGAGCCGACAACCACTCTGCTGCCGTTCAGATTTTTAGGGAGCCCCCTTGCAGCCTGGCAAACAACCGTTATAGTCAGCAGGTAAAAAGGAGCTATTTATGAAAGCAATCTCATTATTCATCGCAGCGATCACTCTGACTGCCTGCGCATCAGAAGCGCCCCAAAAAAACCCTATCGGTATGGCAAACCCCGCCTCGGTCTACTGTGAGCAACAGGGCGGTAAGCTTGATATGGCAGATACGGAGACAGGAACAGCGGGTTATTGCACCCTTCCTTCCGGTGAAAAAGTGGAAGAGTGGGCGCTATACCACCGCGACCACCGCTAAAAAAGTGCGTAGTTAGCGCGTGCTAATAATGACAGATACCGATGGTGGATTACCCGGCTGCAATATGAGCGATTGCGCACGCATACTAAGCCCGGCCGTTCAACGTGCCGGGAGTATCCTCTCCCCCTATCAGACTGACTTTTCGACAAATAAGTAGTAACGCCTTCTCCTTGTCAGAAATATTGATCGACATCAACGAGCTGGTGAATCGTTATGTACAAAATTATATAACGATTAATTAATCACCACCTCGTTTCATACGCTGACCGGGAAATCGCATGTTATTAACACGGAGAGTTTTTATACAGGCACTTGTCGCCGGCTTAGCCGCCGCGAGGCTGCCTGCCATGGCGGATGAGAATCCCACAATAATGACAATCGGTACCCTTCCTGCAGCCTCAGATATTACCCGCGTACTAAGTGCTGGCCCGCCTGCCGATATACTGATGCTCGCGGTGGCACCGGAAAAGCTTATCGGCTTTTCATCTTTTGATTTTTCCGGCAACGGCTGTGCGTGGTTGGGTCAGCCATACTGTCAATTGCCAAAACTGGGCCGTCTGGCCGGTCGAGCCAGCACGCTCCCGCTGGAAAAATTACTCCTCCTTGATCCCGAGCTAATCATTGATTGCGGCAATGTTGATGACACCTGGATATCTCAGGCGCGTCGCGTTTATCAGCAAACCGGGATCCCGTGGTTGCTCATCAAAGGCGAGTTAAAAAACACCGATCGCCAACTACAGGCTGCGGGGAACAGACTCGGTATGCCTGCAAGAGCGGCATTACAGGCGCAGCTGGCGCAGCGATTTCTGACAGAAGCACAGGCTTTTGCCCGGCGGCTCTCTTCACCGATCCGTTTCTACGCCGCCAGAGGAGCTCGGGGGCTGGAAACCGGGCTCAGGGGCTCGCTGCATACGGAAGCAGCAGAGCAACTCGGGCTGGAAAATGTGGCTGTCGTCGACGGGCGCAGCGGTATTGTTCAGGTATCAATGGAACATCTGCTGCTATGGCAGCCCGATATTATCCTGGTTCAGGATCGCGTGACGTTACATGCAATGATGACCGACCCACTCTGGCAACGCATTCGGGCGATTGCCCGGCAGCAAATTCTGCTGTTTAGCGGGCTCCCTTTTGGCTGGATGGATGCACCACCGGGCATCAATCGCTTACTTGGGATGCGCAAATTACAGGCCCATTTCGATCCCGCAGTGGCAGCCACCCTGAAGCAGGATATCGCCTTGTTTTTTAAGACCTTCTGGCATACGGCGCTGACGGCATCCCAGTGCAATACTGCAGGAGATCTTGCATGAAATCTCCCGTGTTATTCGGGCTGTTGTTGCTTACCACACTCATCTGTATCGGACTGGCCATGCTCGCCGGCCCCTATCCTTTTCCCTTCGCTCAGCTGTTTGCTGCATGGGCCCATCATGACAACGCTGCGGTACCTCCTCAGGCCGCGCTACTCTTTTGGCATATCCGGCTCCCGCGGATCCTTGCCGCCCTGTTGATTGGCGGCGCGCTATCTCTGGCCGGAGCAACTTTTCAGGGTATGTTTCGCAATCCTCTGGTGTCGCCTGATATTTTAGGGGTATCTGCCGGTGCTGGCCTCGGCGCCTGTTTTGCTATCTGGTTAGGCCTGCCGATAGTGATGATTCAGGCCAGTGCCTTTTGCGGTGGCGTCCTTGTGGTAACAAGCGTGTGGTTCATGACACGTAAAGCCCGCCGCCACGATCCGCTCCTGACTCTGATTCTGGTAGGTATCGCGCTGGGAACACTTTGCGGTGCAGGTATTTCATTAATCAAAGTGCTCGCCGATCCCTACACTCAGCTTCCAACCGTCACGTTTTGGTTACTGGGTGGGCTCTCCAGTCTGACGCTTGCCGACCTCGTGACTATCACCCCGCTTATTATTGTCGGGGCTGCCCCCATCCTGCTGCTGCGCTGGCGCGTTAACGTACTGAGTCTCTCTGATGATGAAGCGCTATCCATGGGCATCAATGTTACCCGTTTACGGTTGATTTTAATTCTCAGCGCAACGTTAGTGACCGCCAGTGCCGTTTCGGTTGCCGGAATGATCGGCTGGATTGGCCTCGCTGTCCCCCATATTGGTCGGCTACTTGTCGGCTGCAACCACCAGCGTTTGCTGCCTGTCGCCGCCGCACTAGGCGCAATCTTACTGCTTCTTACGGATACGCTGGCACGTTCCATCGCCAGTACGGAAATTCCGTTGGGTATTCTGACCGCCTTTATCGGTGCGCCCATTTTTCTGGTGTTGCTGCTCCGGGGCCGCAGAGTATGAACTTACAATTCACACATGTTTCGCTGGGCTACCCCGGACATTCCGTGCTGCATGACGCCTCATTTACTCTCGACTCCGGGACATTGACCTGCCTGGTGGGCGCGAATGGGTGCGGCAAAACAACCCTGATGCGGAGCATTCTTGGCGTACTCCCCGTGGAGAATGGCGAAATCCTGTTGAATGGCATTCCCATTGATCGGTTGTCGCCCGCCACGCGCGCAAAAAATATCGCCTGGGTGCCTCAGGCGCACGACGGGGCTTTTGCTTTTCGAGTGAGTGAGATGGTAATGATGGGCCTCACGCCATATTTGTCCGCGTTTACAACACCAGGGCACCGCGAGCAGGCACTGGCGTATCAGAAACTTGACGACATGGGCATTCGGCATCTGGCAGAAAGACGCTGGACCGCGTTAAGTGGAGGGGAAAAGCAACTGGTATTAATTGCTCGCGCGCTGGTACAACAACCGCAACTGCTGCTGATGGACGAACCCGCGTCCAGTCTGGATTTCGGTCATCAAATCAGGTTACTGGATACGGTAAGAACTCTCCGCTCACAAGGCATAACGATACTCATGTCGACGCATCATCCTCTGCATGCCCGCGCTGTCGCCGACAGCATTCTTTGCATCCAGCCCAACGGGGCAATAAACCAGGGTAGCGCTGTCGCACTGCTCGCTAACGACGCACTGGCGGTGCTTTATGGCGTATCACCCGGACAAATCGGCCGGCACCTCGGCCAAAATCATTCAGGAGAATAGTCATGCTAATTGATGATATTGATTTCGCGGCACTGTATCGCCAGCAGCTTCGTCTGGCGAGGCGTACCGAGAAAACCCCGGCGCATTGGGACAAACGAGCTAAAGCAATGGCTGAACGAGCGTCCCTCCCCCAAGACGGCTATCTGCAACAGCTGTTGGGTAAAATCGATTTACACGGTGCCCGGACCTTCTTCGATATGGGCTGCGGGCCCGGCAACCTTGTGCTGGCTGTGTCACCCCGGTTAGAACAGGTTTACGGTATTGACTACAGCCCGGGCATGCTGGCCGTCGCCACTCGGCAGGCCCAACGGCTAGGCGTCGCTAATGCGCACTGGATAGAACGCAGTTGGGACGAAACATGGGACGATTTGCCGGTATGTGATATTGCCGTCGCCTCCCGGTCCACGCTGCCAGCAGACCTGAAAGCAGCCATGCGGCGTTTAAACCGACAGGCGCGACTGCGGGTGTACACCACACATATCGTCGATCCTCTGTTTATGCCAGCGGCTATCCAGCGTGCTCTTGGCCGCGATGTTGTCGAGCTCCCTACCTATATCTACGCCATCAATATTCTCTATCAAATGGGGATAAAGGCACGACTGGATTTTATTCGCGGCAGTAATTATCAGGGTGATAACAGCACATTTGAACGTTTTTGCAATAACGTCACCTGGAGCAGCGGATCATTAAACGACGTAGAGAAAAAACGCTTATTGGTCTGGTATCAGCAGAAGATTAGCAATGGTGAACCTATCGTGACGCCGACACGCGACTGGGCGCTAATCTCATGGACAAGCGTTCCTGATGCGACGTTATCATGACGCGATTGATACGACCGATCGCTCAATGATGCGCCAGAGATATTCAGCGCGACAGCCAGCTACGCAATAAACATTCAGTGAAAAGTAAATCCGCCATATCACACCAGACGAGGTTAATAACAACCTTAATATATTATTCTCATTATATATGGATATAAAAATGAAGAAATATACGTTTTCTTTGACACTGCTACTTTCTGTCGGATGTTCCGCCTTTGCCGCAGAAGACAGTATGACGATTTGGTCCAGTCCCGTTTCCGCCACCAGCAATATTCTTGAAAAAGACACAATAAATAACCTGGATAAAAAAAGTGTTGCCAGTGCACTCTCATTAATACCTGGCGTGACATTACAAAAATCAGGTAGCCGTAACGAATTACAGGTTCGCGTAAGGGGCTTTAATAGTCGGCAGGTGCCGATATTTTTTGATGGGGTGCCGATTTACGTCCCCTACGATGGTAATCTCGATCTTGGCCGTTTTTCCACGTCAGATATTAGCTCACTGGAGGTTTCAAAAGGCTACAGCTCTTTATTACAGGGGCCGAACCAAATGGGAGGAGCCATTAATATCACCACGCCGAAACCCACCGCACCATTGGCCGGTAACATTGGCTTCCGTCAGGGCTGGGTTCGCAATCGTGATAACGTCTGGGATGCGCATGCTGCGTTAGCCATCCGCAACGATCTGGGTTATCTGCAACTCAATGGTAGCCGATTAAAACAGGATTTTCTCGGGTTACCTTACGGCTCGAATAATCGTGCCGGTCAACACGGTAAAATGAGCAACTCATCTACCGATGATAAGCGCGGCATTATAAAGCTGGGGTTTACCCCCCGCATAAACGATGAGTATATATTTACCTGGATAAGCCAGGATGGTGCAAAAAACGATCCCCCTTATAGCGGAACGGGTAGTCAAAACGCGCGTTACTGGCAATGGCCTGAATACAATAAACAGAGCTATTATTACCAGGGGACAACCCACCTCAATGGCGGTTTTACATTAAAAAGCCGTGCGTATCGTGATGAATTTGATAACACGCTGTTTATGTATAATTCTCTGAAAGATTTCCAGAACAAGCGTGGTAATTATAGCCATTATGCTGATTATACTAATGGTGCAGGCTTACAGCTTTCAGCAGATATTCGGGAAAGCGATTTACTCTCTTTCGCGATTAACTGGAAAGACGATGTGCACAGAGAAAAAGGCACGTTTAATGCCCCTTATAACCGCTACAAGGACAGAACCTGGTCTCTGGCCAGCGAATATCAGTGGGATGCTCTGGAGAACCTGGCGATCGTTACCGGCATCAGCTATGACTGGCGCGACAGCTTGCAGGGGATGAAATATGAAAAAACGGGGATCGTAAGGCACTTTGACAGTAACAGCCAGTCGGCCTTCAACTGGGAGATAATGGCGAAATATACCTTCGCCAGCCAGGACACGCTGTCTTTCTCCCTTTCAGAACGCTCCCGCTTTCCTACCCTGAAAGAGCGCTATACCACCGTTAAACCCGCTCACAACAAAACGTCCATAATTAACCCGTGGCTGAAGCCGGAACGCGCAGACAGCATTGACCTCACCTATTCCGGCACCGTCAGCCAACATTGGGGCTACGAAGCCAGCATCTATTACAACCGCATCAGCGATGCCATCTTATCTTATGACATTGATGCCAGTACCACTCAAAACAGGAACAGTGGGCGGGTGGATTACGCTGGGTTCGATCTGGGGATAAAAGGGAAAATACTCGACAGCGTTGATACGGGACTGAGTTACGGGCTGATTCACAGCGCTCCCAAAAACAATACCTCCGGTAAAATAACGGATACACCCATCCAGACCCTGAATGCGTGGATTAACGTTACGCCATGGAAGCCGTTGACCCTTACGATTTCGGAAGAAGCCCGATCGTCCACTTACAGTAATAGCCGTGGAACACAAAAGGCCGCAGGTTTCGCCACCACGCATGTGCGCGCCGACTATGATGTCGGATATGGACTGAGCCTGAATGCCTCAGTGCATAATCTCTTTGATACCGTCTATTATTACAGTGAAGGATTTATCGAGGAAGGGCGTAATTATTGGGCTGGCATCGAGTATAAATTCTGATCACCCCTCATGCCCGGCAAATACCGGGCATGAGGCAGAAAAAGATAACGTGGGATTTCAAACTGCGGTTAACGTTTGCATCCTTAATGACGGCGCATGCCCTTAATGGCCTGTCCGCGACGATAAACCTCACGTTCAACGGGCACGGTAACCACAGCCGCTGCCGCATTCGGTGCGTCGAGTACAACAAAATTTGCCTCGCTGCCCACCTGAATACCGTAATCGCGAATACCGAGCACCGCAGCCCCGGCATAAGTTGCCATATCCAACGCAATGCCCAGCTCTTCATCGGTATTAAAGCCACTGCGATAGCCAACCAGCATCGCGCGCTGTAACATGTCGCCGTTACCGTACGGCCACCAAGCGTCCCGGATATTATCATTACCGGAAAATACCCTGACGCCCGCAGCACGTAATGCCAGCACCGGCGGGAAAGCATGATCGCCTGGCGCATTCGTTAATATCGCTACGCCCGCCTCTGCCAGCGCATGCGCGGTTGTTTCAACCTGCGTCGCTGATACATCCCCCAGGGCATAGGCATGGCTTACGGTCACCCGGCCATTCAGCCCCAACGCCCGGGTGCGGTCAGCAATGCGCAACAACTGTGCAATACCTGTCTGGTCCGGCTCGTGCAGATGAATATCGACTTTTACCCCATAGCGCTCCGCCAGGCCAAACAGCGTATTTAGCTGTGCATCGGCATCACCGTCCAGCGTAGTCGGGTCGATCCCACCGATTACCTCGACGCCCTCTTTGAGCGCGGCTTCCAGCACAGCCGCGCTGCCCGGGCAAGAAATCACCCCCGCCTGAGGGAAGGCCACCAGCTCAATATCAATGATATCGCGCCATTTCTCGCGTGCGGCCATGACCGCATGCAAGTTATCAAGATGGGTCGTTGCATCCACGTCAACATGGCTGCGCATGGCCAGCGTTCCCCAGGATACCGCCTGCTCAATCAATGTATTGGCGCGGTCTTCAACCGCCCCCACCTGCGACAGCAATTTTTTTTCAATCGCTAACCGTTCACGCAGGCTGGAAACGGGAACATGTGGCTGCCAGCGCTCACCCAGAAAACTTTTATCCAGGTGGATATGTCCGTCAACAAATGACGGCAGCACTAAGCGTCCCTGTAAATCAATAACTTCCGCATGCGGCCGATTCAACGCTTGCCCGGGCTCAATCGCAATAAAACGGCCTTCACGGACATGCAGGTTCAGGGCGCTGCCATTGGCGGCCACGCCATTAATGAAAAGACGATCGCTCATGTGATTACCTTTGCTGAACGGAAAATATCACGTCAGGCAGGTTTGCGCTGGCGTAAAAAAACCACTATATAAACGCCATCCCTGAGTTCACCAATTAAATCTGGTGATAGTGACTATTGCCGCCGACAATACTCTTTTGTGCCCCGCGTTCAGCGCAGCGTTACCGTGTAGCTGGCTGCGCAGGCCATCGCCCTGGATCTGTCACTCATCACCCATATCACGACGTTGCACCGCACATTTATTAGCGTTAACAAAAACAGCAAAAACTGAGCGAAGGGTTTCAGGAAGTGGTAACAAAAATCTCAGACAAGCAATAATGGTTCCCGGATACGAGGAGAAAGCCGTAAGCCATGTTCAAGGCGGTGTTTTCTTTGACTGGATAACGCGTTGGGGATGGTCAGCTTCAAGACATCTACAGCTATCGTACCGGCCAAACAGACGATAACGATTAAGCGCAATCAAATCGTAGCAGCGGTTACTGAGTGCCGCAGGCAAAAAACGCAGCACACCCAGTACACGCCACGGCCAGGGTAATCCTTTCATCACCCGGAAAATCGCCTCGGCGCGTAGAAAAACCCGGCCATCGTCAATCAACACAATCGTTTTGACATTATTTGCAGCTAACCCCGCCCAGTTTAGTAGCGCCTCGCCCTCCACGGATTGCACGGCGGCCAGCCTGACGCTGTGATAGCGGTCGTGGCGAATAAGGAAATTCACCCAGCCATTACATAGCCGGCAAACACCATCGTAAATTACGGCTCGATCACCCGATTGCAGCCAGGGTGGTTGACTCATGCGTCTCTCCTGTTGGTGCAACCGCTATGGCTGCTATCGTGACAACGTCACATAAACTGACCTGACCTCTGGTGTATCAGCCATATTCGGTACATAAAAACGGGGCTCACTTCGCCCCGTGATACTCGTTGACACCGTATTATCAGGCAAAGAGAACAACAGACTGCTTTGTCAGAAAAAGCCCAGCGGTTGTATGCCGTAACTCACCAACAGATTTTTAGTTTGTTGATAATGATCGAGCATCATTTTATGCGTTTCACGCCCAATGCCGGATTTTTTATAGCCGCCAAAGGCCGCATGGGCTGGATAAAGGTGATAGCAGTTTGTCCATACGCGACCGGCTTTAATCGCCCGCCCAACGCGGTAAGCTCGGTTTATATCCCGCGTCCAGACGCCGGCCCCCAACCCATAGATTGAGTCGTTAGCAATGGCAATCGCCTCCGCCTCATCTTTAAACGTCGTGATACCAATCACCGGTCCGAAAATCTCCTCCTGAAACACCCGCATGCTATTGTTGCCTTTCAGAAGCGTCGGCTGTATGTAGTAACCGCTGGCCAATTCGCTATCCATCTCTTCAATACCGCCGCCGGTTAATACTTCAGCCCCCTCTTTTTGCGCAATATCAAGATAGGAGAGGATCTTATCAAACTGCTGCTGTGATGCCTGTGCGCCCACCATCGTTTCACTGTCCATCGGGTCACCGCGCTTAATGGTATTAACCCGCTTCATGACGGCCGCCATAAAAGGCTCGTAGATCGATTCCTGCACCAGCGCGCGCGACGGACAGGTACACACTTCTCCCTGATTCAGGAAACCCAGTACCAACCCTTCAGCCGCTTTTTCAATAAAGGACGGTTCGGCCTGCATAATATCGTCGAAAAAAATATTCGGCGATTTTCCCCCGAGCTCCACTGTTGAAGGGATCAGATTTTTCGCCGCCAGCTCAAGGATATGCCCGCCCGTTGCGGTCGACCCGGTAAACGCAACTTTAGCAATACGCGGATGTGAGGCCAGCGCTTCGCCCGCTTCACGCCCGTAACCATGAACGACGTTTAAGACTCCCGGCGGTAAAAGATCATTAATCAGCTCGGCAAACAGCGTAATCGATAACGGCGTCTGCTCGGCCGGTTTCAACACCACACAGTTACCTGCCGCCAACGCCGGTGCCAGCTTCCAGGCCGCCATCAGCAGTGGGAAGTTCCAGGGAATGATCTGCGCCACCACACCCAGCGGTTCATGAAAGTGGTAGGCCGCGGTGTGCTCATCAATTTCCGCCGCCGTCCCCTCCTGCGCGCGCAGGCAGCCAGCAAAATAGCGGAAGTGATCGACCGCCAGCGGTAGATCCGCGGCCAGCGTTTCACGTACCGGTTTACCATTATCCCAGGTTTCATTGACCGCAAATCTCTCCAGGTTTTGCTCAAGGCGGTCGGCAATTTTCAGTAACGTCAGAGAGCGGACCTGAACCGACGTTTTACCCCAGCCCTCTGCCGCCGCATGTGCGGCCTCGACGGCCTTATCAATATCTGCCGCATCCGAACGTGGAAACTCACCAATAGAAGAGCCGTTTACGGGCGAGGTATTGGGAAAATACTCGCCATTTACCGGCGGGATAAATTCACCATTGATGAAATTACCGTAGCGTTGTTGCAGTACGATCAGCGAATCTTTGTGTCCGGGATATGCATAACGCATGATCTTTCTCCTGTCCGGCCGGTGAAAACCAGTTAACAAATAAATAACCTGTTATTAACATTAAATGACCGAAACGAGGATGTCAGATCGCGCAGAATGAAAATGTGAAGTCGCTTCAAGGAACGGGGAAAGTTTCGCCAGCGGTGGCTGGCTGAAAGGTCAAAACACGTTTACCTGCGGTGTTATCGCACGGTGCAAAAACTGCACAAGCACACTTCTTGCCCAGTCAGGTGCCTGCGAATCATCATATGCAAACGCGGTATCTGCTGGCTGGCAGGCCGCCATAATGTGTGCATCAAACTCCGGATGAAACTGTACCGAAAGCGCCTCAGGTGTATAGCGGATGATCTGGCAAGCGTCCAATGGCGATCGTGCCAGCACCTGCGCGCCCTGAGGTGGAATTAGCACCGTTTGTCGGTGAGAAAGCCAGACGGGAAACTGCGTGGGTAACGACGCGAGAAGCGGGTCGCTATTCCCAAATTGCTCAACGATCACCCTTCCACGCTCCCACCCTTGAGGATTATCTGCCACGGTACCGCCGAGCGCATAGGCCATTAGCTGATGGCCGTAGCACACCCCCAATAAGGGTAATCGGTAATCAATTGCGCCACGAATCCAGGCGGCAGTGCGTTCACTCCAGTCGGCGTGGTCTGTTACCATTGCCCAGGAGCCACTAAGGATCGCCGCTGAAAGAGTGGCATAATCCGGCAGACTTTCCCCCAGATGGGGACGGATAATACAATATTCACCCTGCTGTAAGTTCAGCGCCTGAATAAACCAATCCGCCTGCTCACCAACGCGTGCACTGACGGCGGCTGGAGGTATACCCAGTTGAACAATTGCCAGGGGCGCCTTAGGAGAGTGCGGCATAACGAATGAAGATCCTTATTAAAAAGTGAGGATAACCCTAAATAATTCGCGCTGCGGGACAGCGTTCAGTCTTTAGCTTGGGCAGTGACATCGATAAGTTACCGGGCCGCCCAGACGAGGCGGACAAGCCCTGCTGCCGGGTGAAAAACACGAATAATTGACATTCAGTTTGCCACTTCTTCGATAACGCGTCTCATAACTTTTTATGCGTTCTTATGACTCAATGTAAATAAAAAATTAATCTGTTTCAGCCGCGAAATCGGCATATGCGTGTCATGATTAACCACGTAAAATAGGGCGAGCATAATGAGTATTAACGGGTTGCAACTAAGGATTTCGTCGTGGCACTGCGTCATTTTTTCTTAATTTTATTGGTCGTTTCGATCTGGGCATTTAACAACGTCGCAATAAAATGGGGCCTGACCGATCTGCCTCCGCTTTTTATGACGTTTATGCGTTTTGTGGTTGTCGCCATTATTCTGGTTCCATTTACCCGTGTTACTCGTGAGCAGCTTCGCTATCTGGTGCCGCTGGCATTTACCTTTGGCTTTATGCATTTTTCGCTACTGTTTGTCGGCATCAATTATACCGATGCGGGGACCAGCGCCATTGTTGTACAGCTTGGCACGCCCTTCGCAATGCTGCTGGCGATGCTGATTCTTAAAGAGAAGTTGACCCTGGTCCAACTGGCAGGCATTGCGATTTCACTGAGTGGCGTCGTCGTGCTGACCGGGAGCCCAACCATCCCTCGCTGGTGGGTATTGTGCCTGCTATTATGCAGCGCAGTAGGTTGGGCTATCAGTAATTTACTGGTTAAAAAATCCCCCCCCATCAAACCCCTCACCATGACAGGGTGGATCTCCTTTCTCGCGGTTCCGATTGTTGGCCTCGCCTCTTTATTGCTGGAGTCCGATCAGCTTACGGCAATCACACACGCGTCCTGGCGTGGCTGGTTTGGCATTCTTTACAGCGCCATATGTTCTTCGATTGTTGCTTACTCGCTATGGTATGGGCTATTGAAGAAATATAACGTTAATTTGATTATGCCCTATTCACTGCTGACGCCGGTATTAGCGGTGATTATGGGTGTGCTGGTACTGGGTGACAGCATGAACCTGTTTAAACTGACCGGGGCGCTGCTGGTGATTCTTGGTACGGCTATTTCAGTGATAAATCTGCGAAACCTGCGCATGCACGCGCGTTTTCCAAAATTCCCGCAACGCCGACGCTAAACGTCCATTTAACCAGAAAATATGGCTGCTGGCGCATTAACCAATAATGCGCCAGCAGCCAGTGGTGTTATTCCGTTTGCGTTCCACGCTCGTCTTCAAGCTCGTCGCGCATCGCCTGGATCGACTCACGGCTCATGGCCGCTAGCGTACGGTAAAAAGAGGTCGTCGCGTGCGCTTCAACTTTACCGAGAAAAGCACCACACCACGGCATCAGGTAGTCATCAAACAGCGCGATTTGTGCCTGAATTTCATCTTCTTCAGACTGGTCTTCCAGCCATGAAGCCGCAAGGAGCAAAGCGCCGATGTGGTCTGTTGGTGCATCGGTCAGTGGCATACCACGCGAACTCAGAAAAGCGCGCACCTCTGCCTCCTGCGGTCCCTGATCCCACTGCGAGCCGTAGGGAGAAACCTTACAGTCACTTCCAACAAACAGCGCGTTAAAGTCTGCAGCCAACGACTGGGGATCGCTATTTTTCTGTAGCTGTGCGAGCCGTTCATCCTGCTCAAGCGGCCAGTGTTGCTGCAATTTTCCTTCCCTGATCAGGGTAAAGAGCGGTACCAGCAGTGGGTCCTGCGGTTGGCGGTTAAACAGCGAACCAAGGATGCGGCAAATTACGGAAAACTCATTCATTCAATTCATTCCAGTCAGATTTAAAAGTGACATTGTCACATAACAGCAAATTCTTCTATTCGTTTTCCACCGCGCATTTCTAAAAAGTCTAATAAACGACGTGGGGTAACGTTTAATACGCGATCTTCAGGAAAATCCACTTCACGCATGATACGCAGGCAGTGATCAAAATGGCCCAACGTAAATGCTGTATGTGAATCAGAACCAAAAGAGAGGCGTCCTCCCGCATCCCGTACCGCCGCCGCAATTGCACGGCAGTTAGGTTCACTGCCTAAGCGCGAATGAGTAAACGATGAATTATTGATCTCAAGCGCAACATCATATTTTGCCGCGGCTTCAGCGATTGCTGGAATATCAACAGGGAATTTGGGATTGCCAGGATGGCTAATAATATGCACCAGGCCACTCGCCATCGCGGCAATCATCGCCTCGGTATGCGCGGTTTTATCCTGTGGTGGAAAAACTGGCTCATGGAACCCGGCCACAATCAGATCCATGGCATCCATCATCGGGCCGCTACAATCAATCTCACCCGCACTGTTTTTAATATTGGCTTCAATGCCGCGTAAAATGCCGATATCATCCACCATCCGAGGCCATACGCGCATATTGACAAAATGCCAGTAGTGCGGCGCATCCGCCATATCCGGGCCGTGATCGGTTATCGCAAAAAGTTTAATACCACGCTTTTTTGCCTGCGCGACGTAGTCGTGTAGCGTACTGTATGCATGGGTGCTGGCAACGGTGTGCATATGAAGATCAACAGGATACATGGTTTCCTCTCCTTAGTCATAGGGCAAGAATAGCACCTCCCTGCCCGCGATGATCGCTTTCCCGTAATCTGGAAAATTAATAACCCTTTTCGAGATCAACTCGTCCCGAGGGCATATCACCCGCCTCGCGCAGTTGAATCGCGCTGGCGATATAATCCATAGCCTCATCGGGTAATGTTACAGCAGCATTATGCGGCGTGATAGCAACACGGGGATGGAGCCACAGTGGATGAGTCGTTGGCAGAGGTTCGGTGATAAACACATCCAGCGCCGCCGCTTTAATATGGTTTGCATCCAGCGCGCTCAACAGGTCAGCTTCTACCAGATGCGCTCCCCTTGCCAGATTCAGCACAAAGGCGCCCGCGTTTAGCTGATTGAGAACCTCAAGGTTGATTATCCCTACCGTTTGCGGCGTATGTGGCAACAGATTGATCAGCACCTGGGTACCCGCGAGAAAATCACGAAACTGCCCGACACCGTGATAGCTGGCTACACCCGCAATATCTTTAGGTGATTGACTCCAGCAGCGTACGCTAAATCCCCAGCGGGTTAAGCTGTCAGCGACACTGCGTCCCAGTACGCCCGCGCCAAGAATGCCAATCACGAAGTTTTTACGGCTATAGCCAGGCAAGGGCTGCCAGCACACTTGCTGTTTTTGCAGCCGATAGTCATCAAAGCGGCGAAACCAGCCAAGGACCGTGTAAACGGCGTATTCCTGCATCTGCAGGCCCATTCCGGTATCTTCGAGGCGGAACAGAGGGACAGAAGGCGGCAACATAGCCGGATGTTTTTTCAGCGCAGTGAGAATATCATCAACGCCTGCCCCCAGGGCGAAAACACCCTTGAGGGCATGACGCCCTTGCAGCATCTCAATCGGTGGCATTCGCACCAATGCATAATCTGCCGCCCCGCTATCGCCCGGCAGCCATTGCCGCACATTCACACCGGGAAGACGCTGCTTTAACCCTCGTGCCCAAGGTTCGGCATCAAGCGTTGGATGGTAAAAAATAATGTCCATGCTTCCTCCTGTTATAAATCGCGCAGGGAAAGGCTACCGTTCAGCAGTCAACCTCTGCCGATTATGGCTGCACCTGAGTCTGCTGGATGAGCCTCCGCAGCAGGGGAATCAGGCAAACCATGACAAGCCCGACAGCCACCGATCCCCATCCTAACCCGCTGAAGACCTGACTATAGCCTGGGTTAGTCACAAGCGGCGTCGCGTCAACATTATCCGGCATTAGCCCTGAAACATAACCTGCCAGTACGGATGCAACGCCGGTAACCATCATCCAGCAGCCCATCATGATCCCCTGATAGCGTGCAGGAGCCAGCTTGCCGATCATTGCGTACCCAATAGGTGAAATCAGTAGTTCACCAATACTTTGCAGTACGTAGCTGATCACAATCCATTTGAAAGTCACCATGCCGTCGCCACCCGCCAGCATGATCCCTAACGGTAACACCAGCATACCAAGACCAATGCAGAACAGAGACGCAGCGAACTGCAGCGGAATATCGATACGCCAGCCACGTTCACGCAAGTTACGGAAGTACAGCGCCAGCAGCGGCCCACCAAAAACGATGACCAGCGTATTAAGGTTTTGAACCCATTGCGGCGCGATCTGAATGCCATAAACATTGAGATTGATATTATGTTCAATGAAAAGCATCAGTCCCATCGGAGCCAATTGATACAGAACCCAGAACACCAGCGAACCCAGCGCCAGCAGCAGATATGCTGCCATCCGGCGCTGTTCATCACGCGGACGGTGACGCAGCGTGGTCAAACAGAGTAAGAGAAAGATCAGAACACCAAGAGCAATAACAAAAGAGCCGGTAAAATCCGCGTGCGTCAGCATCACGCGGATGACAGGCACCAGTATCACTAAAATGGCGATACCCACTAACATCCGCTGCCGGAGTTGGGTGTGACTGACATGCAGCAGTGGTGTATCAATATCGGCCAGGGCCTTCCAGCGGAAAAGAGAGATAATAATCGCGAGGATATTACCAACGGTGGCAAAGAGAAATAGTGCGTGATAATGCTCAGAAAGTTGGAAATAGCCCGCGCCAGTGAAGCCGATGAAGAAACCGAGGTTCATTCCCGCATAGTTCCACAAGAATGCGCTTTCACGACGATTATCGTGCGGAGAAAAGCGCTGCGTCAGCATCATGTTGATGCAAGTGACATTCAGACCGCTGCCGGTAAGGAACATCGCCAGCCCCCAGTAAAGCCCTTCCGTGCTTTGTCCGGCCAGAACCCAGCACCCTGCCACCTGTAATATCATCCCCAACACAAACAGGTTGCGGTTACTCAGGAAGCGCCCGCCGAGATAGCCGCCAAACAGGTGCAGGCCATAATTAAATGCGCCAAACACCCCCATCATGGTGTTGGCTTCAGCATCGCTAAATCCCAGACGCTTGGTCGCATAAAGTACCAGCGTCGAATAAAGCACCGCAAAGCCGAGCGTGGCAAAAATCTGGATAAAAAATAGCGCACCCGAGCCGGCTGGAATGCCGTGGGATTGCGCATCAGTTGATTGTGTCACTCTGACCTCTGTGATTTTCACATCATAATTTGCGCATTATTATGCGCATAAAGCTTTGCTTATGCAGGCGAGAAAATGTGAATGAAGATGTTTATTGGACCAGTTGCTGATTTTATCATCAATATGCTGAAAATCTGTTTAAATGCGCCTGAATATAACGAAAGGACGTTGACTGGGTGTTGGGAAATCCCTACATTAGCGCCGTCGACAACCCGGTTGCCGATAGCAGTTATGGTGAGGTGTCCGAGTGGCTGAAGGAGCACGCCTGGAAAGTGTGTATACGGCAACGTATCGAGGGTTCGAATCCCTCCCTCACCGCCATATTTAAAGAAGAGCTCGCATGCCAATGCGGGCTTTTTTTATTGCCTGTCGCCCCCCTCACCGTATGGCCTGTTCCACGGAATACCCATTATGGTGCAATGCACCATAATGGGTATTCCGATGCACATATTTGGTGCGTAAGCTTTTTTATTAGCGTCATGCCGCTTTTCAGCGGGTGTATCAGTTCTGCATCAACACCGCCAAACACTGAGCGAGTACAGTTCATTGGCATCTCCTCCTGAAGGCGGCTCGCCTCTTTTATTCGATACATCCCCCGAGTGTAAAAAACCGTAAATTCGAGCATTTCCCTATAAGACATTAATAAAAACATAATAAAACCAAAAACAATAAAATTTAAAACCATAAAAAATGAAAATTTTATTATAAAACCCTGAGCAACCCTGTCTGGCAGGCTATATCCCGGCGTCTGGTCGGAACACTAATTGCATAAGTGTGAATGGCTTGTGCCTTTGTATATAGCTCGGAGAAAATGAGATGAGTACGGCCCCACTAACTGATTATTACTATAAATTTTCCGCAAATAACCCACCACAGCAGAAAGCAAACAGTGGCGATCATTTACGTTTTATTACCCAGGACTGTTTTACCGGACTGATCAACACGAAAGAGGACCTCACCACTGACTTCAATTACGACCGTGCCAATCCCGCATCCGGCCCGGTATTTATTGACGGGGCAGAAGCGGGTGACGTTCTGTTAGTGGAAATTATCGATATTCGCGTTTCCAGTCGGGGTGTTGTGACAACCCTGCCAGGATGTGGCCCCCTTGCCGAGTGGCAGGAGATCCGCACTAAACCGCTGACGATTAACGAAGGGATGGTGCAATTTAACGATCATAGTTTCCCGATTTCCCCGATGATCGGTGTGATTGGTGTGGCGCCTGCGAATGAGCATGTGCCCTGCGGTTTTCCCGGCCCCCACGGTGGCAATATGGACTGCAAGCTGATTAAAAAAGGCGCTAAAGTCTATCTTCCCGTTCAGGTCAGTGGTGCATTACTCTCCATCGGTGATTTGCATGGAGTAATGGGTGACGGTGAACTGTGTGGAACAGGGCTTGAAATTTGCGGGGAAGTGGACGTAAAAGTCACCGTACTTAAACAGCAGCCTCTTAGCTGGCCAGTGCTTGAAACACCCGATAAATGGTATGCCATCGCCTGCGCACAGGATTATCCAGAGGCCTTAAAACAAGCGTCTCGCCAGCTACAAACATTGATCGCCCGGCGCTATGAGTGGGACGAAACAGATACCTATCTCTATATGAGCCTGCAAGCAGATGTCGAGATATGTCAGGCCTGTAAACCCTGTGCTATCGACTTAATCGTACGCGTTGGTGTGCCCAAACGCGCCGATAAGCCATTGTTTCAGTCAGAGGTGAAATCATGAGTAAAGCGGAAAATTTATCGCTGAAACGCGTATTGAGCTATAAAGATCTGGTGATTTACGGCCTGGTCTTTATGGTGGTTATTGCCCCAATGAGTATTTTTGGCTTTGTCAGCAAATCCAGCCACGGCATGGCGCCATTAGTTTATATTGTGGGCGTCGTTTGCATTGTTTTTACCGCACTCAGCTACCGTAAAATGAGCCGCCGTTTTCATATGGCCGGTTCAATTTATACCTATGTCAACAAAGCGACGAATCCACATATCGGTTTTCTCGCGGGGTGGCTAATATTACTTGATTACCTGTTTGCCCCGGCACTGTTATATGCCTTAACGGCAAGTTGGTGTGCTGAATTGTTACCCGCAATTCCGGCCTGGGTATGGGTGATCGTATTTATTTCCATCAACACACTGATTAATATTCGTGGCATCGAAAAGACAGCAAAGGCTGACATCTTTATTTTCACTCTCTCCTGCATTGCGCTGGTGATATTTTTATACTTCGGTATTACCTACATCATGCACGGGGGTGGCACAGGTGCATTTACCCTGTCACCGATTTACCAGACCGGTGTGATTGACCCCTCATTCATTGGTACCGCAGTGACCATTGCCGCCCTGTCCTTTCTCGGATTCGATGGCATCAGTACGCTTGCCGAAGAAGCGAAAAAACCGGAGAAGGATGTCGGCAATGCTATTATCACTGCATTACTGATTATTGGTGGTCTGTTTATTGTCCAGTGCTACGTTGCTACCCTGATTCAGCCGGACTATACCAAAATGGATGATAACAACGCATTCTTTGATGCTGCTTATCTGGCTGGCGGCACGCCGCTGAAAGTATTTTTACTGATTGTTAATATTGTCGCGGTGGGTATCGCAAACACTCTGGCAGCACAAGCGGCGGCTTCGCGCGTAGTCTTCGGAATGGCGCGCGATCGCTTTTTACCGGGCATGCTGTCTAAAATCCATCCGACTTACCGCACCCCCTACATGAGCATTATTGCGATTGCGGTGCTTTCGCTGATTCTCGGTGTTTCCCTGTCAGTGGATTTTCTGGCAAAGCTGATCAACTTCGGCGCACTGACCTCATTTATTATTCTGAACATCAGCGTATTCTGGTTGTTTTTTATTCGCGATAAACAACGCAGCGGATTTATGAATATTCTGACTAACCTCATTCTTCCATTACTGGGGACACTTATCCTCTGCTATGTGTGGATTAATTTTGATAGCGATACGCTGAAGATTGGTTTTATCTGGCTGGCTATTGGGATCGTGATTGGGATTGCCAAAACGGGTTTCTACAAGAAAACCCCCACGGTTTACAATATTACAGAGTAATGCACTGCGATCAGCCATGCCCGCTTGGGTATGGCTGAATATTCCCCCAAGCGTAAACACGCGTGAGGGCAACTGCTGTCGCCGATGGTTCCAGAACACTCATCAACGACGTAAATATTTATATATTTCAACCGCCACCATCACTCATACTGTAGTGTTCAGCAAGCCGCAGCAATAAGCCGGTTGCTGACTGGCGCAAACGGTAAAATCTCGCTGGCTGATTTAGAGATTTTACCGTTTGTAACGGGATTATTGATCAGAACCGTTATTTGTTCTTACAGTCTCTGTCTTTCCACTCTTTGACACTTTCATGTGTGGTTAAATCACTGATAACTATATCTCCAGCACTTCTTATGTATTCCGGGGGTTTTGCATAAATCTCATATTCATGATTACTCTCCGGTATAAAAGATGTCCTTTTAGTATAAACAAGATTATTTCCAGAATAATCAGAAACAGTATTTGTGTTAGTAATTACGAAGGGTTGACCTGCCTTTATTGCATACTCCTTCACTTTTTTACTCCCAAAACTGCTTGGTGTTTTCATGTTTATTTTTTTCTCAAAACCAGTGCTGTAATCAGCAGAACTCAACAACGAAAAATGGAAGGCCGATGTTAACTTTCTGGTTTCAGTTGACTTGTAGCAATCACCATCCTTCTCATAAAAATCCAAACTGAGTTTACCCTCATCCAACACTCTTATTTTCGCCGCATCGCTTCCGTTATAATCCTCAACAGAACGTTTCATATCGAGTTGACATCCAGATAATAAAACCGCTAAAAATGAAACTACATAAATCTTCTCACACTTCATTACTTAATCCTTAATCCTTAATCCTTAATACAGATAAAAACACGAGGTAAAACATAGCGAAAACTAATTAAATTCCCCGAGTAGCGATGGGCGCGTATCCCTGGGAAGTTCAGACTTTAAATGGGTAGCATCAATACTGCAGGCAGCGCTGGCAACGATGCCAATTAATGACTCCGCGGGAAATACTTCCCACTGACCAACAGAACTCCGCTTTGCGATAACATCACCGTCACCCCAATAGCGGGAAAAGTATATCCTTTCAAATTGTGCCCTCATCTTAGTATCGCAGTTCACAACATTGATTACCGTTGAACTGGCAATATAAACAGGCGGATCAGTTTGCACACGGCGTGCATCGATGTAATTATTGATAAGAGAAAACCTCCGCAAATGTGTATTGCCCTGGTAACTGGAAATATTGCGCATATCTGCATACATACCACCAGTATCATCTTCCAGGAGCTTAACCAACCCTGTAGGACGTGGCTCAATTTGTTGACCCTGTAATTTACTCTGATTATTACAGCCAGCAAGTAATATCACTGCTGTGAAAAATATCAGTATTTTCATTATTTTTTATCTGCAAGATCAGGACGTAGTGGCAGTAAATCTGCCTGAGTTACACTCCCCTGAAGAGAACAGAGCAACCTCGATTTTCCTTTATACTCGTCCAGTATCAGTAGTTTCTCCAGACTGCCTTTCGAGGGCGCGATACCACTTGCCGCTCCTGTATTAATCTGCCATTCACGGTCGCCGATCTGTTTAATCATCGTATTCGCAAAATACTCATCACCTGCTTTTTTCCAGTTCACACCTGATAATGTTGCAATGACAATATCCGGGGATTCATCGATGATAAGCCCCCAAAAGTAATATTTCCCCAAGTCTTTCAAATCACTATTTTCCTGCCAATAGCCAGACAGCGTCAACTGCCCAACCTGGGCGGGGTGGATAAACCATGTTTCTTGACTATTATTTTTGTTTGAAAACCATGCATGGCGCGCCTTATCAATAGAAAGCGGCATGATTTTATTAAACGACGCCCGTTGCTTATATAATGTGCTGAAAAAATTGCTGTCACAACTCAGCAGGCTTTCTGGAAGCGTTTCAGCTTTAGCTATACCAACCAGACTTAAGGCTAATGCCAGTGTTATCAGGTATTTCATAATGCATTCTTGATATTTAAAAAAGAGGGGGAGTAGCGATTCTTGTCCCCTTAACATCGACAGGAATCGCGAATTCCAATTGTAAATGCTTAAAATTAATAATCAGATGAATATTTTCAGAAATTAATTAACTTCTTTTAGCCCTTCTGCATTAAGTATTCCCACACCTTGCCGATAATTATTTATTTTCAGATTATAAGATCCCACTACACCATGACTATCAAGGAAAACGCGCAAAACGGTGAGTTTAACATCTTCCGACCCTGCCAGCCCCTGAATAACCCCACCTACATTAGGTATCCAGCCATATTTGGTTTTATTTGAATCAGCATAGATATAAAGCATTACAGGATTACCGTCATCGTCAAAGGAGTTACTGTTTGGCTTGCCGTATTTTTTCTCAACATCTTGTCGGGTGGTTTTCCCTACTGTAATAAATGCATTCAAATCATTATCAGAAATTTTCTTCAAAAAACTGAAATCTGCACTTGATTTATGCCTGAGAACAGCATGCCTGATAACAATATTATTATCGACCAGCACACTGAGTACTGTGGTATCGGCAGTAAAACCAGAGCTCCAGCTCTGTTTCCAGTTGAGCACCTTTTTCCCTTGAAGGGTTTTTTCTGCTAACGGTTTATCACCATATAAAGCAACTAATTCTGATACTGTTGTTTTCCCATCCACAATACTACGATCGGTTTCTGCTACCTCTTTTTGAGACAGCATCCCGGCTTTGGGCATCAGACTACATCCTGTAAGACCCAGAGAAAAAATCAAAACCACACAAGAAAAATACTTCATAAAATCTCCTTTTGATACGCTATTTTTAACGTAGATGTCATTACATCCATTTAATTTTATCATTGTCAGCCCCTGCAATAAGGACTTAACCATGATTAAAGAACAGTCGAACACCCCAATAATTCGTGAGAATATTTTTCACAAGAGCCAAAAATCACTATAAGATCAACAATTAAAAAATAAATTACAATGTATCACCAGCACTCTACTAATTAAATTATTAAAATACCAAGCTCTACTATTTTTAATGTTATTTTTTAAATCACTATAGTTATATAACACCCCATAGAGCCCATAGAATTTACCTGATAAAGGTTTTTTTTACTCGAAGTGACACCAAAAAATAAGGTATCCAAATTGCAGCATGAAACATCCGCTGACCAATACGTTTAATATCATCTGCATTAACAGTCATTTTCAAAAAATAGTTTGCCATCCAGACGTCAGAGATCTCAAATACAATCATAAGAATAAGAAAAAAAATATAAAACTTAGGCAGCGTTCTTTTTCTTCTGAAAAACATACCTGCAATATAAATTCCAACACCTAACAGAATAAGCATCATTATTACATCATAATAAATTAACGCTTTAATTTTATTATCAAGAATACCATTAGCCTGAAAAAGGACCTGAACGGCACGTACTATACTAACAACCAGTGTACCGTTCATAAAGGCAAGCCCGGTTAAGGGCAACCAAAGCCAGCCGCCAGGCCTGCTAAAAATTTTTTTCTCACAAGCAGCACAATAATCAGACTCAGCAACAGCCTGCTCATTACATTTTATACATTCCATATATTCTCCTTTTCCATGGATTCTCAGATCTGGGGTGACAACACACTATCCTGAGGATATACAATCCTTGCGTATCCCTCTAACACACCGCTCAACGGTATAATATATATCTGATACCTTCAGATCGGAATGAAAGCTTCTTAGTTTATCGAAGGCTGGTTCTGAAGCTATGTTCAGAAGAACTACTAACATTCTGGGCTACAGGTATTTTCAGTTTATTTAAAAATCAATATCAGAAAGGATTTAATTTTACTTTCAGGTTTTTACATAAAAAGCGGGGTTCATAAAAAGAAGATTTTGTTACAGCAAAACACCCATCATTTTAAATGACATACCTATAATTAAAATGAATATTTTACCGTAAATCACCAGCCATATTCATACCGAACGTAAAAAAATAACCATATCAAACATTATGGAAGCATTATAGCATATGTGATCGATGACACAACACAAAACTTTAGAATATCTTTACTTTATTTGCCCTGTATTCAGGCATGAACGCCAGTCGTCCTTAACAAAAACCCCTTCTTCAGTAAGAAACATCAGCGTGGTAGGAAAATTCTTACAACTAAACATAATATTTTTTAACGCTAAGTGAAGAGGCGCGCTAATACCAACAGCCCGCTAACCACAACCAACTGAACAGGAGTTGATTATGGCTAAGCACGATACTAAGCCAGAAGTTGTTACAACTGAAGCCCCGGCACTAAAAACCCGCCGCTATACCGTGGGATATATCCGTGACTGGAAGACGCACAGCAAGGCCACCTCCATCACACTGAAGGGCGGCTGGCTGGCTGAGGCGGGGTTTAAGACCGGGATACCGCTCAAGGTTCGGGTGATGTCGGGTTGCCTGGTGCTGACCGCGCAGGAACCAGAGCCGGCACTGATGCAGGCCCTCCCTCAGTGTCAGCATAGTTGTCACCTCCTCTGAAAAATCAATCTGAGGGTGATGGAGTGACAGATGAAACGTATTTCCCCCGAACGAAAGGCCAGCGTGATGGCAAAACTGCTGCCTCCTTACAACATGACCGTTTCCGCCGTTGCGCAGATGGAAGGAATATCTGAAGCTACCCTCTATAACTGGCGTAATCAGGCTAAACAGGAGGGAAAACCGGTGCCCGGTGCAGACAGGAGCAGTGAACAGTGGCCTGCGGAGGCCCGCTTCGCCGCCATCGTGGAAACGGCCACGCTTTCAGAAGCTGAGGTGGCGGAGTACTGCCGTAAAAAAGGACTGTATCCGGAGCAGCTGACGCAGTGGAAGCAGGCATTTTTGCAGACCTCCGTGCCGGATGATAAGGCAGCCCTGAAGCAGAGCCAGAAACGCATCAGACAGCTGGAAAAAGAGCTGACCCGCAAGGAGAAAGCGCTGGCGGAGGCGGCCGCGATACTGGTGCTGCGAAAAAAGCTCAGGGATTACTACGGGGAAACCGACGGGGACGACTGACCCCAAAGAATGAACGTCAGCAGTTCATTGTGTGGATTAATGAAGCGGTAGCCACCGGAGCCCGGTGTGCCGTTGCCTGCCGGGAGGTCAATCTGAGCCTGCGCACCTGGCGACGCTGGCAAAAGCACCCGGAGGACGGGCGTCCGGCAGCTATCAGACCGGCTCCGGCGAACCGCCTCAGCGCAGAGGAGGAGATGCAGATACGGGACACCTGTCATCAGGCGGAATATGCAAGTCTGCCACCGTCACAGATAGTCCCCCGCCTGGCCGATAAGGGGATTTACCTGGCGAGCGAGTCGACCTTTTACCGGATACTGCGCCGTCACGGCGAAGTGCATTACCGGGGACGAAAGCGGCGGGCGGAACGGGTAACGCCGCCCCGGACATATACCGCAACGGGGCCGCGGCAGGTGTGGACATGGGACATCACCTGGCTGCCGTCGGTGGTACGGGGGCGCTGGTACTATCTGTACCTGATTGAGGACGTGTTCAGCCGTAAAATCACCGGCGCGGAAGTCTGTGAAACGGAAAGCGGCGAGCAGGCAGCGGTGCTGATGCAAAGGACGGTGCTACGGGAACGCTGCTGGCGACACCCTCTGGTGCTGCACGCAGATAACGGTGCAGCAATGAGGTCGCAGACGCTGCAGGTAAAGCTGGCAGAGCTGAAAATCACGCCGTCGCACAGCAGGCCGCGGGTGAGCAATGACAATGCGTACGTTGAATCACTGTTCCGGACGCTGAAATATGTGCCGCAGTGGCCGTCGTCGGGCTTTAAAACGCTGGATGAGGCGCGGGAGTGGGTGGATAAATTTACCCGCTGGTATAACGCAGAGCACCGTCACAGCGGTATCGGGTACGTAACGCCGGAGCAGCGGCATAATGGTGAAGACCGTACGCTACTGAGTCAGCGAGATATGCTGTACCGTGCGGCGAGAGAGCGCCATCCGGAACGCTGGTCGCGGGGAACGCGAAACTGGCAGCGGAAAGCGGAGGTTACCCTGAACCCGGAGCGAGAAAAGCAGGCCGCATAGTGAACGTCAGGGATGACAACTTCGTTGACACTTACCGCCCTGAAGAAGGTCTGTAAGCTCTCCGCCCGCAAGCAGCGCCAGGTCACGAAGTTGATTGGAGTCATCAGTAAGCCGCAGAGACAGAACGGTAACTGGCTGGTATATAAAGTAAAATCCCAGCCGTAAGGGTTGGGATTAGCATCATAGGTTTATCATGTTGATTTTAAAAATATCTTTTTTTAAATCATCATTAATATCTGAGGACGGTATGCGATTTATAATCTGTTGTATTTGGATAAAAGTATTTCTCTGATCTTTTAGATCATTTCTTTTATTGTCGACAGTGCAGCTATTAATTCCCCATCGTAATATTCTCCAGCCAATGGGTCATCAGTTATAACTTCCAACACCCTTGGCATCAGTTGAGATACATATAACTCCTGACGGATTGCACGACAAAGATCCTCTACCACCAGCTCTTCAATAGGTATATCAACGACGCGCTCGAACCATTGTTCAAGCGAGGATTGCTGGCTTGCTTCCTTAGTTACGTTGATATTTCCTATCAATTTACGGAAGGTCATCATATCCCATGTCCATTTAAAGCTGATTCAATTTTATTAATGACATGGTTGCTCTGCCATATGCAGCCTGTGCTTCAGGATTATTTACATTTTTTAACGTACCTGAATGATTTCTCAGTCCCCTGAGAGTATTTTGCATTTCCTGCATGTGATCCCAATACCCTCCGTTCTCTTTCGGAACTGGATTACTATCCATATCCTTGATAGTTCCTGTTATATCATGATCTTTCAGAGCATTTTTTATAGTAAAATCGATCTTCCTAATAGCACTTTCTTGCTTCTGATTGAGCTTTTCTACGGGCTTCCCGTTCTGCTGTTTAGGCTCATTTTCTGGCGGAGGCGGCGTTCCGGAACCTGAGCCACCTATCTCAGCCTTCTCCGAATCTGTCATATTTCCGGCAACATTCGGCTTCGATTCCTGACCTGTCTCATCCGATGAACAGGCACGTCCGAAGCTGCACTCGGTTGCCTTATCTATGGCATCAAGCAAACCATCAAGACCGGAAGCTATCTGTTTATCTGCATCCTGTTTCACCTGGTCGTCCGAGCCAACAGGGACGGCGGCCTGCTCCCCGCCTCCGAACGCGCTGGCGCACGCCATAATGCAGATTGTACGCAGTCGAGCGCACGGGAAGGGCTATGTGCGCTGCGCTGGCCCACCGCGAGAGTGCGTATAATCTCCCGCATTATGGTTAATGGACGAGCGGCGGCAACCGTGGATTTTATATTGCAGGCTGCCTGTGCCGCTGCACGGCCATTTACCCCGCGCGGCACTCTGTTGATGAAGGCAGATCGCAGCACGGACGCCGCGCTCTGCCGCACGGCGAACAATCCGCCTCACAGGTGACTCCGCTAACTTCTGCTGTAACGGCTTGCGACTTTCCGGGATGTATGCAGAACCCGCAGGATACGAACCACTGTTTCTTCCGCTACATAGACGATAATGAACGGGAAGTGGGGAACAACCAGTTTACGCTGTTTTGCTGTTCTCCCGGCTTTAACGCCTGCCAGTGGGTTTTCCCTGAGGATACTCACCATACTGACGAGCTTATCATCTGTCGCGCTGGCGACCGGCAGGCCCGCTTCCTGATATAAATAGCGGAAGATAGCCTCTCGGTCTGCCCGTGCCCGTATTTCCCACTGGACGTCTGATGTCACAGCTTGCCCCGCGCTGCCTGCGCTTTCAGTTCATCCATATGGCTGTTCATTTCGTCATTACTGATGAACTGGCTTTCACCTGCATCATAGCGATTGAACGCCAGGGCTATCTGCTGCTCCAGCCAGGCATCATGTTCACCATCCTGATACTGTCGTTCTTCTGCTGCCAGTTCTTCAGCCCGCTGGCGCATGAGTTCTGTCAGGCTCATCTTCTGGCGCTCTGCTGCCTGCATCGCCAGCCGTTTTGTTTCATCATCTATTCTGAAGTGGATCGTGCTCATCCCGCGCTCCTTTTGTGGTGTCAGGCGTGGTGTCATTATGACCGTTATTACCAAGCCTGTCAGCTTTCTCTTCCTTCCGCTGCTCTGCCGGATGCGTACTCGCATGCACCGCCTGCAGAGCCCAGATGTTCACCTGCGTGTAGATTTGGGTGGATTCAACGCTCCGGTGCCCCGGCATCGCCTGTATCCATCTGAGGTCTGCCCCGTTCTCCTGCATCTGCGTTGCCATCGGGCGTCGAAACCGGTTTTCGCAGGCGGGCTTTACGCTGGACATACCGATAAAAATCAGAGTGATCCTCGACTGTATCGTCATTACCACCAAGAACAGCCGCGAGCTGTGGGGCTGCACCAAGGGGTTAAGCTTCACCCACTTCAGCAGGAAGAAGATGAACCTGTGGATCAGGGCATTTCCGGGGGCGCTGAACGATACCGGTGATGTTCCAGTTATCAGGCGGGTGTCGCCCCGCTATGACTGCTTCAAGCGGAGCAAGAACTGACCGCTAAAAGCAAAATCCCCGCTTTTTTAAGACGGGGATGTGTCATTTAATCATATTTGAAGTCGATATTTATCTTGAGCGTTTCAACATTTACCGGGCTTTGTTGAATAAATCAGATTTGGAGTAAACATTCCCTTAGCCGGTCGTGTTTTCAGGCTATAAGCCCGCTTTCTGGCATGCCTGCCTCCGTCATTTTATTCAGCGCGCGCACCATAGACAAAGCCTCTGCAACCTGAGCATCGTCGTCCCGTAGCGTCAGTAAACCACCGAACAACTGCTTTACCCTGTACATCGCCGTTTCCGCTATCGACCGACGGTTATAACCTGTTGTCCATTTCCAGCGCGCATTGCTCCCGCTCAGCCGCTCGTTCGCCACTGCACGGTTGCGGTCTGCATACTCCCCGGGCCAGTAACCAGCCCTCTTTCGGGGCGGGATGAGCGCGTTGATTTTCTTTCGCCGAAGTTCATCGTGACGCAGTCGGGTGTCGTAAGCACCGTCCGCAGCGGCTGACCTGATTTTTCAGTGAGTCTGCCGGATTAATCCGGGGAAAGCCTCTGAGTCCGTCACGTTGTCCAGCGACAGGTCTGTCGCAGTTGATTTCATGTGTTTTTGCATCCACCGCAAGATGCAGCTTACGCCAGATACGACGGCGCTCTTTGCCGTGTTTTTTCACTTTCCATTCACCTTCACCGAAGGCCTTCCTGTGGAATCAATCGCCAGGTGCGCGATTTCGCCCCGGGTGGACGTTTTAAAACTGACGTTCACCGACTTTGCCCGCTTGCTTATGCAGGTGTAGCCTGGACAGCGAAGCGGGCTCTTCATCAGGGCGAAGATGAAGCCGCCAGGGACAGCGGCCACTCCCCGGCTCCGAACGCGGCGGCGCACGCCATAATGCAGATTATACGCAGACGAGCGCATGAAAAGGGGTATGTGGCGTTCTGTAGTGGCACACTGAATTTGGCCACCTGAATAGAGGTGATATCATCACCTCACAGTCAAAACAGGTGACATTATGACCGGACGTAACAGACGTAATTTTAGCCACGAGTTTCGCCTCGAAGCTGCCCAGCTTATAATCGATCAGCACTACACCGTTGCCGCCGCTGCAACGGCAATGAATGTCGGCAAATCCACGATGGACAAATGGATTCGACAACTGAAAGAAAGCAGCCGTTCTATTCGAACCTCAGTATCAAGTACCCTGAACACGATCAGCTAACGGCCATAAGCGCAACTTCTGATGCTTTGCCCCAGCTCCGGCCTTTCCCTGTAGATAACCGGTGACTCCACTATCAACAGGCACTGCTGGTACAGCTCTTCCGTGAAGCTCACCGCCCGTACCGGATTGTCCTGTGCGATATAGTCGCCGATAGCTTCCATATCCTGTTCTGCCAGTGGCGATATACCCAGTTTCATTTCGTCTGCTTACCTTCGGCCATACGCTGGTATTTGCGTGACAGACGCCCGAACACCTCTTCCGCGTTCCTGCTCTCCCCGCTGTTTATCCCTGCGCTGACCGCTTTTTGTAGTGACTCCAGCTTCATCTGCTGCTCCCGCTCTTCCAGTGCCCGAAGCCCGGCACGGATAACCTCGCTGGTATTGTTGTAACGTCCGCTTTCTATCTGTTCGCGGATGAACGCTTCGAAGTAGGGACTCAGGGCTACGCTGGTTGGCATGGTGGTTTCTCCGCTGGGTTACTATCAGTTATTAACTGTTAGTTAACTGCCTCATTTTTCATCGGCAACTTCCGGCGCATCATTCGCCCGATGCTCCGCCGGATGCCTACTCGCATAGGATCATTGAGCCGCTCTTCGGCATACATCTTTTTGAGGCGCGGTTTTGGTCTTCCAGCTCTTTCAGGCGCTCATCATGGACGCATCCATCCCGCCAAAGCGTGAGCACCACTTATAAAAACTGGCATTGCTCATACCGTGCTCGCGGCACAGCTCAGCCACCGGCGTTCCGGCCTCGGCTTGTTTCAGGATGGTCATGATCTGGCTGTCGGTAAAACGCAATTTTTTCATAGAATTCTCCCCGGTTCAGGTTACGAGAAAATTCTACTTATGAAGACACCGGTTTTTCGGGGGGATTACCGGGCGCTGGCCGACGATGCCCCATAGCAGAGCGGCGGCACGCACAGGCTGACGCCCGCACCGGAAGAGGTCTGTTTACTGTCATAGCTGGTATTGGAGATGCTGGATGCGGTGATAGCCCAGGTGGTACAGCAGGCAGGAACGGACAACTGAAAAAGATTTTTTAGTGCGAGCTGAGAGTGTCTCACCACCGACAGCCCGCTGGCCACAACCAACTAAAGCCAGAAGTTGTTACAACTGAAGCCCCGGCGCTAAAAACCCGTCGTTATACCGTGGGGTATATCCGCGACTGGAAAACGCACAACAAAGCAACGTCCATTACGCTGAAGGGCGACTGGCTGGCTGATGCAGGGTTTGAGACCGGGACGCCGCTTAAGGTGCGGGTGATGCCGGGCTGCCTAGTGCTGACCACGCAGGAACTCCCGCCACCTCTGCCGCCTGAACCGGAGATTATGCAGACGCTGCGTAAGGTCTGTAAGCTCTCCGCCCGTAAGCAGCGCCAGGTCACAGATCTGATCGAGGTGATCAGTAAGCCGCAGAGATAAAGTGGTAACTCGCTGGCAGATAAAGTAAATCCCAGCCGTAAGGCTGGGATTTAAGAAATCAATCTAATAATTCCCTACTAACATCACCAGTTTTATAAAATTCTTTAAATGCTTCTATAACCGAAGAAAATTCTTTAACTGTTGATGCTTCTGAATATGGTTCACCATGTATTAGTATAAAATCTTTGGAACTAGATTTATTACAAAATGTTCTGACATCTATATCGCCATCATCCATGCTTGTTGCAAGTAATATCATGAAAATTCCACTATCAGAATATAGTGTCATATTGTAAGGCATATGGTTATCTTCTTGATCATTATCAAGAACTAATATCCCATCATGGCTCTTCAATATATCTAAATAACTCATTATTTGAACTATTGATGGTTGCGCTATTAAAGGTAGTTGCACACGCTTACCATAGTCTAAATAATGCCCGCCCAGCTCAAAATTTATCATTATTTATTGATTTCCCTTATGGATTTCATGACTGGCTCCCAGATGTACGTTTTAGGTAATCCTGTTTTATCATCAACAGCATTTATCGTGACCGATTTCGCACCGGAAGCTTGAGCAGCAGCTATATAACCTCTGCAATAACTACAAACGTCTTTACCTGCTACATTAATCGTCAGGTTAGCATCTTGAGTCTTACCTGCATTATAAGCCTGCTGTATAGCACCTATTTCAGCATTAGCATTAGCCATATTACTGTTTGGTAAAGGTAAGTTATTTGTTTTTCCCTTCTCCACCAAGCTTTGCTCTTTAGATGTTACTCTGTCTGATATTAATGTAGGTTGATCTTTATTTGCCTGCTCTGCTAGTCTTGCAGTTTGATTTGTATCTTTAAATTTTTGACCATTTACTTCTAGTTCTGCTGTTACTGTAGGTCTTATTCCTGCATTTTCTTTCACTGTGGAATTTTTACCAGCTAACGAACCTTCGACAGCCTTTCCTGAACCAATACCTGCTATCCCGCCAGCGATATACATCGCACCCAGTTGATAGCCTACTGCCGATTTCGCAGACTCTTCACGCATACCCGTGCGCATGTATGCAGCCACCATGCCGTTAAACAGTTCCTGCGTCTGTTTCGCTTCCGGGCTGGTGCCGTTAAGTAGTTGCTGTATCTGCTGATAACCCGCCTGTGCTTCCTTCTGATTCTGATAACCCAGGCTCTGGTAGGTGTCCTGCTTCTCCAGCGCATCCTTCCGGGCTGCTGTACAGGCCGAAGCACTTCCACTCATACAGGCATCGACCAGGGTTTTACTGGTTTCCACATCCTTACGGTTAAGTGCATCCCTCTCCTGCTGTTCCTTCGGTGTCAGGCTCTGTTTGTGGTTCAGCTCCGTCTGGCGGCTCTTCTCCGTACTGCTCAGATAGTTATTCTCCACCGCATTCTTCACTGCCTGCGCACCCGCCACGGCGTCCGCCGAACTGCCGCCTGTCAGGCCGCCAGCAAGTCCCGCCGCAAGCGTTGCCAGCGCGCTGACCGTCTGTTTCTCCGTTTCACTCAGTTCGCTTACCGGTTTACCGTAGGCGTTGACGGCTATCATTCCGACAAGCTCTGCCGTCGCCGCTCCGGAAGCACCAACCAGCGCGTTATTTCCCTGTGCCACCGACAGTGCCGCATTTACCGCCGCGTGCGCCAGTATCTTACCTTTATCATCCAGCCCGCTACTGCCGATAACGTTCGCAATAAAAGGCGCGCTGCCTCCCGCTATCGCTTTCGAAAGGTCACCCCCCGCAAGACCCTGCACCGCCGCCGTCGCCGCCTGAATACTCCGCTGCAGCGTGCTGCCCGTCCCGTAAGCCTTCATGGTGTCCTGATAGGCCTTCGATCCCCTCAGCCCGGCATTATATGCGTCCCACTCTTTTTTCGGTGCCCCGGCATCCGGCTCTTTCGGCGCATCCCGTGATGCCTTCGCCGCCTTCAGCGCCGCAAGCTCACCCTGCGTACGCGCAATATCCGCAGCCTGATCCCCTATCTCACCGATAAGCTGCGCTTCCCTTAAACGCTTCTGCTCCTTCTCCTTGTCAAATATCGGGCTCAGGCCGTTCGCCGCATGCTCAGTATCGCGGCTGAGGTCCGCCACGTCCTGCTGCTGTTTCTCGCCGTCACGAACCCGTATCGTCCCTTCGCTTACCGCCGCGTGCGTCGTCGAGTCCGCATGCCCTTCGCTATTCATCCCCGCCAGCAGACCATTTGCCATGTTGCCCGCAAAATTCCCGCCAATGCCGCCGCCCGAGCTCACGCCCACGCTCTGGTGCTCAACTTTATAGTCCGCACGGTTGTCGATATCACGCCACCCCAGCGTGCCCACCACGTTGCTGCCCTGCACCGTCAGGTCATGACCCGCGCTCATTCGAACGCTGTTACAACTGAAGCCCCGGCGCTAAAAACCCGTCGCTATACCGTGACTGGAAGACGCACAGCAAGGCAACGTCTATCACGCTGAAGGGCGGCTGGCTGGATGAGGCGGGATTTGAGAGCGAGACGCCACTCAAGGTGCGTGTGATGCCCGGTTGCCTGATACTGACAACTCAGGAACTACCGCCACCTCTGCCGCCTGAACCGGAGATTATGCAGACGTTGCGCAGGGTGTGTAAGTTCCCCGCCCGTAAGCAACGGCAGGTCACTGAGCTGATCGAGGTGATCAGTAAACCGCAGAGATAACACGGTAACCAACTGGTAGATAAAGTAAAATCCCGGCTCGATGGTCGGGATTCGTGCATTAATTCAACAGTTCCGTTGATACATTGCCAGTATCGAAAAATTCTTTAAAGATCCTGACAACAAGATCAAAGTCTTTTGTTAGCTGACGAGCAGGCCAGTAATTACCGAGGATAATGATATTATCTTCTGATGATAACGTATTATCCCATATGGATCTTACATCACTTCCAGATTCATCATATTCCAACAAAGTAACAAGGTAAAAACCATTCTCGGCCTCAACACTCAGTCTTTCTGGTCCGACATCTGGAGCATTAGTAATCCTGATATTTACACTACCGCTGCTATTCCTCAAGGCATTTAAAAAATTCAATACATCAGACCACAGAGGAAATTCATTTCTGACATATTTCTCACCAGAACATAAGCGAGAAAGCTCGTATTTTACTGTCATTTTGCAGGCCCTCTATTTTCTATTTTTTTCATACCCTGCTGCCAGAATAGAACATTACCTGTTGATTCTTCATAAATTGTCAGTGATTTAAGCCCTGCTTTTTCTGCCATAACTCTTACATCACTCAAGCAATAGTTGCAGACTTCTTTACCTGCTACGCTCATTGCCATTTCGCGTCCCTGAGTCATTCCCTTTTCATAGGCTTGTTGAATTACGCCCACTTCCGCATGAGCAGTTCCCATATTTCCATTAGGTAGATTTCTATCTGGTCGCTTGTCTATCTTGGCCTGTACAACATCGTTAATCAGAGTTGGTTTGTTAAAGTCAGCTAACTGAGGTGGTCTTACCGTCTGATTCGTATCAGTAAACTTATTACCATCAACATTACCTTTCGCCACAACCTTAAGATTGGCATCAACAACTTTACTAAGCTGTTTTGCAGCCGCCGAGCCTAACACTGGCGTCACCGAAGCAACAATAATATCCATTCCTTGCTTGGTTTCTGCATAACCCTGAGCAGTCTGGCGATCTACTCCAAGCACATCCATCGCGTATTGCGTCAGCGCATCCTTCACCTGCTGCTGATTTTGCGCATCTGCACTGGTGATATTCAGCAGGTTCACTATTTGCCCGTAAGCATCGGAATACATCTGGCTGGCTTTTGAGTTGTAGTTACCAAAGCTTTCATATCCTTCTTTTGCTTCAATAACTTTCAGTCGTTCACCGGCACAGGCCGCACTGGCAGCCTGCCCATTGCCGCACGCTGCTATAACTGCCTTGTCACTGCTGATATCTTTCTCAAGCAGTGCATCATACTTCTGCTGCGCTTTATCACGCTCTGCTGGGTCTTTACTGTTTTTGAGTACCTGTTTCGCTATCTCAAGTTCAGTCTTCTCCGACACGTGCAGATAGTTATTCTCAACCGCATTCTTCCCGGTCTGCGCACCCGCAACCGCATCCGCCGTGCTGTCGCCTGCCAGACCGCCTGCAAGTCCCGCCGCCAGCGTGCCCAGCGCGCTGATGGTCTGACGCTGTTCTTCCGTCAGCTCGCTCACTTTCTTGCCCGGATACAGCTCCTTCATCACCAGTTGCGCCATCAGTTCGCCACTTACCGCGCCTGCGGCTCCGGCCAGGGCGCTGTTGCCTGATGCATGCGAGACCACCGCACCCACCACCGCATGTGCCATCGCCTGCGCCGCCAGGTTACCTCCCGTCAGCTTATGGATTTGCTCCGCTATGTAGGGATTCGCCGCGCCGCTGATGGCCTGCGCCAGATTCCCCCCCGCAAGACCCTGAACCACCGCCGTCGCCGCCTGGATACCCTGCTGAATACCACCACCGGTGCCCCATTTCCGGTCCGCTTCCCTGTAGGCGTCCGTCGCGGCAACCGCATTGTTATAATCCTTCCAGCGGCCCCGGTAATCCTTATCCGTCTCCCCGGCTTTTCTCTCCGGTTCGTGTATACCCTTTTTCGCCAGCGCTTCCCTGCCCGCCTTCAGCTTCGCAATCTCGCCCTTCGTCCGCGCAATATCCGCAGCCTGATCCCCTATCTCACCGATAAGCTGCGCTTCCCTTAAACGCTTCTGCTCCTTCTCCTTGTCAAATATCGGGCTCAGGCCGTTCGCCGCATGCTCAGTATCGCGGCTGAGGTCCGCCACGTCCTGCTGCTGTTTCTCGCCGTCACGAACCCGTATCGTCCCTTCGCTTACCGCCGCGTGCGTCGTCGAGTCCGCATGCCCTTCGCTATTCATCCCCGCCAGCAGACCATTTGCCATGTTGCCCGCAAAATTCCCGCCAATGCCGCCGCCCGAGCTCACGCCCACGCTCTGGTGCTCAACTTTATAGTCCGCACGGTTGTCGATATCACGCCACCCCAGCGTGCCCGTGTCCAGCACGTTTTTACCGCCGTCCGCCGTCGAGGCTATCACCGCCCCGTTCAGCTGCGTGTGCTCTCCCACGCGGATATCGTAACCGCCTTTACCCGCAAACAGCCCCGTCTGCTCCTGCACCGAGTCAAAGTTGCTGTGCATTTTGTCACGGCTCAGGTTCACACTGCCCGACCCCGTCATCGAACCAAAGGTAAAGCTGCCTCCCGCGCTCGCGTTCTGCTGCTTTGAATCATAACGGTCGCTGTCCTGCTCCGACGTCAGCGTCAGGTTGCGACCCACCTCCGCCACTATCTGCTCGCCGCTGACCTGCGCGCCCGTCAGCGTCGCGTCACGTCCGCTCTTCAGCGTCACCCGGTTACCGCTCTCCACCGTCGTTTCGCTGTGCGTCACCGTGCTCCACCACGTTGCTGCCCTGCACCGTCAGATCATGACCCGCACGCTGTCGCCGCTGTTACAACTGAAGCCCCGGAGTTAAAAACTCGCCGCTATACCGTGGGTTATATCCGCGACTGGAAGACGCACAACAAGGCCACCTCCATCACGCTGAAGGGCGGCTGGCTGGATGAGGCGGGATTTGAGACGGGAACGCCGCTTAAGGTGCGGGTGATGCCGGGCTGCCTGGTGCTCACCGCGCAGGAGCCAGAGCCGGCACTGATGCAGGCCCTGAAGAAGGTCAGTAAGCTCTCCGCCCGCAAGCAGCGCCAGGTCACGGATTTGATTGAGGTCATCAGTAAGCCACAGAGGCAGAGCGGTAACTGACTGGACTATAAACAAAAATCCCAGCCGCAGGGGCTGGGATTTCTATGATATTACTTAACCTTTACAACGACTGAGTGCCAACCGTAGTCCCGCACCAATTTCAGACGGGGAACTGTCTGTTGATAGAATAACATCTTCAATACCATCACCTTTTTCCCTTCCCCATCCTTCCAGTTTTTCATGGCGTGTAGGAGAGATAGTGATGACACCATTCACACAGTGAATGCCACAGTTTTTCATATCTTTGAACAGTGTTTTTTTAGATTTATAGCCATATTTTTCCATCAGCATTGCGACCCAAGCAACGTATTGTTCTTTGCCTTTTTCGAGGTCAAAAAAGGCTACACGCTCCTCCAGAATGTTCAATGTACGACTATCAGATAATGCCTGTAAAATTTGTTCACCAACAAGTTCATTCTCAGCAGAAAGAGGTAATAAACGAGATGGAAAAATAGGATCTCTCCCCGTTCGTCCTAATCCAGACTGAGTTTCAATGAGCAAAAATTCATTGGTACAGTAGCAGCTAGCCCAATAATCCTGATCTTTATTAAAGTCCATCATTTCACCTGCGTTACTGTCACTTTTACGCCCTGAGATTTACCATACTCAATAGCCCTGTTTATTTCCACCCACTGGGCTTTAGTTGTATTAGCCGGAACAGCTAATTGGATTTCTCTGTTAGCAATCATAGAAGAATTAAGTACTTGCCCTGATAATTCAGACCGTTCAAATTTCGCAGCCGCGTTAATATTGCCCTTAATCGAACTGTAAACCTGATTGGGATTACCCAGCTTCGCCATTGTCTGCGTGTCCATCGATTTGGCACTTACCGCTGTTTTGGTCGCACCGTCATAGTAATCAAAGGTTTTAAAGTTCTGCGGCAATCGGGCATCAGCAGACAATGATTTGCCGACATAATCCTCCCACGGCATTCCCTGCTTCATATTACCCTGACCCCATTTAATACCGACTTCTGCAGCGCTGACGGTAGCCGTTGCTGTATTCCGCCCCATGAACGAGATGGCCGCAGCACCCAGCTCTTTAGCCAGCAATCCGAGTGATCCTACCATAGCCTGGTTTTCCGGATCGGACGCAAACGCTGCAAACTTCGTCCAGCCAGGACTGTTAACATCAATATTTGCCAAATCCTGACCGTTCCACTGCTGAACATAGGCTTTGGCTTCGTCGCTGGTCATCACATCGACACCGGGAAGATTACCCAGCCAGCCCGGACGATTAGCCATGTCCGAACCACCCTGGGCAACTTCTTTATCCCAGACCTGTGCTCCAACCGGATCGTCTTTCAGCTTCTGATCGGTTTCTGCGCTTTGCTTATCGCTAATCTGCTTCCACTTATCAATCACCGCCCGGCAGTCACCTCCGGATTTCCGGCAATCGGACAGCTCTTTATCAAAACTCAGCGCCTGGCTGGCACTCAGCGCATTATTCTCCGCCGCATTCTTCCCGGTCTGCGCACCCGCAACTGCATCCGCCGTACTGTCCCCTGCCAGACCTCCTGCAAGTCCCGCCGCCAGCGTGCCCAGCGCGCTGATGGTCTGACGCTGTTCTTCCGTCAGCTCGCTCACTTTCTTGCCCGGATACAGCTCCTTCATCACCAGTTGCGCCATCAGTTCGCCACTTACCGCGCCTGCGGCTCCGGCCAGGGCGCTGTTACCTGAAGCATGCGAGACCACCGCACCCACCACCGCATGTGCCATCGCCTGCGCCGCCAGGTTACCTCCCGTCAGCTTATGGATTTGCTCCGCTATGTAGGGATTCGCCGCGCCGCTGATGGCCTGCGCCAGATTCCCCCCCGCAAGACCCTGCACCGCCGCCGTCGCCGCCTGGATACCCTGCTGGATACCACCACCGGTTCCCCATTTCCGGTCCGCTTCTTTGTAGGCGTCCGTCGCGGCAACCGCATTGTTATAATCCTTCCAGCGGCCCCGGTAATCCTTATCCGTCTCCCCGGCTTTTCTCTCCGGTTCGTGTATACCCTTTTTCGCCAGCGCTTCCCTGCCCGCCTTCAGCTTCGCAATCTCGCCCTTCGTCCGCGCAATATCCGCAGCCTGATTCCCTATCTCACCGATAAGCTGCGCTTCCCTTAAACGCTTCTGCTCCTTCTCCTTGTCAAATATCGGGCTCAGGCCGTTCGCCGCATGCTCAGTATCGCGGCTGAGGTCCGCCACGTCCTGCTGCTGTTTCCCGCCGTCACGAACCCGTATCGTCCCTTCGCTTACCGCCGCGTGCGTCGTCGAGCCCGCATGCCCTTCGCTATTCATCCCCGCCAGCAGACCATTTGCCATGTTGCCCGCAAAATTCCCGCCAATGCCGCCGCCCGAGCTCACGCCCACGCTCTGGTGCTCAACTTTATAGTCCGCACGGTTGTCGATATCACGCCACCCCAGCGTGCCCGTGTCCAGCACGTTTTTACCGCCGTCCGCCGTCGAGGCTATCACCGCCCCGTTCAGCTGCGTGTGTTCACCCACGCGGATATCGTAACCGCCTTTACCCGCAAACAGCCCCGTCTGCTCCTGCACCGAGTCAACGTTGCTGTGCATTTTGTCACGGCTCAGGTTCACGCTGCCCGACCCCGTCATCGAACCAAAGGTAAAGCTGCCTCCCGCGCTCGCGTTCTGCTGCTTTGAATCATAACGGTCGCTGTCCTGCTCCGACGTCAGCGTCAGGTTGCGACCCACCTCCGCCACTATCTGCTCGCCGCTGACCTGCGCGCCCGTCAGCGTCGCGTCACGTCCGCTCTTCAGCGTCACCCGGTTACCGCTCTCCACCGTCGTTTCGCTGTGCGTCACCGTGCTGCCGTTCTCTTTCCCCTTGCCGGCGTTCACGCTCGCCGACACGCTGAGGCCAAAACCGCCCGAGCCCACGCCTATCCCCACGCCCACGCTACCGCCGTGGCTGCTGTTGCTGCCGCTCACCGTTTCGCTGTTCGCCGATGACGACAGCAGGATATCCCGCGCGGCATCAAGCGTCGTGTCACGACCCGCCTTCAGCTGACTGCCCTCCACCGCAATATCCCCGCCCGTCGCACGAATACTCAGGTCACGTCCGGCGTTCAGCGTGCTACCCGCCGAAGTCTGCTGCTCAACCTTACGTTCCGATTTCGACGACTGGCTGCCGTAGCTCAGGCTCACGCCCACCGTGTTGTCATTCTCCGGATCGTTACCCATGACCCGATCCTTGTCAACCGCCTGCGCCGCGCTCACGCCGTTCAGCACCGCCTGGGTGCCCTTCAGCGCCGCCAGCCGTCCGTCATCCTCACTGCGTGCCGATTTCGCCTGCTGCGTTGCCGTGTTCAGCGCGCTGCCCGCCGTACCCGAAAGCGCCAGCGTGAAGCCGCTGGATTTTTCTTCGGTCTTTGTCAGCTCCGTGTGGCTGTTCTGCGCCGCCGTTATCTGCACCTCGCGTCCGGTGATACTCAGGTCTTTGCCCGCCACCACGTCGCTGCCGTGCAGGGTTGCCGTATTGCCGGCCGTCAGGCTGACGCTGCCCGCACTGCTGCCCACCGTGCTGCCTTTCTTCACGTTGCTGTCGCTGTCGGTGCTCTGCTTCTGACTGGCCGACCCGACCGTAAAGCCCAGGCCGCCGGTACTCATCAGGCCCGATTTCTTCTTCTGCGATATCTGCGTGTCGTGCTGCGACTCGTCGGCGGTGGTTAACGTCAGGTTATTGCCCGCCGCCAGCGCCACGTCCTTCGTGCCCACCACGTTGCTGCCCTGCACCGTCAGGTCATGACCCGCGCTCATCCGCACGCTGTCGCCGCTTACGGTGGTGCTCTGCGCCTCGCTGGAGGTGGTTTTGCCGTAAAACTCGTGCGTGGTCTTCGACATAAACCCTTTGTTGGTCCACTTGCTGCGCCCTTCGTGGTCCAGCGTCGATTCGCCGCTGGTCAGGTTGATATCGCGCCCCGCCTGCGCGGTTAACGCATCCTGCGCGTTGATATCCGCCGCGCGGGCGTTGATATCGCGCCCCGCAGCAAGCTGCAGGTTGCCCCCCGCGTCAATGCGGCTGCCCGCTTCTGCAGTCTGCAGCGAGCGGTCGTAGTGTTTGTCGTCGCGAGTGTAGTCGGTGCCGTGGCTGAGCTGACGCGTGTCCAGCGTCAGGTCCCGGCCCGCCGTCAGCCGGGTGTTACTCTCTTTGCCCCGGTTAACCAGTTCGCTGGCGGTCAGGCGGATGTCGTTACCTGCCTGCAGCGTTAGCTGGCCGCGGTCATTTTCAACATAAATACCGGCGCCACGTTCCAGCCAGGCTTCGCTTCCCTTGCTGCCGCCCAGCGTCTCGCTGATGATGTTATGTCCGGCCGCAAGCTGAAGGCTATCGCCCGCCAGCAGTTGGCCGCCGGTGTTAGTGATATCGTTATCCGCTAAGACCGTCAGTTTTTTGCCCTGAATAAAGCCTTCGTTGCTCAGGTTGCTGGCGCTGATTTGCGTCAGTTCCCGGCCCTGAATGCTGCCGCTGTTGGTGACGTCGCCGCTGTTGTCTATCAGCACCCGGTTGCCCGCCAGCAGTGCGCCATTGCCCGTCGCATCACCCGGTTTCACCCGGACATACAGCTGCGGCACGCTCACCACTTCGGTACGGCCATCCGGCAGGGTCACGGTTTTATTCACCATCCACACCATGTCGTTGGTCAACAGGGCGATCTGCTCCGGACTCAGTGCCACACCCGGCTGCAGCTGGTATTTCTCGGCAAACGACTTTCCGTTATTCAGCAGCCATTTATATTGTTCATTATCATCACTCATGCCTGGCAGAAAACGCTGCCCGGTCGCCTGAGTAAGCTGATCGCGCACCAGACGCTGTTCGTAAAAACCATCGCCCAGGCGTTTATGCAAGCTGTCGCCCCAGACATCCTGGCTACTGAGCCATTTTTTGCCGTTGGTATAACGACTGTCAGTCTCAACCAGGTAGCCATTGCCTTTACCCGGATGCAGTTCAAACAGGCTGTTGTCCGGCAGGGTGGTATTCGGTGGCACGACGCGCGCCACTAAATCGTCCGATTTGCCATCTTTCGAAATTGGAATCTCGATGATGCCGCCCGGCTGTGCCGGTGCCAACTCGCCCGCATCGTTCGGGCCATCAAGGCTGACATCAACCATCCCGCTCCCGTTAGCCTGGCCAGCGGCGGCGTTTTCCTTCTGTACCCCGTCTGCGTCGATCGTCGTTCCCTGGTTATGCTGGTCGTCAATATCCTGCCCCGCACCCTGCCCAGCCTGGGTTTCCACACTCATCAGATGCAGTGCTAATGCGCTTTCACTGTGTTTGCCATCGTAGTCATGCGTTGTCTGTCGGGTATGCCAGTTACTGCCCCCTTTATAGTGGGAAATGGCCTGGCCTTGTTCTTCGATGCGCTGAATACCCTGGGTCTCTTTATTGTTCAACTGGGCCGTCCGGGCGACGAGATCGCCACCTGCGATGATGCGGCTGTCCTGGTTGGTCAGCGTCCCGCCTTCAATCGTCATATTTTTGCCGCTGCGCAGCGTAGACGGATCTTTATGCACGACCTGGGTTTGCCAGGTTTTGGTCTGGTAGCGGTATTCATAAAAGTGCTTAGTCACCCCGCCAGGGATAAAAAAGCGCAGTCTGCTGCCGTTGCCTGCTTCTTTCTGCAGGAACACGCCCTCGATGCGTTTGCCATTGTCATCAATCGCATAACGATAACGCCCTTCCCACGGACCAAGCTTGTAACGTTTGCCATCGCCGCCAAAGCAGGCGCCGTCACCATCTCCCTGGCAGAACTGGAATTCCTCGACTTCATCAGAAATTGAAACCAGCACCGGTTCGTCACTGAGCAACAGGTGAATATCACGGTTGTCAATCTGCTGCGCAGCGAGATGCAAAGCGCCAATCGCTTCGATATCCGCGCTGAGGTTTTCCACTTTTTTAGCCAGGCCTGAAACCGTGCCATCCTGTGCCAGCTTTCCGCCGATCGCCATATCGCCGTCGCTGTATATCAGCGCGTGATCGCTGTTGGTTAAATGGTCCGTGGCGATGACCAGCCGCTGACGGCCGGCGATCGTGGCCGATTTATTTTGCTGCGGGTCTTTATCGTTGATAAGTCGGCGGGCATCGATCAGCAGGTTATCCGCATAGATGCGCCCGCTGCCGCTGTTATGTAGCCTATCCGCAACCAGACGGCTGGTTGCGCCATCAATCAGTCCGGTATTGGTTAACTGACCGGCCTGAATGTTCACCGACTGGCCATTGATTTCACCGTCGTTGCGGTTATTCAATTCTGGCGCACTAATCGCCAGCGCGCGCAGCGCCGTCAGAAGACCGCCGTTGGTCAGGCCACCGCGCGCATTGAGGGTTAGATCGCCGTTACTGGCAAGCGTACCATCCTGCAACAAATGCATCAGCGTGGTCAGGCTCAGCGTCTGCTGAGCGGTGATACGACCTACACCGTCGAGTTGATTGATCTGTGCGTTGAGGCTTTTCTGCGCCACCAGCTCGCCATCCTGGTTTTTTACCACCAGCGTGCCTGCGCCTCCGGCATTAATATCCAGTTGCTGCTGCGAAGAGATCACGCCCTGACGGTTATCCAGCACCGCCTTGATATCCGCAGCCAGACGGCTGGCGGCGCGGAGTGCCCCCTGCTGATTGTTCACTGTCCGTGCAGCAAGCTGCAGGTTGTTTGCTTCGATGCCTTTCCCGCTGGTGCGGGTTTGCTGGTTATCAAGGCTGTCAGCACTGAGACGCAGCGTCTCGTTGGCTTTAATAAAGCCCTGAGCGTTGTTGATAGCGGCAGTGACGTTAAGCTCACCGTTTTTCCAGGCAAATATTTTGCCCTGCTGATTGTTTACTGTGCTGGCGCTAAGCGTGAGATCGCCGCCGGAAAGCAGCTTGCCACTCTGATTATCAAGCTGTCCGCTATACAACGAAAGGGCACCATTTCCCTGCAGGGTTCCGCCCTTGTTGCTTAGCAGTCCGCTTAACAGCGTCAGCGTGTGGTTAGCCAGCATCAGGCCGTTCTGGTTATCCAGCGTTCCCTGTTGCATATCCACCCGCAGCGAGCCACCCGCCTGTAATTGTCCCTGCTGGTTGGTCAATTGGTTCCCGTTGAGTGCGATATCGCCCAGTGCGTTAATTTCACCGCGTTGGTTATTCCAGCGGCTGGCGCGGCCATCAAGCTGGCCTGCCGCCAGCAGGCCTTCGTGGTTATCTACCTCTCCGCTGTCCAGCGTCAGGGTGCCGCCCGCGCGAATACCGGTGGTGTTGCTGCGGGTATCGGTGTTAATCAGCCGCTGGCTACCGGTGGTCAGGTGAAGGTTGTGCGTCGCCTGTATCAGGCCGCGGGTGTTATTCAGTTCACCGCTTTTCAGCGTCACTTCATCGCCGACGATTTTTCCGCGCTGGTTATTGAGGCCATGCGTGTCGATGGCCAGCGCCCGCTGTGCCGCAATCCGGCCATCGGTGTTCGTCAGTTCGCCGTTCAGCGTCAGGCTGGCCTCGTCACCCGCCGACTGAATCACACCGCTGTCGTTGTTCAGGCTGGCGGCACTCAGAAGTAGCGCACGGGCGCTTTCCAGTACGCCATGCTGGTTGTCTGCCGCCCCGGAAATGAATAGCTTGAGTATGCCGAGCGAGGTACTGAAACGCCCCTGCTGGTTATTCAGTTGTGCAGCATTCAGTACGATCCCCTGTTTCCCGAAGATGCGACCATTTTGGTTGTCCAGGCCGCGCGCCAGCGCGATAGCCATGTCGCCACCGCCTGCCAGCAGCGTACCGGAGCGGTTATCCAGCGACGCGCTTTTAACCGTAATATTGCTGCCGCTTTGAACAGTGCCGCCCTGATTATCGATCGCCTCGCGTGCCGTCAGGCTGAGTGGCCCTTTGCGGCTGCTGATCAACCCTTCGCGGTTGTCCAACCCGGTGCCGCTAAGTGTCAGCGCCTGATTAGCACTGGTTTCGCCATGACGATTGTCCCAGCGGTGACCTTCGCCCGTGAGGATATCCGCCGCAATCAGACCGGACTGGTTGTTCACCTCACCCGCACGCAGCGTCAGCGTACCGCCTGCGCGAATACCAGCCGCATCGCCAAGCGTTTGTGTGTTATTCAGTTGCTGGCCCTGCGTGTCCAGCGTGATGTTATGTTTTGCCTGGATCAGGCCTGCCGTGTTGTTCAGCGCCTGGCCATTAAAGGTGATGACCGAAGCGTCAATTTTCCCCTGCTGGTTAGTCAGGGTTCCTCGCTGGTTCAGGCTGAGTGCGCCTGCGCCGCTGAGCGTGCCGTGCTGATTATTGAACGCGCCGCTGTTGATATTCAGGCCACCCTGGCTGACAATCTGTCCATTCGCGTTATCAATATCACCGCTGAATGTCAGATCGGCGGTTGTTCCACCGCGCTGCAGTATGGTGCCGCCGCGATGCGTCAGGCTGCCACCGCGTAGCGTGACCTGCTGCCCTTCGCTCCAGGCATTATTTAGCGATAAACGATCGCCGCGCAGCGTGAGTGCGCCTTCGCTAATGATAGCGCCATGGTCACCGGAAAAATTGCTGCTGGTGACGTTAAGCCCACCGTTTTTCTGGGCGATCAGGCGCCCCTGCTGGTTATCAATTTGTCCGGCATCAAGGGTTAACCCACCGTCAAAACTGCCGATTTGTCCCTGTCGGTTATTGAGGGAATCAGCAGTGAGTGACAGGCCGTTCGCCGCCGTGATCGAGCCAGCATCGTTATCGATTTGCTGCGATTTAAGCGTTAAAGCCGTACGCCCGGTTTGTGCCAGTGCTCCCTTACGGTTGCTGAGGCGTTTGACATCCAGCTGAAGCTTGTCCGCACTGAGATGTCCGCCGTCATTCTGTAACAGGCCGCGGGTGCGGGCGATCAGCGCGTTATCCGCAACCAGCGTCGCGTTACGTGTGTCGATATCACCGCGTTCGGCGGTTAAGGCGATGGTTTGTGCCTTTACTTGCGCGGTGTGCAGATCCAAGGACTGCCCGCTGGCCGCCAGTTGATGACCCGCCAGCAGTTTTCCCTGAGCGTCCAGTTTACCATCGGCACTGAGCGTCATCGTTCCCGCTCGCGTCAGTTTCCCTTGCGCATCTACACCGGCTGCCGTGACGCTGCCCTGCCGGGCGGAGATTGATGCGGCGGTAATCTGCACATCGCCCGCCGCCAGAGCGGTACCGCGTTGCGTAATCTGATTACGCGCGTTGAGCTGTATGCGGCTGTCGGAGGTGATACTGCCGCCATTGTCGATATCACTGGCGTTTAGCCGCACAGCCTGGGTCGATTTCATCAATCCGGTATTGGTCAGCCTGCCGTCTGCACTCAGCGCCAGTTCACCGGCCGCCGCACCGATTTCACCCGCGTTGTGCACACCAACGCCGCGCTCGGTGCCCACCAGGGTGATTTTGTTGGCGTACATGCCGCCTAATGCGGCTACATCAAGCGCAAACTCAGGTTTGTCTACCGCGTTATCCGCGCTGGCTTTCACCACGTTACCTTCCGCATCGGTCTGATTACGTCCGGTGGTGAGCTGTAAATTTTTTGCCTGCAGGCGGGCATTAATATTGACCGAACGGGCAATCAGTCGGGTGTAATTACTCTGGCTGTCGTTCAGCCCTTTGCCTTCAATGCGGATACGACCGTTGTTAACGTCGTATCCCTTGATGCGACCATTTTCAATCAGCGTTTTACCGGCGGCCAGCGTGGAGGTGTTAGCGTTGATAAAACCACAGCCGCTACAGGTAATCCCCGCTGGGTTAGCGATAATCACATCCGCCCGACCGCCGGCCACTTCGACAAAACCTTTCAGCTGGCTGGGGTTGCGGCTGTTAACTTCATTGAGAATCACTTTTGCTTCGCCACCGGCCAGCCAGGGGTTACCCGCGACCATCCCCGCCAGTTGCGTTTTGCTATTGCCCCGGCTGTTATTGAGGATTGCTCCACGTTCACCGACGTCGAACTGGCTATAGCGATTGTGCGACAAACCGTTTTTATTCGGTGCCTGGATATTGACCTGCGGCAGGCCGTTTGAGGTGTTAATCACGGTCGGCTGCTGACGACCTGGCGCGTTGCCATCCGCCACGATACCCGCAGCCAGCGCATCCTGTGCGATCAGCCCGCTTGCCAGCCATAACGAAAAGGTTAACGCTGAGAGTTTAACGCAGGCCAGTGGCGCAACGCCTGGGCCACGCGTTGACTCTCCGCCGTGCGCCTTAGCCAATTCCGATACCACCATTAACATCTGGCGAGCACGGTTAAATACAATTCGATAGCACAACTTATTCATTACTGTGACTCCCTGTCATTCTGCGACAAACGACAAAATCTGAACTTAATACTGCCAGTTAATACTGAAACCCAGCGTCACCGGATCGGTGCGAAAACCGCTTGGTTTAGAAAGTGGAATGCCTGCAAACATGTCATAACCCATGCCCACCGCGCTAATGTTGCCGCGCAGCCCGGTGACAGCGCCCGCCAGATGGCGCCCCAGCAACGAATAACCGTCCGCACGCCCCCCGACCTCACCATAATCTGCACCCGCATAGAGCTCCTGCTCAGGCAGCGGTGTTTGCCAGGCGAGCGTATTCTGCACGTACCAACCGTGGCTGCCGCTTAGCGAACGCTCGCCGTCAAATCCACGAACCGTCCAGCGGTTACCGATAGAGATCTGATCCTGCGGCGTCAGCGGTGTATTGCTGGTTTGGCGTAGCCAGCTAAGCTGGTAACGGAATCGCTGGTCTGCCAACGCAAAGGGCAGATTTAACGACGCGCTCCAGTTAAGGGTTTTGCCCAGCGCCGTGGCATAGTCATCACCGGGATTAGCCTCTTCATACGCAGGCATCGCACCAAACCAGCGCGTACCATGCTGGTAAGTAACGCCTGCATCCAGCGTCGCTGCGCCCAGATAATGACGATGATTGAGTCCCAGTTGCCAGGCACTGGTTCGACGACGCTGCATGTCCAGCTCGGTGTCGTTGATATAGTTGCGCGTTTCGCGATACAGCACGCCATAACGCAAGGTGGTTTTGCTGTTGCTCCCGCGTTGCACCACCCGGCTCAGCCCGGCATTCACATTTTTGCTTTGACCTGAATAGTGGATATCGCCGTTGAGTCCGGCAATGGTCTGTACGTAATCAGATTTCCCGCCGGTGATATCGAACTGGAAGTAGCCCAACGGCAGTGAGTAGTGTGCGTTAAGGTTGGTACTTTGTTTTTTGCCCTGAAAACCGAGGTCATGTCCCGCAGAGACATAAAACAGGTCGCTGAGCGCTAACGGATTATCCAGCGCCAGCATCACCCCACCCTGATAACGTCCGGTGCTTTCCGTTCCGGAATCATCCACCCAGCTACTGACATGCCAGAGGCGTGATTGCTTACGCGAAATCACAATGTCGCTTTCGCCCGGCTGGCTGCCTGGAACCAGCTCCATGCTGGCTTCAACGGTAGGCAGACGCTGAAGGTTTTCCAGCCCCTGTTCAATATCACGTAAATCTAATAGCTTGCCTTCCCTGACGGGCATTGCGGTGGCGATAAACGCGCGACTGTCCGCATCAGGCGTATAACGTATTGAGCGGACTGTCCCCGGAATGATGGTCAGGCGTAATGTTCCACTCCTCAGGTCCTGCTCCGGCGCTAATACCCGGCTGGTCACCCAGCCGTGATCGATAAGATTATTCTGTAGTCGACTGATTAACTGATTAATGCCGTTAATGCCAAGACAGTGCCCCACGCCGCCGTTAGCAATGCGTGAAAGCGGTGCCCAGTGAGGAAAAACTTGCGTGCCGGAGAGCGCCACGGCATCAATCTGGAAACAGGTTGTTTCGACCGGGAATGGCGCATCCGCATCCGGCACAGTTTCTGCCTGAAGGCGTACACCTGGTGCGTCTGGCGCCAGTTGCGCATCGCGTGCCTCCTGCTGTGCCTGCTGATGTTGCTGCTGCTGGTCAAAAATCGTGTTGTTATTGGGTGCCGCGCTAACGTGGAAGACTGCCCCAAGCGCAATAAGCAACGACGCTTTTAAACTGGATTGATGCGTAAACGCCATATTTCCTTCCCTGATGGCCTGACAGAATTGAAACACTTTCTTGCAAAAACGGGCCCATTATCGTCAAAAAAAAGCGCATTGCAACGATTTATACACAACAAGCTGCAACCACAGACTGATTAATATTAATAATGTGTTGGGCGTTTTTTTGTTCTCTCCACTTCGTTTATGTTTTCCAGATCAATACGGGAGCCGTTTGCCTGCACGGTCTCATGGCGTCTTAACTGCCCTTAATAAAAAAGCCTGAATGTGAATTCAGACTTTTTTACGTTTACCATAATGGCGTAATTACAACGGCTTATGTGCAGTTTCTTTCGCTTTCCACACCGAAAATAAGGTGATTAACAATGCGAGGGTGACATAAAGCGACACCCACAGCGTGCTGCCCTCTTTATAGAGCGAGGTGATAATTAACGGCGCAAATCCACCGCCAATGATCCCTGCGAGGGTATAAGCCAGTGAGGAGCCAGCATAACGCACATGGGTAGGAAACTGTTCAGTCACAAACGCCGCCTGCGGACCATACATCATGGCGTGAATCAATAGTCCCCCAATGACCGCCAGGCAAATCAGCCACGGCTGGGTGCTGTCCAACAACATAAAGAAGGCAAAGGCCCATATAACACCCAACAACGCCCCCAGGATATAGACCGGACGCCTGCCCCAGCGATCCGACAGCGCGCCAAACATCGGCACTGTTATCGCATTACCTAACGCCCCCGCCATGGTCGCCAGTAAGGCCAGCGGGCGTGGCAAATGCAAGACCGTGGTGACGTAAGTCAGCGTAAATACCACCACCAGTGCATAGAGCACATCGGAACCAATGCGTGAACCGCCCGCAATCAGCAGCGCTCGGGGATGCCGGGTAATGACCTCTTTCAGCGGCGTGTGCGTGGTTTGTTTGTTTTTCTCCATGTTGAGAAAAGCGGGCGTTTCCCCTACGCTACGTCTCAGCCACAGACCAAAAAACACCAGTGCCAGACTTAACAAAAAGGGAATGCGCCAGCCCCACGCCTGAAATTGCTCTGCAGAAATGAATACGGTGATCAGGGTAATAAAACCTGTACCCAACAGCGTGCCGCATGACGGTCCCACCTGAGCAAAAGAAGCATTACGACCGCGCTGGTGGTCCTTGCCGTGCTCCATGGACAGCAGTACCGCACCGGCCCATTCGCCGCCTAGCGCCACGCCCTGAATAAAACGTAGCGTCACCAGCAGCAATGGACTCCAAATCCCCAGCGTTGCGTAGTCAGGCAGCAGCCCCATCAGCGCCGTTGTCACGCCCATAATGACCAACGTGGTGACCAGCACAAACCGACGTCCCAGAACATCCCCGAGGTGGCCAAATATCATGCCGCCAATCGGGCGCGAGATATAACCCACCGCATAGGTGGAAAACGCCAGAATGGTTCCGACCAGCGGATCGAACGACGGGAAAAAGACGTGGTTGAAGATGAGTGCCGCCATAATGTTATAGACGGTGAAGTCATACCATTCGAGTGCAGTACCAATCGAGCTGGCCGCCGCGAGTTGTCCCGTATTGGGCGTTGCGCTGGCGTCTGCGGTGGTTTCCCGTGATGGGTTATCGGTTTGCAGTAGCGTCATGGTGCGATCTCCTGTTTGGTCAGTTGCCAGCTCATGGCGTAGAACTGTGCGCGGGTATTCAGCACCGCGCACGCCTGCGCGGCGAGGCGCTGGCTGGCCTCTGCGCTGCTGCTCTCGATCAGCATCATCGGCAGCAACTGGCGGTTTTCACGCGGCTCTTTTGGCAGCGGCGTGCTCAGTTCAACATCAGGTACCAGCAGATAAGAGGTGATAAAGCCCGCTTCTGCGAAAAGCGTTTCACCCAGTCGATGAACGGCTACCACATCGCTGCCGTCCGGCAATGAAATAATCGCCAGATGGCTGCCACTGCCAAAACCGACTTTCGCTTCAATCGCGCAGACGCGGCGCATCGGATTAACCATTTTACGCAGGTTAGCAACCGACCAGTCCGTCTGGCGGGTGAAGGCAGCGTGATAGGCTTTGCTGGTAAAATCAGCCAGAGAGGTGGTTTTATACAGACCGAGGTATTGGCGTCCGCTACCCAGCGATTGATAGCGGGTACCGCTGAGGAAACCGTCAATAGCGACCCGCTCTTCAACATGTTCGCGGTCATACCAATGATTAAAATCAGCCTCATCAGCGTGATTGATATCCGTTGCAACAAACAGCATCCCTTGTACAGAACGATTCATGGATCTTCTCCTGCAATGTGCCCGGTTAAAGGTGGTTACGCCCGCTTCAGAGCGTGTTCAATACTCAATGCCCAGCCCGCAAGACGGGCATCTTCTCCCGCTGATGCCGCAAGCATCAGGCCGACGGGTGCCGTGCCTTCTGGCTGGCACGGCAATGAGAACGCGCAGCCGTCAAGGAAGTTGATGACTGAAGAATTGCGCAGCATGGTGCCATTGACGCTGAAGTAACGCGCGTCGTCCGCGTCCAGTTCGGCAATGGTCGGGGCGATAGTCGGGACCGTTGGCATCAGCATGCCGTCGTAAGAGGCAAGTTTGGCGCTAACGCGGCGCTGCCAGTCGGTGCGCAACGCAGCCAGTGCGATCCCGTCGTCTTGTGTAAGCTCAGCGCCACGACGGATGCGCGACAGTACGCGGGGATCGTACTGTCCTGCCCCTGCCGCGATAATCTGCTGGTGCCACTGCCAGGATTCGAGTGCGGTAAAACCACCACGGGCATTGATGCCAGCCAGTTCGAGAAACTCTTCCAGCGGGAGCGTTTCCAGCGTAGCCCCCTGCGCTCGCAACTGCTCCAGCGCCTGGTAAAAAGCATGGGTCACGGTTTCATCCATTCCTTCCAGCACCAGGCTTTGTGGGATCGCGAACCGCGCCTTTGCCAGTACAGCGCGTTCCACAACCAGCGGGGAATCGGCAATAATACTGTCCAGCAGCAGGCAACTACTCACGTCATGGGCAATAACGCCAATCGAGTCCAGCGAAGGCGACAGCGGTTGCAGCCCGGCAGAGGAAATCCGGCGCGCCGTGGGCTTATAACCTGTCAACCCACAAAGCGCCGCCGGGATGCGCACCGAACCGCCGGTGTCAGTACCGACAGAACCCAGGCACATGCCATCGGTTATCGCGACGGCCGCGCCGGATGAGGAACCGCCGGGGATACGTTTGTTTTCACGATCGAAGGCGTTGGCAGGCGTACCGTAATGGGGATTGATCCCCAGACCGGAATAGGCAAATTCGGTCATATTGGTTTTGCCCATGATGACCGCCCCTGCGGCAAGCAAGCGGTCAACGATGGCCGCATTCTGCGCCGCCGGCGCGGCAGTGCTGAGTACGACTGACCCCCCCGTGGTTGCCTCGCCTTTAACATCAAACAGATCTTTTATCGAGACGGGCAGGCCATCAATGGCGCTGAACGCCTGTTGTTGCGCCCAACGACGGTCCGCAGCCTGCGCCTGCTCGCGTGCGGACTGCTGATAAGTCTGAATAAAAACGCGTTGACCTTCCCCCTGCTCATTATTGATGTGTGCCAGCGCATCCTCGACCAACGCCACTGCGCTGACGTTGCCCTGCGCGATCGCTTCACTGACCTGCCGTAAGCTGTACTGTTTCATCGCACAATCCTCAGGCCACAATCGGCAGCGTAACGCTGCGATAAGTGTGAGAAAGGGTGCGACCCAACGTTTCATCGATCAGTTCCATACGAAACTCACTGGCAGGCCGGATGCCACCTATTGTGCTCAGCGTGCCGCAACTCATCGCCAGCCCATCGGCAGGCAGCGATTGACCGCCGGTATAACGTTCCAGCAGATCGCCCGGCGTACGTAAACTGGCGAGCGATCCCTGCTGATAAAGTGTCCACTCATCATTTTCACGGATCCAGGAGCGCAGCATTAAGCTATCCCAGTGTTCGGCAACTTCTGCCATACGCCATGCCTGTTGAGCCACTGGTTTTACGCAGACCTGCTTTGACAGCGCCACGCTGTGGGCTTCCAGTTGCCGATCGGTATGGTCTGACGCCAGGGATACGTAAAGTTCTCCGTGGTAGGTGAAGATGAACGGTTCCGCTTCGCCGGATGTGTGCTCCCCAACAACTTCCAGCGTGTCATGCTGAGAAAGCTGGTTAATCGCGACACGATAAAACAGTGGAACTGCACCAGGTCGGGGCACCCCCAGCGCTTCCAGCTCACGGATATGGTGCATGACGGCGTGATAGTCACGACCAGCCCAACCAGCAATAACTAGTTGATTAACATCTACATTAATAGCTTCTTCCTGATGTGACTGTAACGTAAAACGCAGTTTCATCCTGTTTCCCTCGCTTTAAAATTACTGTGAAATTTCACTGTAGCTTAAAATAGGCGATTTTCGTGCCACCTTTTTGTGTAGAATGTGGATGAGTTCAAATCGCAGGAGATAAATGTGAATAATGCCGCCACGGAAACATATGAAGAAGAGACTGCAAAAACGCGCTCTATTTCGTTGAACGAACTGGCTTATTTGCGTTTTAAACAGGCACTGATTACCTTGAGCTACAAGCCGGGAGATTATCTGAATACTGCCCAGGTGATGGCCGACCTTGAAATGGGACGCACACCCATTAACCAGGCAATCCACCGACTGGCCGCTGAAGGGTTGTTGCAGGTCATTCCCCGCAAAGGCGTGATGGTTGCGCCCCTTTCCATTGATGATGCTCTTGAATTAATTGAGGTTCGGTTGGCCAATGAGTCGCTTTGCATTCGTCTCGCCTGCCCGCGGGTTACCGCTGCAGATATCGCGACCTTGCGCGCGCTTAACCTGAAGATTGCCGATGCCTGCAATCAACGCGACAGAATTGCGATGATGATGCTCGATCGTGAATTCCACCATCTGCTGGCCAGCATTGCCGCAAACGGGCGACTGAGTGATATTCTTAGCGTTATCCATGCACAGGCCCAGCGTTTCTGGGCAACGACGCTGTCACAGGAGATCCATATGCAGGAAGTGATTGCCGAGCATAATGCGATTATCGACGCGCTGTCGATGCAGAATATGATGGCAGCAGAAGCCGCAACGCAGGAACATATTCTCTCGTTCAAACGCGCCTTGTTGGCGGGTTAATACGCAGATTGCGCTTTTTCTCCTGGCGTTTAGCGCGCCCGAATCGACTAAAAACCATTAGCCATCTCACATTTCATGCGCTGTTTCCTGCTAATTTGTAAAATCTCGTCTAACGTTTGTTGCATGGTCAATAACTTACAGACCATGTCAGGTCTGGACAAGGAGAACAGCCGATGATGAGACGAGCAGAAAACCGTCAATGGAAAAAGGCCCTGGTGTTGCCACTGATGTTAACGGGTATGCTGACGGGCTACGGGGCTTATGCGCAAACCGCTGATGCACCGCGCATGCTGGACGATACACCACAGCCACCCGATATCCGTCTGGGACCGCTTTACCATGCCGTACAATCGGCTGCGTTTTTCCCCGATCAGAAAACCTTTGCTGATGCGGTTCCGAAGTATGATCCCTCTTCTATTCTCGCCGACTGGCAAATGCAAAAAAACCAGAGAAATTTTGATTTGCGCCATTTCGTCAGCGCCAATTTTATTCTGCCAGCCGCAGGTGAAAAGTATGTCCCCCCTGCGGGACAAAGCCTGCGTGAGCATATTAATAGCCTGTGGCCCGTGTTGACTCGTACAACCGATAAGGTCGGACAGTATGATTCCCTGCTGCCATTGGCAAAACCCTATGTGGTGCCCGGTGGGCGTTTCCGCGAGGTCTATTACTGGGACAGTTACTTCACCATGCTGGGACTGGCGGAGAGCGGCCACTGGGACCGCGTGCAGGATATGGTGGATAATTTCGCACAAGAGTTGGACAAATACGGTCATATTCCTAACGGCAACCGCAGCTATTACCTGAGTCGTTCACAACCGCCGTTCTTTAGCCTGATGGTTGATTTGCTGGCAACGCACGGGGGTGAGGCGGTTTATAGCAAGTACCTGCCACAGCTGCAAAAAGAGTATGACTACTGGATGGCGGGTGCGGAGAAGGTATCGCCCGGTGAGGCCGACAGGCGGGTGGTGAAGTTAAAAGACGGCACCGTGCTTAACCGCTATTGGGATGCACGCGATGTGCCACGCACCGAGTCCTGGATGGATGATATCGCCACAGCCGAAAAAGCGCCCGATCGTAATAAGGCTGAGCTGTACCGCGATTTGCGCGCCGGGGCCGCATCCGGCTGGGATTTCAGTTCGCGCTGGTTTGATAAGTCCGGCGATCTTTCTACTATTCACACCACACAAATCGTTCCTGTCGATCTCAATGCGCTGCTGTTTCATCTTGAAAAAACGCTGGCTCACGCCAGTAAGGCCGCGAAGCAAAACGATGCCAGTACGCGCTTTGACAAGTTAGCGAAGTTACGTCAGCAGGCAATTAATAAAACACTGTGGGATGAGCAGGATGGCTGGTATGCAGATTATAACTGGAAGCAGGAACGCATACGTAAACAGCTGACCGCCGCAACCCTTTTCCCGCTTTACCTGCAGGCGGCAACGCCGGATAAAGCTAACCGCACCGCCGAAGCGGTAGAGAAACAGTTGGTTAAAGAGGGAGGGCTGGTGACCACCAATGTTAAGACCGGGCAACAGTGGGATGCGCCGAATGGCTGGGCACCGCTGCAGTGGGTCGCGGTTGAAGGCCTGAATCATTATGATCATCAGACGCTGGCACAAGATATTGGCATGCGTTTCCTTAACAATGTGCAGTCCACTTATGACAAGCAGCACAAGCTGGTTGAAAAGTATGTCGTTGAAGGCAAAGGAGCCGGCGGAGGCGGTGAGTATCCCTTGCAGGACGGATTCGGCTGGACCAACGGCGTGACGCTGAAATTGATCGATATGTACTGTCCAAAAGGTGTGACCTGCAATAACGTCAACGATATCAATCAGACAAAAGCCCAATAAGCGAGCTTTCCACGCCTTTGCCTTGTCGTTTTTCATCCCTTTGAATCAGGCCGCAGAAGTTTGCGGCCCGTGATTGTTCGACCCTGCATCCCTGGCCTGATGACTCCTTTTTTCTTCTAATCCCATGATTTTATTACGTGAACAGATAAATTAACTTTATCCTTGAAACCACAAAAGAGAAAGATAATAATTCTCATTCTTGTTTTAACAATGATTGCTATTCGTTTTAAATCATTTCAAATAATGATTATCACGAAGAGCTTCGCCTTTCATTTTGATAGAATTAAGGGATAAAAGAATGAGAATGGCCTCTTCCGTCAAGCGTTCCACTCTATTGTGTTCACTTGCCCTACTCGCGCCAGCGCTTTCTTTTGCTGCAGAGACACTCGTTGTAACAGCGCAACCTGCCGAAACGGCGCTGTCTCCCACTTCAGGCTACACCGCAAAATCCACTACCGGCGCCACCAAAACCGACCGGCCCCTAATCACCACTGCACAGTCCGTTTCAGTGGTAACACGCCAGCAGATAGACGATTTGGGCGCCACTAACGTTAATCAGGCGCTTAACTATACCGCCGGCGCTTTTACTAACTTCGCCGGGGCTGCATCACGTTATGATACGGTGTCGCTGCGGGGCTTTCATGGTGGCGACGTCGATAATATCTTCCTTGATGGCCTGCGCGTGATGAGTGATGGCGGGAGCTTTAACGTATTACAGGTCGATCCCTGGTTCCTTGAACGGATCGACGTGATTAAAGGCCCCTCTTCTGCGTTATATGGACAAACGGTGCCGGGCGGTTTGGTGAATATGACCACTCAGCGGCCGCAATTTGCCGAGGAAGGACATTTCCGCCTCTCTGCCGGCAATAATGCCACCACCAGCAGCGCATTTGACTATACCAATGCGATTAACGATCAATGGGCTTTTCGTTTGACCGGCATCACACGGCACAGTGATACCCAGTATGATCATACGCGGGAAGAGAAGTACGCCCTCTCTCCGTCGGTGTTGTGGCAACCGGATGACAATACATCGCTGGTGTTAAAAGCCTATCTGCAAAAAGATCCGTCCGGGGGTTATCACGGTTCGGTGCCGGGTGAAGGGTCGCTGTATCGCCACAACGGCTATAAACTGAGTCATGGTTTTTATGAAGGCGATACCTCGCTCGATCAATTCAAACGCCATGAGCAGATCTACAGCTATAACTTTTCCCATCGCTTTGACGATACCTGGTCATTCCGCTCCAATGCCAGCTATAGCCACTCTAACGTCGATCTTGATCAGGTCTATCAATATGGCTGGGTGTCGGGCACGGATCTCCTGAACCGCGCCTATTCCGGAGAACGTTCATCACTGGCTGCCTACGCTATTGATAACCAGTTAGAGGCCGATTTTGCTACTGGCCATTTGGATCACACCGTGGTGCTGGGCGCGGAATACCATCGCTATAAAAATGACCTCTTCGAGGCCAGCGGCACGCCTGGTCAGCTCAATGCGGTGACGGGGCAACCGGTAGGCCCAATGTCGCCTGTCACCTGGACGCCATCAAACCGCCGCTATTATCAGACCGGCGTCTATCTGCAGGACGAGATAAAACTGAATAAGTGGCATCTTGATGTTTCCGGGCGCTACGATCGTATCGTCGCCGATAATAGCAACGCCGCACGCAGGCAGGACGATCATGTCAGTGGACGGGCAGCGTTGCTCTATGCGTTTGATAACGGATTTTCACCGTATGTAAGCTGGAGTCAGGCCATCACGCCCTCCTCGCTGCCGGATAAAGATGGTAACCTGCTGAAACCGACCACCGCCGAACAATATGAGGCCGGCGTGAAATATCAGCCGCCCGGAACCGATGACCTTTATAGTATTGCAGCCTACGATCTGACGCAGAAAGATGTCGGTAACCGCGTGGTGCTCGGCTCCTATTATGAACCCGCAGGAAAAGTCCACTCTCAGGGGATTGAACTGGAAGCGCATAATCAGCTGACGCCGCGTCTGAGTACCGTGGCCTCCTGGACTCTGAATCGTGTGCGCTTTAAAGACGCGATTGACGGTAACAATGGCAATACGCCTTATGTTACACCCGACCAGATGGTTGCTGCATGGGGGCACTACAAATTCGATTACGGCATCAGCGTCGGCGCTGGCGTACGCTATATTGGCAAGCAGTGGGCAGATAATGAGAATACCCGCCGGGTACCCTCGGTAACGCTGTTCGATGCTTCAGTTCGCGCCGATCTTGGTATATGGAATTCATCGCTGAAAGGCGCTTATGTGCAGGTGAATGCTAATAATCTGACTGACCGTGATTATGTCGCGGCCTGTTACGGTACCGGCTATTGCTATTGGGGCGCTGAACGTTCTGTCGTTGCCAGCATCGGCTATGATTTTTAGCCTGTCGGGCTAAGATATACCGTAAAAAGGGGAGCGCCAGGGCTCCCCGTTTTTTTGTCTGGCTACCGCTTAACTTTTAACTTTACGGTAGATCCACAGCACCACGATAGCGCCAATAACCGCTACAACGAAGCTGCCGAAATTAAATCCATCGACTTTACCAAAGCCGAAGAATGTGCTGATCCAGCCACCAACAACCGCACCAATAATACCCAGGACGATGGTGATAATGAAACCGCCGCCATCTTTACCCGGCATAATCCATTTTGCGATGATACCTGCGATTAAACCAAAAATAATCCAGGACAGGATACCCATATAGCTTGCTCCTTATTTTTTGCTAATTAACACACCAACGATAAAGCCCAGCGCGGCACCAACGCCGACACCAGCCCAGGGATTCTCTTTGAGATACGCGCAAGAGTGACTTGCCGCGCTTTTAACACCCTCACAAACATCATCGCTCAGTTCTCGCGAACGATCCTGTGCATAGTCCAGGTTTTTACGGGCTTCACGTTTTGAAAACATACTGCGCTCTCCTTAAAATTATATCCCCTTTACAATCCAGATTGCCAAACGATAATGAGCTGCAATACCCCGGGAGTGTTGCTCACACTGCAACCGGGTGCACCCTATATCGCCAGCAACCCGCCGACTGAAGTATGACGACGAGTCAGAGACCTCATCTGGCACTTAATTATAGGTCAAAATTCTAACCTGGTGATTTAATTCCAAACTTTGATTCAAAAAAAACGCGTGAGTGAGGAATTAATGAGCGTTTGCGCCACCAGATGCCCAGTATTACAGCACATTGAGTCATGGGCAGCGCGGTGACCCTATATTTGCACCGTTGCTGGCAATGACCTGTTGATACCATGCAAAACTGCGTTTTCTTGAACGCGACAACGTTCCGGAACCGTCATCATGTTTATCAACATAAATAAAGCCGTAGCGTTTACTGTATTGGCCGGTGGTAAAAGAGACGCAATCGATACAACCCCAGGGGGTGTAACCGATGAGATCGACACCGTCCTCAATAACCGCTTTTTTCATTTGCGCAATGTGCGCCTGCAAGTAAGCAATACGGTAGTCATCATTAATATTGCCATCAGCATCCGGCGTATCGACCGCGCCAAAGCCGTTCTCTACAATGAACATTGGCTTCTGATAACGCTCATAAAATACATTCAGCGTGTAACGTAAACCAACCGGATCGATCTGCCAGCCCCAGTCGGAGGCCTTAAGATGTGGATTGGGCACCGCACCGTCGAAACCCGCAATCGCATCATCCGTGGCATTCTCTTTAGCCGCAAACTGCACCGCGTTACTCATGTAGTAACTGAAGCCAAGATAGTCAGCGCGGCCCTCGCGAAGAATCCCTGCATCCTCCGGCGCCATCTCTGGGGTGCTATGCTGGCGGGTCCATTCTTGTTGAATATAGGTGGGATAACTGCCGCGTAGCTGGACGTCACCAAACAGATAGCGCTCACGCATCGCCTGTTGAGCAAACATCACATCATCCGGATGGCATGACCATGGATAAAGCGGTACTAATGCCAGCATACACCCCACCTTAAAATCGGGGTTGATTTCATGTCCACGCTTCACCACTTTGGCACTGGCTACAAACTGGTGGTGCAGCGTCTGATACATCGCCTGTTCGGGATGCGGATAATCGGTAAATATCACGCCGGAACAGCAATAACCGAATAATGGATAGCCCCAGTTGCGCTGGTTATTGATTTCGTTAAACGTCATCCAGTATTTAACTTTGTGCTGGTAACGCTGCATCACTACATCGCTGTAACGCACAAAAAAATCAATCACCTGCCGATTGATCCAGCCGCCGTACTTTTTCACCAGATGATAAGGCATCTCAAAATGTGACAGCGTCACTACCGGCTCTATGCCGTGACGAATAAGTTCATCAAACAGGTCATCATAAAATTGTAATCCAGCTTCATTCGGCTGTAGTTCATCACCCTTTGGAAAAATACGCGTCCAGGCAATGGAGGTACGGAAACATTTGAATCCCATCTCGGCAAACAACGCAATATCTTCCCGGTAATGAGTATAGAAATCCACCGCCTCATGGTTAGGGTAGTAATAACCCGGTTTGATACCGTCCGTTATCTCGCGGTCCACGCCATGCGCGCCCCCTGAAAGAACATCGCAAATGCTGACACCTTTACCATCACGATCCCAGCCGCCTTCAACCTGATGCGCAGCCACTGCCCCGCCCCATAAAAAGCCCTGTGGTAATTGTCGTTCGGACATATTTCCTCCTTTTAATTTCCGCCCATGCTGCATGTCGCCGATTCCCGGGCTCAGTAATCCACCTTGCTATCAAGATGCTGACCATTGCTACGAATGACCTGTTGATACCAGACAAAACTTTTCTTTTTTAATCGTGCAAGATCCTTCAAGTCATGCTCATCGCGATTAACATAAATGAAGCCGTAACGCTTGCTGATCCCCTGGTGAGTGCTGACAAGATCGATAGCGGACCACGGGCAGTAGCCAATCAGATCGACCCCATCGCCAATCGCCAACTGAAGCTGCTGAATATGCTGCTGGAGGTAATCGATACGGTAATCGTCATAAATTTTATTCTCGGCGGTCAATTCATCAAATGCGCCCAAACCGTTTTCCGTAACAATCAGCGGTAGATGATAACGATCGTAGATTTCTCGTGCGGTGATCCGAAAACCTACCGGGTCGATATACCAGTTGAACTGATTTTTCTTCAGGTGGGGATTATTGGTGCCGACATATACCGTGCTATCAATGCCCGCGAGTTGCTGATCGTGCCGCTGTCGCCCTTCCGTTTCGCTCTGTATATCAGCACCAACGGTCGCTGACGCGTAATAATTAAAGGCGATAAAGTCGGGTTTTCCCTGCCGCAAAAGGGACATATCCTCTTCGGCTATAGTCGGCGCAATGCCCTTTTCCTCCATAAAACGCCAGGCAACGGCGTTGTAGCGGCCGAAGCAGGCCAGATCCAAATACAGCCAGTTGCGAATCGAGGTAAAGTTGTTCGCAGCCAGCACATCCTCAGGACGTGATGAGGCGGCATAAACGCAGGAAATATTGGGGGCCGGGCCAATTTGAGCGTCAGGGAGCATTTCATGGCAGGCTATTATCACTTTTGCCTGCGCCAGCATCATATTGTGATTCTGCTGATACAGCGTTTTCTCTGGGTCAGACGTGCCGGGCGGTAAGGTTCCTAAAATCTCCCCCTTGAGTATCATCATGTTCTGCTCGTTGATGGTCAGCCAATACTTGACGCGATCGCCATACAGCTCAAAAGCGGTACGAGAGAAACGCTCAAACGCCGCGATGGTTGCCGGGTTTGTCCAGCCTCCTTTTTCCTCAAGCGTCCAGGGCAAGTCAAAGTGATAAAGTGTCACCAATGGCTCGATATCGTGTCGTACCAGCTCATCGATCAGGCGGTGATAAAAGGCCGCGCCCTGCACATTGAGTTCACCCTCCCCTTCGGGATAAAGACGGCTCCATGCGATTGAAAAACGATAGGTTTTCAGGCCTAACTCGGCAAACAGTGCCACATCATCTTTAAAGCGGTGATAATGATCGCTGGTAACGGTAAAATCCGCGATTTTATCGCTAAAATGCGCATTATCAATTACAGATGGACCTTTGCCGTCGCTATTCCAGCCCCCTTCCACCTGGTAAGCGGAGGTTGAGGCTCCCCACAGAAAACCGGCTGGAAACGGCGTTAATGTCTGATGCTTCATCCTCTCCTCCTGGAATTAATGCTGTTTTAACGCGGCTATTTCCCGGTGTAACACAATAATCTCTTCAGCAAGTTCGCGGCATAGCATGGCGTTCATCAGATGATCCTGCGCGTGCACCAGAATTAAATTCATCGGGATCTTCCCGCAGCCCTCATCGGCGCCAATTAGCGTGGTCTGGATGTGGTGTGCCTGCTTTGCGGCGGCGCTTGCGGAGACAAGCATCGCATCAGCCGTGTGCCAATCGTAGGTACGGGCAGCACGCAGCGCTTCCATCGCGCAAGAACGAGCCTCACCGGCATGGATAATCAGCTCCATTACCGTTGTTTCATCAAGTTCCATTATTGACTCTCCGCGGGTTGCAGTTCGCTTTCACCCTTTTCCTGTTGCAGTAGCTGACGCTCATACATTTTGAAGAACGGGTAATAAATGAGTGTTGAAACGCTTATCAGCACCATCACCAGAATAATGGCGCGCACATCCCAGCCGGTTGACCATGCCGCCCCGATTGGTCCAGGGGTCGTCCAGGGCGCAAGCGCCACAACATGGTTGACCAGGTTGGTGCGTGTCGCGATAAACGCAATAATCGCATTGACCAAAGGCGCTGAGATAAAGGGAATGAAAAGTAGCGGATTCATCACTACCGGCGAACCAAAGATAATCGGCTCATTAATATTGAAAATACCTGGCACCAGTCCCAGCTTGCCAATAGAGCGCAGATGCGCCGAGCGGCTACGCAGGTAGAGGAACACCAGTCCCATTGTGGAACCAGACCCGCCAACCACAATAAAGAACTGCCAGAACGGCTCGATAAATACTTGAGTTACAGGCTCGCCCGCGTTCAATGCCTGCTGGTTAATTCCAAGGTTCGTCAGCCAGAAAGCCTGCAAAATTCCACCTACGATCACCGCACCATGTATCCCGGCAAACCACAGCAGGTGACATAACAACACGGCGATCAGGATCGCGGGAAGCGAATCAGACGCGGAGATAATTGGGCCAAAGAGCCCCATAATGGCCTGGGGCAGCAGCATTTCGAACTGATATTGAATATAGAGACTGAGTGGGAACAGCGTCAGGAAGATTGCCAGGATAGGGATCAGCAGGTCAAAAGACTGGCGAATTTTCGGTGGAACCTGCTCTGGTAGCTTAAAACCAATATTATGTTTTTGCAGGAAATGCATGACTTCTGTGGAATAGAGCGCCACCAGCATGGCGGTAAATATTCCCTCACCGCCGAGAGAACCCACCGGTAAAGCACCGTTACTCTGCGGTGCGGCCACCAGCAGAAACGCCATCAGCGATAAACACGCAGCCATAAACCCATTCATTTTATAGCTTTGTGCCAAATTGTACGCAATGGCGCTGGCGATATATACCGCCATAATCCCCATAGTCATGTTATAGGGCATCATAATTTGTTCGGAATGGCGTTCAATCACGCCCAGCCACCACTGTGCGAACGCCCAACTGCTGCTGGCGCTAAAGGGGGGGTGTGCAAATAGCAGCATAAACGATCCGACGATCAAAAACGGCATTGAGGATATGAATCCATCTTTGATCGCCACTACATGACGTTGACTGGATAGCTTACCTGCAATCGGGCTAATGCGATTTTCAATTATTCCAAATAATGATTCACTGAATGCGCCCATAGTTAACCCTCGCCCGACGCAATCATCGCCAGTGCATCGTTGAGAATTTTCTCGCCATTCATCATGCCATAATCCATTGGATTAATAACGGCAATGGGCTTTCCTGATTCATCAGCAATTTTTTTAAAATCCGCGAGTTTATATTTGATTTGCGGCCCAAGCAGACAGCAATCAAATTGCTCAATTTCACTGCTAAACTCATCAAAACTAATGGCTTTTATCTCTACTTCCAGCGCTTTTTCTTTTGCTGCTTTTTCCATTCTCTGTACCACCATACTGGTAGACATCCCAGCAGCACAACACAGTAAAATTTTATTCATCACTGTTTCCTCGCCTGTTGTTTAAATAGATTTAGGCAAAGCAATGAAAGATCTGCAACCGGTTTCATATTGCTTTTTATCTTTTGTGATTCGGATCGCAAATTCGGTAACAAAATGTAAAACAAAACAAAAAAGCACCTTATAAAAAAAGGCAATATAATTAATCAGTAAGTATCAGCATATTTCAAATAACAGAGATGCGTAATGAATAAAATACTTAGCCTTTAATATCCCCAGATACTATTTTATATCCATAACGATAATATCCTGCGGGCTATTAAAAAATCAGGATTACGGTAAAATATTTTCATGAATATATACTCAGGAAGTTAGTATGATCACCATGCTGGACGTCGCCAAAAAAGCGGGCGTATCAAAAGCAACGGTTTCGAGAGTGTTAGCAGGCAATAGTTACGTCAGTAAGACCACTCGCGATCGGGTATTTAAGGCAATTAACGAGACCGGCTACCGCCCAAATCTTCTGGCACGCAACCTGGCAACCCAAAAATCCCAAAGTATTGGTTTAGTGGTCACCAATACCCTTTACCATGGGCCCTACTTTAGCGAGCTCCTTTTCCAAACCGCCACGATGACGGAAAAGTATGGCCGACAGCTGATTCTGGCCGATGGCAAACAAAATGCACAGGATGAACGCCAAGCTATTGAGTTTTTGCTCGATTTACGCTGCGATGCCATCATTATTTATCCCCGCTTTCTGACCATCGATGAGCTTGATGAAATCATTGGTCTTCATGACCGTCCGATCATGGTGGTTAACCGCAAACTAAAACGTCATCAGCAAAATTGCGTTTATGCTGAACACCAACGTTATAGCTGCTCGGCCATCAGTTACCTGATTGCACAGGGGCACAGAGAGATCGCGTTTATTACAGGCTCCGCCGGTTCACCCACCAGTGACAGTCGGCTGGCGGGCTATAAGCAGGCGCTACAGCTAAATAATATTCCTTTCCAGAAGGAACGCGTGATTGAAGGGGCCTGGACACCGGAAAGCGGCCATGCTGCCGGTCAGCAATTGTTGCAACGTAATATCACCTTTAGTGCCGTTGTCGCCAGTAATGATGATATGGCAATCGGTGCTGCCAATGCGTTTACCCATGCGGGCATTAAAGTACCACAGGAGATCTCACTGCTGAGCTTTGATGATATTCCCATGGCGTCATTCTTTACACCGGCGCTAACCACCGTGCATGTCCCGGTTGCAGAGATGATTAAAAATACCCTGGAACGGCTGGTAAATATGCTGGATGGTGACACAGTCAGCCCGCTAACCATATTCGCCGGAGATTTGATCGTGCGGGATTCAGTGGCTCCCGGCCCCTGGTCCAGCTGAAACGATCGCTAAAAACGAAGTTTTGGTGTTGGCACAAGCAGAAACGCTGCCCCCCGCTGGGCGGGGGCGGTCGTGGAGACTAAATCGCGCGGTAGGCGGTTGTCACTTTCCATAAATAACGTGGTGCCTGAGCGGCCGGATGTTTACGCTGTACATGCTGATAAAACTCCTGCGGCGACATGTCATTGATCATCGCAATAGCCCGGTCCCGATTAGGTGAAAAAGTGCGTAGCAAGGCACCCGCACCGTTCGCATAAGAGACAATGGTCGCGTAGCGCAGCGTTTCAGGGTCATTAATACCCGCCAGTTGACGCGACTGCAATATGCTCAGGTAGGCAGTGCCAATATCGATATTTTTCGCCGGATCGCGTAGCTCTGAACCGCTTGGCTGGCCGTGACGGCCCTGAGCACGATAGACTTCGCGCCCCGCCGTTGAGGCTTTAATCTGCATCAAACCAACGGCATTCGAACGGCTGATCACCGTTGGGTTACCACCAGATTCTACGCTAATAATCGCATTAATCAGGCGTTCATCTACGCCGTAGTGACTGGCCGCATTTTCCGTTAGCATTGACCAGGCCTGCGACACTTTTTCCGGCGGGGCTTGCGTTAAAGGCGTTTGCCTTTCGGTTGTTATACGTTGCTGTGGCGTTTCGCTGGCGCATCCCGCCAGTAAAAGGGCACATAAAATCAGCGATCGTGTTTTCACGCTATTCTCTTCCTCGGAGCCACATGTCCACGTTCAATCATACTGACTGAAATTAGCTTAAAAATTGCCTTTTATCTGAATTACTGGATGAGTTGCCCCTATTTCGCCTTATCAGCAACCTGCTTCTCGCGTTTCTGAAGCTGGTCGGCTGGCGCAGGTTTCAAATCTGTCGGGCACTTTAATGCATCGGCGCGTCAGTCGTGACTTAACGCCCATTTTTCGTCATCATCAGCATCATTGGACAGTAAGGATACAAAAATGATTCAAAGTATGCTGATGAAAAAGTATGCACAGATCCCGAAATTGACCTTTGGTGACTCACCAGAACAGGTCAACACCTTATCTATGCTGGTGCTGGCCGGGATTAAAACAGCGAGCTGCTGCGCGTGGCAGCAGTGCGTTGAGCAAAATAATTTTCCACAAATAGGTGCATTGAGCCTGGTAACCGACAGTCGCGGACGTCCGTGCTGTGTCGTGCAAACGCTTAGGTTAGAGTGGGTCACTTTTGATTGCGTGACGCAGGAAATGGCATTTGCAGAAGGCGAAGGCGATCGCTCACTGGCAAGCTGGCGAGACGAACATGAGCGTTTTTTTACCGCCGCCGGTTTCTTTTCTCACACGATGCCCCTTATATTTGAGCACTTCAGCGTTATTGACCGCCTGGAAGGAGTTAACTAAACACTATGGCTGCCACATCGTACAGCATTCATCTCATCGCACCTTCCGGCTTTTGCCATAATCGCGTCGCCGCCGAACTTGGCGTTGCACGTCTGCAGGCAGCAGGGCACGCAGTCGAGAATCAGCAGGTTATACCGCGTCGCTTTCAACGTTTTGCAGGCACGGATGAACAACGTCTCAGCGATATTAATTCTCTGTCTACGCTTGATAAACTTCCGGATGTGGTGCTTGCCGTGCGCGGTGGGTATGGCCTGACGCGCCTGTTGGATCGCATCGATTATGCTTCCCTACGGCAGCTCTGCGGGAAGCCAGTTGCGCTGTGCGGCCATAGTGATTTTACCGCGTTACAGCTGGCGCTTCTCGCAAACAGTCAGATCATTAGCTTTAGTGGACCGATGTTAAGCGGTAACTTTGGCGCAGAAATCCTCTCTGATTTTACCGTTGAACATTTCTGGCGCGCACTCACCTCACCGACCTTTGCCCTTGAGTGGCAAACGGATTCACCGGATTGCCACGTTGACGGTACCGTCTGGGGTGGAAATTTGGCCATGATCGCATCACTCATTGGAACGCCTTATTTACCCGAAATAGCCGACGGAATTTTAGTGATTGAGGATGTTAACGAACATCCATTTCGCATTGAACGCATGCTATTGCAGTTGCATCAAAGCGGCATTCTCGCAAGGCAGCGAGCTATCGTTGCCGGCAACTTTACCGGCTCAAGGATTACTGGCTATGACAACGGTTTTGATTTTGCCAGCGTATGGCAAATGCTGCGAAATTTGACCGGGTTGCCCGTCATAACGGGCCTGGCCTTTGGCCATGACAGCGATACCGTTACACTGCCGCTTGGCGCCAGGGGACAATTGCACGTCATTAATGGCCGCAGTTCATTACGATTATCCGGCCATCCCACAATTTAATTGAATCACCTGACTGGCATCACCACCTTCTCGCCAGCGCATCAGCAAAAAGCCGGCATTAGCCGGCTTTTTACCGAATGAATCGGTGAACTTAATTCCCGACCTGTGACATATCTTTAATGTCAGATTGGTTTATCTGCTGCTCTTTGCCCGAAGCATCCGTGTAAGTGATCATACCGGTATCTTTGTCCACCTGCGGTTTGCCTTCCACTACGATGGTGCGTCCATCATTCGTGTGCATTACATGGTCGTTAGCACAGCCCGCCAGTAACAAGCCGATAGCAATGGTTGATGCAGCCAATATTGTCTTTTTCATGTGCGACTCCATATTTTCAGGTCCGTGATAAGGTTTAGCACAAGGTTAATGACTAACCGTCCGATTTTTTAGGGATTAGTGCGTATCGTTAACCTTTACAGATTTCTCTGAAGCGAAAAAAAAGCGGAATTGCAGCAGAGATACGCTCTCAGTCAGCTCTGACACTGATTCAGTATAGGGGTCACCAACAACAGAGGGGTACACTTAGTGCAGTAATGCTAAAGAATAAGGCCCGGAAAGGGCCAAATAATGAAAATAAGGTCGCGTTGCGAAAATATTATTGCGCTGCGACTTCAGCAGCTACCAGCATCAACGCAAGCCCTGCATCCTCAGCCTCATACTGGGCCATGACCTGCCTGATAGAAGCGATACAGGCGCTAACGCGCTGCTTTTGTGCCTCCGGCAATGAGGCTATGGCATTTTGTATGATCATCAGGCTCGCGTCTTCTTCTTTCATCCGGGAATGTCCTCGTAAATTTTCAATGATTTTAACGACAAGCATACCGTCAACCTCAGGTTGTCGTCATGCTTTATACCCTAAATAGTTAGGGTGACAACAACTCAGTAGCTGGTGGGCGGATGCGCATTGATGATCCGAAGGCGCGCACGCAAAGCTTCAGGCATCACAAGCACTCCCGATTATCCTTATTGCCATAGAAATCATCGCGTGATCGCCATCCATTTATCCGCTACGCTTACATGTGGTTCAAACGCTGGCAGGTTAAGGGAGAGTAACATCATGCGAAGATTGCGGGCCATCATTCTGGCTGGTTCACTGGCGTTAGTAGCCTGCTCATCTGATTATCGCGGCAAGGAATGCACAGGAAAAATAGAAAACCTGCAGGGGCAGCCTCTTGGTGAAACGCGGGCAAAAATCATCGACCGCTTTACCTCCTTTACCATCACCAGTGACGGGGGCAACGTTGACAGTGGCCCATTGCACAGCAAAGACAGAAGACTGTATTTCCCCTCCGCCGTGACACAAGAAGGTTTTTATGCACAGCGACTGTCAGACCAGCAATTTGGTCTGATTAACGCGCCGAAGAATCAGGTCATTATTTATACATGTCACTGATATCTCTACGCCATAACAACTCTGGACTTCAGCAAGCGAGGAAAGGTAATAAGTTACGTAGGTGAGGATTTAAACCACACGCAATTTGTAGCAGTGCCTATACTCAAAGTAATTTCCATAGTGACACGGTGATTTATGTTATGGCTTGAGCAAGGACTTTATTTAAAAGTGAACCAGCTTGAAAATGGACCGCGCCCTCTCCCGCTACAAAGTGGTTTTAATGGCGAGACTGCTTACCGGGTTTTAGGCTGTTTTAACCCGTCAGAAACTTCGGACGCGTATTACATTCTGTCTAACGATCGTGATGAAATTTGGTTTATTTGCAACCGTCATTTGCGCACCGTTGCCCTGACACAACATACGTGCGAATTCAGAATACCGCTCACCTCTACGCTTCCTTCAAGCGGGGATACCGGTGTGCGGTTCATGTAACGCAATGGATAATACCCTGCTCACAGGTGTCTGACGCGTTCCGGTGCCGGTTGGTGATGAACGATCATGCCAGATTTGCAAAAGATGCATACTGCACCATGAGGATTTTTAGCGGAAGAATCAAATCGGGAGAGGCGGTATTGGTTGCCGTGACAGCACGGACACTTGAATTTTAACGTTAAGATAAAGAACCTTCTTTTTTTGTCTATAGTGCAACCACACTACCATGCTTGCAGCCCTGCGTCTGTTTTATTTCGTTTAACATGATGCGCCGGGGCGAGGTCACTCATACCAATTTGACCTGTTTGAACGTGCTTAATACGGCATAAAGCGCCATGCATAGTAGCCCTCCGCCAATTAATATCAGGAAAAAGAAACCAATTAAATGATAGAGCCAGATCCCTGCCACGCCCCCCATTAAGAATGAAAAAATGGTATAGCAATGGAGTTTTAGCCGCGCGATAAATGCCGGGGCCTCTTTAGGTGATTCTTTACGTCGCAGAATATCAATTAACATTGCCAGCTCAATACCAATATCCGTAGCGGTTCCGGAAACATGGGTGGTGCGAACTCTGGCATTTGAAATCCGGGTAACAACCGCATTTTGCAATCCCATCAGAAAACTCAGACTCAAAATCAATATCTCACCCGCAGATTCTGGTTGGAACCAGAATTCAACGACACCCAAAGCAATCAGTGCAAGCGCTTCAAGGATAATATTGACGGCATAAATTGCACGTATGCCTCTTCGTCTTCCTGCGTTAATAACCATGGTTGAGACGGCGGCACCTGCAATGAAAAAGCAGACAATGAGGAGGAAGAATATCCCGGCATGACCATAGAAACGAGCGAGCTTATCTGATAACAACGAGACATTTCCTGTCATGTTGGCAGAAAAAAAACCAACAATTTCAAATGCTACCGTATTTAATGCGCCAGCAACGATAGCCAGGATACAGGCAAGTTTGCTATCTGTATTAATTGAACGTGCGTCATCAACGCTGATCAGCATCAGGTAAACTTAACAAGAGGGGAAGATATCCGTATTTTCTGCTTATCCGCAGATAAATACAACCCGATGTGCCACCTGCTCCCCTCGCATTTGATAGCCTATCAGGGCGGATAACTCACAGCCTGTTCCCTCGGCGTTGATTGTTACAGCCAATTCGAACCGGCCGTGCGGATCTGGCAGCCACGGCATGAGCTTGCTATTGCTAAGATGGCAGTCTGGTGAGCGGCGTGGAGGAAACAAGAAAAGCAATAACACAACCCTCATGACATTCTGAAACGGGCTGGTGCGCTCTTTAAAAGCAGGGGTTTATCTTTTTCATCAAGTGCGGGCTTGTTAGCCCGCACTTTCGGATTATTTCAAGCGCTCGACATCAGCCTGAGATTGCTCAAGTTCAGATTTAGCAGTCTCTAACTTAAGTTTCTTCTCTTCAACTTTATGCGTTTTTTTTGTAATTTTATCGGCGCGTCCGTCTGTCTTAGCCACATCCAGCTCGTGTTCAGCCTCTTGCAGCTCCAGTTCGGCTTTTTTTACCTTTTGTTCGTGTTTCGTTGCTTTTTCAGCAGCACGATTGGCTTGCCGCTCATCAGTACAGAATGTTTTTACCTGGCCCAGCGCCGTGTTTAATCGCGCAACCTCAGCGGTATTACCACTATTTTTTGCTATTTCAAGTTTTCCACTAATATCAGAAACCTGTTCTGAACATGAGTCGGTTGCAGCAAAACTGCCGCAGGAGAACGTAGCCAAGATAAACGTCAATGCAATTTTTTTCATTTTGTAGCGTCCATGTTAATTAATCTTATACTATTCAAAATAGCAATGAATTATATTCTGCCCATTTAAAAAATCAAGGATCATGATAATAAGCATCTGGTAAAAGTTAAAAAGTCAGGGAAATAAAAGACGGAGACAGAGGGTTAACGTTGATAATAATTAAGAAGTTTCTCAGAAATAAGGAATGAATAGAATAAATGTTAGGTTAGTTTGTATCTTTCTGAATAAAACCCTGAAGAGAAATAATTTGTTCCGTGCGTTTTTAATAAGTTACTCATAACATTCACCCATAATGGCTAGTGAAACCGGGTTTCAAGGACTCCGGTAGTGATTATCCACCGGAGTCCTTGAAAGTTAACGCTTTGAACTGTTCATTAAGATAATATCATGAGATATAACACTCTCAGTAGAAACAGAAAACCAAGAATATCACCTTGATTTAATTTATTTTTTTATCTTACGATTGAAATTCAGGATCGGATTTTTTGGTCATGCGATTTCTGATATCTCTGCGGAAGACTTCAATAGTCCACATCCACAGGATATGCCCCAGCGTTTCAGAAAATAGCTCAGCAGATGGCAGATCCCACATCGGTGGTGCCCAGCCGCCTAACGGCAGTACGATTCCATGAAATACGACGGTGACGACCAGAGCAAACAATACACCCTGCCACAGTTTTATTTTCGGAAAAATCTCCGCAACGAAACAGTAAAACATCGCGAATACAATTGAAAAAAGATGGTGAACACCCGCAACACCCCAATTAACAACGTGCCCGGAATAGTGGTAAACCAGATCGCTGGTTTTTATGCCTAAATCGTTGAGCATTTCCATGGGCGGAATGGCCCGGTCCGGCGTCCTTGGCGGTAGTGGGTTTTCTGTACCCCACTTTACGAAACTCGATATGTTTCCGCCAATAAATCCCGCAAATAAAGCAACACCATAATTGCGTGCGCTTTTCTTGGTTGTTGTAAATAATTCCATGATTAAAGCATCCCTTTTTATGTTTCACCCAAACAGTAAAGGAGAAATGCTTAATCGTCAGCAAGAAAAATGTAACATATGTTATTATAACCCACATTACGAATTGCATGCGCGTCACAGGCATAATCATGCTGAACACGCCGCGGTCACCGACAAAGCAGTGAAGCGTTTTTAAACCCATAAAAAAGGGAGCCCGCAGGCTCCCGTTGTCACATCATCAGCAAAGCTGATTACATGTGTTTAATCATTGCGTCGCCAAACTCTGAGGATTTCAGCAATTTAGCGCCATCCATCAGACGTTCGAAGTCATAGGTCACGGTCTTGGCAGCAATAGCGCCTTCCATGCCTTTAACAATCAGGTCAGCCGCTTCGAACCAGCCCATGTGACGCAGCATCATTTCTGCAGACAGAATGACGGAACCTGGGTTCACTTTATCCTGGCCTGCATACTTAGGTGCTGTACCGTGGGTCGCTTCAAACAGCGCACATTCGTCACCGATGTTTGCGCCTGGTGCAATACCGATACCACCAACCTGTGCCGCCAGGGCATCAGAAATGTAGTCACCATTCAGGTTCATACAGGCAATAACATCATATTCCGCAGGACGCAGCAGGATCTGTTGCAGGAAGGCATCGGCGATAACATCTTTAATGACTATCGCTTTACCGGTATTTGGGTTCTTGACCGACAGCCATGGACCACCATCAATCAATTCACCGCCAAACTCTTCTTTCGCCAGCTGGTAGCCCCAATCTTTAAAGGCACCTTCGGTGAACTTCATAATGTTGCCTTTGTGCACCAGGGTCACGGAGTCACGATCGTTGGTGATCGCATACTCAATCGCCGCACGCACCAGGCGTTTTGTCCCTTCTTCGGAGCAAGGCTTAATACCAATACCGCACTGCTCAGGGAAACGAATTTTCGTTACGCCCATTTCGTCTTTCAGGAATTTGATGACTTTGTCTGCTTCTGCAGAACCCGCTTTCCATTCGATACCCGCATAGATATCTTCTGAGTTTTCGCGGAAAATCACCATATCAGTTTCTTCAGGACGTTTAACCGGGCTTGGGGTGCCCTGATAGTAACGAACCGGACGCAGACAGATGTAGAGGTCGAGCTGCTGACGCAGAGCCACGTTCAGAGAACGAATTCCGCCACCGACTGGCGTTGTCAGAGGGCCTTTGATCGCAACGCGGTATTCTTTGATCAGTTCGAGGGTTTCTTCTGGCAGCCAAACATCCGGGCCGTACAGCTGGGTGGATTTCTCACCGGTGTAAATTTCCATCCAGGAAATTTTTCGCTCGCCGTTGTAGGCCTTCTGCACAGCGGCATCAACAACTTTGATCATCACGGGTGAAACATCAACACCAATGCCATCACCTTCGATGTAAGGAATGACCGGGTTGTTCGGAACAACCAGTTTTCCCTGATCCAGGGTGATTTTTTGACCTTCCGCCGGAACAACTACTTTGCTTTCCATTAACCTCTCCTTCGAGCGCTTTTTTTGTTAATGATTTGTAAGATGCGGGTCAATACTACTTGAATATTCCCCCCGCGCCAATCATCTCGGTTTTGCGTTATAATGCGCTTATTGTCACAAACTGCAAAGACCATGCATAAAACTCTCGTTAAAAATCACCGCGTTAAACGATTCAGCCGCCCCGCAGCCGCCAAAGAGCCGCGGCGGGTCATTATTTTTAACAAACCTTTTGATGTCCTGCCGCAATTTACCGACGAAGCAGGACGCACAACGTTGAAAGATTTTATCCCGATTCATAGCGTCTACGCGGCTGGCCGGCTGGACCGCGACAGTGAAGGTCTGATGGTGTTAACCAATGATGGCGCGCTGCAGGCGCAACTGACGCAACCGGGCAAACGCACCGGGAAAATCTATTTTGTGCAAGTTGAAGGAGTGCCGACTGATGCTCAACTTCAGCCATTACGCCGTGGAGTGACGCTAAAAGATGGCCCTACGCGACCAGCAGAAGTAGAACGCGTTGAAGCGCCCATCTGGCTCTGGCCACGCCACCCGCCTATTCGTGAACGGAAAGCGATCCCCACCAGCTGGCTAAAAATTACGCTTTACGAAGGCAAAAACCGCCAGGTTCGTCGTATGACCGCGCATATTGGCTTCCCTACCCTGCGGTTAATCCGCTATGCGATGGCTGCGCTGACGCTCGACGATCTTTCTCCCGGAGAGTGGCGCGAAATTAGCTATCCAAACGAGAAGTGATATCGACAGCTTCGCTGTCTCATAATGACCCACGCATCACCCACCCCGTTTGATTGTAAAATGCGATAACCGGGCTACGGTGAGGCCACAAAGAGAAGGTGGAAAGATGTTCAAACCTCACGTTACCGTTGCCTGCATTGTCCAGGCGGAAGGTTATTTGCTGGTGGTAGAGGAAACCGTTAACGGTCATGTTACCTGGAATCAACCAGCAGGTCATCTTGAGGCCAATGAGACTCTACAGCAGGCGGCCAGCCGCGAACTGCGTGAAGAAACGGGGATTCAGGCTCCGCCACAACATTTTCTCGGCGTTCAGCAGTGGACGGCACCGGATAAAACCCCTTTCCTGCGCTTTTTGTTTTCACTGGATTTACCAAGTCGCTTGCCAACCGCGCCGCAGGATAGCGATATCGATTGCTGTTGGTGGTTACTGCCGGAAGACATTATTCATGCGCCAAACCTGCGGTCATCGCTGGTTGCTGAAAGTATACGTATCTGGCAAAGCGGGATTCGCTATCCGCTGTCGCTGCTAAAAGCGTTTTAATCTTTTAAAGCGGTGAAATCCCCCGCGCCGTCAAATAAGCGCGGGAGAGATGTGAAGGGATTTATAAAGCGCCGGCAGTCACTAATTCAGGGCACATTTTCCTGACTCGCTGGTCAAGTAACGACAGCGTGGTTTCGCTTCCCTGGCTATCGGTCGCTGAACGCCTGAAAAATGCCTGAATATCCTGGGCGTGAGTGTGAGCACTCCAGCAGGCCGCAATACGCACGAACTGCGTGGAACAGTCATCAAGGTGGTAGTTAGTCGGGACGTTGGCCACGGCTCTTGATACTTGTTCTTTGCTGCTGAGTTGCTGATGACATCCTTCAGTATCTATCTTCAACTGACTGATATTCAGATCGATCGGTTTCATTGTTTTGATACTGATCCGCCTGACAACATTATCGCTGTTTTGGCTATCGCTCAGTTCCTGTACCACACTCCACAGGTCTTTTCGGAAACTATCGGCTCTAATTGACTGGATATCCGATAGTCTTGATGGATCGCGCAACAACACTTTGAAGCGGTTAGTCTGATCGGCAAACACATCGCCCGTCGCGTTAAAAGGCAGACTGGCATCAAAATCAAGTATCAATGCCCGACGCTGCGGCGAGATAAGCAACTTACGGATAAACAGTTGTAGTAATGATTCAAGACCAGAGTTGTCGGTTACACCGCCATCCACAATATGGAGAAGACGCTTTTTGTCATCATCAATCTGCCAGGCAACCGGCCCTAATGCCACAGGGAAAGAGCCGGATAGCGCGACGGCCTGCGCCAAACTGAAATCTTCAGATTTCACCGAAATACGTCGCGTTGTATAGAAGCTGTCAAAGCCTTCGGGCGTTAAGGAGTCATCACGCTGACAGTTATAAATCCATTTATAGTACATCGCATTGATATCCATACTCTTATTCATCGTAGCTTTGAATGAGTTCCGTAAGAAACCTTCAACATTCAGACAAAATTTTGAGCTGGGTATGGTGGTAATAAGAAATCGGCGGCCGGTATCATAATGTGTGGTATTAAAAATCAGATATGGCGATTTACCGCTGGCCTGCAGGTCGTCCAAATCTTTTAACGTCATGCCATGCGTAATCTGCTGGTCAATCGTATTGCTCAAATTATTAACAAAACCAGAGAACGGATTAATGCTCAACAAGTTACGCTGCCAGTTAAAATTCATCGTTTCATGATACTGCTGGAAAAACTGCGTCATTGCGGGCGGAGGCGGGTCTGCCAGTAAGGAACCATAATTTCCGGGTCCTTTCAGGCTAAAGTAGGCCGAAGCGAATCCGCCTCCTGAGACGCTCGAAATATAGCTAATCGTATTGAGCAAGCTTTCTTGTTTATCAACGGCAGGTTGGTGCGGATCGGGAACGTTAACGGGGATGCTGCCGAGTAATTCAAACAGGTAAGACGCATAAAGCGCCGAGCGGTTTCCCCCACCGGATATCGCAACCCCTACCAGCGGGCGATAGGCTGGTATATTTTGCTCTTCTTCATTGGTTTGGTTACTCTGAAAAACGCTTGGCTGGCCTGACGTTAATTGCTTAGGAAAGTAACATGCGCTGCACAGCGCAGATAACGCGCCGACCGCCACATAACGCAAGCTACGCTTTATTAAGTAAACGTTTATGATACTTCTCCCTAATTGGTGTTGGAATACCCGCATTTATTCGAATTGCCATTAAGGAGACATTTGTACAGGCGCAGGCCAGCTTCTGTCAGAGTTAAGGACAAGTCGAAAAAACAAATAAATACCCTAACTCATCCAGGTTGCATCAGAGTGAAAGTGAAAGACAAACCGCTGGCGGTTGGAATAGTGCTTGCGCTGCCCCACAGGCACACTTTCCCAACGAACCTGAGCAGATCGGGGATCACTTTCAATAAAGATGCAGCATGAAATATGGCAGGTATCAGGCGTGCCGAGCCGCGCTCAGCAAGCGTGGATAAGATACTAATGCGGTGAAATCCAATAATATAAGAAAAATCTGTGTTACTGAACCTTCCATATTTTATCCAGATGCAGTCATAGCCCACCGCTATTTTCCACCATGATTCAACCGGTTAGCGCCATAAAAAACGATACTTTCGCATCTGTGACCTTATACATTTTCTGTGCCACGCATAGAACGGCGCCATTAAAGGGATATCACCACCAGCAACAAAGTCGCACCCATGCATTACGCATGCTAGAATATGCCGCCTGTTTTATTCCTTATCGTGAGTGTGTCATGTCTGACAACAACCAGAAAAAAGTGATCGTCGGCATGTCCGGCGGCGTTGACTCTTCCGTTTCTGCCTGGTTACTGCAGCAGCAGGGCTATCAGGTTGAGGGTCTGTTCATGAAGAACTGGGAAGAAGATGACGGTGAGGAATACTGTACTGCTGCGGAAGATTTAGCCGATGCAAAAGCGGTGTGCGATAAACTCGGAATAACGCTGCATACGGTTAACTTCGCTGCGGAATACTGGGATAACGTCTTTGAGCACTTTCTTGAAGAGTACAAGGCGGGACGCACACCTAACCCCGATATTCTCTGTAACAAAGAGATTAAATTTAAGGCATTCCTTGAATTTGCCGCAGAAGATCTCGGCGCAGATTATATTGCGACCGGTCATTACGTACGCCGCCAGGATGATAACGGTAAAAGCCGCCTATTACGCGGCCTTGACGATAATAAAGATCAAAGTTATTTCCTTTACACGCTGGGCCACGAACAGATTGCTCAAAGCCTTTTTCCGGTAGGCGAACTGGCGAAACCTGAAGTACGCCGCATTGCCGAAGCGCTGGAACTGGTCACAGCAAAAAAGAAAGACTCTACCGGTATCTGTTTTATCGGTGAACGAAAATTCCGTGATTTCCTTGGGCGCTATTTACCCGCTCAGCCCGGCGCTATTGTTACCGTTGACGGGCAAACCATCGGCGAGCATCAGGGTCTGATGTATCATACGTTAGGTCAGCGTAAAGGTTTGGGTATTGGCGGCACTAAAGAAGGCAGTGAAGATCCCTGGTACGTGGTGGATAAAGATGTTGCAAACAATGTGCTGGTTGTTGCTCAAGGGGGAGACCACCCTCGTCTGATGTCGACAGGTCTGATTGCGCAGCAATTGCACTGGGTCGATCGCGAAGTAGTACGTACACCGCTACGCTGCACGGTAAAAACACGCTATCGCCAGCAGGATATCTCATGCCTGTTGGCTCCACTGGATGATGGCCGCATTGAGGTGCGCTTTGATGAGCCTGTCGCCGCCGTGACGCCGGGTCAGTCAGCTGTTTTTTATCTGGATGATGTCTGCCTCGGGGGCGGCGTGATTGAAGCACGTATACCGCTCGTGCAGCCATGATGAAGGGCGCTATCTGCCAGCGCGTATACTGGAGTAAACGTGGCTAAAAATTATTACGAGATTACGCTGGCAATGGCCGGTATTTGTCAGTCGGCGCATCTGGTACAGCAGCTTGCGCATCAGGGGCACAGTGATAGCGAAGCATTGAAAACATCGCTGGGTAGCCTGTTAGATCTTAACCCCGCCTCCACACTGGCCGTATATGGTAATGACGAAGCTAACCTGCGCTTTGGACTGGAGAGTATGCTGGCAATCCTCAATACCAGCAGTCGCCAGGGTGCGGGGGCCGAGTTGACACGCTATACGCTGAGCATGATGGTGCTGGAGCGCAAGCTCAGTAACAATAAAAGTGCACTGAACGAGCTGGCAAAACGAATTTCCCAGCTCGACCGCCAACTGGCGCATTACGGTCTTGAATCAGATACGGTGATTAGCGCTATGGCGGCTATCTATGTTGATGTTATCAGTCCGCTGGGACCCCGTATTCAGGTGACAGGTTCCCCTGCCGTACTGCAAAACTCACAGATTCAAAGCAAGGTACGCGCCTCATTGCTGGCGGGTATTCGTTCTGCCGTACTTTGGCACCAGGTTGGTGGGGGGCGTTTACAGTTGATGTTTTCACGTAATCGTCTCGCGACCGAGGCCAAAAGAATTTTAGCAAACCAGAGCCCGGCTATCTGATGCCGGGTGTTAGCCCAATCCATTATTAAACGATCCAGGAGTTGCACTGATGGAATTATCCTCTCTGACCGCCGTCTCACCCGTTGATGGCCGTTACGGCGACAAAGTCAGCCCGCTGCGCGCGATTTTCAGTGAATACGGTTTGCTGAAGTTTCGCGTTGAGGTTGAAGTTCGCTGGTTGCAGAAGCTGGCGCAGACCGCAGAGATCAAGGAAGTTCCTGCATTTGATGCTGACGCAAACGCTTACCTTGATGCAATTGTTGCGAATTTCACGGAAGAAGACGCTGCGCGTATTAAATCGATAGAGCGCACCACTAACCACGATGTAAAAGCGGTTGAATATTTTTTAAAAGAGCACGTCTCCACCGTACCGGCGTTACATGCGGTATCGGAATTTATCCACTTCGCCTGTACCTCTGAAGATATTAATAACCTGTCGCATGCCCTGATGCTGGAAACCGCCCGCCGCGATGTTGTGGTTCCATACTGGGAGCAGCTGATTAATGCAATAACCGATCTGGCGCATCAATATCGCGACATTCCCCTGCTTTCCCGTACACATGGCCAGCCTGCCACGCCGTCAACGCTGGGCAAAGAAATGGCAAACGTGGCTTACCGTCTGTCTCGCCAGTTACAGCAGTTACAACGCATTGAAGTGTTGGGTAAAATCAACGGTGCCGTAGGCAACTATAATGCGCATATTGCCGCCTATCCGGAAGTAGACTGGCATCAGCTAAGTGAAAATTTTGTCAGCTCGTTGGGTATCACCTGGAATCCATACACCACACAGATCGAACCTCACGACTATATCGCCGAATTATTTGACTGCATGGCGCGATTTAACACCATCCTGATCGACTTCGATCGTGATGTGTGGGGCTATATTGCGCTCAACCATTTCAGGCAGAAAACCGTCGCGGGTGAAATTGGTTCCTCCACCATGCCACATAAAGTCAATCCCATCGATTTTGAAAATTCCGAGGGCAACCTTGGATTATCAAACGCCGTGCTGCAACATCTGGCAAGCAAGCTTCCGGTGTCCCGCTGGCAGCGCGATCTGACCGATTCAACTGTGTTACGTAATCTTGGCGTGGGTATCGGCTATGCGGTAATTGCGTATCAAGCGACGTTAAAAGGCGTTTCCAAGCTGGAAGTGAACCGCGATCGTCTGCTGGACGAACTTGACCATAACTGGGAAGTGCTGGCGGAGCCAATCCAGACAGTGATGCGCCGTTATGGGATTGAAAAGCCTTATGAAAAACTGAAAGAGTTAACGCGTGGTAAACGCGTTGATGCCGCAGGCATGCAGACATTTATCGACAGTCTGGCGCTGCCGGAAGAAGAAAAAACCCGCCTGAAACAGATGACCCCCGCTAATTATCTGGGTCGTGCTGTTCAAATGGTCGATGATTTGAAATAATCAGTATAAGGGCCGATGAATGTCGGCCCGTGTTAACCTATTGTTTACCCGTACTCGCCTATACTCAGCAGCCTGTCAGGTCCCTTTCGTTTGTTACGATTTGTCATTTTAAGGAAGGCTTATGCGCGTATTGATTATAGAAGATAATGCATTACTGCGACATCATTTGGCGGTGCAGCTACGTGATATGGGACATCAGGTAGATGCGGCAGAGGATGCCATGGAAGCTGACTATTTTCTTAATGAACATACCCCGGATATTACGCTGGTTGACCTTGGGTTGCCGAATGAAGACGGTATGTCATTGATCCGTCGCTGGCGTAACGAAGAAGTGAAGCAGCCTATTCTGGTATTAACCGCACGTGAAGGCTGGCAAGCAAAAGTTGCGGCGCTGGAAGCTGGTGCCGATGATTACGTCACCAAACCGTTCCATATTGAAGAAGTGGTCGCACGGATGCAGGCCCTGATGCGACGAAATAGCGGTCATGCGTCACAAATTATTTCTCTGGCTCCTTTTCAGATCGATCTTTCACGTCGCGAGCTCACGATTAACGATCAACAGATTAAGCTGACCGCATTTGAGTACACCATTATGGAAACCTTGATCCGCAATGCGGGTAAGGTTGTCAGCAAAGACTCATTGATGCTTCAGCTTTATCCTGATGCCGAACTGCGTGAAAGCCATACCATTGATGTTTTAATGGGACGATTACGCAAAAAAATCCTCACCGAATATCCTGCCGACGTGATTACTACGGTTCGCGGCCAGGGTTATCGTTTTGATCTCTGATTAATGTTGTCACTACGCAAACTGATCCCACACTCTCTGCGCGCACGCTTTTTACTTGCAACGGCAGTAGTCGTTTTGATCCTTTCCCTCTCTTACGGGATGGTCGCCGTGGTGGGATATATGGTGAGCTTCGATAAAAACACCTATCGGGTGATGCGCGGTGAAAGTAATCTTTTTTTCACTCTCGCGCAGTGGCAGGATGGCAAATTAACCATTACCCAGCCAGAACGCATGACGCTGAATTTCCCTACGCTGGTTTTCATCTATAACGAGCGTGGCAAGCTGCTGTGGCAGCAGCGGGATGTGCCTGAAATTCGTAACAGGATTAAAGCAGAGTGGCTGAACAAGCCTGACTTTTACGAAATCGATACCAATAATCTGATCAGCCGGGTGGCATTGGGTAACAATACCGCCGCTCAAAACAGGCTTCACGCCTACGATGATGATGGCAACGATACCTTTACCCACTCAGTGGCCGTAAACCGTTACGACGCCACCACCAACCTTCCCGCATTAACTATTGTGGTGGTGGATTCTATCCCACAGGAATTACAGCATTCCGACGTGGTCTGGTCATGGTTTAACTATGTTCTGCTGGTGAACTTACTGCTGGTGATCCCACTATTGTGGCTGGCGGCACACTGGAGTTTACGCCCAATTGAAGCCTTAACCAGCCAGGTACGTGAGCTGGAAAGCGGTCAGCGTGAAACGCTGGATCCTCATCCGCCTCAGGAGCTACGCGGTCTGGTGCGTAATCTCAACCTGCTACTGGATAACGAACGCCAGCGTTATACGCGCTACCGCACTACGCTTTCTGATTTGACCCACAGTTTGAAGACACCCCTGGCGGTGCTACAAAGTACATTACGCTCATTGCGTGGCGGAAAAACGCTCTCTGTCGAGCAGGCCGAGCCCATTATGCTTGAGCAGATCAGTCGGATATCCCAACAAATCGGCTACTATCTGCATCGTGCAAGTATGCAGGCCGACCATAACCCCTTAAAACGCGAATTGCATTCAGTCTCTGCTCTGCTTGATAGCCTCTGTTCTGCGCTAAACAAGGTTTATCAACGTAAAGGCGTTTCATTGACGCTGGATGTGTCACCCGAAATATCATTTATCGGTGACCCAAATGCTTTCATGGAAGTGATGGGAAACGTGCTCGATAACGCTTGTAAATATTGTCTGGAGTTCGTCGAGATCACCGCGCGCCAAACCGAAAATGCGCTGCACCTGGTCGTTGATGATGATGGTCCCGGTATCCCGGAAAGTAAGCGCGACATCATTTTTTTACGGGGGCAACGTGCGGATACCCTACGTCCCGGACAGGGGCTGGGGCTGGCGGTAGCCCGTGATATTCTTGAAGAGTATACGGGTGAAATTATTGCCACCACCAGCGAGTTAGGTGGCGCGCGTATGGAAGTGGTATTTTTACGTCAGGAAGTCTCACATAACGGCGAGTAGAAAAACGTTGGCGCTGTTATACTTGCTGCAATTTGCTGGCATACGCTGGCATACGCTGGCGCATAATATTCGTTTGGCTCAATGCTGGCTGTAGTCCGTTTCAAGCACACCTTTCCCGCAGAACTGGCTGACGTAAGCCTCCGGGAGCGTAGGTATGGTGCAGCCGTGAACATCAAGTAAGAAGGGAATTATGGATTATCAGCTCGATCTCAACTGGCCTGATTTTGTTCAGCGCTACTGGCAAAAACGCCCCGTCGTATTAAAACGTGGCTTCAAAAATTTTGTCGATCCCATCACCCCTGATGAGCTTGCAGGCCTGGCGATGGAAAATGAGGTCGATAGCCGTCTTGTCAGCCACCAGGCTGGTAAATGGCAAGTCAGCCATGGTCCCTTTGAAAGTTTTGACCATCTTGGAGAAAATAACTGGTCATTACTGGTTCAGGCGGTCGATCACTGGCATGAACCCTCCGCGGCACTGATGCGCCCTTTCCGCTTTTTGCCTGACTGGCGCATTGACGATCTGATGATCTCTTTTTCCGTGCCGGGTGGCGGTGTTGGCCCCCATCTTGACCAGTATGATGTGTTTATTATCCAGGGAACCGGCCGCCGCCGCTGGCGTGTGGGTGATAAAATCCCGATGAAGCAACACTGCCCGCACCCCGACTTGCTACAGGTCGCCCCCTTTGACGCCATCATTGATGAAGAGATGGAGCCCGGAGATATTCTCTATATCCCACCGGGATTCCCGCATGAAGGTTATTCGCTGGAAAATGCGATTAACTACTCGGTGGGCTTCCGTGCCCCCAGCGGTCGCGAATTGATCAGCGGCTTTGCGGATTATGTATTAGCACATGAGTTGGGCAGCTACCGCTATAGCGATCCGGAAGTGGTCAGTCGGGAAAATCCTGCTGACATTCTGCCGCAGGAATTAGCGGGGATTCGTGACATCATGCTTGACGTTATTAATAAACCTGAGCACTTCGAGCAATGGTTCGGTGAATTCATTTCACAATCCCGACATGAGCTGGACATCGCGCCGCCAGAGCCACCTTATCAGCCGGATGAAATTTATGATGCGTTGCAGCAGGGCGACAGGCTGACCCGACTTGGTGGTCTGCGCGTCCTGTGTCTGGGTGATGCCGTGTTCGTCAATGGAGAACGCATCGAAAGCCCGCACCGTGCAGCCCTGCACGCTCTGGCTAATACGCTATACCTCGGTCAGGAGGCTTTTGATACCGCTTTGGACGATCCGGCGTTTCTGGCACAACTGGCCGCGTTGGTAAACAGCGGTTACTGGTATTTCGGTGAGGAATAACGCTTAGCAGGCGAATAAACCTGTATTACCGAGATATCAACGTCGACCCTGTCAACCAGCGATAGGGTCGACGTAAGCCGTGTTACTTCTCTTCTGCTGCCAACTCCGCAATACGCACAATCACCTGTACCGCTTTTTCCATACCGTTGAGTGAAGCAAATTCATGTTTACCATGATAATTATAGCCACCGGTAAATATATTCGGGCAAGGAAGTCCCATAAAAGATAAGGATGCGCCATCCGTACCGCCACGAATCGGTTTAACGTCCGGCTCAATATCGCAATCACGCATAGCCTGTAGTGCCAGCTCAATAATATATGGGTGAGCCGCCACTTTTTCCCGCATATTGAAATAACTGTCTTCAACCAGCACGTCAATATGACAATCCTGATGAATCTCTTCTGCTAAACGTTTTCCAATCGCTGTTAAGTTTTTTTTCCGCCATTCAAAAGCATCACGCTCAAAGTCACGCACAATGTAGTGTAATTCCGCGTGATCAACGCAGCCTTTCATATTATGCAGATGATAAAAACCCTCATAACCAGCGGTTTTCTCCGGCACCTCTTGTTCCGGCACTTCAGAATGAAAACGAAACGCCAATTCAAGGGCATTGACCATTACGCCTTTTGCGGAACCGGGGTGGACGTTATTCCCCACGATTTTCACCGTTACCGAAGCTGCATTAAAATTTTCAAACTCAAATTCGCCAATCCCGCCGCCGTCCATGGTATAGGCCCAGTCAGCACCAAAAGCTGCAACGTCGAAGAATTCGGTTCCTTTGCCAATTTCTTCATCAGGCGTAAAAGCAACGCGAATATCGCCATGAGGCGTATCTCCCGAAGCAAGACGGGCCAGTGCGGTCATAATTTCCGCAACTCCGGCTTTATCATCAGCCCCAAGCAATGTTTTTCCATCGGTCGTGATTAATGTGTGCCCGATAAGCTGGTGCAATACAGGGAACATCACTGGCGATAGCTCTTCGTCACCGTTACCCAACGCAATATCACCGCCACGGTAGTTTTCGATAATCTGTGGATTAACATTTTTCGCGGTAAAATCGGGCGAAGTATCCATATACGCAATAAAACCCACAACGGGCGTTTCACGATCAACATTCGCAGGCAGGGTTCCCATCAAACATCCGTGCTCGCTGAGCGTAATGTCTTTCAAACCTAGCGCTTCCAGCTCTGATTGCAAAATGCGCGCCAGCCGCCATTGCCCTTGCGTACTGGGAACCTGCCGGGCATGGCTTTTTGATTGCGTATCACAGGAAACGTAGCAGAGAAAGCGATCGAGTAATTTATTCATCTGTGATCCTTCATATAGACATAACGCTACCGCTTTTTATAAGGGCGGCAACAAACCGGCTGCTTGAGATATGGCGGGTATCATTATGTTAAGGCATTCACTGAAGAGTATTGCGTAAAATCATAGTGGATGGAATTTAATCGAAAATCTATGAACCTGGCGGTCCATAATCGCTTAAGCCAGGCTATATACCTTAGCGAGTAAGACCATTCTGGCGCCCTCGGGGGGGTGGTTCGAACACCCTGATTTTCTCCTCTCGCGGCCATTCTGTACCTTTGTGCTAAAACCAGTCTGTTCTCAGCACCGCATATATCGCCAAAAGAACGACGAGAAGTCCGTGAGGCATGAGGCCGGTATCAGGCATTGAGCAGACATCGAGCTCTCCGGCTTCCTGGCGAACTCGATGTGCCACCGACAACAGAGCAACGGCTAATACTGCCTGCCCCAGCCCCCTTCTGTTATTTATACAGCCCTAACAAAAAGGTTCTCACATAAAGCGGAACAATTTTACTGGCCAGGCCGTACTTCTTCTCTTCAAACTCACTGCCGACCTGGCTCGGTTCCAGATTCAATTCCACGGTATGCGCACCGTTAAGCTTCGCCTCATGGACAAAGCCCGCCGCAGGATAAACATGGCCTGATGTGCCAATCGCGACAAAATAATCGGCTTGCTCAATCGCCTGGTAGATCTCATCCATCCCCATCGGCATCTCACCAAACCACACGATGTGCGGGCGCAGAACAGAAGGAAACTGGCAGCAGTGACAGCGATCGTTTGGCTTAACATCCTCGGTCCAGTCCAGCACCTGCCCACTGACGGCACAACGCACTTTTAATAGCTCGCCATGCATGTGGATCACACGCTGACTGCCTGCTCTCTCGTGCAAATTATCAATATTCTGCGTGACCAGCAAAAAACTGTCGCCTAACACCGATTCAAGCTCAGCCAGTGCCAGATGCGCCAGGTTAGGATGAATCTCCGGCTGTTGAAGCTGACGGCGGCGTGCATTATAAAATGCCTGCACCAGCGCCGGATCGCGCGCAAATCCTTCCGGGGTAGCCACATCTTCCACTTTATGCTCTTCCCACAGGCCATCCGCAGCACGAAACGTTTGGATCCCCGACTCAGCCGAGATGCCCGCCCCGGTCAACACCACAACTCGAGGTAACGGATTCGCGGCCAGTTCGGCGCTACGGTCGCGTTCAAAAATACGCTGACGGAAACGCTGATGAATTTGGCGCTTGGTTTTCTTGTAGCGAGCAAGTCGCAAACGGCGACGGGGTGTGCGCATAAAAACTCCTTTAACGTAGGTGCAGGAATGCGGCGCCGCGCATTCCACCAGCATCACCATGGCGAGCTTTTTCGAAGCGTGGTGGCTTGGCCACCGGCAGCAAATATTTCACTACGCGTTCGCTTAACCCGTCATAGAGCGCATCAAAATTTGACAGACCACCGCCGATTACCACCAGATGAGGATCGATAATAGTCAGCAGATTGCCAAGGCAGGCAGCCAGTAATTCACAGTAAACTTCAGTATGCGAGATTGCCTGCTCATCCCCCTGATAATAACGGGCGATAATGTCAGGTGCGCTAAGGGTGTGTTGGTATCGCTGTTGCCAAAGCCAGGCGAATCCGGTGCCGGAAAGGTAGGATTCAATGCAACCATGTTTACCACAACCGCAACGCTGGATGGGAATATTACGGCCAAGCCCCTCAAGAGCATCAAGCGGTAGCCGCATATGCCCGAACTCACCGGTAATAGCATTGCGTCCTGTGAGAGGCTTGCCATCAACGATAATCCCTCCGCCTACGCCCGTTCCCAGAATTAAACCTAACACCACTGGATAGGCGCGGAACTCATCATCCCAGGCTTCAGAAAGTGCAAAACAGTTTGCATCGTTCTCGATACGCACATCTCGGTTCAACCGGTGAGAAAGATCGGCTCGCAGCGTTTTCCCTCGCAGGCAGGGAATATTGGCGGTAAAGAGGGTGCCATCATCAGGCACAGGTAGCCCGGGCACACCAATACCAATACTACCGCGCTCCTCGCTTAGCCTGTCGGCTTCTTCCACCAACGCCTCAAGCTCCTCCAGCAGTTGCGGATAATCGTCCCGTGGGGTCGGTACACGTTTGCTCCAGAGCAGGTGGCGTTGTCTGTCATAAACGCCAATGGCAATTTTTGTACCGCCTATATCGAAGCCATAATACATGCGCTTACCCGTTCAGTGCTGCTACTGCCCGCTTAACACGCGGGCTGGATCGATGCGGCTGGCACGGCGGGCCGGATACCAACTCGCCACCAGGCTTAGAAGGATTGCCGTGGCCAGCACCGATATGACATCCACCCAGTGAAGTTCCGACGGCAAAAAATCAATAAAATAGATATCGCCAGAGAGAAAATGATGGCCAAGTAACGTTTCAACTCCACGAATAAGGCCTGTCAGGTTTAACGCCGCCACCACGCCGACCACCACACCGCTGATACTACCCAGCAAACCTGTCATCAGGCCATACCAGACAAAGATGGCACGAATCAAGCCATCTTTCGCCCCCAGCGTACGCAGCACCGCAATGTCGCCACTTTTATCTTTCACTGCCATCACCAGCGTTGAAACGATATTAAAGCAGGCCACGCCGATCACTAATATCATCGCCAGATACATGATGGCGCGGATCATTTGGATGTCTCGATACATATAACCGTAACTGCCAATCCAGTTGCGCAGTGAAACATAGGCATCGGTAACCTCGCCAGCATCACGCACCAATTGATTCGCATTAAACGGGTCGTTCATCTTCAATGCAATACCCGTGACGTTGTCACCCATACCAAGATAATGCTGCGCATCTGCAAGCGGCACCATGGCCAGGCTGTGATCCAACATGCCACTGAGTTGTAAAATACCGCTCACCTGCAAACGAATACGCTTAGGTTGCAAGAGCTTATGGTCAGCATCACTGTTAGGGATCATTACGGTAAGCCAGTCCCCCTGTTTCAGGTTGAGCGATTTCGCTGCTCCGCTACCGATAATAATCTGCTGCTTATCCGGCTGGAATTGAGACCACGCGTTATTCTGAACAAAACGGGGTAAGGCACTAAGATGCGTTTCCAGTTGAGGATCGACGCCTTTAACCTGAATGGCTTGCAGTTTCGTGCCGCTCTCAATCAGCCCGGTGAAGTTAATATAGGGTGCGGCGGCCAGAATACCCGGAACGTTTTCCACTCGTCTCAGTACGCTTTTCCAGTCTGCGAATGGCTGGTTAATCGGCTCAATTTCACCGTGCGGTACAACGGCCAGGATACGATTGTTTAATTCCCGCTCAAATCCGTTCATGGCACTTAATCCCACTATCAGTACCGCAACACCTAATGCAATGCCGACGGTAGAAATCACTGAAATTAACGACACCATACCGCCACGACGGCGGCCACGACTGAAACGCAGGGCAAGCAAAAAACTTAACGATGACGGCATTACAACGCTCCTGCCAGCGTAAGTTCATTGCTAAGCTGGCCGTCGCGCATCTCCATCTGCCGATTCAGGCGCTTTGCGAGATGCATATCATGAGTAACCACGAGGAAAGCCGTCCCCTGTCGTACGTTCAGTTCGCCCAACAGGTCGAAAATGGCATCAGCGTTGCGTGCATCAAGGTTACCCGTGGGTTCATCGGCAAGTACCAGCCGGGGATTGTTCACCAGTGCCCGGGCAATAGCCACGCGCTGGCGTTCACCTCCGGAAAGTTCGGAAGGACGATGCATTGCACGTTTTTCCAACCCTACAGCCGCCAGCATCGCGCGCGCGCGCGCCTGTGTTTCGCCTTTATCCACTTTGCCGATCAGTAGCGGCATCGCCACATTCTCCAGTGCGGTAAAATCCGGCAACAGGTGATGGAACTGGTAAATAAAGCCCAGTTCCCGATTACGCAATTCCGCTTTTGCGGAAGATGACATTGCATTCAGCGATTTACCATTAAAGACCACGTCACCTGAAGTGGGTGAATCAAGGCCGCCTAACAAATGCATCAGCGTACTTTTACCGGAACCGGAACTTCCGACAATCGCCATCATTTCGCCCGGCTGAACGCTAAAAGAGACATTGCGCAACACATCGGTCTGCACGCTGCCTTCCTGGTAGCGTTTGCACAGATCGTTACACTGCAACAGGATCGAATTACTCATAGCGTAAAGCCTCAGCGGGTTGTACGGCGGCAGCGCGCCAGGAAGGATAAAGCGTTGACAGCAGTGCGACGGCCATCGCCGTTAATGCAATAACAATCACCTGCCAGGGTGAAATTGCGACCGGCAACGCGGCACCATCGAGAAAGAGGCCAATAACTGGCATCAAATTATTCAACTGACTGGCGAGTAGCACACCGAGCAGCGTCCCCAGTAGCGCACCAATAATACCGGCGCTAGCGCCCTGCACCATGAAAATCAACATAATTTGACGGCGGGTTAAACCCTGAGTTTGTAAAATGGCGACTTCACCCTGCTTTTCCATAATCAGCAGACCAAGCGAGGTGATGATATTAAACGCCGCCACGGCAACGATCAGGCTTAATAGTAAGCCCATCATATTTTTTTCCATGCGTACGGCCTGAAATAACTCCCCTTTGCGCTCGCGCCAGTCTTTCCATACCAGCCCCTCTGGCAGACGCTGCTGGCTGAGGGTATCGACGTCCAGAGGTTTATCCAACCACAGACGCCAACCGGTAATATTGCCGGCCGGATAACGCATTAAACGAGACGCATCTTGCTGATTAACCAACATCTGGTAACCATCAACTTCACTGTTAGCGGCAAAGGTACCAATAATGGTAAACAGACGCTGGCTTGGTAGACGCCCCATAGGGGTAAACTGACTGGCAGAAGGCACCATCAGCCTAATGCTATCGCCGCGCCTTACGCCGAGCTGCCCCGCCAATTGCTCGCCGAGAATAACATTGTACTGTCCGGGCTGCAGATCGCGCTGTTTGACATTCACCAGCCAGGGTGTGAGAGGATCTTGCTCATCGGGATTCACGCCAAGCATCACGCCAACGGCCACACCGCGGGCGCTTTGCAGCACCACATCACCGGTGGTTAGTGAAGCGATACGCTTAACGCCCTGCAGCTTCAGGTCGTTCGCAGGGAGCTTCTGAGGATTAATGGATCCGTTATCGCTGGTCACCAGCGCCTGCGGCATCAATCCAAGAATATTGCCTTCCAGCTCACGCTCGAAGCCGTTCATCACTGATAGCACGGTCACCAGGGCCAACACGCCGAGCGTGATGCCGATGGTAGAAAGCCAGGAGACAAACCGGCCGAAGCGGTCTGACGCTCGTCCACGCATGTAGCGCAGACCGATAAATAACGCAACAGGTTGATACATGTCGTCCGTCTTGTGGCGGTTACTGAAGCTAAGTAGTGAGGGATGATAAAGGAGCGGCCCGCTTTATGGAACCACTAAGCCACTGACTCTGCGGGAAAGATGAACATGGAGGCATTCCCGCCGCGTCGAACGGACAAAAAAACAGCAAATTGCCAGCGAACAATACATCCCCTTCTCCCCATTAGTGGTAAACAAAGCTATCACAGTAGGTGATCCTCGCCCCGTTCTGTGGAATCATTGTGCCAGGCATTTAATGAAGAGAACGTCGAACCGACTATGTCAGAACAGACCCGCTATTCCCTGCCAGAGAAAGCCGGCGATCAGCGCCAGCTTGGACAGCTTACCGGCGCGGCTTGTGCCGTTGAATGCGCTGAAATCGTGGAGCGCCACCGTGGCCCTGTCGTGCTGATTGCACCTGATATGCAGAGTGCCCTGCGTTTGCAGGATGAAATTCAACAATTTACCGATGAACCCGTCATGGGGTTGGCCGATTGGGAGACGCTGCCCTTCGACAGCTTTTCACCCCATCAGGAAATTATCTCCTCACGACTTTCCACACTTTATCAATTACCGACGCGGCAACGGGGAATCCTGATTCTGCCGGTCAATACGCTGCTGCAGCGTGTTTGTCCACACAGTTTTTTGCACGGGCATGCTCTGGTGATGCAGAAAGGCCAGCGCCTCGCACGCGATACACTGCGCCGTCAGTTAGAACAGGCAGGCTACCGTAACGTCGATCAGGTCATGGAGCATGGCGAGTTCGCCACGCGCGGAGCGCTTCTCGATCTCTATCCGATGGGAAGTGAACAGCCTTATCGTATCGACTTCTTTGACGATGAAATCGACAGCCTGCGCCTGTTTGACGTTGATTCACAGCGTACTCTGGAAGAAGTTGACGCCATTAACCTGCTCCCCGCCCATGAATTTCCTACCGATAAAGCCGCGATAGAACTGTTTCGCAGTCAATGGCGTGAAAAATTCGATGTGCGCCGCGAAGCAGAGCATGTTTACCAGCAGGTCAGTAAAGGCACACTGCCCGCCGGTATTGAATACTGGCAGCCGCTGTTTTTTGATAAACCCCTGCCGACCCTTTTCAGTTATCTCCCTGATAATACGCTGTTAGTGAACACTGGAGATATAGAAAGCAGCGCCGATCGCTTCTGGCTGGACGTCACCTCTCGCTACGAAAACCGCCGTATTGACCCCATGCGGCCTTTACTGCCGCCCGAAAACCTGTGGCTACGTACAGATGAATTACACGCAGAACTCAAGCGCTGGCCACGTATCCAGTTAAAGGATGAGATGCTGGCGTCTAAAAGTGCGAATACCAATCTCAGCTATACGCCCCTGCCCGATCTGGCTGTGCAGGCGCAAGCCAAAGCACCGCTGGATAACTTGCGTCACTTCCTTGAAGATTTTACTGGCCCGGTGATTTTTTCCGTTGAAAGCGAAGGCCGCCGAGAAACGCTCCAGGAGTTATTGGGCCGTATTAAGGTCAATCCCGTCGTGATCCAGCGTCTGGATGAGGTCGGACAACGCGGAAATTACCTGATCGTTGGCGCTAGCGAACGTGGTTTCATTGATGGATTACGCCAGCGCGCGCTGATTTGTGAAAGCGATTTACTGGGCGAACGCGTTAATCGTCGGCGGCAAGACAACCGCCGCACCATCAATCCGGATGTGTTGATTCGCAATCTGGCCGAATTACACGCGGGCCAGCCCGTGGTACATCTGGAGCATGGTGTTGGCCGCTATATTGGTTTGACTACGCTGGAAACCGGGGGAATAACGGCAGAATATCTGATGCTCGCGTATGCCGGTGATGCCAAGCTGTATGTTCCCGTCTCTTCACTACATCTTATCAGCCGCTATGCCGGCGGTGCCGATGAAAACGCCCCTCTGCATAAGTTAGGCAGTGATGCCTGGTCGCGCGCGCGGCAAAAAGCCGCCGAAAAGGTGCGCGATGTTGCAGCCGAACTCTTAGATATCTATGCCCAACGTGCGGCAAAAGCGGGATTCGCCTTTAAGCACGATCGCCAACAATATCAGCTGTTTTGCGAAAGTTTCCCGTTCGATACCACTCCCGATCAGGCACAGGCTATTAATGCGGTACTGAGCGATATGTGCCAGCCTCTGGCTATGGACCGCCTGGTCTGTGGCGATGTTGGCTTCGGTAAAACCGAAGTCGCCATGCGCGCCGCCTTTCTCGCCGTCGAGAATAACAAGCAGGTCGCGGTTCTGGTGCCGACCACGCTGCTGGCGCAACAGCACTTTGATAACTTTCGCGATCGTTTCGCCAACTGGCCGGTACGAATTGAAATGCTCTCCCGCTTTCGCAGTGCAAAAGAGCAGTCGCAGATCCTTGAACAGGCCAGCGAAGGCAAAGTCGATATTCTGATCGGCACGCATAAACTGTTACAAAGCGAGATTAAATGGCGCGATTTGGGGCTGTTAATTGTTGATGAAGAACATCGCTTTGGGGTTCGTCACAAAGAACGCATTAAAGCCATGCGCGCCGATGTGGATATCCTGACCCTCACCGCCACACCGATTCCTCGTACCCTGAATATGGCAATGAGTGGCATGCGTGACCTGTCGATCATCGCCACGCCACCTGCCCGTCGCCTCGCGGTGAAAACGTTTGTTCGCCAGTATGACGATATGGTGGTGCGTGAAGCGATGCTGCGTGAAATTTTACGTGGTGGCCAGGTCTATTATCTGTATAACGACGTGGAAAATATCGACAAAGCCGCACAGCGCCTGGCGGAACTGGTACCGGAAGCACGCGTGGCCGTGGGACACGGACAAATGCGGGAGCGCGATCTGGAACGCGTGATGAACGATTTTCATCACCAGCGGTTTAATGTCCTGGTTTGTACCACCATCATCGAAACCGGGATTGATATCGCTACCGCCAATACCATTATCATTGAACGAGCCGACCATTTTGGGCTGGCGCAGTTGCATCAGTTGCGCGGGCGCGTAGGCCGCTCGCACCACCAGGCGTATGCCTGGCTGCTGACGCCGCATCCCAAAGCCATGAGCAGTGATGCACATAAGCGTCTGGAAGCGATTGCTTCACTGGAGGATTTAGGCGCTGGCTTTGCACTGGCAACGCACGATCTTGAAATCCGCGGTGCCGGTGAGTTACTGGGCGAAGATCAGAGCGGGCAGATGGAAACTATCGGTTTCTCGCTGTATATGGAGCTGCTTGAGAATGCCGTCGAAGCCCTTAAAGAGGGACGGGAACCCTCTCTGGAAGACCTGACCAGTAATCAAACTGAAATTGAGTTGCGGATGCCTTCGCTGTTACCTGAAGCGTTTATTCCCGATGTGAATACGCGCCTCTCCTTCTATAAGCGTATTGCCAGCGCTAAAGACGAAAGTGAGTTGGAGGATCTGAAGGTTGAGCTCATCGATCGCTTTGGTCTGTTGCCCGATCCTGCCCGCAATTTGCTGGACATTGCGGCACTGCGCCTGATGGCACAACGAATTGGGGTACGTCGCATTGAAGGCAATGAGAAAGGTGGTTTTATTGAGTTTGCCGAGAAAAACAAGGTCGATCCTGGCTGGTTAATTGGTCTGCTGCAGAAAGATCCTCAGCACTGGCGGCTTGACGGACCCACACGGTTAAAATTCATCCGTGATTTAGCTGAGCGTAAACAGCGGATGCTGTGGATACGCGAGTTTATGGGAAAAATGCTGGAGAATGCAGCCTGAATAATTCGGGCTACAACGCGGCGGCAGGGCCATGCATTCTCGGGAGCTTACCTGAGTAAGCGACCAGGATGAATGAGTGCAGCCAACAAAGTTGTAGCCCGAAGTATGACGGGAAATTACGCCTGATTATTTAGCACCAACTGCCCATTCCGATCTAACGGAATACGCGTGCCGGGATCGTTTTCCATTCGTACTTTGCCCTGCTGATCGCCAATTTTATAGGTCACATCGTAGCCGAGCATTTTTTCCTGTTTATCATAAACCGTTTTACAACGCTGTTCAGTGGTGGTGTAAGTATCACGATCCTGTAGCGCACCCTGTACCTGGTTGCCGCCGTAACCGCCTGCCAGTGCGCCAGCAACAGTTGCCACATCGCGCCCGCGTCCCCCACCAAACTGATGGCCTAAAACGCCACCGGCTACGGCACCCAATACGGAGCCAGCAATACGGTTTTCATCCTGAACCGGACGACGATGCGTCAATGTGATATTACGGCATTCCTGCCGTGGATTTTTCGTGGTTTGTTTGATTGGTGTGGCGGAAAGAACCTGCGCGTATTGTGGACTGTTATTGAAAACGCTACCCGCAACAGCCGCAATACCTAACGCAGCCGCGACACCGATACCTACACCCGCTAACATTGATTTGTTCACAGGAAAATCCTCCTGATAGTGTTACCGCGCATTCTTGCCCCTGCATATGCCCTTGCAGTCCAGCATACTCGGCGTGCGCGACGCGCCGTGGTAGTCGAGGAAAATTTTGCCGAAGGTTGCACAACGGAACAATCAGACAATCGGACGAAAAACGCCAATTGCGTATAAGTCAAACTTTTTCAGAGAGTTCTTACCCGGGGACTTTACAGCGGATTAATCAGAGGAATTTACCGTAAAGAGGCAAATTACCGATTGGCAGGAAGAGAGAAAGCAAGAGCGGGCATTCAGACAACATAGTCATTAGCCCGCGCTTCTGATTTAGTGCAGTTTCAGGCGAGGACGAATAACCCGATTAATACTGCCTACCAGCATCATCAAGCCGGTTTTGCAGTAGCCATGCAGCGCCACCTGATGCATGCGGTAAAGGGAGATATAAACAAAGCGTGCAACACGCCCTTCTACCATCATAGAGCCACGCATCAGGTTACCCATAAGGCTACCCACGGTGCTAAAGCGCGATAAAGAAACCAGAGAGCCATGATCTTTATATACATAAGGCTTCAGGGTGTGGCCTTTCATTTGCGCCATAATATTGTCCAGCGTGCGTGATGCCATCTGGTGTGCCGATTGCGCACGTGGCGGAACGAAACCTCCGGAAGGTAATGCACAGGAGGCACAATCGCCAATAGCGAAGATATCCGGGTCGCGTGTGGTCTGCAGGGTATCGGTGACGACAAGTTGATTAATCCGGTTCGTTTCCAGGCCGCCAATCTCTTTCATAAAATCGGGAGCCTTGATGCCCGCCGCCCATACCATGAGGTCCGCCTCAATAAACTCACCGGATTTGGTATGCAAGCCGCCAGCATCAGCACTGGTTACCATAGTTTGCGTTAACACCCGCACGCCTAATTTATTCAGTTCCTGATGCGCCGCGGCAGAGATACGCGGCGGTAACGCTGGAAGAATGCGCTCTCCCGCTTCGACCAATGTCACATTCAGCGCCTGGTTATCAAGCCCTTTATAACCATAGCTGTGAAGCTGTTTCACCGCATTATGCAGCTCGGCTGATAACTCAACGCCGGTCGCGCCGCCGCCGACAATCGCAATATTGACTTTGCCCTGTTCACCACCGCTGACGGAGAATTTAAGGAACAAATTCAGCATTTCATTATGGAAACGCTGTGCCTGCCGCGGGTTATCGAGAAATATGCAATGGTCTTTAACACCCGGCGTACCGAAATCGTTGGAAGTGCTCCCCAGAGCCATGACCAGCGTGTCATAAGGCAGCTCGCGCTCGGGCACGAGTAACTCACCTTGCGCATCGCGGATTTCCGCCAACTGCAATGTTTTACTGTCACGGTTAAGATTGGTTAACGTGCCAAGCTGGAACTGGAAGTGATGGTTACGCGCATGCGCCAGATAACTTAAGGCATCAATGCCTTCATCAAGGGAGCCCGTTGCAACCTCATGTAATAAGGGCTTCCACAAATGGCTGTGATTACGATCAACCAGCGTAATTTCAGCCTTTTGCTTACGGCCCAGCTTATGTCCAAGCTGGGTTGCCAGTTCCAGCCCGCCGGCACCGCCGCCGACGATGACAATTTTTTTCATTGATGTAGTCAAAAGACCCCCTCAAAATGTGAACCAATAGTTAATTAAAAGTTAAATAATATCCTTAATTAACATCAGGTTGGATAATTTAAATCGGTATCTGAGAGGGAGAATAACATGCTCAGGTTATTTGGTTATACCAAAATTGATCTACATCAATTTTTCAGACATTTTGACTTATCAAAAGGACTCTATTTGTACTGCGGATGACCAGGCAGGGCCGGTCGGCGTCGGCTCTGCCCCCCTCCGCGCCCTCTTACCCCATGGTTTTAAATGCCTTAATTCTCTGCAGATGCGGCGAGATATTTTTAAATTTATGCGTTTGCTCCTCGTCCCACACGATTTCATAGTAACTGTGTAGTTCAGCAGAAATACGCTGACTATCGAGTACCTCATCATGGCGGGAAAGCAAGGCCAGACAGCGATCACGATTCTTTTCGCGAAAGTTGCTAACGCATTTAGTCGCAATATCCAGGTACTCTTCCGGTCGATCAATTTTCCCTGACATATTCTCAAAGGGAAACAGATTAGGATTGAAGATCACCTGACGGATATCACAGAGAAAACCAATACGTTCAGCCCAATATCCGCCTAACCCAACGCCACAGATCAGTGGGCGTTCATCAACGTTGAGCTGTAACATTTTATCCGTCTCTTTCAACAGATGCTGCATATCATGTTTCGGATGCAGCGTGCTATAACTCAGCAGACGCACATCAGGATCGATAAACTGCAGTTGCAGCACCTTCTCGTGATTGCCCGGACTCGTTGAATCGAAACCGTGTAAATAGACGATCATCGTTATCCTCGCCTTTAATGACGCTTTATCAGGCCGACATCCCTTGCGTTTGGCCGTTACCGGCCAGCTTCGCCCGATGCTTTATACGCCAGCCACCGTTCATGCAATGCACTGAGCTCGCGATTCGCCGCTTTCCAGCGCGGTGATTGCAAAAGCTGCTGACGAGTGAATGAACCCTGATGATACAACCTGCGAACGCGCTCGGCTTTGACCGGTGACAAATGATCCAAAACGCTGACGGCTCCTGCCCGATTGTTACATACCAGAATCATATCGCAGCCTGCATCCAATGATGCTTGTCCGCGTTCAGCATAACTGCCCATGATGGCGGCGCCCTCCATCGACAGATCGTCGGAAAAGATGACGCCATCATAGCCAAGCTCACCGCGCAGTATCGTTTTCAACCAGTGCTCAGAGCCACTGGCTGGACGCGGGTCAACTTGAGTATAGATAACATGCGCAGGCATAACGGCATCCAACACACTTTCATTAATCAATTGCTTGAAGATCTGCATATCATGGGCGCGAATCGTTGCTTCATCACGCTCATCACGCGGGGTTTCTTTATGCGAGTCGGCGCTGACCGCACCGTGTCCCGGGAAATGCTTACCGGTAGCCTTCATCCCTGCCTCATGCATACCCGCAATAAAACGGCGTGCCAGCGATAATGCCGTCGCAGGATCCTGATGGAAGGATCGCTCGCCAATTGCCGCACTGATGTGACCAATATCCAGTACCGGCGCAAAGCTGATATCGATATCCATTGCAATCATTTCTGATGCCATCAGCCAGCCTGCCTGCTGTGCCAGCTCACCAGCCACCTTCTCTTCATTTAGCGTCGCAAAGGATTGCATCGCCGGGAGAGTAGTAAAACCTTCACGGAAACGCTGAACACGCCCGCCCTCCTGATCAACTGCCACCACTAAGCGGCTACGTGATGCCTGACGAATCTGGCGCACTAATTCCCGCAGTTGTTCAGGGTCGTGATAATTACGGCTAAATAAAATCAGTCCGCCCACCAGCGGATGCTGCAAAATTTCACGTTCTTCCGCATCCAGTTCATATCCTGTAACGTCCAGCATTACCGGACCCGGCGTTGATAATTCCGTCATTAGTATTCCTCTTCAAAAGCAGAACGCCATGATAGGCGCATGCAAAATATTTTAGGATGGAGTAAGAAGATCGCCGTTACCGCATCCCCATTCGATATGGTTTATCACAGCATTTGCCAGGCCGTTCGGGCCTGCTGGTGCATCGCTTCATCCTGGCTTTGCTCTGCACGTAGCTGGAACCAACTGGCCATCAGTAAACGCAACCAGGGCTGCCAGCGGGTAAGTTGCCTGCGTAGTTGACGCTCATCCAGCTGGTTGCGTTCCGCATAGTCATATAGCAAAGCATCGCGCTGCTGCGCAGGAAACCCATTCGATGCTATCAGCGCGGCCAATTCCAGCGCGATATCCCCATCACCAGCATATTCCCAGTCAATCAAGCGTAACCCTTGCCGCGTGCTGATGAGGTTACCGCTATGAATATCCATATGAAGCATGGCAAGCCGCAGTGGCTGGGGTTCACCCTGCCGTTGAAGCGTCTGCAGGGCCCGTAGCCAACCAATGTGGCGATTCAGGCAAAGCTGCCAGTAACGTTCCAACATGGGCAATAGCGGAATCCGATAGCCGCTGAGCGGCTGGTGGTGGAGGTGCGTAATAAGCGACACCAATTCCGGCAATCGCGTCTGCAACTGCAGTTGAGTTATCTCCGTACCATCCAGCCATTCCATCAGCAACCATTGTCGATTGCGCCGTAATCCTCGTGGTGTCAGACCACTTGTCGCAAGCTTTTTTAGTAGGTTGAATTCACGCTGGCGGCTGATAAAAGGAATGGGTTGAGGGGCTTCTCGTCGGGCAAGGAATACCCGATGCTCAGATATGACTTTAGCGCTCAGCCCGGTGAGTCCAGGAAGCGTAATGACAGAAACGGCGGCCTGAGCCGCCGGTACTTGCTGTTCAATCAGCGTTTGCAGCGCAGGATCAAGGATGGATTTCACCGCTACCAGACCAGATTATTTCCCCCGTCTGCACTAGCATCAGTTGCATTCGTAAATCGGGTGATTTTACATCCCCTCGCGCATTACTATACAGCACATACTGCGCACCTACGTAACGCGCCAGACCAATCGCCTTGCTGGGTGATGCCAGGCTATCGTCCGCGGAAAGCCCCAGGGTTTGCTTTGCAACATTCAACTGTTGTGTAGAGACCAGTGTAAAAGTACCGTTGTTAGCCAGCGCGTTAGTGAGCGCAGCCGTTGCTTTCGACGTTTGCAAACTACCATTCGTGCTGTTCTTGATACGATCAACCAGTAGCACACTGCCCTGCGTAATACCATCAGCGCGCAACATCTGGGCGATCAGCGGTTGCACACTGCCATCCCAGTCAAGAGTACGAAGTTTTGGCGGCTGAGGAACTGATTCGGTTGGCGTTGGCGGCGGCTGTGTCGGTTCTACAGGCTGCGTGGGTTGCGCAGGTTCAACAGGTGCAGGCTGTTGCGTTTCCTGTTGGCGGTTAATACAGCCGCTCAGAATCAACGCCAGCAGCAGCACGCCGGATAGTTTATGCATACTTCTGATCAAAATATTCCCCTTCTTTTAGAGATAGAGATAAAGTCGCACTTTGCTGGCCGTCAGGTTGCCTATCTGAGAGGCAATTTCAACCTTCGCATGTGCAGGCACGACAATCATTTTAGGGCTTTCGAAGGGACGAATTTCCAGCCCTTTATCGTCATACCAGTAAAAACGATAATTAACCTGAACCGGCTTTTCCTGCTCATTATATAAAACCGTTGCGGCACGCTGCTGGCCGTCTTTTTCGCTGATAGCCGGCTCATCGGTGGTGATACCCGCAGACAATACCGATGATTCCATCACCAGTGACTGGGAGGTTGTGATCATCGGTTGTTCTCGGCTACAGCCTGCGAGCGTCAGCAGCGTGAGTCCTGCAACAATCATCCGCATAATGGTATCCCGGTGAGCAATCATTGAGAGAGCATAGGCCCAAGCGGGCGGCCCCCCACCAGATGCATGTGAATATGATAGACCTCTTGTCCACCATGCTGGTTACAATTGATGATTAAACGATAGCCGTCCTCGGCAATGCCGTCATCTTTTGCTATTTTCGCCGCAACGGTAATCATGCGGCCCAGTGCATGTTCATGTGCTTCAGAAACATCATTGGCAGTCGGTATCAGCACGTTGGGAATGATCAACACATGAGTGGGCGCTTTAGGGGAAATATCACGAAATGCGGTGACCAGGTCATCCTGATAGATGATATCGGCCGGGATTTCCCGACGGATGATTTTACTGAAAATGGTTTCTTCAGCCATGATGCATATCCTTAGCAGAGAGGTAAGTGATGGCAGTATGAGCGAGAAATTTGTTTACTTTCAACCTCCAGATACGTTTTCTTTTCTTAACTGGCGGTGTTTACGCCATTTCTTAAACAAAAACCGCGGTTCGCGCGTATTTTCGGGAAACGGCATCCGTGATGATGACGCCGACAGAAGATAAGCACGCCAGAGCACCTATATAAAAAAAGGGAGCTTTCGCTCCCTTCCGTCACACCCCTAATCCGGATTAATGATTACGGATGTAATCATCCATTTCAGTTTTAAGGTTGTCGGATTTCGTGCCGAAAATAGCCTGAACGCCGGAACCTGCGACCACAACACCCGCTGCACCCAGTTTTTTCAGGCCAGCCTGGTCGACTTTTGCAACATCGGCCACGCTAACGCGTAAACGAGTAATACAAGCGTCCAGATTGGTGATGTTCTCTTTCCCACCAAAAGCCGTCACCAGGTTACTTGCCATTTCGCCTGCCACGCCTGCAGTTTGTTCAACGGTGACGTCTTCACGACCCGGCGTTTTCAGATCAAACTTGGCGATCAGCACACGGAAGATAGTGTAGTAAATCAGGCCATAGATAATCCCGATAACCGGGAACAACCAAATTTTGCTGCTGTTACCACTCAGTACGATAAAGTCGATCAGACCATGTGAGAAGCTGGTTCCATCACGCATACCCAACAGGATACAAATTGGGAATGCCAGACCGGCCAGGATCGCATGAATCGCGTACAGCACCGGTGCCACAAACATGAATGAGAATTCGATCGGCTCAGTAATACCCGTTAAAAATGACGTCAGCGCAGCGGAGATCATAATACCGCCCACTTTGGCACGATTTTCCGGCTTAGCTGAATGCCAAATGGCGATAGCAGCTGCAGGCAAGCCATACATTTTAAACAGGAAGCCACCTGACAATTTACCTGCCGTTGGGTCACCTGCCATATAGCGAGGAATATCACCGTGGAATACCTGGCCAGCCGCATTGGTAAACTCACCAATTTGCATCTGGAAAGGGACGTTCCAGATGTGATGCAGACCGAATGGCACCAGTGAACGTTCCACTACACCGTAGATACCAAAAGCCACTACCGGGTTCTGATAGGCCGCCCACTGCGAGAACTCCTGGATAGCCGTCCCCACAGGAGGCCAAATAAAGGAGAGCACCACACCGAGGAAAATCGCCGTCAGGCCTGAAATAATCGGCACAAACCGTTTTCCGGCAAAGAAGCCCAGATACTCAGGCAACTTGATACGGTAGAAACGATTAAACATGTAGGCCGCGATAGCACCGGCGATAATCCCACCCAGTACACCGGTATCCGCCAGATGTTTCGCTGCAATTTCATCGGCAGGCATGTGCAGCACCAGCGGCGCGACAACCGCCATGGTTTTCACCATAATGCCGTAGGCCACAACGGATGCGAGCGCCGAAACGCCGTCGTTATTGGTAAAACCTAACGCGACACCAATGGCAAAGATGAGCGGCATGTTGGCAAACACTGAGCCGCCCGCTTCAGCCATCACATTCGAGACGACCGCGGGTAACCAACTGAAGTTTGCTGAACCCACGCCCAGCAGGATACCGGCAATCGGCAAAACCGATACCGGCAGCATTAGCGATTTACCGACCTTTTGCAGGTTTGCAAATGCATTCTTAAACATATTGTGGTGCTCCTGAGTATGATTGCTTTTTTATCGCGCAGTGCGCGTTGCAAAGGGGGGAGGATCCTTTGCGGGTGGAGCGTCTGAGCGCTCTCTGGATTTATTACGAAGAGTAAAATAAATCCATTTTATTTTATTTGATGGCTATCACGTTTCCACCATGGCGTCCTATTTTTTTAGGAGATATCTGACGGAAATCGTCAGGCCAGACGCTAAAAAAAGTGCATCTCCTTTTTTGAGGCGATGCACTTTACGATTTTTGGTTATTAATTACGAGCTGTAAAACAAATACTCCCGATTAACTAGCCGCCAAGCCGGGAAAGGGGAACATGAAATAATCTGGAAAAATTACTCGTGGTTGCAGCGGCGAATGTTTCGATATCCACCCCCTTTAATACCGCCATATACTCGGCAACATCCCGGGTCCAGGCTGGCTGATTCTCTTTGCCGCGATGGGGTACAGGAGCCAGATAGGGAGAGTCGGTTTCCACCAACATGCGGTCAAGAGGAACATAACGCGCGGCCTCTCGGAGCGCCTCTGCATTGCGGAAAGTGATAATCCCCGAGAACGAGATATAAAAACCCATATCAATGAGTTTGCCTGCCGTTTCACGATCTTCGGTGAAACAGTGTAATACCCCGCCACACCCTTCAACTTGCTCTTCCCGCAAAATCGCCAACGTATCATCACGCGCATCACGAGTATGGACGATAACAGGTTTATTTAATGCACGCCCAATGCGGATATGCTCGCGGAAAGACGCCTGCTGGCGTTCTCGCGTCTCTTTTTGATAAAAGTAGTCGAGGCCTGTTTCACCCAATGCGACCACGCGAGGATCTGCAGCCAGCTGTCGCAACTCGGCAAAGTCGTAATCTTCTTCCTGGTTCAGCGGATGAACACCGCAAGAATAAGCTACCTCAGGGCGGTCACCGATGAGTTGCGTCATCGCTTTATATCCCGGCAAGGTGGTGGCCACCGCCAGCAAAAACTTGACCTCACGCGCAGCGGCTTTTGCAATGACATCATCCAAATCCTGATGCAACGTTTGGTAATCCAGACTGTCAAGGTGACAATGGGAATCAACTAAAAACATAACGATTACTCTCTCATACATTTACCCAGCAACAGCCGGTTTGAATATGCGTTCCCAACTCAGTAGCTGCTCGGTTAATAACAGTTCACGATTTACCGCAACAATGTGCAACAACCTGTCGCGACACAGCATCCAGCTACGGACGCTGCTATCAATCACTTCAGCGGGCAGCCGCCGGGCAATTTGCTCGACCAGTGGAGCGCGATCGACATTAACAATAAAGTCACCACCGCCCTGTTGCCACTTTGAGGCATCGATGAGCAGGGCACAAAGCCAGCCTATCCGCATCGCAGCATCATCATGGTTCAGCACCAACAACAGGCTGAGAAGATCCTGCTGCAGCGCCTGTGAAAAGGTTGAGCATAACGCGTCGCGCTGCGACCATATTTTTTCGTCCAGTAACGCTAGCGCCGCCGCCGGTGCGCCGCCGCTTAGTCGCAGAGCAGCAATACAAGCCAGTTCTGAAGCCTGAGTCTGTTTGTGCAGCCAGGCCAGACTTTGCGCCTCATCAGGTGGAGACAGATGCCAGTTAAGGCAACGGCTGCGCAAGGTTGCCAGCAAACGGTGAGGCTCACGGCTGCTAAGGAAAAACCAGGTGTTTTTTGGCGGCTCTTCCAGCGTTTTCAGTAATGCGTTAGCCGCTGCTTCTGTAAGTTGTGCGGCATCAGGTAACCAGACAGCCCTGGCTCCGCCCTGTTGAGCATGATGGTAAAGTTTTTCGCTGACGCTGCGTACGGCATCCACGCCCAACGTACTTTTACCCTTCTCTGCCGCTAACAAGTACCAGTCAGGATGAGTACCAGCCTGCATAAGTTGACAACCATGACACTGGCCGCAACTCTTCAGTTGTTGCGGATGCTGGCACATTAACCAACGACTAATCCCCCACACCAGGGCATCATCGCCCATTCCCGGTAGCGCCTGGATCAGCAATGCATGGTGACCGCGCTGCTGCTGATATTGACTAATAATTTGGCGATAAGGTTGGTTAAGCCAGGGATACCAGTTCATCACGCCTGTTCTCTCAGCCACTGTTCCAGCACCCGAACAAGTGACAGCGTCACTTGTTCGATGTTTTTCGTCGCATCGATTATTTTAATTCGCGAGTCTGCAACGGCCAGTTCCAGATAGCGCTGACGAGTGCGCACAAAAAAATTCAGCGATTCTTGCTCAATCCGGTCCAGTGCACCGCGCGCACGCGCACGGTTCAGGCCAATTTCCGGAGTCACATCAAGATACAGCGTTAAATCGGGAGTAAAATCACCCAGCACGGTATCCCGCAGCGTCATCATAAGTTGCTGGTCGATTCCTCTGCCACCGCCCTGATAAGCCTGTGAGGAGAGATCGTGTCTGTCACCAATGACCCAGGCACCCCGTGCCAGCGCGGGTTTAATGACGGTATCAACCAATTGAACTCGCGCAGCATAGAGCATCAACAGTTCTGCTTTATCGGTGACCTGCTCACCTTCAATTCCCTGCTTTATCAATACGCGCAGGGTTTCGGCGAGCGGTGTTCCTCCCGGTTCACGGGTAAAAATCACGTCCTGGATACCATGCTGACGCAGGACTTCAACCACGCAGTTTCGCGCGGTGGTTTTTCCTGCCCCCTCAAGACCTTCAATGACGATAAATTTACTGTCCATTCTTTTCCTTCAGCGCCAGACGGTAAGCCTGCACGGCGCGGTTATGGCTGGCCAGATTGGTGGTGAAGGTATGCCCGCCCTTACCATCAGCCACAAAATAGAGATAATCACTTTTCAGCGGGTGTGCTGCCGCTTCCAGTGATGCCTTACCCGGCATCGCTATCGGCCCCGGCGGCAGGCCATTGATAATATAGGTATTATACTCGCTCGGCATCTCAAGATCTTTCCGCGTCAGCGTACCATTATACTTTTCACCCATACCATAAATCACCGTAGGATCGGTTTGCAGTCGCATGCCCAGCCGAAGACGGTTGATAAAAACGGAGGCGACTTTATTACGTTCTTCGTTAACCGCCGTCTCTTTTTCAATGATCGAGGCCATTGTCACCAGATCAGCTTTGCTCTTATATGGCAACCCGTCTACTTTATGGCTCCAGATTTCGTCCACCAACGCGACCATACGCTGATGCGCGCGCGTTAATAGCGCAATATCCGTAGTATTTGCGGTATATAACCAGGTATCAGGATAAAACCAGCCTTCCAGCGCCTCGGAGTTATCCAGCCCTAATGCGGTGGTAAGAGTCGTAAGCGGGTCATCAGCCAGCGTGTGCTTGATGTAAGGTGCGCGCCGTACCTCAGCCAACCACTCCTGTAAACGCAGTCCTTCGACCAGTCGAAGAGGAAACTGTGCCTCCTTCCCGCTGGCCAAAAGTAGCAACATTTGTCGTACGCTCATGCCGGGTTTCAGACGGTAGGTTCCCGCCTTAAATTTTGCCAGTTCGGGTTCCAGCTTGAGTAACACGCCAAACCACAAGCTGTTACTGACAATACGCTTATCTTCGAGCTGCGCTCCCAGCGAAACCCGCCCGGTACCGGCGGGTAGTGTGAAGAGCGTCTCCTGGTCAATCATCAATGGCGAAGCGGCAAACTGGCGAATCTGCCAGTAACACATGGCGATAATCAGCGCCAAAACAACTATCGCGCCCGCGATAATCTTTCGCTTTTTAGACATGTAGAATCCATACAATTAACAATGGGGGATTATCTGGTTGAACAACTGTCGGGATGAATAGGACCAGTCCCCAATTTGACAAACCGGCAAAACAGGCATTAATGCGTTACAAATCAGCACTTCACTGGCATCTGCAAGATGATTTAACTCTGCCCGAACCTCCTGACAAACATACCCTCGCGCCTCTAGTAGCGATATTATGTGCTGGCGCATAATGCCCTGAACCCCGGAAAAAGTGAGTTGTGGCGTAAAAACCTGGTTTCCTTTACGCCAGAACAAATTTGCCGCACAGCATTCCACCAGCTTACCTTCAGTGTCAAGCACCAGCGCTTCATCAGCAGCCGCCTGCTCAAACTGCGCACGAATCAGTACCTGCTCAAGCCGATTAAGGTGTTTGATACCCGCTAAAAGAGGGTTCATTGCCAACCGTACGGGGCTCACTACCAGCCGCGCTCCCGCATCACGAAGGTGAAGATAATGTTCAGGGTAAGGAGACAATGAAACAATTCGCGTCGGTTGCTGACAGCCCGTTGCACTGTAGCCTCGCCCTCCAACGCCGCGAGAAATAATCACTTTCAGTACACCCTCATGCTGGATGCTAGCTGCCGCGAGCATTTCGCCCTTCAGCGCCTGCCAGTCTGGGTCAGCGATCAACAACCGTTCACAACCCGATTGCAAACGCTTTAAATGCTCAGCCAGCAGTTCGATGCCGCCGTTACGGACGCGTGCAGTGGTGAAACAGCCATCGCCGAACTGAACGGCACGATCGCAGACACTGAGATATTCCTGCGCTTCACCATTGATCCAAAACATAACCTCACCTTTCGTGGTTTCTGCTGCTCGCCAGGATGACCTGCCTGATGAGGAACAATCATCCGAATACGCGCAGGAAGAGATATCCTTCTTAATTCTCGTTGTCGATTTGTCAGCTGCAACATGAATGATTCGGATGCAGAGATGAAAAAGGCCCGCAATTGCGGGCCTTCACTGGTCGACGCCGGTGGGTTATACCTTACGGAAAATCAGAGAACCGTTAGTGCCACCGAAACCAAATGAATTACACAGTGTATATTCCATATTGGTAACCTGCCGCGCCGTGTGCGGAACAAAGTCGAGATCGCAACCTTCATCAGGGTTATCCAGATTAATGGTTGGCGGAACAGCCTGATCGCGCAGTGCCAGAATCGAGTATATCGATTCGACAGCGCCTGCCGCGCCCAGCAGGTGCCCCGTCATGGATTTAGTTGAGCTAACCATGACGTTTTTAACTGACGCACCAAATACCGCTTTCACCGCCTGAGCTTCTGCTTTATCGCCCGCAAAAGTGGAAGTGCCGTGCGCATTCACATAGCCGATCTGCTCTGGCGAAATTTGCGCATCTTTCAATGCATTTTCCATAGCCAGCGCTGCACCCGCACCATTTTCTGGTGGAGAAGTCATGTGATACGCGTCGCTACTCATGCCGAAGCCAACAACCTCGGCATAAATTTTCGCACCGCGCTTTTTGGCATGCTCGTACTCTTCCAGCACCACAATACCCGCACCATCACCGAGCACAAAGCCATCGCGATCTTTATCCCATGGACGACTTGCTGCCTGAGGATTATCGTTACGCGTTGACAATGCTCGTGCGGCACCGAAGCCACCAATACCCAGTGGAGTACTGCCTTTCTCGGCACCACCTGCGAACATGACATCAGCATCGTTGTAAGCAATAATGCGCGCCGCATGTCCGATATTGTGCACGCCGGAGGTACAGGCTGTTGCGATTGAGATACTAGGGCCTTTGAGGCCAAACATGATTGTCAGGTGACCAGCAATCATATTCACAATCGTGGAAGGAACAAAGAACGGACTTATTTTCCGCGGTCCGCCTTTTACCAGCGAAGCGTGGTTTTCTTCAATCAGTCCTAAACCGCCGATACCCGAACCAATAGCAGCCCCAATGCGGCTTGCATTCTCTTCGGTAACGGTCAGGCCAGAATCCTGCATGGCCTGAATGCCAGCAACAATTCCATATTGAATGAAAGAATCCATCTTGCGTTGTTCTTTACGCGAGATAAATTCATCACAGTTAAAATCCTTTACTAAGCCAGCAAAACGCGTTGCGTAGGCACTAGTATCAAAATGGTCGATCAGGCTGATGCCACTCTGACCGGCAAGGAGAGCACTCCAGGTGGACTCTACGGTATTGCCGACAGGAGACAACATGCCAAGACCGGTCACAACTACACGACGCTTAGACACGTTCGTCCTCCAGGGAGGGAAAATATTGACACTATGTGGGACGTACAAATAAAACTCAGGCGGTCAAACGACCGCCTGATGATGTTCAATTAAGCCTGGTGATTATTGATATAATCGATGGCTGCCTGAACGGTAGTGATTTTCTCGGCTTCTTCATCCGGAATCTCAGTGTCGAACTCTTCTTCCAGAGCCATTACCAGCTCAACGGTATCAAGAGAATCAGCGCCCAGATCTTCTACAAAAGAGGCAGTGTTAACGACTTCTTCCTGCTTAACGCCAAGCTGCTCGCCAATGATTTTCTTAACGCGTTCTTCGATAGTGCTCATACTATTAAATTTCCTATCAAAACTCGCTTTCGCGATGGTTTTCGTAGTGTATAAAATGTTGAAAAAGATGCAACTAAATCCCGGCTGGTCAAACCACGATTTGACGCTATTTTGCGGCTTTTACCGCAAATAACGCAAATAATTTTCGCGATTATTAGACCATATACATTCCGCCGTTGACGTGCAGCGTCTCACCAGTGATGTAAGCTGCTTCGTCAGAGGCTAAAAATGCAACGGCATTGGCGATTTCCTGCGCGTCACCAAGGCGACCTGCAGGCACTTCCGCCAGAATGCCCGCGCGCTGATCTTCACTCAACGCACGCGTCATGTCCGTTTCAATAAAACCCGGAGCCACAACGTTAACGGTAATGCCACGAGACGCAATCTCACGCGCCAGTGACTTGCTGAAGCCGATCAAACCCGCTTTTGCTGCAGCGTAGTTTGCCTGGCCCGCATTACCCATGGTTCCGACAACGGAACCGATGGTAATGATACGACCTACACGTTTTTTCATCATTGCGCGCATTACCGCTTTGGAAAGGCGGAATACAGAAGTGAGATTAGTATCCAGGATATCCTGCCACTCATCATCCTTCATACGCATCAGAAGATTATCACGTGTAATGCCTGCATTATTGACCAAAATATCCACTTCGCCAAATTCAGCGCGGATATTTTCTAATACACGTTCAATGGAAGCCGAATCGGCAACGTTTAGCATCATGCCTTTGCCGTTGTCACCCAACCAGGCGCTGATATCATCCGCACCCTTTTCGCTGGTTGCGGTTCCCACGACTTTAGCGCCACGTGCTACCAGCGTTTCCGCAATAGCACGGCCAATGCCGCGGCTTGCGCCTGTAACCAGCGCAACTTTTCCTTCGAAGCTCATGTTATTCCTCAATCGCCGCTGATAGCGTAGCCGTGTCGTTAACCGCAGCGGCCGTCAGGGTGTCAACAATACGTTTCGTCAAACCGGTCAATACTTTACCCGGACCAACCTCAAGCAGCGAATCCACGCCCTGCTGCGCAATAAATTCAACGCATCCCGTCCAGCGTACCGGATTATATAACTGGCGCACCAACGCGCTACGGATTGCCGCTGGCGTAGTTTCGCATTTAACATCGACGTTATTTACCACAGGAAACTGAGGTGCATGAAACGTAATCGCGTCCAATGCAGCCGCCAGTCTGTCCGCTGCGGGTTTCATCAATGCGCAGTGAGACGGCACGCTAACAGGCAGTGGTAATGCACGCTTCGCACCAGCCGCTTTACAGGCAGCGCCTGCGCGTTCGACGGCTTCTTTGTTTCCGGCAATAACAACCTGCCCTGGAGAATTAAAATTCACCGGTGCAACGACCTGCCCCTGAGCTGATTGCTCACAGGCCAGTTGAATCGCAGCATCATCAAGGCCAATAATTGCCTGCATCGCGCCGGTACCTTCAGGTACGGCTTCTTGCATCAGCTTACCGCGCAATTCAACCAGCTTAATCGCGTCAGAAAAATCAATAACTCCCGCACATACCAGCGCCGAGTACTCACCCAGGCTGTGGCCTGCCATCATCAGTGGCGCTTTGCCACCCTTTTGCTGCCAGACACGATAAATGGCGACGGACGCGGCCAGCAGTGCTGGCTGGGTTTGCCAGGTTTTATTCAATTCTTCAGCGGGTCCTTGCTGTGTCAACTGCCACAGGTCATAACCCAGCGCATCGGACGCTTCACGAAAAGTGGATTCGATTAACGGGTGTTCAGCAGCCAAATCGGCCAACATGCCCACCGTTTGCGATCCCTGTCCCGGGAATACCATTGCAAATTGCGTCATCTTAAATTCCTGTTAATCAAAAACGGACCAGCGCCGAACCCCAAGTGAAACCACCACCGAATGCTTCCAGCAGTATCAGCTGGCCGCGTTGGATCCGGCCATCACGTACAGCTTCATCAAGCGCCAGCGGAACCGAAGCCGCAGAAGTATTACCGTGACGGTCCAGCGTGACAACCACTTTTTCCATTCCCATACCAAGTCTCTTCGCCGTTGCATTAATAATGCGCAGGTTAGCCTGGTGCGGAACCAGCCAGTCAAGCTGGCTACGGTCAAGATTGTTCGCCGTTAAAGTCTCATCAACAATGTGGGCCAGCTCGGTTACCGCGACTTTAAAGACTTCATTACCCGCCATCGTCAAGTAGGAAGGTTCAGATTGATGTGCACGGTCCTGATAAGGCAGCGTCAGTAATTCGCCATAGCGGCCATCCGCATGAAGGTGGGTAGAGATAATACCCGGCTGCTCACTTGCTCCTAAAACGACCGCACCTGCACCATCACCAAACAGGATGACCGTTCCGCGATCTTCTGGATCGAGTGTGCGAGCCAAAACATCGGAGCCGATGACTAGCGCATTTTTTACCACACCGTTTTTAATATACTGATCGGCCACGCTCAGCGCATAGGTGAAACCCGCGCACGCGGCGGCAAGATCAAATGCGGCTGAATCGCGGATGTCCAGCATCTGCTGGATCATGCACGCCGAACTGGGGAACGCATGGCTCGAGGACGTGGTTGCAACAATAATTAGTCCGATATCATTTTTATCAACGCCGGCCATTTCAAGCGCACATTCAGCTGCGTGAAACCCCATTGTTGCAACAGTCTCATCAGGACCAGCAATACGGCGTTCACGGATTCCTGTGCGGGTGACAATCCACTCATCGGATGTCTCTACCATTTTTTCCAGATCGGCGTTAGTCCGCACCTGTTCGGGCAAATAGCTACCCGTACCGATTATCTTCGTATACATGTACGCTCAGTCACTCTTCGGTAATACAACCTTTAGGCGGGCAGCAATTCGCTCGGGAACTTGCCGCCGCACCGCCTGCTCAGCCTGTTCGATTGCCGCCACAAATGCATCGCGATTTGCGGCTCCGTGGCTCTTAATCACGATACCACGCAATCCTAACAGACAAGCGCCATTGTACTGGTCGGGATTAAGCTGGCCAAAACGTTGCAGCAGGCGCGTTTTCATCCAGCGCCCCAACAGTTTCATCCACCAAGCCCGCTTTTTACCTTCGCCCTGTGGTTTCAATAGCGAAAGGAACATTCTTATCACGCCTTCCATCGTTTTCAATGTGACGTTACCCACGAAGCCATCACAAACTAGCACATCCGTTTTACCGGTAAGAAGGTCATTACCCTCAACGTAGCCAATATAATTCATATCCGGCAAGGTGCGTAGGGTAACAGCCGCATCACGAATGCTGTCAAGACCCTTGCTCTCTTCCTGCCCAATATTTAACAGGGCTACACGTGGCACTTTAATTTCAAGCACCTGCTCCGCCATAACGGCACCCATAATGGCAAACTGCACCAGCATGTCGCTATCACACTCGATATTAGCCCCGAGATCCAGCACCACGGTTTTACTCCGCTGTTGGTTTGGCAACACCGACATTAGCGCCGGTCGTTCAATGCCATCCAGCGGTTTGAGTAATAATTTCGCCAACCCCATTAAAACGCCGGTATTACCAGCACTAATGCAGGCCTGTGCCTTTCCTTCCTTCACCAATTCAAGCGCGATGCGCATTGAGCTACCGCGACTGTTTCGGATAGCCTGAGAAGGTTTAGCATCACTGGCAATAACCGATTCGGCAGGAATAATCTGCAAACGCTTAACCACAGCAGAATCAGCTTTGGCGAGTAATGACGAGATTTTGTCGGGATCGCCGACCAGAAGAAGTTGTAGTTGCGAATTAGAGGCCAGTGCCTGCATTGCAGCAGGCACTGTCACGCGAGGACCAAAGTCCCCGCCCATGGCATCTATCGCCAGGGTCAAACGTGTCAAAGTAATCGCCGCACTCGGCCGCAAAAATTACTTAACGATGACCTTGCGACCGCGGTAGTAACCATCCGCAGTGATGTGGTGACGCAGATGCGTTTCGCCAGAAACTTTATCTACGGAAAGAGTGGTTGTGGTCAGCGCATCGTGTGAGCGACGCATGCCACGTTTTGAACGGGTTGGTTTATTCTGTTGTACGGCCATGGACCTTACTCCTATTACTTACGCTTTAAACTGGCTAATACGGCAAATGGATTTGGTTTTTCTACCTCTGCAGGCAGCTTCCCAAAGACCATGTCCGCCTCGGACACTTCACAGTGTTCAGAATCATGCACCGGAACGACCGGCAAGGCGAGGATGATTTCATCTTCCACCAATGCCAGCAGATCAATTTCGCCAAACTCGTTGACGTTGATCGGCTCGTACGCTTCCGGCAGTGCTTCAGCCTGCTCGTCAGTAACGACCGGGCTAAAACAATACGTTACGTGAACATCATGTGGGAACGACTGTCCGCAACGCTGACACGACAATGTTACAGCGACTTTGGCCGTACCGTTAAGCACCGCTAAGCGCTGATTGTCGATCGCGAACGACATATCGCATTCTACATCACTGTCCACACTGACGACCGACTCGGCGACGCGCTCCACCTGTTCAGGTGTATAAATGCCCTGATAATCAAGGCGTTTTTGAGCCGTACGGACCGGATCAAGAGTCAGGGGTAATTTTACCTTTTGCATAGGGCGCGCATATTAACTTTGTAACGACATAGAGTCAAAGAAAAAGGCCGTTTTACAGCATCTTTCACCCATTATTCGCATCCAGTGCGGCGCATAGTTTAAAATGCCTTTATCTGATTCGCTATATATTCTGAAAAAAAATATGACTGATTTAGTTTTAGCTTCCACTTCACCCTTTCGCCAGTCACTGTTAAATAAGCTGGGGCTCCCTTTTATTTCCGCTGCACCGCATGTGGATGAACATGCACACGAGGGAGAAAGCGCCCCACAGTTGGTTTTACGTCTCGCCGCCGCGAAGGCCTATGCCGTCGCAGAGCACTACCCTTCTCAGTTAATAATAGGGTCAGATCAAGTTTGTGTACTCGGGGGAGAAATAACCGGCAAGCCGCATACTGCAGCTAACGCCTGCGAACAATTACGTCGGGCCAGTGGCCAATCCATTATTTTTTATACCGGACTCGCTCTTTATTCAGGCAGAGAAAAGCGACTTGAGACAATCTGTGAAACCTTCACTGTTCATTTTCGCCACTTAAGCGAGGAGGAGATTTTGAATTACGTTCGCCTGGAACAGCCGTTGCAGTGTGCTGGGAGTTTTAAGAGTGAAGGACTCGGCATCACGTTATTCGATCGGCTAGAAGGTCGCGATCCCAATACTTTAATTGGTTTGCCGCTCATCGCCCTATGCGAAATGCTGAGATCGTTCGGCGTGAATCCGCTGCGAGGATAAAGTAGAAGCCTGGCGGCCTCAGGAATCGCACACGGTGCGTCAGAAAAGCGGTGGTTTCGCCCGCGCCTGCGTAGCGAGTGAAAGGGCTGTTGGAAAGTGTGGGAGCAGGGCCGGCGCTAACCGGTCCTGCCTGGCTATCCCAAAGATGACTGCGCCTTTTTATTTTTTGCGTAATAACATCAGGCAACGTTTCAGCTTCTCATCCAGTGGGGCCTCCACACGCATCACCTCCCCCGTATGCGGGTGCGTAAATCTTAACGCGGCCGCATGCAGGAACAGACGATTCAGGCCGGTTTCTGCAAGTTGACGATCAAATTCACGCTCACCGTAACGATCGTCAAAAGCAATCGGATGGCCCGCATGCAAAGTATGTACACGGATCTGGTGCGTGCGCCCGGTGATCGGACTGGCTTTTACCAGGGTCGCTTGCTCATAACGCTCTTCGACTTTAAAACGTGTCTCCGACGGTTTCCCCTCGCTGCTCACCCGTACAACCCGCTCTCCGCTTTGCAGAATATTTTTTAGCAACGGCGCCTGGACGGCCTTCAGATGCGAAGGCCATTGCCCCCGCACCAACGCCAGATAATCTTTCTGCATCCCCTTCTCACGAAGTTGCTCATGCAGTGAACGTAGCGCTGAGCGTTTCTTCGCAACCAGCAAAATACCGGATGTATCACGATCGAGTCGATGTACTAATTCAAGGAAACGCGCGTCTGGCCGTAAGGCGCGTAGCCCTTCAATCACGCCAAAACTGAGGCCACTACCACCGTGAACCGCAGTACCCGACGGTTTATTCATCACCAGAATATACTCATCCTCATAAAGGATGGCGTCGGCGAGAGAAGCCACCTTCGCCAGTTTAGGCGAGACGGCGTCTTCTTCACGCTCAGCAACGCGCACAGGAGGAATACGCACCTCATCCCCCGGTTCCAGCTTATATTCAGGCTTAATGCGTTTTTTATTTACCCGAACTTCGCCTTTACGCAAAATTCGATAAATCATGCTTTTTGGTACCCCTTTGAGCTGGGTACGTAAAAAGTTATCAATGCGCTGTCCCGCTTCATCGGCGGAGATAGCAATAATCCTGACGGAAGGCGTATTCGTTTTCATGGTCGGCGATTCTAAATAGTGAGGTGCCATAGCGCCACCTCTTTTTCTGTGCTTAACTGACAGTCTGCCTGATAACGTAGTGTTTATGCGCGCTTTTTATTCGGATTGCCGGAAACCACGGCAAAAGACCGATTTAAAACGGGAATAAACTTCTCAAGGCGGTAAAAGTCACCTTGCTATAACAAGGTGAGCAATGGAATAATGCTAGCGTTTTTCGCTTTATACCTTGACGACGCGGGTAGCTAGCGAATAAAGGAATTTTGCCGGATAGCACATACACGCAGCAATGGCGTAAGACGTATTGTGACATCAGGCATTTAGCGGGCTGCGGGTTGCAGCCTGGACGAATAAGACGGGATTGATTCTCTCTGGTGATTCAGTAGCGGTTCCCCCTCGTAAAAGCGCTGTTTTTTCCGTATGAAAAACAGGCTGCCGAGATTTTGCGCCCCTTGAGCCACCGACAACCGTGAGGTTGACGGTTTTGCGATGAGACACGGGGCCATCGGTTGTTCCTCGTCCAGCGTTACCATGCCCGTAGCTTTGTCACTAATGTAAGAATAATGAGTAAGTTACGATGAAAAGAATGTTGATAAACGCGACTCAGCAGGAGGAGTTGCGTGTTGCACTGGTGGACGGACAGCGCCTGTACGACCTGGATATAGAAAGCCCGGGACACGAACAGAAAAAGGCCAACATCTATAAAGGCAAGATCACTCGCATTGAACCCAGTCTTGAAGCGGCATTTGTTGATTACGGTGCTGAAAGACACGGTTTTCTTCCTCTGAAAGAAATCTCCCGCGAATACTTCCCTGCAAATTACAACTCACATGGTCGTCCTAATATTAAAGACGTACTACGTGAAGGACAGGAAGTCATCGTTCAGATAGATAAAGAAGAGCGCGGAAATAAAGGTGCTGCGTTAACTACGTTTATTAGTCTGGCCGGTAGCTATCTGGTTCTGATGCCGAATAATCCTCGCGCTGGCGGTATTTCACGTCGTATTGAGGGTGACGATCGCACAGAACTGAAAGAAGCGCTCTCCTCGCTGGAATTACCCGATGGTATGGGGTTGATTGTGCGTACCGCCGGCGTGGGAAAATCAGCCGAGGCACTGCAATGGGATCTCAGCTTCCGCATGAAACACTGGGAAGCAATCAAAAAAGCTGCAGAAAACCGCCCTGCTCCATTCCTGATTCATCAGGAAAGTAACGTTATTGTCCGTGCCTTTCGCGATTATTTGCGCCAGGATATCGGCGAAATTCTCATCGATAACCCGAAGGTTCTTGAACTGGCACGCCAGCACATTGCAGCACTGGGTCGGCCAGATTTCACCAGTAAAATTAAGCTATATACCGGTGAAATCCCACTATTCAGCCATTACCAAATTGAATCGCAAATTGAATCTGCATTTCAACGTGAAGTGCGCTTGCCTTCCGGTGGATCCATCGTCATTGATACCACCGAAGCTCTAACCGCGATTGATATCAACTCCGCCCGGGCAACGCGCGGTGGTGACATCGAAGAGACGGCTTTCAATACCAACCTTGAAGCAGCAGATGAAATTGCACGTCAGCTGCGTCTGCGCGACCTTGGTGGTTTGATCGTTATCGACTTTATTGATATGACGCCGGTTCGCCATCAGCGCGCGGTAGAAAATCGTCTGCGTGAGGCCGTACGTCAGGATCGTGCCCGTATTCAGATAAGCCATATTTCGCGCTTTGGCCTGCTCGAAATGTCGCGTCAGCGCCTTAGCCCGTCGCTAGGAGAATCGAGCCATCACGTTTGCCCACGCTGTAGCGGTACCGGGACCATTCGCGACAACGAATCACTTTCGCTCTCTATTTTACGCCTGATTGAAGAAGAGTCGCTGAAAGAGAACACCAAAGAAGTGCATGCCATCGTGCCGGTGCAGATTGCATCCTATCTGCTCAACGAGAAGCGTGATGCTGTAAGCGCGATTGAGAAACGCCAGGGTGGTGTTCGTGCCATTATCGTGCCAAACGATCAAATGGAAACGCCGCACTACTCCGTACTGCGCGTACGCACTGGCGAAGAAACGCAGACACTGAGCTACCATCTGCCAAAGCTGCATGAAGCCGAAATGGCATTGCCTTCCGAAGAGGAACATGCCGAGCGTAAACGCCCTGAACAACCTGCTCTGGCTGCTTTTGTTATGCCAGATGCGCCGCCGTTGCCACAGGAAACGGCGTCTGCTACTGAGCATAAAGCGACCGTTAAACAGCAGCCTTCGGTGGTCGCAGCGCAGAATACTCAGCCAGGCTTTATCAGTCGTCTTTTAAGCGGCTTGAAAAAGTTCTTTGCCGGCGAAGAACAAGGCACTGTTGCCTCTGTGACCGCTGAAAGCAGCGAACAAAAAGCAGCAGAGGCTACTCAGCAGCGTAATGAACGTCGTAATAATAACAATCGTCGTAACAATAATCGCCGCGACCGTAATGGTGAACGCAGCGAGCGTAACGGTGAACGCGGTGAGCGTAATAACCGCGACCGCACAGGTGAAAGTCGCGATGGCCGCGATAATCGGGACAACCGGGACAACCGTGACAACCGTGACAACCGGGAAGATAATCGCCGCAACAACAAGCGTCCTGTAGCTAACACAGAACAACGCGATGAGCGTCAGGTTGCACAAACAGATGAAGCCCGTAATCAACAACGTGATGAGCAACAACAGCAACGTCGCGATCAGCGCGCAGAGCGCCAGCGCCGTCGTCAGGAAGAGAAACGCCAACAGCTGCAGGAAGTTAAAGCTGAAGAAGCGGTTATCATCGATGACGTGAGCGAAAAAAGTGTGGAAAGCGAGGAACGTGTTCAGGTCATGCCTCGTCGTAAACCACGTCAGTTGAACCAGAAAGTTCGCATTGAAACCGAGGAACAAACGGCAGCACGTCAGGCAATGCCGGATGAGCCAGTTGCGCGCAGCGTTGATGAAGAACCGGTTGCACCTGTTGCAGAACTGCCCGCTCCTGTTGCGAGCTACGTGGACGAGCAGGAAGAAACAGACAACCGCGATAGCAATAGCATGCCACGCCGTTCGCGCCGCTCACCTCGTCATCTGCGTGTCAGCGGCCAGCGTCGTCGTCGCTATCGCGATGAACGTTATCCGACACAGTCACCGATGCCGTTGGGCTTTGCCGCCGCGTCTCCTGAAATGGCATCCGGTAAAGTATGGATAAGCTATCCGGTAGTACCGGCGCAGAACGAGTTTGCCGTTAACCCTCAACAGGAAAACGCGCCAGATTACGCACGGGAAGAGATCGCGCCAGCCATCTCCCTTCCGGACAGTTATTCTGAGGCTCCTACCGCTGATCAAGACGTAGCCGAGATTGCACCTCAGCATGTACCTGAAGCTGCAGGAATGCTGGTTGAAACAGAAGAAACGGCAGCAATTGATGTGCCGGTTAGCGAAGAGCCAACCGTTATTTCTGCTGCAGATGCAACGATCGCAGAAGAGACCGTCGCCACTGCTGAACCTGCTGATGAAGCAAGCGAAGCCGTAGCGGAAGCGTTCACGGCCGTTGAAGAGGCACCAAAAGCCGTTGAAGAGGTTACTGAAGCCGTTGATATTACGCCAGTTGCTATGGCAAGTCATATTGCCAGTGAAAATGTTGCAGGCGTCAGTTCTTCAACCGCATCGCAGGTTGAAGCGCTGTTAACCGCACCAGAAGCCCTCGCTGAGGAACCGGTTCAGGTCAATGAGCCTCATGCTCCAGTACCCGCGCGTGACGTGCCTCCGGCAACCGCCGTCGTGGCTGCTGCATCGACCAACTGGAAGCATCATGCTACCGCACCGATGACCAAAGCCCCCGCACCGACCTACCAGCCGGAACCTGTTCGCCACAGTGAATGGGTACGTCAGCCGTTTAATTTCGATGGTAAAGGTGCTGCCGGTGGACACACCGCAACGCATCAGGCTACAGCACCCGCCACCAAGCCTTAACGGGTTTCATTATCGTTTTGGCAAAGCCCCGGTGTTTTCACCGGGGCTTTTTTTATGTTATTCCTTCTATGCACCTCGCAATTTCGCCGGCAAAAAAAAATCCCGTTACCGACTTTGGTGAGATCGGGAACGGGATAAAAAACGTACATAACTTACGCACGCTCAAATTCTTTTTAACCTGACAGACATTTATATATCGGACAACGCAAGGGGTCTTATTATGGTGCGTTATCTATTAAGTTGAAAAAGCGACATGCCAGACATATCGCTAAATGTCTTGTAGGAAGCCTGTAACGCGGTCTGCTGCATCATATAGGATGAGATAACGCTATTATAATCAACGTCGACCAGATTGCTCATTTGATTACTGAGAATAAGATTACGATCACCCGCCTGAGCGTCCAGTTTGTCCAATTCATCGAGTTGCGTTCCCAGCTCTGAGCGTACACTTAACACATTATTAAGTGAGTTACGCAGACCACGGTTTGTCTTATCGATCGCAGCAACAGCTGCATCTTTAGTCGCCTGATCGGCATTGGCAACTGGCGTACGTAATGCCGCAATCGCGCCGTCCAGCATATTGAAAAGATTCGCTTCGCTGTCAGCAGGATCGCCACTCGGCTCTTTTACTGCATTCCCTGTAATTGACATAAAAACTGCCTCGCCGGTATGGCTGACCGTCATGGTACGGCTGATATCAACTTTCTGGGTGATCGCCTCTTTGCCGCCGACGTAACTCACGCCACCGTCAACATCAGCAAATGGCGGCAGATTACTGCTATAACCGGCAAAAATATAACGGCCATTGCCATCTGTGGTGTTAGCCTGATTCAGGAGTTGAGCTCGTATTCCTTCAAGCTGCGTGGCGACAGAGGCGCGATCATCGTCGCTCAGGGTTCCATTTCCTGCAAAAACAATCAGCTGCTGCGCGTCCTGGATGCTGCTGGTGACATTAGAAAGTACATTCTCTTCCAGAGAGATATTCTGCGTGGCAAACGTGCGCGCCAGGCCATATTGACTACTTTCTGCCTGCGCCTGCGCCAGAACCACCGCCCGGGATGACGCAACGGGATCGTCCGATGGATTGATTACCCGTTTCCCGGTGGAGAGTTGCTCCCCCACTTTCATCCAGGCTGATTGCGCATCAGAAATGCCCTTCATCTGCTGGTTATACATCATGCTGGTACTGAGTCGCATCACCATTAATCCTTAGCTAATTTAATCAGCGAATACTTATCAACGCGTCAAAAATCGTTGATGCTGCTTGTAAAACCTGCGCATTTGCCAGGTAATACTGTTGGAAACGCTGTAAATCACCATACTCTTCGTCAAGGTTAACCCCTGAGATAGATTGCTGACGATTGGTCAACTGCGTGACAACATTGCCCTGGGTCGTATTGGCAGTTTTCAGCGTGCTGGTTTTATTTCCAATATCACTTACGAGGCTTGCGTAGGCCTCAGATAAGGTGCTATTTCCATTCACGACATCTTTATGTTGCAGATCGAGTAGCTTTTGCGCGTTGCGGTTATCACTTTCGCCACCCGCAGCAGAAGCCGCGGCGATTTGTGACTCATTGGTGATAGCGACCCCCATATTCACTATCGCACTGGCGACAGGCTTGACGATGAAGCTATCTTTTGCTGACGCCGTACCGCTGATATCGACCTGCAGGCCATCAAAACTGAGTGATTGACCCGCCTCAGTGACCGTTGCGTTTACGGAAGTATTGTCGGACAGACGCGTCACATTCCATTTCTCGCCGTCAAAGCTGACGTTATAATCTGTCGCCTGCACTTTACTGGTATCACTCCAGGCCACCTTTAGCGTAGCGTCCCCGACATTTTTGCTATTACTGATTGTCGTAGGGCCCCCGATATTGAAAAAATCTTTACCGGGATTGCCATTGCTGTCGACACCCGCTTTATGCTGAACGTTAAAACTGTCAGCAAATGCCATCGCCAGTTGTCCGAGACGATTACGTGCATCATCGAGATTTTCTCTTCTGAAGGTCAATACTCCCCCCAGCGAACCATTCGTAATCGTTTTTTCCGGGATCTCTACGTTGCCTGCTGCGGCATCCACATAACCAACGGTGGTACGCCCCGGATCGCTGCTGGAGGGCATCGCGACCAGTTGACGAGAAAGCGTTCCGGTTACCAGATTAGTGCCATTACCCAGTGAGATATTTACGCTACCATCCTGACGAGACACGGTGACACCCACAATATCATTCAGCTGATTCACCAGTTGATCGCGTTGATCTAACAGATTATTCGGTTCAGCGCCGGCCCCCGCTCCCTGTAGCTTGGCAATCTGCTCATTAAGTTTTGCGATTTGACTGGCGTAGCTGTTAATTTGATCGACGCTCGAAGCGATGTCGGTATTAATACTGCTGTCCATGTTGCGCAGATATCGGTCCGCGGTCTGAAATTGATTGACCAGACCATCAGCCTTTCCCAGCAGCGTTTGACGTGCTGAAGGATCTTGCGCATTACTGACAACGTTTTGTAGGTTAGTAAAGAATCCCTGCAGCGTACTGGCCAGGCTAGTCGACGAAGAAGCCAGCAAATCGTCAATATTGGAAATTTGATCGTACTGCGTGCCAATAGCGCTATTCTGCGCGCTGGCGCTACGCAATTGCGAAGTAATGAATTCGTTATATTCGCGGTTAACCCCCGTTATCGCCACGCCATTACCGTAATAACTGTTACCGTTCAGGGTGCTCTGCGACTGGGCCAGGATGATATTCTGACGCGAATAGCCTGCAACATTATAGTTGCTGATATTATTACTGGTGGTACTCAACGCAGCTTGGGCGGCGTTCAAACCGCTCATGGCGGAGTTAATTAAGCTGGACATGTCGGTTCCTTTTTATCCCGGACACGCATACGAGCCGGCATTAGGCCAAACGGGTGTCGGACGAGCGCCTCCGCTCTCCGACTTGATAAGTATCGACGTCAGTGAACGAAACTTGAGTGGAAAATCAGAACAAATTACTGAGGTCATGGCTGTAGGCGTGTATCACCTTGTCGCTAATATTCCGGAACTGCTGGATCATACCGACCAGTTTTTGCGCATAATCAGGGTCAGTGGCATAACCCGCGGCCTGCAACGCGTGAGCACCCTGCTCTGCTGTTTGCGCACGGGTTACCGCCGCGTACCGCGGGTTGCTACTCAGCAATTTAACGTAATCGGTCAAAGCATCAGACCAGGAGTCGTAGACGCGAAAACTGGCTTTCACTTTTTTTGCCACGCCGTGCTGATATTCGGTAGTGGTGATATCCGTTTTTTCTCCCAGCCAACTGCTACTGGCTTTGATACCAAACAAGTTATGGCTCGGCCGCCCGTCCGCTGTCATAATTTGGCGCTGCCCCCAGCCCGATTCAAGCGCAGCCTGCGCCAGAATCAGGTGATGTGGAATGCCGCTTTTTGCGCTGGCTTGTTGCGCTGGCGTTGCCAGTTGTGCAATAAATTCACGGTTATCCCCGCTAAGTGGCATGGCCGATGCCGGTAATCTTGGTATCGCTCGTTGCACCATCTGCTCAAGCTGGCGCGGCGCTATCGTATTAATAAACTGATTATCCAGTGGTAACGGCACTTTTCCTGCCATTTCATCGGGTTTAGCCGCGGGTACCATCTGTTTTACAAGAGTATCAGCAAGCCCCAACCCTTTATCAGCAAGTTGTTGCGCAATTTGCTGATCGTACATCGATGTATACAAACGGGTTTGCTCCGTACTCAACATGCCGTCCTGCGGTAGCGCCTGCCGCATGCTCTTCAGCATCATCTGAACAAACATGCCTTCGACCTGCTTTGCAACTTGCCGGGTTTGTCCCTGCGGATCGCTTCCGGCCTGGCGTTTGAGTTCATTCAGTGACTGGCTGTCCCAGGCAGCCCCCAACATTGAGGACGGTGATGCAGGCTTCATTAGATAATTTCCAGTTTGGCGCGCAAACACCCGGCGCTCTGCATCGATTGCAAAATGGACATCAGATCAATCGGCGTGGCTCCTAAGGCGTTAAGCGCCCGCACCACATTATTCAGGTTAGCGCTGGCTCTGACGCTTTGCAGCGCACCGCCTTCCTGCCGCAGATCAATTTGTGTTTGCGGCGTGACCACCGTTCGTCCCCCCCCAAATGGCGTATCGGGTTGGTTGACATTTTGGGTCTGACTTACCGTAACAGAGAGGTTGCCTTGTGCCACAGCACATGCGCCCAGCGTAACTTCCCGATTCATTACAACCGAACCAGTACGCGAGTTAACGATCACTTTCGCATCCTGCAAAGGTACAGAAACATCAATATCCTGGATCTCCGCCAGCAGGCGAACCTGCGAGCTTTTATCCGGTGATGTACGCACCTGTACCGTACGCCCGTCCAGTGGCTGCGCTGAACCATAGCCGCTTCGGCTATTGATAGCATCGCTGATACGCTGAGCCATGCTGAAATCTTCGTCATTCAGTTGCAAGTTGATCACATTTGCACTGCCGAAATTACTGGGTAATTCGCGTTCAATGGTGGCTCCGCCGGAAATGCGGCCGCCATTGAGCTGATTAACCTGTACGCTACTTCCCCCAGCAGCAGCACCGGCACCACCAACCAGCAGATTCCCTTGTGCCAGAGCATAGACTTGATTATCGACGCCTTTTAGCGGCGTCATCAGTAAAGTTCCTCCCCGCAGACTTTTCGCGTTGCCCATTGATGACACCACCACATCAATTTGTTGCCCCTGCCGTCCAAATGCCGGTAATTTGGCCGTTATCATCACTGCCGCCACATTTTTAAGCTGCATGTTGGTACCCGGGGGCACCGTTATCCCCAGTTGCGATAGCATGTTGTTCAGGGACTGCGTGGTAAATGGCGTCTGCATCGTCTGATCGCCCGTCCCATCAAGCCCCACCACCAGACCATAGCCGATCAATGAGTTATCGCGGACACCCTGCACCGTGGTTAAATCACGGATACGGTCTGCGGACGCTAATGCGCTGAACAGCACCAGCAGAGAAAACAGCAGGCGAAGGGAAAATAAACTGCGCATGAAAACCTCTTACATCGGTGACACATTCAGGAAGAAACGCTGCAGCCAACCCATATTTTGCGCTTCATTAATATAGCCGTTGCCGACGTATTCAATACGGGCATCCGCTACCTGCGTAGAAACAACCGAGTTATTGCCGCTGATGGTGCGTGGATTCACCACCCCCGAGAAGCGGATATACTCTGTACCCTGATTGATCGCGATCTGCTTCTCTCCAACGACCTTGAGATTGCCATTGGGCAATACCTGATTAACGGTCACGGTGATCGTACCGATAAACGTATTATTAGCAGAGGCACCGCCTTTCCCGGTGAAGTCATTTTTACCACTGCCATCAACCGCTAATTTATCGCCTCCCAGCAGACCATCAAGCGATGACGGCACAGTGGCCAGACCAAAGCTGGTGCTGCCACCGCGGCTTGCATTGGCCGATGAATTCTTGCTGGCACTGACGTTTTCCTGCAGCGTAATGGTGAGCGTATCGCCAATGTTGCGCGGGCGACGATCTTCAAACAGTGGCTGATAGCCGTAGTTCATCGGCATCACTCCCTGAAAAATCGATCCATTAACCACCGGTGGTGAAGCAGGCAGAGGCTGAGCCGTTGTCGCGCCGTCCACTAAAGGCGTACGCGGAATTAAGGCGCAGCCATTAAGGGTCAGCAGCATGGTTGCTAACAATAAACGTCCGGGCTTGATATGTAATTGCTCCGCCACGACATCACGACCTTTCATCATTTCATTAAAATAATATTCTGAGGGCCGAAGATATCCGGCCCAACGCTCTTCATTACAGCTGCGTAAGTTTTTGTAGCATCTGATCGGATGTGCTGATTGCCTTACTGTTAATTTCATACGCGCGCTGCGTCTGGATCATACTGACCAGTTCCTGGGCAACGTTCACATTGGACGTTTCCACATAGCCCTGATACAGCAGTCCCGCACCGTTTAGGCCAGGCGTGCTATCCGTAGGCGCACCTGAGGCTTGAGTTTCCTGATAAAGATTTTCACCCACGCTCTCCAGACCCGCATCATTAACAAAGGTACTCAATGTCAGTTGTCCAACCTGAACCGGCTGCGCCTGCCCCTGTTGCGTGACGCTGACGATACCGTCACGTCCAATCGTCATACTCAGCGCATTCGCTGGAAGGGTAATGGCGGGCTGTACCGGGAACCCTCCGTTGGTCACTAGCTGGCCGTTCTGATCGGTCTGGAAGGATCCATCACGGGTATAGGCCAGCGTGCCATCCGGCATCTGTACCTGAAAGAAGCCCTGTCCATTAATCGCCACATCTTTTGATGAGTCGGTTTTAGACAGATTACCCTGGCTGTGCAGGCGTTCAGTAGCAACAGGACGTACGCCGGTACCGATTTGTAAACCGGAAGGCAGTAGGGTCTGTTCAGATGATTGTGCGCCTGGCTGGCGCAATGTTTGATACATCAAATCTTCAAACACCGCACGCTGGCGTTTAAAACCATTGGTGCTGACGTTAGCCAGGTTGTTGGCAATGACATCCATATTGGTTTGCTGGGCGTCAAGGCCGGTTTTGGCTATCCATAATGAGCTGATCATTCTTTTTTCCTCTGACCTTAACCCGTGATGCTAAGGATCTGATTTGCACGCTGTTCATTCTCATCGACGCTGGAGATCACTTTCATCTGCATCTCAAAACGTCGGGCATTCGCAATCATATCGACCATCGTGGCGACCGGTTTAACGTTGCTGCCTTCTAATACCCCCGGCATAACCTGTACGGTCGGATCGTTGGGCAACACGGCACCACGTTGCGCTGCCGCATTCGCAGTGAGACGAAACATTCCGTCGTCCCCTCGCGTCACTTCCTGAGCACTGGCTTTTATCAACTTCAAACGCCCAAGCTGCACCGTTGCATTGGGCGGGTCGCCGGGATTTAATGCCGTGATGGACCCATCAGCAGCGACAGTAATCTCCGCATTTTGAGGGATCGCAATCGGCCCGTTATCGCCCAACACCAGATTCCCCTGCACGGTGAGCTGGCCCACAGGGTCAACCTGCATATTGCCATTGCGCGTATAAGCTTCCGTGCCGTCTGCGGTACGTACTACCAGCCAGCCATCTTGCTGTACCGCGACATCTAGCGGACGCGAGGTATAATCCATCGCCCCCTGGGACATATCCGCCCCCGGCGTGGATGCCGCAACCAGCGTCCGCGTAGGCAACGAAAGACCTTCAACAGGCACCGCCCGCAGCGCATTAAGCTGCGCACGGAAACCAGGCGTCGAAGCATTGGCCATATTATTGGCGGTAACCGCCTGCTGATTGAGCGTCTGGCTGGCAGCGCCCATCGCGGTATATATCGCGTGGTCCATAAGACAATCTCGTTAGCGACTTAGCGCAGGTTCACCAGCGTGTTAAGGATCTGATCCTGGGTTTTGATGGTCTGCGCGTTGGACTGGTAGTTACGCTGTGCAACAATCATATTCACCAGTTCTTTACTCAGGTCGACGTTAGAAGACTCCAGCGCACCTGCGGTTAAGGTGCCAAGATTCCCCGTACCCGCCAAGCCAACGGAGGGTTGTCCTGACGCATTGGTCGCTGCCCAAACATTGTTCCCCTGCGAAGCTAACCCTTCCGGGTTCGCAAAGTTTGACAGCACAATCTGCCCCAGGACCTGACTTTTCTCATTGGAGTAATTACCTACAACGGTACCGTCATCATTGATCTGGTAGCTGGTTAACTCGCCCGGCTTGTAACCATCCTGCGCGGGGTTACCGAAGGTATTGCTGCCACTGTTTTGCTGCATGCTACCGAGAAAGCTCAGATTAAAGGTTTGTGCATTGGAACCATTCAGCGCGCCCATGTTGATCTGCTGAACCGCTGGCGACGTCATGGTGCCGTTCGCGTTAAATGTCATGTTAAAAGCATCAGTCTGTTCACCTGTGCTTGAGTCGACCGGATGCACTGCCCAGGTATTACTTTCAGTACCGCTTTTCACGAAATAGAGATCGATAGAATGCGCATTGCCTAGTGAGTCATAGGTTGTCATCGTACTTTTAGCGTTATAACTATCGGGGTTGGTGGTACTGAAAGGCGAAACTTTTGGTGTGCCAGAAGATGAGTTGAGATTGGCTACCAAGCCGCCAACCGTGGTCGCTCTGGCAGCCATTTGGGTTGTAGGAACAGAAAGCGGAACCGGATCGGCACCAACCTGTACAGTGGCAGGCGAGCCCGTTGCCGGATAACCTGTCAGCGCCAGCCCCTGCATATTGACGATATTGCGGTTCTGATCCAGCGTGAACTGCCCATTCCGCGAGTAATAGACTGCACCGCTGCTATCAGTCATGCGGAAAAAACCCTGTTGACTGATAGCCACATCAAGCCCGCGGCTGGTTGTGGTTGGCGTACCGTCGTTAAAATCCTGGATCACCCCTGCAACTTTAACGCCCATCCCCACATTGGAGCCGGCAAACATATCAGCAAAAGAGATGGTGCTGGATTTAAAACCCGCGGTCGCAGAGTTCGCAATATTGTTCCCGATGACGTCAAGATTATTGGACGCGGCATTTAAGCCACTGACTGCCTGTGAAAATGACATATGTCACTCCTGAAAAATGTGAAATAGCAATTAAAGGATCTGACGAATATTATTAAGCGTGGTGCTTCCCATCGTGCCAAGATCGAGCGTTGCCCCACCCGCAGCAGTCGTTACCCCGTTAACCAATGCGTAATTCAGCGGCTGAGAGACTAATGGCGCGCCACCATTACTGGCTGAGATCGATACCGTATATTTTCCATCCGGTGCTTTGGTTCCATCCGTCAACGTGGCATCCCAACTGAAGGTGTGAACGCCTGCGCTGAGGCCACCAATTTCAATCGTGCGTACGACGTTGCCGCTGGCATCAGTAATCGTGGCCGTGGTTTTATCCGAAGCGCGCTGCAGCTCAACGCCAAACGGCGTGGTATCTCCCTTCCCTGCCAGAATTTGCGTGCCGGGGATCATTACGCCATGACCAATCAGCGCAGATGCCTGCAGGGACTGGTTGCTGTTAATTTGACCGGAAATCGCGCCAAGCGTGGTGTTGAGTTTCTCAATCCCGCTAACGGTATTAATTTGTGCCAGCTGCGTGGTGAGCTGGTTATTATCCATTGGATTCGTAGGATCCTGATTTTTTAACTGCGTAACCAGGAGTGTTAAAAAGCTATTCTGCAGGTCGGCTGCACCGCCACTTGCGGCACTGCTGGCACCGTTGACCGCGTTGATATCCTGCGGTGGATTCACATTGACGGCTATGCCCATAGACGTTCTCCGTTATTGTCCGAGGGACAAGGTTTTCATCATCATTGATTTGACGGTGTTGAGGACTTCCACGTTGGCCTGATAGCTGCGCGATGCCGATAAAGTATTAACCGTCTCACCGACCACATCTACATTAGGCATCCTGACGTAACCTTTGGCATCCGCCATCGGATTACCCGGCTCATAGACCAATTTCGCGGGTGTGGGATCATCAACAACCTGCGCCACACGCACGCCACCTGTTGCCTGACCAGGTACCGCATTGACCTGGAACACCACCTGTTTCGCCACATAAGGCTGACCATCCGGACCGGTAACGCTGTCAGCGTTTGCGAGGTTACTCGCGCTCACGTTGATCCGTTGCGACTGTGCGGTCATTGCTGAACCGGCAATATCAAAAATATTGAGCAGTGCCATTGATTATTGTCCCTGGAGCACGTTCATCATGCCTTTAATCTGGCTACTGATAAGCGTCAGATCGGTTTGATATTTCAAACTATTATCGGCGAACTCTGTACGCTCGCGATCCATATCCACCGTATTACCATCCATCGCTGGCTGGTCAGGAATGCGGTATAGCAGCTCATGCGACGGTGGCAGCTGAGTTTGCGCCGGAATGTGACGCGCCGACGTTACCGCCAGTGATAGGCCTGTCCCTTGGGCACGTCCCTTTTCCAGTACGCGATTTAGCTCGCTGGAAAAATCGATATCGCGCGCCTGGTAGCCTGGCGTATCTGCATTGGCGATATTGGATGCCAGGATCTCCTGACGTTGGGCCCGCAAATTTAGCGCTTCTGTGCCAAATCGTAGCGCTGCATCCAGTTTGTCGAGCATGCTGCCTCCAGAAAATGAGAATTTTGAGCAGACAGAATAAGCTGGCTCCCGGAAGTGTTATCGAGTGAATAGCGCTAAAAAGCGTCGCTATTTTCTGGCTTGGCTTGTGTTCCATGTAGGTAGAATCACTTCCACGAAGACAAGGGGAGACGAGGATGCGCAGGGCTCTATCATTGATAGTCGGAATGCTTAGTCTGCAGACACATGCCGCCGATTTACCCCGACAGTTGGAGCAGTTTTTTAAAACACGTGATGTCGTGCACGCTGCTGAGCTTAGCGTTGTCATACGTACACCAGCATCACAATGGCCACAGTGTCCGACTCCGCAATTTTCACTGCCCGGTAATGGCCGCCTCTGGGGCCATATGAGCGTGGCGGTAAACTGTGATCAGGAACGCCGTTATTTGCAAGTGGAGGTGCAAGCCACCGGGGAATATCTCGTCGCAGCGCAGCACGTTACCCGAGGTACCGCAGTCAGTGCAGCGGATCTTCGACTAAAACAGGGTCGACTGGATAGATTACCGGCGCGGACATTGCTAACCCAGGGAGAGGCGCTGAACGCTATTTCATTGCGTGATCTTCAACCCGACCAACCCATTACTGCCGTAATGATCCGTCAGCCGTGGCGCGTTAAAGCAGGCCAACAAGTCACGGTTATCGCCCGGGGGGAAGGTTTTAGCGCCGTGGCGGAAGGTCGAGCGATGAATAACGCAACGGCCACGCAGGCAGTACGAGTCAGAATGGGAAATGGGCAGATCGTCAGCGGTAAGGCCACCGCGGATGGGAATATTCTGATATCGTTATAAATCACTAAAGTACAGCATCATCTCGCCGATAGTGACTGTAAGCATGCCGCTGCAGGCATCAACCGCAGACCACAAAAGGCGAGGTCTGCACGGGCCAGGTAACGTTCAGGCAAACCATCGGGCACCTGACGCAATACTCCCCCGGAACCGGACTTTATCAGGCATCTGCCCCCGCCTGAATTACAGGAGCCAGTTAATGAGCATTGAAAGAGCACAACCTCTGAAACCGGTCAGCACCATTCAGACACGTGAAAATAGCGATATTGCTTCAAACAAAGTACGCCAGGCTGAAAGCGACAAAAGTCGTGACGTCGCCACTCAGGTAAAACTTAGCGCAGCACAGGCACAACTGATGCAGCCAGGCAGCCAGGATATCAATCAAGCACGCGTGGAAACGTTAAAAACCGCGATTCGTAATGGCGAACTGAAAATGGATAGTAGCAAAATCGCGGATGCGCTGATTCAGGAAACCAAAGACTGGCTGCAGAGTAACCGACCCCGATGAATCGATTATTGGCCGTACTGGATCAAATGCAGGACGTGCTTTCGTCATTATCAGACGTGATGACTGCTGAGCAGGAACAGCTTTCTGCCAGTCAGGCTAATCCCCCGCTTCTGCAGCGCATCACTGAAGATAAAAGCTCGCTGTTGAACACTCTGAATTACGTCGATAACATGCGGCGCGAAGCAGAAAACGCGGCCAGCTTGCACGCGCCTTATGTCAGTGAAGTGGAATTGGCGCAACGCTGGCAGAATATCCAGTCGCAAACGCGCGCCCTGCACGATATAAATATGCATAACGGCCTGCTGCTGAATCAGCAAATGAGCCATAATCAGCAGGCACTGGCGCTGCTGAAACCCCATCAGAGCCGGGCGTTTTATGGCCCGGACGGTCAAACGCTGGGTGAAGCCGTTATCAGTCGTAAACTGTAAACGCGATGGCGGAATCCTCCGCCTGCGTGATGCCTTAAGCTACGGTACGACGCGCATAATCGCGTAAACGGAATCCCAGCAGACCCAGCATAGCAAAGTAAACACCGCCCCCCACTGCGCAGACGCCGGCTAACCGCAATAATCGCCAGGCCATATTACCTACGGTCCAGTCCGGCATCACACTATTCATTCCAACTAATGCTGCAGCCATCATCAGCACTGCAATCAACAGCCTGAGCAGAAAACTGAACCAGCCCGGCTGAGGTTGGAAAATTTTCTGCTTCCGCAGTTGCCAGTAAAGCAGCCCGGCATTAAGACAGGCCGCCAGGCCAATAGAGAGCGATAGCCCTGCATGTTTTAGTGGGCCGATAAACGCAAGATTCATTAATTGCGTCACGATGAGCGTGATAATCGCTATTTTTACGGGTGTTTTAATATCCTGACGAGAATAGAAACCTGGCGCCAGGACTTTCACCACAATCAATCCCATTAATCCTACCGAGTAGGCTATAAGCGCACGCTGGGTCATAGATGCATCAAACGCAGTAAACTTTCCATACTGAAACAGCGCAACGGTGAGTGGTTTCGCCAAAATCCCTAATGCCACCGCGCTTGGCAACGCCAGCAGGAAACAGAGCCGTAAACCCCAATCCATTAGCCGCGAATATTCATCATGGTTACCGCTGGAAAAGCTTTTTGCCAGCGATGGCAACAGAATCGTTCCCAGCGCAACACCCAGCACACCAGAAGGAAACTCCATCAGGCGGTCGGCATAATACATCCAGGAAACCGAACCAGAGACCAGAAATGAGGCAAAGATGGTATTAATGATCAAAGAAATTTGGCTAACGGAAACGCCCAGTATCGCCGGTCCCATTTGTCGCATTACACGCCATACGCCTGCATCTTTCAAATTCAGTCGCGGCATGACTAACATACCAATCTTTTTCAGGTGTGGCAGTTGATAGCCCAACTGTAAAACACCACCCACCACCACCGCCCAAGCTAAGGCTAAAACCGGTGGATGAAAATGCGGGGCAGCAAACAACGCAAAACCAATCATACTGACGTTCAGCAACGTTGGCGCGAAGGCCGGCACAGAGAATCGATTCCATGTATTAAGGATCGCTCCCGCCAGCGAAGCCAGCGAAATCAACATGATATAGGGAAAGGTGATACGCAGCAGCGAAGAGGTTAAATTGAATTTATCCGCCGTATCGGCAAAACCCGGTGCAGTGACCAGGATCACCCAAGGCGCAGCAATCATGCCCAGGAAGGTAACAAGCGCTAATGCCAGCGTCAGTAACCCTGAGACATAGGCGACGAAAACCTGCGTTGCCTCCTCTCCCTGCTTACTTTTATATTCAGCGAGGATCGGTACAAAGGCCTGAGAGAAAGCCCCCTCAGCAAAGATACGACGCAGCAAATTAGGAAGTTTAAAAGCAACAAAAAAGGCATCTGTCGCCATGCCAGCACCAAAGACACGCGCAACGATAGCATCGCGGGCAAAGCCCAATACGCGGGAAAAAAGGGTCATAGAACTGACCGCAGCCAATGATTTCAACAGGTTCATGGTTTACTGCGTTTCCTGAAAATGAGAATAAGGCAAAACTTGCCAGTAGCGAGCATGCCTCGCCTCAAAAACAGTACATAGAGACGAAATAATGCGTGCCGTAGTATGGGGGACATAGTCTACTGATATGAAGGGAAATATACTGCAAAAACTTCGCCTGCTCAGATGGCGCGGCGGGACAGTACCAGCGTTGATGCAACGTCAATGCCGAACAAAAATTCGTAACTCTTTATTAATAAAAATCATTCCCTATCTGCCTCTCGCCATATTTTCTCAACGACCCGCTGCGCCATCAGAGCCTGCTCCCCGGAAACATACGGCTGGGTCTGATTTTTTGCGCACGCTATAAAGTGGTGTGCAGCACCGGTGAATCCACGCTGTGTCAACGTGCTTTCCCAACCAGCGACGGGATCGATAACCCGCTTGCCATCACCTTCCTGCTGCCAGTCACGCATATCGTTCACCTGGATAACGCCTCCGTCGTAAACTGCCAGTACCGATTCCCGCTGCGTACCCGCGCGGCGGTGCATACTGGTCGTGATTTGCGTATCACCAACGCTGAAATGGTGTTCGGCATACACCATTTCCCCTCTTTCATTAGTTTGTAATATACCGTTATGCAACATGCTGCGTCCTTCTGCCAACCACAGTACCGTATCAATCACATGCAGATAATCATCCAGCAATGTAAAGCGCAAATCGTTTGGCCCTACGCTGTTATTGCGATGTTTATCCATGCGAATGGAGGCGGCTGGGGTCAGTTGCATTTTAAGCTGCAGATAACGCGGCACAAAACGGCGATTAAATCCTACCATTAATTTACGTCCACGCTTTTCCGCCAGTTCCACCAGTTGCTCCGCTTCCCGCAGCGTCCCGGCCAATGGCTTATCAACGCATACATCAATCCCTGCACGTAACAGCTGGCTAACTACCGCAAAATGCGTGGACGTGCTGCTGTGAACAAAAACTGCATCACTGTGTGCAGCCAGTTCATCCAGTGAAGCAAAGCAAGGCATTCGATAGCTATCGCATATCTGCCGGGCTTTTTGTTGGTTTGGTGAAAATGCGCCTGCGAGAACCCAGCCATCAGTCTGGCTCACAACGGGTAACCACGCTTTTTGTGCAATCCCACCTAATCCTACAATTCCAACACGTAGCAAAGACATATCAGACTCCTTTATCTGCGAGCAGCGCCGCCAGTTGTTGTTTCAGTTCAGCGACTTGCTGTTCAAGTTGGCTCACACGCGGACCAAGGGCATCAATGTCACGATCAGCGCCAGGAATGTCGTTTTCATCAACAGCGGTTACGTCGCCACTAAACAGATGCATATACCGGCTTTCACGCTTGCCTGGCTCGCGCGCCAGCCGTGCGACAAACGGACCATCTTCCCGGAGGCTGAGCTGCTCCAGCGTCTGTTCAACGTCAGCGACATCAACGAAGTCATGCAGGCGAGCACTGCGGGTCCGCAGTTCGCCTGGGGTCTGCGCACCACGCAGCAACAGTGTCGCTACAATAGCAACTTCAGCGCTGTTCAATTTCAGGGTGCCAAACGCCGAATTACAGAATCGCTGTTCATACTTCACCACTCGGTTACCCGCACCAGAAAGCATGCTGAGCTGATGCTTTTTCACCAGTAAATCAAGCGTATCCTGTACTGCATTTTCACTAAGTGACATCACGGGATCGCGATTAGATTTTTGGTTACAGGCGGCCACTACGCCATTTACCGACATGGGATATTGGTCCGGCGTGGTGATCTGTTTTTCCAACAGGCTGCCTACGACACGCGCCTCTGCGGGCGTTAGCACGATTTTCATGATGGTATTACCCTCAAATGATTATTATCCGCGGCGATCCGGCATCCACTCATGATAGGTCAATGCTGTTAGTACATGATCCTGCCAGTGACCATCAATAAGCAGGTAGTCTTTGGCGTATCCTTCTTTCTCAAAGCCAAGCCTCGCCAGAAGGTCCCCACTGCGCGTGTTATGCGGCATATAGTTTGCCATAATCCGATGCATGCGCTGCTGTCGCTGCATATAGCGGATCGCCGCCTGCAGCGCTTCAAACATCATACCCTGCCCTTGCCACTTTTCGCCTAGCGAATATCCCAGATAGCAGGCATGAAAAGAGCCGCGTAAGACGTTGCTGAAATTAGCCACGCCACGAACTTCCCGCTCTTCCGGATCCATGATGATGAAATACCAGGCCGAACCCTGTTTATGCATATCAGCAATCAGTGCGAGCCGCGCCTGCCAACCAGAGGGGTAACAGTGACTCTCGTCCCGTACAGGTTCCCACGGCTTAAGAAAGACACGGTTTTCCGCATAATAATCTGCCATGCGCCAGGCATCACGTTCGTGGACAAGGCGCACCACTAACCTGTCAGTTGTCAGGCGCACTTTCGGCGCAGCAGAACGATAGCCAAACATCTTATCTCCTGAAATCCTCGGCCGATAAAAGAAATTGATTAAGAAACCAGCCAGCACGCAACAACCTGAAGAAACGCTGTGATTCGTCTCATTCAGACAACCTGCCTTCACTATAACCGCCATCTCTACTCCGGGTAAAATCCTGTGCGACAAAAGACGCTTTTATCGTGGCTTACCGGCTGAAAACGTGGCACAAAATGGCCAATGACGATGAAAAAATATCATCCCACAATCGCTGTGAAAATAGACATATTGAGAGGAAAATAGGCCGTCCAGATCACCTCCCTCATTTTCGCTTAGGAAGAAGCATGTCTCGGGTTGCGCGGGCACGAAGCCTCGGTAAATATTTTTTGTTATTTGATAACATGCTGGTTGTACTGGGATTTTTTGTTGTATTCCCCCTCATTTCAATACGTTTTGTTGAACAGCTCGGTTGGGCCGCGTTGATGGTAGGCATCGCGCTCGGCTTGCGCCAGCTTGTTCAGCAAGGGTTGGGCATTTTTGGGGGAGCCATCGCCGATCGTTTTGGCGCTAAGCCAATGATCGTCACAGGTATGCTATTGCGAGCCGCCGGTTTTTTTTCAATGGCCGTTGCGCATGAGCCCTGGGTTTTGTGGCTCTCCTGCATTCTTTCCGGTCTCGGCGGTACACTGTTTGATCCCCCGAGGACCGCGATGGTGATTAAGCTGGTCCGACCTAAAGATCGGGGACGTTTCTTTTCACTCTTGATGATGCAAGACAGTGCCGGTGCCGTTATCGGCGCACTGATTGGCAGTTGGTTGCTGGCATATGATTTTCGTTTGGTGTGTTGGGTGGGTGCGTTGGTCTTTGTGCTGGCCGCGTTGTGTAACGCCTGCCTGCTGCCAGCATGGCGTATTTCAAGCATACGTACGCCAATGCGCGAAGGTATGCTTGCGGTGCTGAAAGACAAACGGTTCTGCACTTACGTTCTGACGCTGACGGGATATTATGCACTTTCAGTGCAGGTGATGCTGATGCTGCCTATCGTGGTCAATCAGATCGCCGGCGCACCAGGTGCGGTGAAATGGATGTATGCTATCGAAGCCACGCTATCGCTGACGCTTCTTTACCCCATTGCGCGCTGGAGCGAAACGCGTTTTCGCCTCGAACATAGACTAATGGCAGGGTTGTTGCTGATGACGTTAAGTTTGATCCCAATCGGCATCGCCAGCACGCTGCAGCAAGTATTTATATTGATTTGCACCTTTTACATTGGTTCAGTCATTGCGGAACCCGCGCGCGAAACCCTTAGTGCCTCGCTTGCCAGTGCCCGGGCACGCGGAAGCTATATGGGGTTCAGCCGTTTAGGGCTGGCTCTCGGTGGCGCAGTAGGCTATAGCGGGGGCGGCTGGATGTTTGATACCGGCCGTACGTTAGCGATGCCGGAATTGCCGTGGTTAATGCTCGGCTGCATCGGTTTTATCACACTTTTTGCTCTTTGGTGGCAATTCAACCAGCGAACTGTGGCTCCAGCGATCCTGACACCAAAGTGATAAAGCCAGCAACACAGCGCTCAGTCCATTTTTCACGTGCGATCGCATCGCGTGACCACAAGGAACCGGGCTGCTCATCCAAATGCTTGTCACATTGACTTGTTTATTTTCTCATTTCTTTCGGCAACATCCTGGTGACTCTTTTTCTTCTCTGAGGCATGCTTTGCCGTTGTGGAAGGACGAATTAACTACCGAGGACAACAATGAAAAAGTTTTTTCTGGCGCTAAGCGCGCTTCTGTTAGCCGGCCTACTTGCCGGTTGTACGCCCCTCACCCAGTACACCATCAGCGAGCAGGAAGTTAATCAGGCTCTGCAAAAACACAATAATTATGAAAAACAGATTGGCGTCGCAGGGCTGATAGATGCCCATATCGTATTGAGCGATCTCGTAAGCCAGATCGGACGCGAAGAGCCAAATAAAGTGACGCTGACGGGGAATGCGAACGTGAATATCACTTCGCTGTTTGGCCCACAAAAAGCCGATATGCATCTGACAATGAAAGCTCAGCCGGTTTTTGATAAAGAGCAAGGTGCCATTTTTCTGAAGGATCTGGAGATCACGGAGACCACAGTGCAACCTGAAAAAATGCAGAAAATCATGAAAACCCTGACGCCTTATCTGAATGAGTCGCTGAAAAGCTATTTCAATCAGAAACCCGCTTATATTCTGAGTACTGACCGCAGTAAAGCAGAGTCACTGGCGAAAAAATTTGCCAAAGGACTTGAAGTCAAACCCGGCGAACTGGTCATTCCTTTTACCAACTAACTTGCCGTGTTGCTTATATAGCCCCTGTCATGGGGCTTTTTTATGTGTGCGATAATAAAGCGAGTGCAATCGGTTGCCTTTACCCCTATGCTTAGTACCCGGCTCAAAACCACACGATGAATTCCTTTCTTAGCCGGAGCATACTTCATGACTGCACAACCCCAGCAATTAATCATCCGCCGCCCTGACGACTGGCATATTCATCTGCGCGATGATGAATTGCTACAGACAGTGTTGCCCTATACCAGTGCGGTGTGCGGTCGCGCAATCGTGATGCCCAATTTAGTTCCGCCGGTGACCAGCGTCGACAGTGCTATCGCCTACCGCGAGCGCATTCGTGCTGCCATTCCCACCGGGGATCGTTTTGAGCCGTTGATGACCTGCTACCTGACTGACTCACTCGATCCTGACGAAGTGGAAAAAGGCTTCAGTAATGCAGTATTTACCGCAGCCAAGCTCTATCCCGCCCATGCCACAACCAACTCAAGCCACGGCGTGACGAATATTGCCGCGATTGCCGCCGTGCTGGAGCGTATGCAAAAAATCGGTATGCCTCTGTTAATTCATGGAGAAGTAACAGAGGCGCATATTGATATTTTCGACCGCGAAGCCCGCTTTATCGAAACGGTTCTGGAGCCACTGCGCCAGCAATTCCCCGAACTGAAGGTGGTATTTGAACATATCACGACGAAGGAAGCCGCAGAGTATGTGCAGCAAGGCAATCGTTATATCGCCGCCACCATTACTCCACAGCATCTTATGTTTAACCGTAACCATATGCTGGTCGGGGGCATTCGCCCACATTTATACTGCCTGCCCATTCTTAAGCGTAATATTCATCAGCAAGCATTGCGCCAGATTATCGCCAGCGGGCACGATCGTTTCTTCCTCGGTACGGATACCGCCCCACATACTCGGCAGCGTAAAGAAGCCAGTTGCGGCTGCGCCGGTGTATTTAACGCCCCGAGCGCGCTGCCGGCTTATGCCACCGTATTTGAAGAGATGAACGCACTCCATCACCTTGAGGCCTTCTGCTCAGAAAATGGTCCACGTTTTTATGGTCTGCCATTAAATGAAGATAAAATCACCCTGGTTCGCCAACCTTATACGGTTGAAGAGAGTATTACCTTCGGTGACGATACGTTAGTACCGTTCCTGGCAGGTGAGACTCTCAACTGGCAAGTTATCGTCTGATCCTGCCGAGGTTAGTTACGGGAAGACCTTACTTCTCGTAACATCTTACTAACCGTCACGCGGCTCATCAGTGGATCTCAGCGTATCGCTCTGCAGTTTTACTCACAGCGATAAGTGTTACATGTGGTTTCCCTTGCTTTACTGTTTTTATAACTGTATAAACATACAGTAAACATATCGGAGGCTCTCATGCGTGTTGAAGTCACTGTAGCAAAAACCACTGTTCTTCCTGCTGGTGCACTTGAAGCACTGACGGATGAATTAGCCAAACGTATCGATAAGCAATTCCCGGAAACGGATAATCGCGTATCAGTTCGCTATGCCAGCGCAAATAACCTGACGGTAATGGGCGGCGGTAAAGAATCAAAAGATCGCATTAGCGATATTTTGCAGGAAACCTGGGAGAGTGCTGACGACTGGTTTATCACTGATTAACCGACTACGCAGAGCTAATCACCGCGTGCTGCATGTGCATTACTGTCGTAAAAACCGCCGCACTGCCGGATGCGCCAGTTAGCGCGTAAATATGCAAAACACCAAATTAATAAAACTACTGTAAATGCTATTGTTGCCGGGTGTCGCTATCCGGCTTTTTTGTCTTGCCGCCAATAAACCTATGGCTTGACATGTCGAGGGTATAGACTGTCAAGGTGAGATCACATATCCTTGCCAACATCACGTTTTACTGGAGGTAGTTACCGTGACCACAGATAAACCTGAAGAGGCGATGACGTTTGGTGAACTGCTCGCGTTGATCAGCGATCAACAGCGCCGCCTAACCGTCCTTGAAAATGCTTTTTCCTGGCTCTCTTTTTGCCTGGATGAAAAATCGAACCAATTATTAATTCACAGTTTACGTCTGGAATCGCAAAATCAGAATCGTGACGAGATCATGCAACAACATTTTGCCCGTCTCGCTGATGAGCTGGAAAAACGCAATGGAATTGTAAAAGTTCAGGCAAACGTCATACCCGAATAAATTCTCGTCAACGCGCGAGAATTTATTTAAATCCATACGCAATCTTTATTCTGCTCAAATATCATCCAAAAACATTTCATTATACTTTCGCTGCATTTTCATCCTGCTTATGATAAATATGATGTTATAGTTAACACGCTGTATGTAAAAAAAGCTGCATTGAACCTCGATAAATCGCTTCGTTTTCACGAGTAATAAGGGGGTTATAATGGACAGAAACAAAGATGTTATCCAAACACATCCCCTGGTTGGGTGGGATATCAGTACGGTCGACAGCTATGACGCCATGATGATTCGTCTACATTCGCTTTCATCCGCTACGCAGCAAGCTGATGAAGCTGAAGTGGGGCAAACTTATTGGTTAACAACTGACGTTGCCCGACAATTTATATCCATTCTTGAAGCCGGCATTGCAAAGATAGAAGCAACTGAATACCAGGATCGTGACTACAAGAAGCACTAAATTTTGTACGGTTTCTTCAATGGCTGAATTGCTAAACGGCAGCATGAGAACATATTCCGATGAACAGGTTATAACCGATGATTCAGGAATAAGTCAGCGCCGTTAATACACTCGACAACTTCAGCCGCAATACATATTTTTTTGTATATGGCACCCTTTATGGGTGCCTTTTTATTGCCAGCAATATTTTGCTATCCTGCTGAAACTTGACGTTGTTTTGAGGAGTGAAGCGCAATGATTTACGATTTGATCGTGGTGGGAAGCGGTTCGGTGGGCGCCGCTGCCGGATTTTACGCAACCCAGGCGGGCCTGAAGGTTTTGATGATAGATCGTGCCCATCCCCCCCATCAACAAGGGAGCCACCACGGCGAAACCCGTTTAATTCGTCATGCCTATGGTGAAGGTTCTCGCTATGTACCTCTGGTGCTTCGTGCCCAACAGTTATGGGATGAACTGGAGCAGCTTAGCGGTGAACGCATTATGCAGCGCAGCGGCGTGCTTAATCTCGCCCCTCTCGACTCCCCTTTTATTCATAATGTCATCGACAGCGCTTCACAGTTTAATCTCAACATTGAGGTTTTAAAGCCCGCGGAGGTTTGTCAACGCTGGCCTGAATTCAAAGTACCGGATGGCTATCTTGCCGTTTTTGAACCACGCTCAGGCTATCTCAAGTCGGAAGTTGCGATTCGCAGTTGGATTCAGCTCGCGGAAAAAGCTGGCTGTGCCCAGCTATTCAACTGTGCGGTAGACGCTATCGATCGGGAAGGAGAACTTAATAGAGTCCAAACGGCAGAAGGTCCTTTTTATGGACGTAAGCTATTACTGAGCGCAGGCACCTGGATTAAAACACTCCTTCCTGAACTTCCTGTTACACCGGTGCGCAAAGTTTTCTCCTGGTATCAAGCCGATGGTCGCTATAGCGAAAACAATAAGTTCCCTGCTTTTACCGCTGAGATGAGCGACGGAACCCATTACTATGGTTTCCCTGCTGATAATAATGCCTTAAAAGTGGGGAAACATGACGGTGGCCAGCATATTGACACACCGGAACAACGCAAACCATTCGGGGCTTATGCCGAGGATGGCAGTGAAGTATTTAATTTTATGCGCCATTTCCTGCCCGGTGTAGGTGTGTGTCTGCGCGGCTCCGCCTGTAGTTATGATAATTCACCTGATGAAGATTTTATCATTGATACGTTGCCAGACCGGCCCGATACCTTGTTGATTAGCGGTTTAAGCGGCCATGGATTTAAATTCGCCAGCGTTTTAGGTGAAATAGCCGCGCAGTTTGCCGCCGGGAAAAGCAGTAAATTCGATCTCTCACCTTTTTCATTATCCCGTTTTAACTAATTTATTTCGATATGGCGGAATATCGCCGATGGTAAAGGTATCGGGCAGCCAGGAACAATAAACTGGATCTTGATAGTCAATATGACGTTGCCCGGATTTTCCGGGCCGTTCAGCCGTGTGTTGGGATATCTACACCGTTATACTCTCGGCGCGCGGCGTCCAGCCTGAAGAAAGAGACCCAATAATTCCTGCTGACATAAATTGGCCATTAACTGACGCGTATGTTAACTCCCCTTCCCCGATGAATGAAACGGTTACCATCTGATTCACTGTTAATTCAAACCATTGATTTAAAACATATAATATAAATAACTGAATGATAGTGTAAGTTCTTGCGATCTAACCGAGGATATGCACTGGTAAGAATTCAAAAAAATTGCTCAAGTCTAATCAATGTGTTATCAACATATGAATAAATATTGCTGCTCTATTTAAGCTTATACAAGCTCATTACCGTTAGTGAATATAAGGAGCTTTATCATGCTATGGAAAAATACTTCAACGCATTTTGGACATATCTCAATACTAATACACTGGCTGGTCGCGGCCGCTGTCTATGGTATGTTTGCACTGGGCTTATGGATGGTATCACTGGGTTATTACGACGACTGGTATCATAAAGCACCAAACCTTCATAAAAGTATCGGTATCACCCTGTTCGCAGTGATGATTTTTAGACTGGTCTGGCGCTTTATTTCTCCCCCACCTAAACCGCTAAACAGCTACTCGGCGCTGGTGCGTATTAGTGCAGTGGTGGTCCATTTGATGCTATATGCCGTACTTTTTGCCCTATTTATTACTGGTTATTTAATATCCACAGCCAATGGCAAACCCATTGAAGTCTTTAGCCTGATTTCTGTCCCTGCTATCCTGGCTGGATATGGAGAGCAAGCCGATCTGGCTGGCGATATTCATCTTTATCTTGCATGGAGCATCGTGATTCTGTCCATACTGCATGGGCTCGCTGCATTGAAACATCACGTTGTCGATCGTGATATCACGTTAAAACGGATGCTGGGTCATCGCATCGATTAACCATTCAAAGGGGATTAGTATGTTAAAAAAAGCACTGACTGCAATCGCGATAGCAGCTACGCTGATGGTGACAGCGACGGCTGGCGCAGCTGAATACAAAATAGATAAAAAAGGGCAGCATGCCTTTTTACAATTTCGTATTAGTCATCTTGGTTACAGCTGGATCTATGGCCGCTTTAATGACTTCGATGGCCATTTTACCTTTGATGAAGAAAATCCTGCTGCTGATAAAGTGACCGTCACTATTAACACCGCCAGCCTGGACACTAACCATGCAGAACGCGATAAGCATCTTCGCAGCAGTGATTTTCTCAACGTCAGCAAATACCCGCAGGCAACTTTTGTTTCAAATCGCGTAGAAAAAGAGGGCGATGAGCTCAAAATCAGCGGTAATCTGACGCTGAATGGCGTAACGAAGCCTTTAACGCTGGAAGCAAAGAAAATCGGGGCGGGTGAAGATCCCTGGGGTGGCTACCGTACCGGATTTGAAGCTGAGGGTAAAATCGCGTTAAAGGATTATAATATTCTCACCAAACTCGGACCAGCCTCACAGGAAGTTGACCTGATTATTTCCCTCGAAGGCGTACGCCAGTAGGCAGAGCACTTCGCTGGCAAACGACCAGATAAATATCTGCCCGCCGGTTTCACGTGAGATGGCAAAGAGCGTACCTACACCCTGACAGTGCAGCGTGGCGTGGCGCATGCTGCCGGTATTTACCGGGCGCTTTATGCACCCGGCGTTTTTCTTACCGCCGACATGACATCCTGTACTGTGTTCGTTAACGATCATCTTCCGGTGTCGGGATCTGCAACGTCATATTTAACAAGCCACGCGATTTATTAAATATTTTATTGCCATTCTCACGACCGGCGCGTCGAGCGCGCTGCTCTTCAGGTGAAAGCACTAATTCTTCCATACAAACCGGACTGCAGCAGTGTTGATATTTCTCAGCACAGCTCGGACACTGAATAAATAGCAGATGGCAACCGTCATTTTTGCAATTAACATGCGTATCGCATGCCGTTCCACACTGATGACAGTGGGCAATGACGTCGTCAGAAATCCTTTCGCCCATTCGCTCATCAAAGACGAAATTTTTGCCTTTAAACCGCACAGGTAATCCCTGTTCGCGCGCACGGCGTGCATACTCTATGATGCCGCCTTCAATGTGATAAACATTCTCGAAGCCATTGTGCTTCATCCATGCGCTGGCTTTCTCACAGCGAATACCGCCAGTACAGTACATGACGATTTTTTTGTCTTTTTCGCCTTGCAGCATATCTACGGCCATTGGCAACTGGTCGCGGAAAGTGTCCGCAGGGATCTCCCTCGCCCGTTCAAAGTGGCCAACTTCATATTCGTAATGATTACGCATATCAACAAATACTGCGTCAGGATCGTCCAGCATGGCATTCACTTCAGCCGCTTTCAGGTAGTTCCCAACATCGCTGGCATCAAACGCGTCATCGGCAATACCATCAGCCACAATACGTTCACGCACTTTCAGCCGCAGAACCCAAAATGACTTTCCGTCATCATCAAGTGCGATATTCATACGCAAATTATTTAATGCCGGATCAAATGCATACAAGGTTTGCTTCATCTGCGGATAAAGACTGGCCGGAACACTAATTTGTGCATTGATCCCTTCTTTGGCGACATACACGCGTCCAAATACCTTCAGCGCGACAAACGCCTGGTACAGTGCGTCACGGAAAGCCTTAGGATCTTGAATGGTAAAATATTTGTAGAAAGAGACCGTCGTGCGCGGCTCGGTTTCAGCCAACATGCGCGCCTTCAGCTCTTCATTGGAAACAAGGTTATGTAACACTGGCATGGTGTACGTTCCTTTCATGCAATAAGAGAGAAATTTTAGCGGCGACATGATACCTGATTTAAGGTTAATTAATAGCGCGAGGCCGGTTTTAATTACTCTCCATTCTGCTCTTTGCTCTGGCTGACCGCACATCCTGCCTTGACCTTTGCAGGATGATCAGTGCATAAAATTAGCGCCCTTACTATCACCACTGTGATTAAAAATGGAGAATCAGCATGAGTAAATTATTTACCCCCATGAAAATGGGTGGCCTGACCCTTGAGAATCGCATAATCATTGCTCCAATGTGTCAGTATTCTGCCGAAGAAGGTCAGGCGAGCGCCTGGCACCGTATCCATTTGGGTCAACTTGCCCTTTCTGGTGCAGGACTCCTGATTATTGAGGCTACAGCGGTTGAACCTGAGGGACGTATTACCCCGCAGGATTTAGGGCTGTATAACGACGCCGTTGAGAAGGCGTTAGCGCAAGTGCTGAGTGACATCCGAAAATACTCTACCATGCCATTGGGTATACAACTTGCCCATGCGGGCCGAAAAGCATCGACTGATATGCCATGGCATGGCGGTGGTTTTTTGCGCCCGGACCAGGGTGGCTGGCAAACATCCGCACCTTCCGCTATTCCGTTTAACGACACTGATGATGCGCCTGTCGCATTGACCAAATCACGCATTGAAGAAATAAAACAGGCATTCGTTGATAGTGCTATTCGTGCCGATCGCCTTGGGCTGGACCTGTTTGAACTTCACTCCGCGCATGGTTATCTTTTACATGAGTTCCTGTCCCCGCTCTCTAATCATCGCGATGATGAGTATGGTGGCTCTCTTGAAAACCGTATGCGACTGACGCTGGAAGTCTTTAGTGCGATACGCGAGGCGATTCCTGCACATAAGCCTGTTGGTGTACGCATTTCGGCATCAGACTGGGTCGATGGCGGCTGGGATCTTGAACAATCTATTGTGCTCAGCAAGGCACTGGAGGCTCTGGGGTCTGCTTACATCCACGTCTCCAGTGGTGGGCTTTCCCCGCATCAGAATATCAGTGCCGGCCCCAATTACCAGGTGCCTTTCGCACAGAGTATTACCCACGAAGTGGAAATCCCGGTGATCGCCGTCGGCTTAATCACCGAGCCTGAACAGGCTGAAGCGATTCTGGTTGAAGGTAAGGCCGATGCCATAGCGCTGGCACGCGGGATTCTTTACGAACCTCACTGGCCATGGCGCGCAGCCGCACGATTAGGCGCGCAAGTTAAAATACCGGAACAGTACCGTCGCAGCCAGCCACATGATCTGAAAAACCTCTTCAAATCATAATCCTGTGCGCTGCGAAGACTTTTCGCAGCGCCTTTTTATACGGTTAACGCCTCGCATTGACGTCGAATCTCTCAGATAAAAAGTCGCTTATTTCAGTGTGCGTTAAAAAAATGGCACAATAGGTCATAATTAACAGGAATGAGGACCGCGATAATGGCGACCTCAAAATTAGACGCTGGATAAAAATGACTCAGTTGCCAAAATTTTCTCGCGAATTAATGCATCCTCGCTATTGGTTCACCTGGCTTGGGATTGGCATACTTTACCTCGTTGTACTCCTGCCCTATCCGGTTTTGTATCACATGGGGTGCGGGCTTGGCCGCCTTTCGATGCATTTTCTTAAACGTCGTGTTTATGTGGCGAGGCGCAATCTTGAGCTTAGCTTTCCCGCTATGCCAGAAGCCGAGCGAGAGGCAATGGTCGTACGTAATTTTGAGTCGGTCGGTATGGGCCTGCTGGAAACCGGCATGGCCTGGTTCTGGCCTGACTGGCGGATCAAAAAGTGGTTTGCCGTGAGCGGATTGGAACATATTGAGCAGGCGCATTTGGAAAAAAAAGGCGTGTTGTTAATCGGTATGCACTTTTTAACGCTGGAACTTGGCGCAAGGATATTTGGTATTTATAACCCCGGAATTGGCGTTTACCGTCCCAACGATAATAAGCTTCTTGACTGGTTGCAGACCTGGGGACGAATGCGTTCCAACAAAAGCATGCTGGATCGCAAGGATTTGAAAGGCATGATTCGGGCGTTAAAAAATGGTGACATCATCTGGTACGCTCCTGACCATGATTATGGCCCGCGCAGCAGTGTTTTTGTACCCTTTTTCGGTGTACAGAAAGCAGCCACGACCAAAGGAAGCTATGTTCTGATTCGTACGGGTCAGCCTGCAATCATTCCTTTCGTTCCGCGGCGCCTTCCTCATGCCAAAGGCTACGAAATGGTTATCCTGCCGGCAGTTGCCGATATGCCGCTGGATGATGAGATCACCACGGCAGCCCGGATGAATCGCGTTGTTGAAGAGGGGGTATTAATGGCGCCCGAGCAGTATATGTGGTTACATCGCCGTTTTAAAACACGTCCTGACGGCGAAACTTCCCTCTATTAGCATTCTTGCCTACCTCTCACCGAACACGAATAACGTCCCGGAATTTTGCTATGGCATGCAGCCGGGACATTGATTATCGTCCATTTCATTTATCTTCCCGACATCGCACTCAGCACGCGTGGAAGATACAGGCATCGGTTTACCTATAGCTTGGGCTCACCGCATCCATACGCTATAAATTTTGACACGACTTTCTCTCTCATCTGACTTGCAACTTTTATTATAGCGACGACACTTAACGAGTGCTGGTGGGCTGTCACAATGGCCCTCGCCCGTTACCCTCTCTAATAGTGTGAATCGATAGAAGCACCGAGCATGTTACATGCCGAAAATACAGTAAATATGAATAAGGAGAATATTCATGAGTATGTACACGACACTGGAAGAAGCAATTGACAGCGCACGTGAAGAGTATCTGGCAGCTAATCCCGATTTAGAGGAAGAGGAAGCGTCTGTCGCGCAATTCAACCTGCAAAAATATGTGATGCAAGACGGCGATATTATGTGGCAAGCCGAATTTTTTACCGATGAAGGTAGTGAGGGCGAATGTTTGCCAATACGCAGCGGTGAAGCGGCACAGTCCATCTTTGACGGTGACTTTGATGAAGTAGAACTGCGGCAGGAATGGCAAAAAGAGAATACGCTACATGAATGGGATGAAGGTGAGTTCCAGTTGGAACCGCCAGCTGACAGCGAGGAAAGCCTGGCTGCAGCCGGAGAGTGGGAAGATGATAATAGCGATTATGAAAACGAGTGAGATTCTACGCTAATTATAAGGGCCATGCCCTGCGTCAACCGGCAATAGCAGTGTGTCGGCTAACGCTGATAGTGGTACATCTATAATGGTCAGAAATCGCCAGGGTGTATCACGTACATCCCATTGTACACCGGGATAATATTGATTACCGTGTCCCTGGCCGGGCACGGTCCGACTAATAATGCTGCCACACCCCGTCAGCATCGTCATGCAAATACATATTATACCGAGGCGATACCCTTTTCCCATCATGCGACTTCTCATCTGTAATTACGTTCAATACTTTATTTTATCCTGTACACGATGACAGGCAACGCCGCTATCTTTCTATGTGCGTCGGCACGCATGGCAATACAAGTTTCAAAAAGAAAGGCGGCATCGCTGCCGCCTTTCGCTTATTTCGCTGATGGTAACGCCAGCGGATTAAGTTTCAATGCCTGATAATGCTCAACCCAGTCATGATACTTATCGGCGTTCTGCCACAAGCGGTAATGCATACGCGAGAGCGTTACCGGATCGCTGAGCAGCGTCAGGCGCTGTTCGCGATCAAGTTTGGTTGGCACATCACTTAGTGCCTGCTCAACACGGCGATCGCGGGCATATTCCAGGAGATCGCTTTTAAGGTGACGAGACGTTGCCATCGCACTCGCCAGCGCATTAAAAGAGGGATGGAATAGCGCATGCATAAAGCCATTTTTCAGTGCGCGCTCACGGTTCTGTTGCAGATAGGTATCGGTATCTAGCAGCTCTTTTGGTGGATCATACTCTTCCGGGATCAGGAACAGTTTAGCCCGTTTTGATGCCAGACCCAGCGTCGCACGACTGGAGAATACCGAAACAAACGGTGACAGAATCAGCGAGAAAACGATTGGAGCCAACCACCAAAGGAAGTTGAGATCCAACCATCCCATTCCCGCCGCCCAGACGATACCTAATAACATCTGTGAACCATGCCGTGCAAACGCTTCACTCCAGGGTGTTGCATCGTCATCACGCTGTGGTGAATTCCACACCACTTCCCAACCGAGGAATGCGCTCACGACAAACACTGTATGGAACAGCATGCGTACGGGTGCCAGCAGCACCGAGAACAGCATCTCAAGGATCAGCGAGAACAACAGGCGTATCGCGCCACCATAAGCTTTCGCCCCCTTACACCAGATCAGCACAACACTCAGCAGTTTGGGTAAAAATAGCAGCACCAACGTAGTTGAGAACAGCGCGATCGCCAGTTCAGGCCGCCATTGTGGCCATACGGGGAAGAGCTGTCTTGGCTGCAGGAAGTATTGTGGCTCCATTAAGGTATGCACGACCTGCAGGGCTGTCGATAGCGCGAGAAACATAAACCACAGCGGCGCAGAAAGATAGGACATCACACCGGTCAGAAACACCGCGCGGTGCACCGGGTGCATACCTTTCACCAGAAAGAGCCGGAAGTTCATCAGGTTGCCATGACACCAACGGCGATCGCGTTTTAGCTCATCCAACAGGTTAGGCGGCAGCTCTTCGTACGATCCTGGCAAGTCATACGCGATCCATACGCCCCAGCCTGCACGCCGCATAAGCGCGGCCTCAACGAAGTCATGCGACAAGATGGAGCCCGCAAACGAACCTTCTCCTGGCAGCGGCGCCAATGCACAGTGTTCAATAAACGGTTTAACGCGAATGATAGCATTATGACCCCAATAGTGGGATTCACCCAATTGCCAGAAGTGCAGGCCTGCGGTAAACAGCGGACCATACACTCGCGTGGCAAACTGCTGGCAGCGCGCATACAACGTATCCATTCCCGATGCCTTTGGCGAAGACTGGATAATCCCCGCATTGGGATTGGCTTCCATCATGCGCACCAGACCGGTCAGGCACTCACCGCTCATCACGCTATCGGCATCCAACACAACCATGTAGCTGTAGTTGCTTCCCCAGCGACGGCAAAAGTCATCGATATTACCGCTTTTGCGCTTCACACGGCGGCGACGGCGGCGATAGAAGATTTTGCCTTCGCCACCAACGTCTCGCACCAGTTCCATCCATGCCTTCTGCTCGGCTACCGCAATATCAGCATCGTAACTGTCGCTCAGAACATAAACATCAAAATGTTGCTGCTGCCCGGTACGCACGACAGATTCCCAGGTCGCACGCAGACCCGCGAATACACGTTCCACATCTTCGTTGCAGATAGGCATAATTAACGCGGTGCGATGCTCCGGGTTAATCGGCTCATTGCCGGTCGTTGAATAAGAGATACTGTACTTATCCTTGCCAATCAGCAACTGCAGGAATCCCATCAGCGCGGTCCAGAAACCGGCAGAGACCCAGCAGAAAAGGATAGCAAACAGGAACAGGATCCCGGTTTGCAGTACATAAGGTAAAATCTGCAATACCGACTGCTGCCAGTTCTGATTGATCATATCCATGGGATCAATCAACGCCCACCCTTGATAAGGGAGGATTGTTTTCATATACCAGGTCGCAATGACCGTTTGTAACAGCGTTAAAATAAGCAGTATATAGCGTCGGATAGAACCAACATGTCGCCAGTTATCCTCGGATTTCTGCTCTTCCGCGCTGGCATAGCGATGGGTTGTTTTACGGCCACGCAGTGAATCCCAGGCACGAGCGACCGGATTGGTACGCCAGGCTTCTGGGAACATCAGCGAGCGCTTTACCGGCGGCATCGCTTTAAGCGTGGTGCGATCCAAAGCATCTTTGTCAAACTGTTCCCCATCCGCTATAGCGTCTTCCCATGTCATGCCAATACGGGATCTAACCGACTCTAACGGTGCGTCATCAGGACGTGATTCAACCGGGCCGCCTTGGCCCAGTTGATGATGCAGTTCGCTGTAAACTTCCGCTTGCTCATCCTCTGCAGGTAGGGCGTGCTGAAGTGCTGCTTTATCCTCAACAGAAAGGGGCAGCGTATCGATATAATCTGCGGGTGTAACGATAGACTTATTCATTGGCAGGCAACTGATAGCTCCAGGTTTCCGTCAACGTTTTATCGCCATTCACTAATGCGGCGCGCATCTCGGTAGCCTGCTTGTTATCTTTCACTCGCAGACGTAACACTAAGCGCCAACCTTTAGTCACGGGATTGTAACGTACGCTTTGCTCCACGACTTCACCGTTCTCACCCACACTCACCTGTGGCGTGACCGGCGTGTTGCCAGGGAGCGCACTCATTTCTGTACCGACAAAGTCAACCAGAAAAGCGATGGTTCCATCCGGTTGACGCACCAGGTTGGATTGCTTCACGTCACCCGTTGAACGTAAGGTGCTCTTCACATAGGCCATTTCCGGTGAATGCAGTTGATCCTCATCCCGAGTAAAATGCAGACGATATTTGAAATTCATCTCTTTACCCGGATCTGGCAACGCTTCAGGTGTCCAGAAGGCAACGATGTTATCGTTGGTTTCGTCCGCCGTTGGGATTTCCACCAGCTCAATGTGTCCTTTGCCCCAATCGCCCTGTGGCTCAACCCAGCCGCTTGGTCGCTGATCATAACGATCGTCAAGATCCTGGAATTGCTCGAAATTACGTCCACGCTGTAACAGTCCGAATCCTTTCGGATTTTCCACGGTATAAGTACTCACCGCGAGATGCTTCGGATTATTCAACGGCCGCCAAATCCACTCACCATTACCTGCATGAATAGAGAGACCATTCGAATCGTGCAGCGCCGGCCGATAGTTGACTACTGACGATGGCTGATTTGGGCCAAACAGGAACATACTGGTTAATGGGGCAACACCCAACTTACCTACTTTGTCACGCAGGTAAACTTTGGACTGCACATCCACCACGGATTCCTTACCCGGATTGATGACGAAACGATAAGCACCCGCCGCGCGTGGCGAGTCCAACAGCGCGTAGATCACCAGGCGTTTATCCTGTGGTTTCGGGCGCTCAATCCAGAACTCTTTAAAACGCGGGAATTCTTCGCCTGAAGGCAGTGCGGTATCAATCGCCAGGCCGCGTGCGGAAAGGCCATAAACCTGACCCGCCCCGATTACACGAAAATAGCTGGCCCCCAGGAAACTACTGATTTCATCTTTTTTATCTTTACTGTTCAGTGGATACAGCACTTTAAAACCGGCATAACCCAGATTTTTAACCGTTTCCGGATCGTGTTTAACATTACCGAAATTAAAATAGTCCGGGTTATATTTGATCTCACGTACCGTTGTCGCCGTAACTTCGTTCAGTTTCACGGGCGTATCGAAATACATGCCCTGATGATAAAATTCAAGCTTGAACGGGGTTTTCAGCTTGCTCCACCAGGCCTTATCATGGTTGAACTGAATTTGTTGATAATCCGCAAATTTCATATCACGCAACTGGGAAGGCAGGTTGCTTTTTGGCGCTTCAAATCCCTTCCCTGCTAAATCTTTTGCCTGCTTAGCGACATCATCAATGCTAAAAGCCCAACTCGAACTTGCATACATGGACAGTAAAACTGCTGCGCTAGCCCAGCGCAATTTCATCAGTTTTGGTTTATTTTTCATTTTAATCAGCACATCCCCCCCTTTCGTGTGCTTAAATCAATCCTATCCATACTAATGGATTATTCAGGTTTCCGACAGCCTGACAGCGATTTTGTTCCTCTATTTTGGAGGTTTAGACGCCGATTTTTCAGGCGCTTAGACGATACGGATTTGGCTGATAGTATTACCCGATATAATAAAGATAGAGTAAGCCTGTGGCTTTAGCCGGATTCAGGGCGAACCCGGTGTGTTAAACGTATCAATCACTGGATAATTATGAGTACAAAAACACAGCAGCGTGAATATTTTCTCGATTCGATTCGAGCTTATTTGATGTTATTGGGTGTGCCTTTTCACATGTCACTGATCTACTCCAGCCACCAGTGGGCAGTTAATAGCACCGAACCCACGCTATGGCTGACAATATTAAATGACTTTATCCATGCCTTCCGCATGCAGGTATTTTTTGTTATCTCGGGCTACTTTTCCTACATGCTCTATCTACGCTATCGTCCCGAGCGCTGGCTGAAAGTACGTGTAGAGCGAGTTGGCATTCCCATGCTTACCGCAATACCACTGCTGACGCTCCCACAATTCTTTATGCTGAAGGCATGGACCGCGACGGCCAATGGCTGGAGTGGATTCTCACTGTATGAGAAGTTCAATACCTTGGTGTGGCACCTGATCTCGCATTTATGGTTTTTGCTGGTCCTGGTGATTCTGACTAGTCTTGGGATGATTTTGTTCAGATTTCTACGTGATGGACATCGTAGTACGAAGGCTAAGGCAGACTATTCCGACCTTTCATGGGGCCGGCTCACCCTTGCCTTTCTACTATTTAGTTTCGTCTGGGGCGCGATTCGCCGGGCGACTTTTATTTTTCAGCCGAATCTGCTGATGGACGGGCTGTTCAACTTCGCCGTCATGCAAACCCTGTTTTATCTGCCTTTCTTTATGCTAGGGGCTATGGCATGGAAATATCCGGCGATTAAGGCACTCTTTGTGAAGCCTACGCCCTGGACTTTTATTGGTTCGGCTCTGGCTTTTGTCGCATATCTACTCAATCAGCGCTATAGCGTGGGCGAAGGCTGGCTTTATGAAATTGATACGATAATTACCATGCTCATGGGCCTGTGGATGGTTAATGTCGTCTTTACGCTGGGCCATAAAATGTTGAATTCACATTCGCCACGCGTCACTTACCTGGTGAATGCCTCACTCTTTATCTATCTGGTTCACCATCCGCTAACACTGCTGTATGGTATTTTTATTACCCCCGTTATCAACAATGATACATTGGGATTCTTTGCTGGTTTGTTATTCGTTTTCGCCATCGCGTTTATGTTGTACGAAATCCATTTGCGCATACCGCTGTTACGATTCCTTTTCTCAGGAAAACCACAGGCTACCCATCATGCGTAGGATAAACCGGTTATAGCCATCCGTTGCTGAGTGCAGCGTGGCTGCCGTTACAGAAACCTGGGTTATCTCACGCACAAGGGTTTCTGCTTACAGCAGCCACTCTACCGGTAACCGCCATACTAATCGAACAAGCAGGCGCTGGATAAAGCGCGTTCTCGGCTCGTGTCTGTGGACCATTTCCCCTGCTTCGCCTTCATATTCGACCCAGTTTATCCGTCCCCATTTATCGAGCCTCAGTTTCCAGGCACGATCGCGCATACGTTCGACAAAGCGCTGGTGTACGGAAGTCGCCAGGGTTTCACTCTCAATAAGAAAGCCCATTTCGGTATTGAGTACCGCAGAGCGTGGGTCAAAATTAAACGAACCGATAAAAACCTTCTCGTTATCCACGCTGAAGGTCTTCGCATGCAGGCTCGATCCTGAATTACCGGTCAAGCCACGATCGTGCGGCATATCCTGGGCATCGCCGTGGGGCTTTAACTCATACAAAGTAATGCCGTGACGCAGCAACTTTTTCCGCCATTTAGCATAACCGGCATGCACCACAGAAACATCATTCGCTGCCAGTGAATTGGTCAGGATGGCAATTTTCACCCCACTACGCACCAGCGAAAGCAGCTGCGCAACCCCCGCACGCGTTGGAACAAAATAGGCGGAGATAATATCAAACTGCTGTTGCGGCCTCCCCAAAAGCGCCATCATGCGTTGAGGCAGCATCGTTGAGGTTTTAGCACGTCCTAATCCTTTACGCGGATCGTCACTTAATAACCGCGTACGTGCCCAAATAAGCAGCAGTTCGCCACTTTCCAACTGTGAAACAAATTGCGAGGCATTAAGTCGGGACAGATACTGCTGCACTCGGGGGCTATCACGCCAGTCCTGCGGTAAACTCACGGCAAAATGGGTATTATTTGTTTCTTCGTCAACCACCGAATTCAATGGCGAAACAGCACGGCTGTGCCAGTAGCGCTCAAAATCGCGTGTGACCTCTTCGACAACCGGCCCAATTGCCAACACATCCAGATCGGTAAACAGAGGCTCATCCCCGGTGCCAAAATATTCATCCCCTACATTACGTCCCCCCACGATGGTTGCCACCCCATCGACGGTGAAACTTTTATTATGCATGCGCCTATTTAGTCTCGCAAAATCCGTGAGATAACCAAGGGCTCGCAGCGTGCGGAATGAAAAAGGGTTAAATAAGCGGATTTCAATATTAGGGTGGCGATTTAATTCACTTAGCGTCTCATCCAGCCCCATCGTGTTGTTGTCATCCAGCAATAAGCGGATAAACACGCCTCTTTCAGCTGCTGCCAGCAGGGCACTGAACAGTAAACGTCCGGACATATCGTTTTGCCAGATGTAATATTGCACATCCAGCGTACGTTCAGCCATTGAGGTCAATAAGTAGCGAGCCGCAAAAGCATCCATTCCATCAGACAAAGGATGCACACCACTAACATGGGGATGTCTGTCGGTTAGCGGCGTTATGGCACGAGCAAGACGCGTCGCGCTAAGGTGATTATCACAGTCAGCCGCTTGAGTCATTATGATTCCTGTTATCCGGTAATACAGCGGCGTTCAAAGGTTATCAGTATCTGCTTCTGCTTTATTCGTGATGATTATCATACGACTCATCCGATTGCCGCGATTGAGCAAATCAAAATGAAACGTGTCGTTCAGGAGCGGGAAGTTTGGCTGGAATCCATGTAGCAGGACTGCACGTCTACGCTTTGTTCAGGAGTATGGCGGACATCAGAAAGCCAGGTCATAGTAAACAGAAAAACCACAGTAATCAGACAGGCAGAGAGTAAACCAATGAGCGCAATGAGCTTATCATCTCTGTTTTCCATACTTTTTCTCCTTTTAAACCGTCAACTGACACCGGGATAATTTTCAACTCATCCACAACGTGATCGCCAGGACGAAGATTATAAGAGTAAAAGAGGTCACTGCAAGTACCACGATCGCAAACTGGGCATCGTCGAGCGGTTCACGCCGCTGCTTTTCTGGCTCTGGAGGCGTCTGATTTTTCATTTTTTCATAGCGAGTGACAGGAACTCAGCGAGTTCAACAAGAAAAATAACCGCAAGCAAATATAATAAGTTGCATCAATGAACGGTTAACATACTGATAACGTACCCAATGATACCCATGCAGCACGATACATTAAAAACCATTTATTATCATAATGTTATGCGAAATTAAATTAATCGGCGCAGTACGATATTTCAGCCTTAACTCTTAAATTTATCATAGTAACCTATCGAAATAAATTAACCAGGTGGGAGTGCCGCGGCTTTCAATACATCCGTTTCGAGCACGCGTAGCCTCTCGGTGCTTTGACCGATTACGAGCGTAGACTATAGAGAGAAAAATGCCAGGAAACTTTAGAGATAAGTTTTTATCAAAAAAACATCAAAGGAGGATCAATCTTCGTAAATAAGCAGACAGACAGCGTCCACGACGTCCTGCACGGTACGGACGGATTTAAAGATTTCTGGCGTGATTTTTCGCCCGATACGCTTCTGCAAATGTACGACCATATCAACGGCATCAATACTGTCGAGGTCCAAATCTTCATACAGCCGTGATTCAGGCTGAATATGACTGGCATCAATATCAAACAGTGCCACCAGTAACCCATTGACTTCCTGATATATTTCTTGTTTTTTCATACCAGACTCATTATGTCAATTACCAGAAATGCATGCTAAGCGCCTGCCGATAAGTAAATATATCATCGCATACTTGACCGCTATATGGCGCTAAAGGCTATCGGATTTAGCTGTATTTACGTCGTCGATCAAGGTTTCCATCCACCGCCTAAAGCACGATAGAGATCAATTTGTGCAAGCAGCAGGCTATTTTTCAGTTGTACAACGCTAAGTTGAGTGCTGAACAACGTACGTTGGGCATCCAGCTCATCTAAATAGGAAGCATAACCGTTTTGGTAACGATTACGGGCAATACGTAACGCTTCGCTAACGACTTCTTCCTGTTTCTTCAACTCGTTAAGTTGCTCCTGGGTTCGCTGGATAGCGTCCAGATCATCATTGACCTCGCTGAAAGCGTTACGCACCACTTTCTCGTAGCTATAAAGCGCCTGATTACGCGATGCCATGGATACATCTACCTGGGCCGTTAACGCCTCACGATTCAACAATGGCGCAAGCACGCTGCCGCCGACACTCCACAACCGAAAAGGGTTTTCAGCCAATTGATGCAGCACCGAACTTTGCAACGTGCCGCTGGCCGTAAGGTTGAGCGAAGGTAGCAGTTGGGCTTTTGATGAAGCCAGCGTTCGATCAGCAGCCAACAGCAGGCGCTGCGCCTGCACGATGTCCGGCCGGCGTTGCAATAATTCGGAGGGCAAAATTGAGGGCAGCGGTTGTGGAATGATCGCTGCAAAATCACTTTTACGTGAGATATGACGCGGGTTCATCCCAACCAAAATACTAAGTGCATTCTCCTGGCGGGTAATTTGATGTTGCAGCTGAGGAATTTGCGCCTTTGCCGTCTGATATTCAGATTCGGCCTGTACCCATTCTAACCTGGAGGTATATCCCATCTCATACTGGCGTTTCGCAAGATTCAGCGAATTATTCCTTGAAGCGAGTGTTGCTTGCGTAACCCGCAGCTGTTCGTCCAGCGAACAAAGTGTCAGATAACCCGAGGCAACCGACGTCGCCACCGTCAGCTCAGCCGCAGAAGCCGCCGCACGCTGTGCTTCCAGTGAATATCGGGCCGCGCCGATACTGTTGCTCCGCGCCCCCCACAGATCAACGTCGTAATTAGCCTGGAGCAATCCGCGAAAAACAGTGTTTTCAATTGGCAACCCGCTGGCAGCAGATAGCGTACGCGCACGCGTCGCACCCACCCCAACATCCAGAGTCGGATAGTTATCCCCCTGCGCAGCGCGCAGTTGGGCGCGATATTGATCGACACGAGAACGCGCTATCAAAATGTCCGGATTATTACGCAACGCCTGAATCACCAGCCGGTTCATATCTTCTTCGCCAAACGCTCGCCACCAATCCTCCTCAGGTGCGGACATTGGCCCTATCTGATTACGCCACTGTGGGGGGATTAGCAGGGAATCCGGGGCCTTATCGACTTCCGTAGCGCATGCTGCCAGCATCAGCGGGAGCAAAAGTGCCAACAGACGTTTCCGTATACGCATTACGGTGCCTCCCGTTCGTGCGTACCGGAAGTATCAATATTGAGTTCAACCGACATACCCGGACGTAAACGCGATAAATCGTCGCTGGTAATTTTAATTCGTACCGGGATACGTTGGGCAATTTTGACAAAGTTACCGGTAGCATTGTCAGGCGAAATAGCACTAAACTCAGAACCTGCCGCCGGAGAAATGTATTCAACTTCCCCCTGAAAAACGTCGCCATTAAGTGCATCAACCGAGAACGATGCAGGTAAGCCAGGTCGGATGCGCGCCATTTGAGTTTCTTTCATATTAGCAATTACCCACCGCTGCGCTGGCACCAGCGACGTTAGCCGCGTACCCGCGGTAACATAAGCGCCCTGCCGTACCGCAATCTGTCCCAACTGACCATCACGTGGGGCGATAATTTTGGTATTATCCAAATCAATACGCGCCAACTCCAGTGCTGCCTGAGCACTGGCCACATCTGCCTCCAGCGACGCACGATTGACGATGACTGTTTGCAGGTCCTGGCGTGACACATCAAGTGTTGCTTTCGCCTGCTGAACATCCGCGACCGTTTGACTGTTACCTGCACGTGAGGCGTCGCGCTCACGTACCGACACTGAACCATCAGCGGCCAGGTTCTCCACACGCTTCAGGTCCAGTCCGCTTTTTATCGCCTGGGCATTGGCATTTTTGAGGGCCGCTTCATTTCGTACAATCACAGCCTCGGCGCTACGCCGTTGCTGAATGATGTTGGCCAGCGCTGCTTTTTTCATTTCTAATTGCGCCTGAGCCTGATGTACGCGTTGTTGATAGATACGATCGTCAATTGTCATCAGCACATCACCTGCACGTACGGGCTGAAAGTCGAGTGCATTCACAGTGGTCACATAACCATTTACCTGAGGACTGATAAAGGTAACCTGACCGCGTACATAGGCGTTCTCTGTACTTTGCACCGCGCGAGTGAAAGGCCACAGCTGCCACGCATATAAAATAACTAACACCCCAACGATAGCGATACCGCTACCGACAGCGATCGATAAAATGCGCAGTTTATTATTCCTCTCGCGCTCAGAGGCCTGCACTTGTTCATGCTGACTCATCGTTTGTCTATGCCCGCTTCAGTTGTTGCAAGGTTATGTTGTTCCGCCGCCTGACTGTCACGTTTTGCCTGCTGCCAGTTGAGGTAGCGTAGACGTGTTAAACGCCATAACACCCACATTAGTGTCGCCAGCGCCATGGCAGCCGTCAGTAAATAGGTATCGTTCCAGGCGAGTACATTGGCCTGTAGGGTGGCAACATTTTGCAATTGCACTACGCCTTGCGCTGCGCGCAAGGTTCCATCGCCAATTAGATCGTTATACATCGCTCCGTATTGATTGAGCCGCTCGGTCACATTGGGATCAAGAAGAGACAAGCGGTCGCCAAGATGACTTGAGTGATATTTCTCACGCCATGTCTGGAAAGTCCCCAGTATCGCCGATCCAATTAACCCCCCAAGATTCTGGCTCATGCCGAACAACACCACAAAGCTGACAAGATTTTTCGGTTGCGTAACAACACTACCGACACCTAACAGCATCGCTGGTGCCAGGAAAAAAGCGCTACTGAAACCAAGCAAAAACTGGCTAAAGTACATATTGGCAGGACGCGTTAATGGGTTGGAGTGCGCATCCAGCAACGAGGCAACAATCATAACCAGCAACGACATGACGATCGGCCAACTGAGATGCGTCGGTTTGATAGTTAACGCACTGCCGACAATACCTAAAATCACACCGGCAATAATCGCCAGTGACAGCCCCTGTAGCTGATCATTTTGCAAACCAACCTGCTGCAAAAATCCAACGGCACCCGTGTTTTGCTCAGCCAACACCACTCGCATCATGATCATAACCAGCCCAAGGCGAATAATGGCGCCGCTCCCCAACCAATGGGTATTGATCAATGGGTTAACACGATTATGTTCAATCACCACCGCCGTCACCACCAGCACTAACGCAATAGCAAGACAAACCCCCAACCACGGTGTGGTAAACCACCACTCAATGCGTCCAAGCGACAATACGCCACAGATCAGCGCCATTCCCGGCGCCAATAGAATAAAGGTGATAAAGTCCATTTTTTCAAACACTTTATTGCGATCGCTCGGAGGTAATTTCACCAGCAATACGCCGCCAAGAGCAATCAATGCCAGCCCGAGTTCAAACAGATATAATCCACGCCACTCGTTAATTTCTAACAATTCTGACGAGAACAGTCGCGCGAGTGGGATAGCCAGCTGTGAAGCACAAATACCAATCGTCAGCGCTTTAAGGCGATGTTTTGCTGGCCAGGCCTGGATTTGATAATAGATGCCAAGTGAACTAAGCGCTGCGCCGACCATACCATGGGCAGCACGTACCACAATTGCCGAGCTGAGATCGTTGGCAAAAAGATGGAAAAATGCCACCAGTACGTAGAGCACTAAAAACGCTTCGGTAAAAATACGCAGACCAAACTGCTGGCGAAACTTCACGAGCAGCAGGTTAATAGAAATGTTTCCCATCACGTATACGGCGGGTAACCAGGCGATTTCATTTGAATAGATCCCAAATGTGCCTTGTAAATTAGCAAGATTCGCGGTCACCAGCGCATTGCTCAGGGACCCCGTAATCGAAATCAACAGGCCAAGAATGCCAAAAGCAATACGCTTATTGTTCGAATGAATCGGCGTCGACGGCGAACCCGGCAACATCGGTTTTTCATGGGGTAGCCACTCGCGTGGCGCATATGGGTTGCGCTTCGACACGTTACATTACTCCCGTGGACGTCAGTATCGGGGTAACACGTGCCGAGTCATCGCCGTCCAGCTACTCAGGCTAAATACGCCATCTTGCAGGCGTGGTTCAATCACACGGTACCCGGCTTGTGCGCTTAAAGACGGTAATCGCGAAAAGTTACGTTCCCGGGAATCCAAAATGTTGCCCCCTAATCATTAGATAGCTGAATAAGTGCGAGCGTAATTATTATACGCATCGGGTAAAATCGATGGGAAGAACGTAACGCTATTATCGTAAAATATCCTTAAGTATATGAGTAAGTTTGGCGCATCCCACAAATAAAAATAAAAAAGATACGGTGCTCAAAAAACAGCGACCAACAAACCTGCGATCGACGAAATGATGAAGATAAACGGGTACACTCAATACCATCCCCTGTTGATGTTTATTATCGCTCAACATGGTATTTACCCTATATGGCTTGCAGATAATTGCTGTTAAGCCCACTCTTTTGGGATGTTTTATGATGATAAACTCTGTTACGAAAGCATATTGTCACCCTCCTTTCCTTGCCCGTAATGTAAAACCAGCGATGTACCATTCTGTTGAGATCGACTTATCATGACGCGTTATCCCATGTTTGGTCCGCAACAGTTGCTCAGCTTTGTTGCTGTTTGCGAAACGGGCAGCTTTACTCGTGCCGCCGATCGCGTATTTCTTTCGCAATCTACGGTAAGCCAGCAAGTGCGGCGCTTAGAAGAAAGTGTGGGCAAGGCACTCCTTGAACGCTCATCACATCAGGTTTTGTTGACCGAAGAAGGCGAAAAGTTGCTGGGGTACGCACGGCGGATTATTGCGCTTAATAGTGAAGCACACGATGCTTTAAGCGATAGATGGCGCGATGGTGTTGTACGTTTAGGCGTGCCTGAGGATTTTGCCGCACTGACGGCCCCCCTGCTGGCCGAGTTTAGCCGCTCTCACCCCCATCTGCGACTTGATGTCTCCAGCGGACTAAGTAATGAATTACGCAGTGCCTGGCAGCGAGAAGAGTTAGATATTATTCTGATCAAGCAGACCGACGGTGAGAAACCGAAGGCGTCACGCGCCGAACCGCTATTGTGGCTGGACAGCGCCACATGGCCTGCCTTCGAAGCATCACCGGTGCCGCTGGTGCTTTTCCCTCTTAACGGGCTTTACCGCGAAGCGCTGTGTCAGGCACTGGATGCAATGGGCCGCAGTTGGCGAATCAGTTACAGCAGCGCCAGTCTGGCCGCGCTGGTCGCGGCCAGCGCTTCCGGTTTAGGGATTACTCTTCTCCCTGCCAGCTGCCGCCTGCCTGAACATCGGGTGTTGGGTGTGGAAAGCGGCCTGCCTTCCATTGATAATGTTGAACTGGCGCTGTTTTATCGCGATAACGCGACTCCTGCTCAGTTGGCGCTGGCAGAGAAATTACGCCAGTTTTGCCAGTTATCCTGAGCAGTGGAATTTCCACTGCTCAGGAGTGGAAAATATCACAGCCGTCCAGGACGGCATCTTTTATGGTGAAACGGCAGTATATACCCTGAAAAAATCACGTTACGCCATTGCAGGCTGCATTGGCGCTGCGATGAACAGGATGGGTATATCCCCTTTCCGCTCGTCACATAAAGGACATCGAAGTGCAAAACCCTCAACAACAAAGCCGCAGAAGCTTTCTGTCAAAAACCGCAAAATTGACCGCCGGTGGTGCCCTGGTCGCCTCTGGCTTTGCCTCCGCCGCCTCTTCCGCCCAGAGTACCGCTGAACAAAGCCCTGATACGGATAAAATGACGAAGATTGATGCAACCCACTATCTACTCCGTAATGTGCGTCTGGAAGAAGGGTTTGAACGTGAAGGCGATATCGTTACTGGAACCCAGACCGGGCTGTATAATGTCGAAATCAACGCGGGCAAAATCGTCGCATTCAGTCCGGTGAAAAGCGGTGACACGCCATTACTGCCGTCTTTTGATGCCCAAGGGCTGCTGCTGCTGCCTGCCACTCGTGATATGCATATTCACCTTGATAAAACGTTTTATGGCGGCCCGTGGGAAGCGCCGCGTCCACGCAAGGGCAAAACCATCATGGATATGATTGCTCGCGAGCAGATTCTCATCCCACAGTTGTTGCCAAAATCTGTTGAGCACGCGGAAGCGATTATCGGTTTACTGCATTCCAAAGGAACAACCGTGGCCCGCAGCCACTGCAATATCGATCCCGTCAGTGGCCTGAAAAGCCTTGAGCACCTTAAGATCGCCTTAGAGAAGCATCAGCAGGATTTCAGCTGTGAAATAGTCGCCTTTCCACAGCATGGCTTACTGCATTCAAAGGTTGACGGGCTGATGCGTGAAGCGATGAAAATGGGTGTACAACACGTTGGCGGACTGGATCCGACCAATGTAGATGGCGACATGAAAAGATCACTGGATGCCATGTTCCAAATCGCACTAGATTTTGACAGAGGCGTTGATATTCACCTGCACGAAACGACACCTGCCGGGGTTGCAGCGATTAAATATATGATTCAGACCGTGGAACGTAATCCGCAGTTAAAAGGTAAGGTGACGCTGAGTCATGGTTTTGCACTTTCAACACTGAGTGGTTCAGAACTGGATAGCGTCATTAACGGCCTTGCTGAGCAGCAATTTACCCTGGCCTCAACGGTCCCTATCGGTAAGCTGGCTATGCCATTGCCCCAGTTGAGCGAGAAAGGCGTATTTGTCATGACCGGTACCGACAGCGTCATTGACCACTGGTCACCTTTCGGAACAGGTAGCATGCTGGAAAAAGCCAACCTTTATGCACAACTTTATGGTTACTCAGACGAATATAGCCTCACCCGTTCACTGGCAATCGCCACTGGTAACGTTCTGCCGCTGGATGAAAACGGCAAGCGCCAGTGGCCCGCGGTCAATGATGATGCGGAGATGATATTAGTAGAAGCCAGTTGCTCCGCTGAAGCAGTCGCGCGCGTTTCACCGGTTAAAACAACCTTCCGTCAGGGAAGAGTGGTCTTTGGCGGGTTACAGAAAATCTGAATCCCATTAGTGGCCGTTACGGCAAGAGATATGAACAAGGCCCATGGAGGGGCCAAAAGTCACAGCCCCGGTGAGAATATCTCGCCGGGGAAAGCGTATCATTTCTTTTCCCCCACGATTATTATATCGCCCGAACCCATTCCCTGTGCCTGTTTGAGAACTAAATGGACGTCATCAGTATTATTATGTCAGCGGGGAAATCCTCCGTTAATGTCGCACTTTATACGCTGTTACCGATTATGGTCGTCATGCTAATTATCATGAAATACCTTGAGGTTCGCGGCGTACTGGATGTGGTTGTCCGCTGGATCGCGCCGTTGCTCAGACCTTTTGGCCTAACCGGAATGAGCGCTTTCGCGATGATTCAAATAAATTTCGTTAGCTTTGCGGCTCCGTTGGCCACATTATCGATTATGGACAAACGCGGCGTCTCAGACCGGCAAATGGCCGCAACTCTCGCGATGATTTTTGCTATGGGACAGGGTAATGTCTTCTATCCTTTGACGCCTTTTGGCCTGCATTGGCTGGCGTCAATCATCATCTCTGTTATCGGTGGCCTGTGCGCGGCGGCTGTGACCTGGTACTTTAGCGGCCGTAAGCTATCCATTGCGGAGAACGCGCGTGCAGAAGAGTTGCCAAATGCGGAACAAAATAGTCAGGGGCTGATTTCCGTTATTAATAGCGCAGGTTCCGATGCGATTCGCCTTGCACTCGGCGCGGTACCGATGCTGATCCTGTCACTGACTATCGTCGGTTTTGTTGAGGCCGCGGGCCTGATTGATATGCTCCAGCGCCTGCTGATGCCGCTATTGTTGTGGTTGCATGTGCCGCAAAATTTCGTGCTTCCCGCACTGGTAAAATGCGTAGCCGGCGGTACCGCCTATTTCGGGGTTATCTCTGAATTGATTCAACAGGGTAAAGTCACCGTAAGCCAAATTAACGCCTCCGCCGGATTGCTTATCCAGACATTCGATCTTCCCGGAATTGGCATTTTTCTTGGTATCAGCTCGCGCTTTGTACGCCTGTTTCGTTTTGCTGTTCCTGGTGCTATGGTCGGCATTCTGATTCGGTCCGTTATACATATGACGCTATTTTAACGCGGCAGACAGGCCGATATCGGATGTGCAGAGTAAATACCGCATCCAGCTACATCTTGTGAGAGATGCAAAGAGAGTTTGCCCTTCGATGGCGGTTTGCAACACATTATAAAGCCATCGAATTCTCCCGAGCATCGGACGCGGCAAGGGTGGATAAGTGGTAAATCGGTAAGAATAAAAACAAAAAAACCGCCCTTGGGGCGGTCACGACATTACTGCTAATTGCTTGTTTTTATTTGGTATAGAATATGGTGCCCGGGGCGGGACTTGAACCCGCACAGCCATAAGGCCGAGGGATTTTAAATCCCTTGTGTCTACCGATTTCACCACCCGGGCAGGGTATAAAGTGGAGGCGCGTCCCGGAGTCGAACCGAGGTAGGCGGATTTGCAATCCGCTGCATGGCCACTCTGCCAACGCGCCTTAATACTGCTTACCTTTTCAGGTTGTTATCAGATAAGGTTCTGATAACAAAATCTGGAGCGGGAAACGAGACTCGAACTCGCGACCCCGACCTTGGCAAGGTCGTGCTCTACCAACTGAGCTATTCCCGCTTCGTCAGCAAAATCTTCGAACTTGCTGATTTACTTTATCTTATGGCGCCTTAGCTGCCGTTCGATGCGTTGCATTCTACTGACCTGAAGAAATGAGTCAATAAAATTATCCTTACTTAGCATCTGTTTGCTGCTTTTTAAATCGCATCGATCATCGTTCAAGCAAATCACCGCGTGCGGCGCTCAAATACTGGAACATTGACCAGAAGGTTAGCACCGCTGCGATATAAAGCGCGATGACACCGATCCCTTCTACCATGTTGTCCGGGCGCCACAGCAAAGCGAACAACGCTAACATCTGCGCCGTTGTTTTCACTTTACCAATCCAGGAGACTGCTACGCTGCTACGTTTGCCAATTTCAGCCATCCACTCACGCAGTGCAGAAATAATGATCTCACGAGCAATCATGGTGGCCGCCGGTAAGGTAATCCACCAGGAGTGAAAATGTTCGGCCACCAGAACTAACGCCATCGCCACCATCACTTTATCCGCAACGGGATCAAGGAAAGCACCGAAGCGGGTACTCTGGTTCCAGCGTCGTGCCAGAAAACCATCAAACCAGTCGGTTACGGCTGCTACGATAAAGATCAATGCGCAGGCCAGCGGAGCCCAATGGAATGGCAGATAGAACGCCAGTACAAAGAACGGAATAAGAATAACGCGAAACAGGGTGAGCCAAGTCGGTATATTAAATTGCATATGCTACGGTAACTGTCTGGCCAGAGTAGGATTTACCTGTATGTTCCTACATTGCCGCTGGGTATTCAATGCTAGTGTTTCAGTGAATAGAAGATTTTTTCCGCAAGTGCGTGTGAAATACCGGGCACATTCGCAATTTCATCGACGGTAGCGCTCATCAGAGGTTGCAAGCCTCCCATGTATTTAAGCAGCTGCTGACGGCGTTTTGGACCAATACCCTCGATAGATTCCAGTGCGCTGGTATTCTTCACTTTCGCACGTTTATTTCGATGCCCTGTAATTGCATGATTGTGAGAGTCATCACGAATATGTTGAATCACATGCAGGGCAGGCGAATCCGGCGGCAGAGAAAAGCCCTCACCTTCTGGCTCAAAAAAGAGTGTTTCCAGCCCCGCTTTGCGGTCGCTACCCTTCGCTACCCCTAATAATATCGGACGCTGCTTATCCCATGGAACATCCAACTCGGCAAAGACAGTTTTTGCCTGTGCCAATTGGCCTTTTCCTCCGTCAATCAGGATCAGATCAGGAATTTTACTCTCTTCCAGCGCCTTACCATAACGACGACGTAGCACCTGATTCATCGCTGCGTAGTCATCTCCGGGCGTTATACCGCTGATATTATAGCGGCGATATTCAGCACGCACCGGTCCGTTACTATCAAACACCACGCAGGAAGCGATAGTTTGTTCACCCATGGTATGGCTGATATCGAAACATTCCATTCGATTGACGGTCGGTAATTTAAGCATTTCCGCCAGTGCCTTCAGGCGTTGGTGAATGGTAGATTGCTGTGCCAACTTTGTAATCAGAGCCGTCGCCGCATTGGTTCGCGCCAACTTGAGGTAACGAGCACGATCGCCGCGAGGCTTACTTTGAATGTTAACGCGCCGCCCCGCCAGCTCCGTAAGAGACTGAGCCAGTAGATCACGTTCAGGCAGGGAAAAATCCAGCAAAATATCGGATGGTAAGCTGCGCGCTTCACTACCCTGCAGGTAAAATTGCCCGACAAAGGTTTGTACCACCTCGGCCAGCTCCGTTCCACCCGGTACTTTGGGGAAATAGCTACGGCTGCCTAACACCTTACCCTGCCGGATAAACAGGACATGCAGACAAGCCATCCCGGCATCAAAGGATACGCCAATGACATCCAGGTCCTCACCTTGATTGGAAACAAACTGCTTCTCCGTCACGCGTCGTACCGCAAGAATTTGATCGCGCAGCCGCGCCGCCTCTTCAAACTTCAATTCATTACTCGCGGCTTCCATACGGCTAACCAACAAGTTCAACACCTGGTCGTCTTTCCCTGAGAGGAATAGACGCACGTATTCGATCTGTTGTGCATACTCCTCTTCACTGACCAGACCTGCGACACAGGGCCCCAGACAGCGGCCAATTTGATATTGCAGGCAGGGCCGTGAACGATTGCGATAAACGCTGTTTTCACACTGACGAACCGGAAATACTTTTTGCAATAGCGCAAGCGTTTCTCGTACCGCATAACCATTTGGAAATGGGCCGAAGTATTCGCCTTTAGCATGCTTAGCACCACGGTGCATCGCCAGCCGAGGATGCGTATCGCTGCTCAGAAAAATATAGGGGTAGGATTTATCATCACGCAACAGCACGTTGTACCGCGGCTGATAGAGCTTGATATAATTATGCTCCAGCAGCAATGCTTCCGTTTCAGTATGCGTGACGGTAACGTCAATCTGATTGATGTTACTCACCAGCGCTTCGGTTTTTCGGCTTCCCACATTACCGCGAAAATAGCTGGAGAGACGCTTTTTCAGGTCTTTGGCTTTGCCTACATAGATGACGGTGCCTGCAGCATCATACATCCGATAAACACCCGGCTGGCTGGTAACTGTCTTCAAAAAAGATTTGGCGTCAAACACATCACTCACTGCTGATCAACGACTCCGCATTAAACATGCCATGACGAATGGCTAAGTGGGTTAACTCAACATCACCGCTGATATTCAGCTTGCTGAACATCCGGTAGCGATAACTGTTAACGGTCTTCGGGCTGAGGTTTAGCTGTTCGGAAATTTCGGTTACCTTCTGTCCCTTAGTGATCATCAGCATAATCTGTAGTTCACGCTCAGACAAACAGCTAAATGGCGATTCCGCTTTTTGTGGTTCAATCTGGCTAAGCGCCATTTGTTGTGCGATATCAGAGGCAATATAGCGTTGCCCCGAATTAACCGAACGAATCGCATTCACCACTTCCTGCGGCGCAGCACCCTTGCTCAAATAGCCAGCAGCACCCGCCTGCATAACTTTGGCCGGCAATGGATTTTCGGTGTGGATAGTCAGCATGATGATTTTGATATCCGGATTGAAGCGCACGATCTTTCGCGTTGCTTCAAGCCCACCAATGCCCGGCATGTTCATATCCATCAGGACAACATCGACGTTGTTTGAACGACACCATTTAACCGCATCTTCACCGCACTTTGCTTCGCCGGCAACCAGAATGCCTTTGATATCTTCCAGTATGCGGCGAATCCCTGCGCGTACCAGTTCGTGGTCATCAACAAGAAGAACGCTGATCAAAGAGATCTCTCCAGAGTAGTCGAAGCTGAATTAGGACAAACGGCTAAAAATTAGATAACCGATGGTACTCTTTTTTGCCTCGGGAATGAACAACATTAATGCAGGAAACGTCCTGTATAATTTCATTTACACGCAATGATAATTAAAAAGAAAAGACATATTACGTGACTTTAATGGCGCAAAAAAATATCCAGAAAAGATCACCGCGTTCCTTGTCCTTCAAGCCATCCACGGACTACCCGTCCTCTTTTTCCCTCACGTACTCTCTGAAATCAACGGTTAGTGATTCACTCAATTCCCACGTTACGGCTACTCGTATTGTTGAGATTATATAATTTTTCATAATGATTAATAAGATAAAATTATATCTAAATCAACGTACACAAATATCCATAATGTTACCAATCGTTGAATTCCATCGCGGTAACTATAAATAACAGAATAGCGCTCAGGAGCCGTCTGATAAATTATGGTATACTTTTCCCGTTTTTTTATTCATGTGTGAGACGGGATTATATTTACACCACCTCACGGACATTACCTCACGCGAACAAAAAAACGGCAGACTCGCTAACGGTCGCCACCGCATTTGCCAGCCTCTTGGGTAAACCTGCTGGTACCTTGGGTACCGGCTTGCCCTTTTTCAGGCGATTTGCCGAAAGCAGCGTTGGCATAAACTATTTTACTCTTGTACCCTGGCCCAAAAGCACGGGTTTGCTTACACAGTTAATTAGCCGGCCTTCCAGGGCACACCGATATTGATAACTATCATCAAGGAGACAGCAATGAGCCAAATCGACTTTTCAACCTCACAAGAAACCCAGGCGCTAGCAGATGAGGTAGCCTGCCTGAAAGCGATGGTTACGCTGATGCTGAAGGGTATGGGGCAGGCCGATGCGGGAAAAGTGATCATCAATATGGAGCGTTTTATTGCTCAGCTTGAAGATCCACATCAGGCCGATGTATTTAGCAATACGATTAAGCAAATCAAGTTTGCCTACCGCCAGTAACATATCAAGTAAGCCCACGTTTTTTGTTTTGTTGCCATACTCACACGCTTTACGCAACCGAACGCTCCACTGGGCTTACTTATCAAATCAACTGTCCGCCGCGTTCCAGTTCACTGAAACGCCGAGAGAAGGCAGCACTTCCTCCGGACTAAAGCTACGTACTCCCTGAAATTTTTCAGCCAGCGTGTCCTGTTGAACCGGTATTTTTACCGCAAACAAATTATCCTCAGCCTGAAGCGATCCCGGAGCCAGCGGCTCAAAACGAACCTGATACTGCTCAAACATTTTCTCCAGCATCGGTGTCGTAGCCCCAACCACATACTGAATGCCCGAATGCGCGGCCAGCTGTAACACATGCCAGAGAATGGTTAACGGCAATTCACTGTCAACTTCCAGTCGCGCGGAAAACCGCGACATTTCCCATACGCTTTCGGTGTAGTGCGATGCTTCAGGCTCTCGCCATTGCATCAGCCGTGCACAACCACTGATTCCATGTCGCGCGCTCCAGGCAATGAGCCAGGTAACGTCGGAACGATCGTATCGATCATACTCCTGCCCCGGTGTTCTCAGCCGGGACGGAATGGACCACCCTTCCCCACGAGCAAATACGTTATAGCGATAGCTGCCCAATTCGGCCAACAAAGAGGATGGCATATCCTTGAGTTGAGTTTGGATAATTTTCATCAATGATCCCCTGTCGCATTCCCTCGTTTCAACCGCGCCCTCGCGGCGAGTGGGCTGTTACCCCGGGCGAAGGGTAGACAACCGTTTAGCAATACGAAACTACCAAATCTGGTAGTTGTAATACACGTCAGATTAATCCGACTGCAGCAGCGTAGCAGGCCAACTGTGTTTTGTTAGCAGCGTTGAACCTCTTTTGCATATTTTTTTGATGAAAATTCACGGTATGTTCGGAGATCGCCAGAATCAGTGATATTTCCATCGCGGTTTTCCCCTCTGCAGTCCATTTAATGATTTCCAATTCCCGATGGCTGAATTCGATATCGAGAACGGACATTGATACATCAGCAATCCGTTCCAGCGTCAGTAAATAAAGTTCTGTCAGGTACTGCAGTTTATGCTCAAACTCCGCCCTGAAAGCAATGCTTTTAAGCGGATTACGTGATGAGGCAGATAATATGCCAATGGCCCTGTTTTTCGCCAGCACCGAACAAGAAAAACCGGCCAGTAACCCGAACGCATTGGCTTGCTGCCTGAATGTTTCTTTACCGATGAACAGTTGATCGTTCCATTCAATTATTTTCCCGGGAAACTGGCAGATTTCGATAATCGGGTCAATCTCAATAAAGTTCTCTTTTCGATATAACTTCTGCCAGCGCAAGGGAAAAGTGGTGTAAATAGAGGTTTTAGGACGCGTAAAGGGGACGGGATGCCGGATAAGCATGGCAAAATAATCGAAACCCAATTGTTCAATCTGATATTGAATAAATTGTGTTAATTGACCCGAGCCGCTTACCTCTTCTGAAAGCAAAAGCACTTCATCTCGCCAGCAAAAGTAATTAGTGGACGTCATTGATGCCTCGCCGATACGTGAATACGCCTCGCGCCTTGTTTAACCTTTTGATTGTCATGACTGAAGTACGTATGAATGAAAAACCGGGAAATATTCCGCACTCGCAACAGAGGTAAAAAGATATCCTACTGCTGACTATCTGCGCTATGCGCATCGCGACTTCCGACAAATACTACGCTAAAAACGTACGTTCATTGTGCAGGATGATAAAGCCGAAGGGTGACGCTAAGCGCACTCTATCCCGGGCCAGAAAAAGAATAAGATTTTTCCTATAAATATTCAATGAATTTGACTTAATTTATTATTTTTATCTTCCAGGTGAGTTAAATTGCAGTACCCCTCCATGAGGGAAGATGATAATTACTTATAAAACAAAGCATTAAAGAATAAAGATCAGATTAAATAACTGCGTATTAGCGAAAGCAATAAATCGATAGACATCATGCGCTATCGGCATAGACCATAACCCCGCAGACCAAAATGAAAATGACTGGCATGTGCCGCATTATAATCGGGACCCAGTGAATTGCCAAAATAGCCGCAACTCTGTTGAAAAGTCTGATGCAACCAACGCGCTTTCCCTTCCGGCCGTTTCCAGTTGCGTTGCACGCCGATCTTTTCACCACTTTTAAACTGAAAATCTGTTACATCCCAGGCTTCGGCTGTTGCATGTTCGCTTAAACGCCCCTGCGCACGGTGATAGATATTGCGACAGGCATAACTTCCGACATGTTCAATACGCATCAGCGGCGAAAACGTCGTATTTTCTCCATTTTGTTTTGATAGCTGTAAAACAAACATTGCACTACGCACCGCCATTGGGCAACTGGCCAGAAAACTGCTGCTCAATTCAATTTTTCCAAAGCGCTGAATACGGACAGGATGTGAGAGTGGACAATTTCCCCGTATGGCTGGAGGAAGGCTGAAGGTAATCTGTCCGGCGCTACGCGCACGTTCAAGTACTGCCATACACAATGGCAAATTATTTGTCAGTTTTTTCAATTTATAACGCGTAATAAAAGTGGCAGGATCGGTGATCGATAAAGGTATGAAGGGATTATATTGTGAGGGCACATACCGTTTTACCCACGGTATTGTCGCTGTAAGACCTAACACAGCAATAAGCAGACCGATAAAAATTTTCACCTTAAGCGGTTTCCTCTGAGAGCGATATGTATCCCACCCTTTTAATTAATACGCGTTCGGTAACTGATAAAACGGCAGACTCATTGCCAGGGTGATAACCATCAACTGCATTATTATAGTGGTGTATCGTTCAGCGGATATTTTTTCACCATTACCGGACATCATTTCGTTTCTGCTGGTGGTTTTTCTCCCCCTACCGTTGATATTTCCCTGTCGATAGCAGCCATTTAGTCGATATTCCTCACGTATGTTAAAAAACAATTACCAAACAATAGTCCAGGTACACTATCTTATGCCAGGTTACCCCTGAGTAAGCCAGATTAAATAACAGCCAGCAGAGCTGACACAACATCACTGACAAGACAGGAACCGTTATGGTCGACCAATCAAAAGAAACAATTCTCAAGGACGCAGGGCCAGATAAGCTCCAGCGTAATTTGCATAATCGCCACATTCAGCTTATTGCCATCGGTGGCGCTATTGGTACCGGCCTGTTTATGGGGTCAGGTAAAACGATTAGTCTCGCTGGACCATCAATCATTTTCGTTTATATGATTATTGGTTTTATGCTGTTTTTCGTCATGCGCGCCATGGGAGAACTGCTGCTCTCCAACCTGGAATATAAATCCTTTAGCGATTTCGCCGCCGATCTGCTCGGCCCCTGGGCTGGCTATTTTACCGGTTGGACCTACTGGTTCTGCTGGGTAGTGACGGGGATCGCAGACGTGGTCGCGATTAGTTCCTACTTCCAGCTTTGGTTTCCTGATTTCTCGGTATGGATGAGCGCGCTGCTCTGCATCGCAGTATTTCTGGCACTGAATATTGCTACCGTTAAGCTGTTTGGCGAGATGGAATTTTGGTTTGCAATTATAAAAATCGTCGCCATTGTCGCGCTCATTGTCACCGGTATCGTGCTGGTTGCCATGCACTATCCTTCTCCCGGGGGCGGGAGTGCCTCACTGAGCAATATCTGGGATCATGGCGGTATGTTCCCTAAGGGTATCAGCGGCTTTTTTGCCGGTTTTCAGATCGCCGTATTTGCTTTTGTCGGCATAGAACTGGTGGGAACCGCAGCAGCCGAAACTCACGATCCGAAAACCGTACTGCCGCGCGCGATTAACGCCATTCCCATCCGCATCATCTTTTTTTATGTGTTGGCGTTGATCGTCATTATGGCGGTTACGCCGTGGAATCACGTTGTGGCTGACCGCAGTCCCTTCGTAGAAATGTTTGTATTAATTGGACTGCCTGCAGCGGCAAGTATCGTTAACTTCGTAGTACTCACCTCAGCGGCCTCATCGGCAAACAGCGGCATCTTCTCTACCAGTCGCATGCTATATGGTTTATCACAGCAAGGTGTTGCACACCGGAGTTTTGGTCGTTTATCTCGTCGCGCTGTTCCTACTACCGGGCTATTTTTTTCCTGCCTGTGCTTGCTAGGAGGGGTTGCACTGATCTATCTGATCCCGAATGTGATGACAGTATTTACCCTGGTAACAACCGTCTCAGCCATTCTGTTTATGTTCGTCTGGACCATTATTCTCTGCTCTTATCTGGCTTATCGTAAGAAGAGCCCTGAGTTACATCGAAACTCTACGTATAAAATGCCGCTGGGCAAATTTATGTGTTGGGCCTGTATGGCATTCTTTGTTTTTGTCATTGTACTACTGACTCTGGAAGAGGATACACGCCTGGCGCTAATGGTTACGCCTGTTTGGTTTATCATTTTGGCTATCGGCTGGTTCCTGCGTTGCAGAAAACAAGCCAACGCGTAATGGCAATGAGCCGGAGTATTCCGGCTCATTGACTACAACCGCTGCCACAGCATCCTGAATGACGCACCGATAGCAGGACGTTGCATTTCAATCCGCCGGGGTTTGATCTGCGTCTCAGACAGAAGATCGCGTCCAAGATCGAAGGTAAAAGTATAGTCAGGCTCCTCCCCCATGCGCAGATCCCGGATAAAAATCTGCCCGTTCTGCTGATACATTGAAAAAAATCCGTGACTAAACCAAGCCACCCGCGCGACATACCAGTTATTTTTCAATCGCTGATGCAGTGCTGCTCCTCGCGCGTGATACGTCAGTTGCAGTGGCCGTTGTGGAGAAAGCAACGAATAAAATCCTTCGGCATACCCTTCTGGCGTCATCACCACAACACGCCAGACCAGGGTATTGAAGGCGGTTGGTGTGACAAGGATATGATCAGCCTGATGCCTTAACTGCGCAATATGCATTTCTACTCGCTCAGTCACATAGCTTTGCGCCAGAATACTCCAACCGAGATAAAGCGTGCTTAGACACAGCCCCGCGCCATTCCACCTTAAGCCAATCAGCCCACGCTGACACAACGCAATCACAAGGCAAATCAGTAACGGCAAGGTATAAAAGGGGTCAACAATATAAATGCTGCCGATCGCGAAAGGATAGTCAGTAAACGGGATGCCAAGTTGGGTACCGTAAACCGTCATCAAATCCAACAGTGGATGTGTAATCAGTGCCAACCAAACAGCAAGCCACCAGCGAAGCCACTGTGCTTTTTGCCGACAAATAACGGCAATGAATCGACCTAACAGAGGCGAAATAATCGTTAGCCAGAACAACGTATGGCTTTCAGTACGGTGAAACGTCATATTACGGATCGCATCACCATGATCGATAAACACATCCAAATCCGGTAACGTGCCACAACATGCGCCAATCAGCGCCGATTGCCAGAGCGGGGCCTTACGTCCCATCGTCGATATACCAACCGACGCGCCCAAAACAAATTGCGTAATGGAATCCATAATTGCTCCATGAACCTGATTTTTTTAACGCTGGCGCTTACTGCACAGGCGAGGTAAAAAATTCATGCACCCATGTTTAACGGGTACGGATACCGTCAATCACCATACGCTGGATATTTTCTAACGTAGTTTCAAAAAAGTTTTCATCTGTGAGCGTCTGACCGGTGATGGCTTCTACCTGGGTCGAAAAATCCGCGTAGTGCTGTGTGGTCGCCCATAACATAAAAATGAAATGATGAGGCTGGACCGCTGCCAGACGCCCCTGGTTTATCCATTCTTCAATTACTGCGGCTTTCTCATCGACTAATGTTTTCAACTCTCCTTCCAGCTCGCCTTTTAAAAGTGGCGCCCCCTGAAGCATCTCCAGGCAAAACAGCCGGGAGGCCTGCGGGTAATCCCGTGAAACCTCCAGCTTTAGTCGAATATATTGACGTATCGCTTCCAGCGGTTGCAGAGCGCCTTGTAGCGCGCGTAGCGGCGCCAGCCAGACATCAAGGATATCTTTAAGCACCGCAACGTAGAGCCGCTCCTTTGAAGGGAAATAGTAAAGCAGATTGGTTTTAGAAACCTCTGCACGCTCAGCGACCTTATCAAGGCTCGTACCGTGCATACCAAACTGCGAAAAAAGGGCTAATGCCGCCTTTAATATCGCTTCACGTTTGGCCGTAACGGCCCGGGAACGCCGTGTAGGGTGTTTTTCCTGTGGCTTCACTCAGATTCCTTATCAGTCAGTTGCCGGGATAGAGTAACAAACGGATTGTCCTGCTGTTCAGGTGGCGCTTCTCTCACCTTATCTTTTTTAAATCGTAACTCGCTGATAATAACACCCAGTACAATCAGCCCTCCGCCCAGCAGCGCTATGCCCGGCAAACGTTCACCGGCAACCCGGCCAACAATACCTGCCCAAACGGGTTCCCCTGCGTAGATCACTGTCGCACGCGTAGGTGAGACGTGCCGTTGAGCCCAGTTCATGGTGACCTGAATGACGGCGCTAGCGCCTCCCAATCCCACCGCGCTAAAAAGCAGTGTTGCCGAGTATTCCGGTACCGATTCGCCATTTGGCAGCATCATGATGAATGCGCAAAGAGACGCGACGACCAGTTGTACAACCGTTACCCTTTTGACATCCACTTTTCCTGCACAGGCTCCGATGAGGATAATCTCGGCAGCAATAGCCAGCGTACTCACGAGAGTAGCGATTTCGCCCTGGTTAAATTTCAACGTACCACTTTCAGGCCCGGCCACCAGCAGTAGTCCCAGAAATGCCAGTACCACCCCAATACACGACATCAGCCCCGGCATTCTGCCGAGAAATAACCACTGCAGCAGCGGAACAAGCGGGACATACATCGCGGTAATAAATGCGGATTTGCTACTGGAGATAGTTTGCAGTCCGTATGTTTGCAGACCATAGCCACAGGCGATAGAGAAACCAATCAAGGCCCCGGCGATACACTCCGGCAACGTAAGTCCGCGCAGTGTTTTGCATGAGAATAACCCCAGCAATAATGCTGCTGAAGCAAAGCGCAACCCGACAAAGAAAAATGGACCGCTCACGGTCATTGCATGATGAACGACGAGAAACGTCCCGCCCCAAATCATCGTAATCAAGAGCAGAACACCTTCCTGCTTTTTAATAGCAAATTTGTATCGAGAGAGAAAAGCCAACATACCGCAACTCAGAGCGAAGATTTTGGGCGCTAGTGTGCGCGGGGGAATCACACAGGTCAATGGCTTGTGGCCAATCCACTTCAACCGCCGGGCCCGACCGGTGGTCAGGGAGGCATTTTTACGTTTACGCGATGCGCTGCTGCGAAAAATTACGCTTTACCGCTGCTGCGTCCTCCTTTTTCACCGGCTTTGGCCGCACGCTGCGGATCATTTTTAAAATTTCCGCCACTGTTTCTACCGCCCTTACGGCCTGCTTCTGATGCTCTTTCACGATTCTCAGCGAAATTACCAGATCCACCTCGATGCTCTGCCATTTCTTACCTCCGATAAGCGATCATTCTGTGTAACATGCCCGTAGCATGGGTAAACGCTCATTCATCGCGCATAAGTCTTTTTTAGCCTTAGCCCGTGCAGCCAGCAACGAATAAAGTTTAGCCAGGTATACGCTGGCATTGCCCACCATTTATATTTCGATACAAACAATAAACCAGTGAATACGCTATCAGCAGCAGTTTTGTCTTAACCCACTCTAAGCGTTATCAAAATCATTAACGAAAAAATTATGACATTTTCTTATCGCATTTTTGCTCCCGGCAAGCTGTTGCATATCTTCTATACTCAATTTCATGCTTCTCAAAACACAGTATTTACAGAGGGTGAACATGGCAAAACAATCGCAGCATTCGAGGCACTCTTCCCGGTCCCCTGTTTGCCAGGCTGATTACCTGTCGGACAGCGAGTCGCCACGTAAAGCAGAATGACAGGTATAACCTCACCCTTATTTTCTTCACCGGCATAACAGCGAGTCGCAGGTAAATCTATGGCAAAGATTTTAGTACTTTACTATTCGATGTACGGACATATAGAAACCATGGCTAACGCGGTGGCCGAGGGCGCGCGGCGGGTTAAAGGTGCAGATGTTACCGTTAAGCGCGTACCAGAAACGATGGATGCGGTGCGTTTTGCTCAAGTCGGCGGAAAAACGCAACAAACAGCACCGGAAGCCACGCCGGAAGAGTTACCGCAATACGATGCCATCATCTTTGGCACGCCAACGCGATTTGGCAACATGGCGGGGCAAATGCGGACCTTCCTCGACCGAACGGGAGGGCTTTGGGCATCGGGTGCGCTGTACGGCAAGCTGGCAAGCGTTTTTTGCTCTACGGGTACGGGTGGAGGCCAGGAACATACGATCTCATCGACCTGGACGACACTGGCTCACCACGGCATGGTTATTGTCCCTATCGGCTATGCGGCGAAAGAGATGTTTGACATATCGGAAGTCCGGGGCGGTACGCCCTATGGTGCAACAACTATAGCGGGTGGCGATGGTTCGCGTCAGCCCAGCGAAGACGAACTGAATATTGCTCGCTATCAGGGCGAATATGTCGCCGGACTGGCGAATAAACTCAACGGATAATTGCGTAAAGGAGACATTATGGCAACGCAACAATCGAAAGCACACCGTGTAGGAGAATGGGCCACCCTGCGTCATACCTCAACTGAGATTGCCGAGGCCATTTTTGAATTAGCCAGTTATGACGAAAAACTCGCCGAACAGATTTGGGAACAACAAGGCAGTGACGAGGTATTACTACGCGCCTTTGAGAAAACCGATAAAGACCTACTGACTTGGGACGGTAAATCCGTTGAACGAAAAAACGTTTGAACGCTAAGTTTACCGTTTCTCCCGTTCCCCCTGTTTTAGCCAGTATTCTGGCAAATAACCAAGGAGTGTTTTTATGCCTTCATATCAGACAATCAATCCCGCAAATAACAAACTCATTAAAACCTGGCCAGATCACGATAAACATTATGTTGCTAAAGCACTGGATACCGCTTCAATGCTTTATCAATCCGCATGGAGTAAAGGCGATATTCAGCCCCGTCTCCAGGTACTAAAAAGTCTGGCGGACATTATCGATGGGCGTGTCGATGAGCTGGCGAAAATTGCCAGTGTCGAGATGGGAAAATTAATCGATCAGAGCCGAAGTGAAGTTAAGCTATGTGCACAAATTGCACGTTATTACGCGGAAAACGCCGAACGTTTTCTTCAGCCAACGCGTTACCCATCAGATTTGGGGGAGGCATGGGTTGAACATCATCCTATTGGCGTACTGGTTGCCGTAGAACCATGGAATTTCCCTTTTTACCAGTTGATGCGCGTATTGGCGCCAAACCTTGCGGCAGGCAACCCGGTGCTGGCAAAACATGCGGGGATTGTTCCGCACTGCGCCAGTACCTTTGAACAACTGGTGCTTGAAGCCGGTGCGCCTGAAGGTGCCTGGACTAATTTGTTTATTTCCAGCGAGCAGGTTGCCGAACTTATTGCAGACGATCGCATCCAGGGCGTAGCACTTACCGGTTCAGAAAAAGCCGGCAGTGCCGTCGCATCCCAGGCAGCTAAATATCTGAAGAAATCCACTCTTGAACTCGGTGGAAATGATGTTTTTGTCGTACTTGATGATTGCAATCTGGATGATGCGGTTAAGCAGGGGGCAGCAGCGCGATTGAACAACGCCGGACAGGTATGTACCGCTGCCAAACGTTTTATTGTGCATGAAAAAATCGCCAACCGCTTTCTTGAAAAATTTACCGCGGCATTTGATGCAGTAAAAATTGGCGACCCGCTGGATGCATCCACCACATTAGGTCCACTCTCCTCTGCCAGTGCGCGCGATGGACTGGCCGAACAGGTTAAAGCAGCGATTAAGCACGGTGCTACGCTGCATTTTGGTGGCAACCCCGTCGCTGGCGAAGGCTGCTTCTTCCAACCTACAATTCTGACCGGTATTTCCCGTGATAATCCAGCGTATTTTGAAGAGTTCTTTGGGCCTGTTGCGCAAGTTTATGTGGTTAAAGATGATGATGAAGTGGTGAAACTGGCCAATGATTCTCATTATGGCTTAGGTGGAGCAATCTTTACCGGCAATATTGAACGCGGTAAGCAACTTGCCTCACGCATTGAAACCGGCATGGTATATATCAATTCACTGACCGATACCGCAGCGGAATTGCCCTTCGGTGGCATTAAGCGTTCAGGTTATGGTCGTGAACTTTCTGACCTCGGTATTAAAGAATTCGTTAACCAAAAGCTGGTCGTTGTCGCGGCATCGTGACTCCTGCAAGCTTAAGTAAAAAGGCCGACATGATGTCGGCCTTTTTATGCATGGCATATCCAATAAGTTATGCCGCTTTATTCCCATTCTCTGGAGTGGGTTGTGCTTGTTCTTCGGCTGGTTTAGCAGGCTCTGCCTGAGCCGCTTTGTCCTGCTGCGTACTACTTGCCGCCGCTTTATCTTTGGCCGCCTGATCTGCAGCAGCTTTATCCGCGACCACCTTCTCCTCAGCCGCTTTCGCCTGCGCGGCTTTATCCGCTGCGGCTTTATCAGCGGCCGCTTTTTCTGCCGCAGCTTTTTCAGCAGCGGCCTTATCAGCGGCCTCGTTGGCATCATTATTTTCAGATGGAGCAGCAGCCGGCATCGCCTGTTGCGGTGGCGTGCCTTGTACAGCCGTATTCAGTACCTGAGAAAATTGATCCCATGAGCAATAACCATTCGCATCAGTCTGGCAACCGTTCATCTGTAACGTCACACGTTTTGCCGGATTTTTGAGCGACAGGGGTTCGGTATTACGGATTTGCTCCGTGCTCTGGTAAACATACTCAACTTTTACCAGGTCTTTATTATTTTTCGCATCGTGCCAACGTTCAAACACGATCTGCCCACCGATTGGCGTTCTTTCGTTTTGCTCCGGTAGCGTATAAGGTTTGAAATCCAGTGCGGTCAGTAACGACCCAATATTAGAATCATGCCCCACCATCAGTATCACTTTAGGTGCATTCGCTTTGTCCTGGTCAACCAGTTGGCTACGAATGTAGTCCACCAGCGGTGCGGCAACATTACGCGCCACTTCTGTAGAGGTAAATAACGCATCCTGATAACCATTTTTGATCGCAGACAACTCTTTCCACTGCTCAGGCGTTTTGATTTGTCCCCAGGCAACTTGCTCCAGTGGCATACCTTCATAATATTGCAACATGAAAGCATCAACCAGCGAGTTCCCTACTTTTAAGGGGCCTGAAACACCGGGTTCTTCACCACTATTTGCTGAAAATTTATTCTGATTATCACTGCTCAATGTGCACTGCTTTTGATCTTTGCAAGCCGGTGCGTTTTTATAATCGATAATTCTGTCCAGACGCTGGAAAGCGGGCTTCAGGCTCAATTTTTCGCCTTCTGCATTCATCGCAGCCAGCGCCTTTTTGTTGAAGTCTTCACTGCCGTTAGTGATTACCGGATTAAAAATCGGATCCATCGCCCCCATTTCATCCTGATGTGTCACCGCAATATCACAGCCAGGAAAAGCGCCAGTAACAAAGAACTGCGCGGTAGCGACAGTACGCTGTATGCTATTTGCATAAGCAAAAACATCATCGGACGCCGGACATTCTCCGCTTTTGACCACGCCCTGCTGCGCCAGCCATTCGCGAGTATAATGGCCCATATAGGCCTCAAGCACCCCACCTTTAGTCGTGAGTTGCCCTCCTGGTACTTCCCATGTAGGCCAGGCCTTTTTAGTCGACTGCTGCAACACGCTGCCATTATCGGCCAGCGGTGCACGCAAATTGTGACGGCTCATGATTAATACTTGCTGCAACTGCAAATCGCCATCAGCGGCCAGAGCAGAAAAACCCACGGGTAAAGCTGCGAGTACGGATAACGCGCAGAGGGTGTACTTTTTGATCATTGTGTGTATTCCATTGATTCAGATGATGAATATCCCAGCGATCGATTTCACTGCCAGGCCGTAGTCCTGTGACTGCATAGGCATTGGAACATCTTAACCCTGCTCCGTTACATAAACGCCAGGTATGTGCAGTGGAGATCAGTGTTAGCAATATAGCAGACTCTTACCCCTGCGGTTTAGTGGCTTTAGTTGTTTGAAAGCAACCTGATAGTCTTTCAGACTCAATGAAGAGGACTATGTTCCCCATTTCCTTGTCGAATGGGAAAATAAGCGGCCAGGAGGCAGATGGAGTTGATGATTCCAGAGGTAAGGCAAGCATAATGAGACAAGCAGGAAACAGGCTGCGGAGGCAGACAGGAAAATCAAAAAGCAAAACGGGCTAGCCTAAGCTAACCCGTTGAATTTGATGGCGGAGGAGCAGAGATTCGAACTCTGGAACGGTTTCCCGTCGCCGGTTTTCAAGACCGGTGCCTTCAGCCACTCGGCCACCCCTCCGCAATGACGCGCACTATACAAGATCTTTATCGCGCTGCCAACTTTTTTTTTGATATAGTTTGTTGATTTTATGAGCATTGTTGGCACAAAGTTAAATAATTAGCGTTGCATCAAGATATTACAAAGAATAAAACCTGCCAAACGTGACGTCGATAAACAACGGGGAAAAGGTAGAAGGAAAAAAAACGGGCTAGCCTAAGCTAACCCGTTGAATTTGATGGCGGAGGAGCAGAGATTCGAACTCTGGAACGGTTTCCCGTCGCCGGTTTTCAAGACCGGTGCCTTCAGCCACTCGGCCACCCCTCCGCAATGACGCGCACTATAAACATCCCTGTCAGCGATGTAAAGGCCGTGCTGATTCATTCGGATGAAAAACAGTCAAAACATTTTCATTTGCCGTTATTCTCACCATGTCGTTTATATATTCCACAAAAAACAGGCGCATTGGCAACACGCTACGGCACGCCAACCCGAAACGGACACTCCAGCGCTATCCTCAGCCAGTTACCAGGTAAAGAAGGGTAAAACGCCTTTCAGCAATACTTCTGACTCTCTATGCTCCGGATATAGTCGTGACCCGATAAGAGGCGCTTTATGGATCGTATTGTTTCGTCTACACGCGAAAGTTCACTCATCAGTACCAACAAAGTTTTACGTAATACCTACTTCCTTCTCGGAATGACGCTGAGTTTCTCTGCGTTAACGGCCACCGTCAGCACAGTATTAGCATTACCCGCACCGGGACTTATCCTGATGCTGGTCGGATTTTATGGCCTGATGTTTCTGACACATAAACTGGCCAATAGCCCGACGGGTATTCTTGCCGCTTTTGCTTTTACCGGTTTCCTCGGCTACTGCCTGGGCCCAATTCTTAACAGCTTTTTATCAGCAGGCATGGGCGATGTCATTGGACTGGCCCTTGGTGGTACCGCATTGGTGTTCTTTTGTTGCTCAGCATATGTGCTCACCACCCGCAAAGACATGTCATTTCTTGGCGGCATGATGATGGCAGGCTTTGTGGTTCTGCTGGTTGCCGTTGTGGCGAATCTGTTTCTGCAAATTCCTGCACTACATATGGCCATCAGCGCCCTGTTTATTCTGTTCTCTGCCGGCGCTATTTTGTGGGAAACCAGTAACATTATTCATGGCGGCGAAACTAACTATATTCGTGCAACCGTCAGCCTGTATGTCTCCCTCTACAATATTTTTGTGAGCCTGCTGAGTATTCTCGGGTTTGCACGTAATAATTAACCGCAAGGGCGTATTTGCATAAAGTACGCACTGTCTTGGTTGTTACGGTTCTTATTGATAAAGCTCCGCAACTTTGCGGAGCTTTATTTTGTCGGCAAAAACAACGCAACCTTACTATGCCAAAATTCCTGCCTTCGAACGTTTAGCCGGTCCGGTATGCGTAACACCGCTGTCGTTTACCCCACGGTCGGTATAAAATGCAGTGCGTATACGGATTAACGGGGTAAAAGCGTGTTATTTGAAGGTAAAGAGATTGAGCGTGATGCTCAGGGTTATTTGAAGAATATTGATGACTGGAGCGATAAACTTGCATTGCTACTAGCCGCTGAAGAAGCGATTGAACTAAGCGAACCCCACTGGGAAGTCGTGCACTTCGTGCGGGCATTTTATTTGGAATTTAACACCTCGCCTGCCGTACGCATGCTGGTCAAAGCCATGGCGCAAAAATTTGGTCAGGAAAAGGGTAATAGCCGCTATTTATTCCGCCTGTTTCCTGAAGGTCCTGCGAAACAGGCAACAAAAATTGCTGGCCTGCCAAAGCCGGTAAAATGTCTGTAAGGCTAGCCGGTTGTAAAGTCGTGCGGTTCTTCTTCCTGTGAATGCCAGGGTTCGGTCAACATCTTATCCACTCTGGCACTATGCGGCCCGCCTGCGTTTAACCACGCAACCAATTCATTTATCTGTGCGGTATCACCGCAGGCCAGCACTTCTACGCTGCCATCGTCAAGATTTCGCGCATATCCTCTTAGTGACAATGCCCGCGCTTTCACTTGCGTGCTGTAACGAAAACCCACACCCTGAACGCGCCCGTACACCCATATTTTTAAACCTTTACTGCTTTTTTCTTGAGTCATACCCCCTCCCGTTGACTATGAATACTGATGGGATACCCATCAGTATAGAGGCTCACCGCCCACAGGCTAAGAAATGACAGTACGATATTATGCTAATTGCAATTTGCTCTTGGGCACCCGACAATGGCGCCAAACTTTCTATTGAATAAGTACCATAAAACATGAGCGCTCGATTAATTCTCGCTAAGGGACGCGAAAAGTCCCTGCTCCGTCGCCACCCATGGATCTTTTCCGGAGCAGTCGTGCGCCTGGAAGGTAAAGCACAAAGCGGTGAAACCATTGATGTATGTGACAGCCAGGGCAAGTGGCTGGCACGTGCGGCCTGGTCACCGCAATCACAGATTCGCGCTCGCGTCTGGAGCTGGAATCAGGATGAAGCTATCGACATTGCTTTTTTTGTTCGTCGCCTGCAGTCTGCTCAGCATCTCCGTGACTGGCTCGCAGAACGTGACAATCTCGACAGTTATCGTCTGATCGCCGGCGAATCCGACGGTTTGCCCGGCATCACTATCGATCGCTTTGGCAATTTTCTGGTATTACAACTCCTTTCCGCTGGCGCAGAATACCAACGTGCCCCGCTGATTGCCGCATTAACACAATGCTATCCTCAGTGCGCAATCTACGATCGTTCTGATGTGTCCGTACGTAAAAAAGAAGGGCTGGAGTTGACCCAGGGCGTTGTGCTCGGTGAGCTCCCGCCTGAGCACCTGCCGATTACCGAACACGGTATGAAGCTGCTGGTAGATATACAGACCGGTCATAAAACCGGTTACTACCTCGATCAGCGCGATAGTCGTTTTGCTACCCGCCGCTATGCAAAAGACCGGCGCGTATTGAACTGCTTCTCTTATACGGGGGGGTTTGCTGTTTCTGCTTTGATCGGTGGCTGTACAGAAGTCGTCAGTGTTGATACATCACAAGCCGCACTGGATGTTGCACGTCAAAATATTGAGTTGAACGGGTTAGATGTCAACAAAGCAACATTCCTGCGCGATGACGTCTTCAAGCTGCTGCGCACCTATCGCGATAGCGGAGAGAAATTCGATCTGATCGTAATGGACCCCCCTAAATTTGTCGAAAATAAGAATCAACTGGCAGGTGCGTGCCGCGGATATAAAGACATCAATATGTTGGCGATGCAGTTGCTGAACCCTGGTGGAATGCTGCTCACGTTTTCCTGTTCAGGGCTTATGGCAACTGATTTATTTCAAAAAATTATCGCTGATGCCGCATTAGATGCCCACCGTGATGTACAGTTTATAGAACAGTTCCGTCAGGCCGCTGACCATCCGGTCATTGCAACCTATCCGGAAGGTATGTACCTGAAAGGCTTTGCCTGTCGCGTGCTGTGACTTGAAAATGCTGAAATCGCCCCCATTCTGAAAAAAGAGCAACGTTTTTCAGGAGGTCGCGATGATTGCCAGTAAATTTGGTATCGGTCAACAGGTCCGGCATAAGCTGCTGGGCTTTCTGGGGGTGGTCGTGGATGTCGACCCGGAATATTCGCTGGATGAACCCGCAGTTAATGAAGTGGCGGAAAGTGAAACGCTTCGTACCGCGCCCTGGTACCACGTGGTGATGGAAGACGATGATGGCACAGCGGTTCATACCTACCTTGCTGAAGCACAACTGGCGTGGGAAATGCAGGGGGAGCATCCTGAACAACCTTCGCTTGATGATTTGGCTGCGTCTATTCGTAAGCAATTGCAGGCTCCCCGTCTACGCCTCTGATAAGACCCCGCGAAGCGGGGTTTTTTTATTTACCGACACGCTTAAGACTCAGATGCCGGACTCACGCTTTGCGTGCCGCCATTCTTACCGTTGCCGCGATCATATAATTTTATTTTTTTTCCAACCCCAGTCTGGGGATCTCGATTTTAGGACAACGATCCATAATTACGGTCAACCCTGACTCTCCAGCCAGTACCGCGGCCTGCTCATTAATTACACCCAACTGGAGCCAGAGTATGTTGGCGCCTATCGCAATCGCTTCCTGCGCAACGCCATAAGCCGCTTCAGGATTGCGGAAAACATCAACCATATCCACCGGGTATGGGATCGCTGCCAGCGTGTCATAGACCTTCTGTCCCTGTAACGTCTGTCCGGATAATTTAGGGCTAACCGGCGTTACGTTATATCCCTGTGCCAGTAGATAAGCCATGACACCGTAGCTTGGCCGAGTGGGATCATCACTTGCGCCTACCAGCGCAATCGTTTTTGTTTTCTGCAAAACCTCTGCAATTTTTGTATCGTTCATATCCTTCTCCGCTTATGTTGCCTGCCACAATTTTAGGCGATCTGCCACTTGATGAAGGAACTGATTTGCTTCATTTTACTTTCTAGCTTCATAGCACGAATAAATATGTTTAAATGTTAATAAGCTGCCATAATGTAAGAATTTGATACATACGCCGCATTATATACCCAAAATAATTCGCGTTGCTGGGCGACAGCAAGCATTGGCCCGGAGTGAGCGCCGAAGGCGCATAATCCACGGGAACTTCCTCAGGTCAGGTAAGTGACCGGGTGACTGAATATAGCCGGGAGTACAATGATATAGTTGTCTTTCGCGCCATGGAGTGATGATGAAACTGCATTTGGTCCTGTCGGGTTTACTTGCCCTGTTGGTTGCTGCTTCCTGCCAGGCAACCACGCTTAAGCTGGCACCTGAAATCGACCTGTTAGTGCTTGATGGGCGAAAAATATCTGGTTCTCTGTTAAGAGGGGCGGAAGGTTTGGAGTTGGAACGCGGTGAGCACCAACTCCTTTTCCGTGTAGAAAAAACGCTGCATCAACCTCCACATAGCGTGGAGAAACTTTACGTCTCTGTTCCACTCATCGTCACCTTTGACACACAGGTGAAATCCGTCTCGATTCAGTTACCGCCACTGAATAACCTGCGCGATGGTAAGATATTTAATAAAGCCCCAACCTTTCATTTAGTCGATGAAAGTAATAACGTGCTCGCCACCAAACGCGATCGCCTGATGCTTGCTCCCGATGTGGATGTGGAACAGGCAATGGTTGCCTATAACCGCGATCAGAAAGTCGCTTCTGTTCCTCGCTTTGCTGTCCCGCAATCGATTACACATGTTCAGCGATTCTTCCCGACAGATATAGCGTCAAATGCCTCTTCCGCAGAGCGTTTGCTACAGCTTTGGTATCATCAGGTTGATACGGCAACTCGCCAACGTCTGATTTTATGGATGAAGGCGCTGCGGGCATGTTGATGTTGACCATTTGGCAGCCGTAAACTCAATGACGCGGATAACTACCTTGTCTTTACGTTCATTACTCTATGCAAAATCAGGATGGCTTAATGGAGCAGACCCAGCGGACACTTCCGGCATTAAAACATATTGCGTTAGTTGCACACGATCACTGTAAAACCTCGCTATTGCAATGGGTTGACGCACACAAGCATGCGCTTGAGCCTCATGAACTTTATGCCACCGGCACCACCGGCAATTTGATTCAGCGTGAAACAGGATTAGAGGTGAACGCCATGCTCAGCGGACCGATGGGGGGCGACCAGCAGGTCGGTGCTCTTATTTCTGAAGGAAAGATCGATCTGCTGATCTTCTTTTGGGATCCTCTGAACGCCGTTCCGCACGACCCCGATGTCAAAGCCCTACTGCGTCTGGCTACCGTATGGAATATTCCGGTGGCTACCAACCGCTCTACCGCGGACTTCATTATCCACTCTCCACTATTTGCCCATGAAGTAGATATCCAGATCCCTGATTATCCGCGTTATCTACAGCAGCGCCTCAACGCTTAATTTAGGCGCTCGCCTGGCTGGGAAACAGCGAATGATGGGCCATGATGGCCCACCTTGTTACCTACCCCACATTCTCTGGTTTTATTCATCTCAAAACTTTTATTTTTTATGGCTTACGTAGTATCGGTACGCCCAGGCGTTTGAATTGTTCCACAAATACCGAAGGCTGCTGGCGATCAAACAATAACCAGACCTGCTGCTTTGCCCGGGTTATCGCCACATAAGCGAGTCGCCGTTCTTCCGCATCGGGAAAATCTTCCGGTTGCGGGAGTAATCCCTCTTCCATCACCGATTCTCGTACTGCCGCAGGGAAACCATCTTTACCCTCCTGCAATCCGAGAATAATCACAAAATCAGCCTGTTGCCCTTTACTGGCATGTATCGTCATAAAATCAATCGTGAGTTTTGGCCAGCGTGTTTTGGCCCTGTCCAGTATTTCCGGGCGCAAATAATGGTAACGCGCCAGAAGCAGTACGCGTTCCTCCGTCAAAGCATAGCCGCTGATTTTATTTAACAATGCGTCCAGTTGATCGTTTGGAAGTAGAGAAATCGCTTTTTTATTGCCTTTTGTCAGGCTGTTGAGTGGCTTGCGCAGCTGATGTGGATTTTCCTGAATAAAGGTGTTCGCGATCTCACCAATACGCTGATTAAAACGATATGTGGTATCCAACACGCAGCGTTCACCCTCACCAAAATGGTGATGGAAATCGGTAGTCAGGGCCATTTCCGCACCGCTAAATCGGTAGATTGCCTGCCAGTCATCACCAACGGCAAACAGTGTCGTCTGTTTATTTTGCTTACGTAATGCTGCGAGCAAAGCAGCTCTTTGCGGTGAGATATCCTGAAATTCGTCGACCAGAATATGTTTCCAGGGACTGATAAAACGACCTTTCTCCAGAATATTCACCGCCTGATGAATCAGCCCGGAAAAATCGACAGCCCCCTCTTCTTTCAGTGTCGTCTTCCAGGCCTTCAGAAGCGGTGCCATTAATTTCACTCGCTTCGAAAACAACTCACGAACGGATTCTGGTGCTGAATCAATCATCGCCGCCTGTGCTCCGCCATGCATTCGCATCAATCCCAGCCAATGTTCCAGCCGACCGGCTACTCGCTGCGCAAGCTTATCATTTTTCCAGAACTGTTCTTCTTCCACTTCCCAACCCAACTCATCCTGCAACCAGTGGCGCCAGCCACTAGCCTGTGCTTTTTTCTCACTACATTGTTGCCGCCAGTGAGTAATCAGCATACTACGCCGGTGCTTGCTGTCGGTTTCAAGCTTACTAATCGCCGGGGATTTATTACTGCCATGCTGGATAATATGTAATGCCAACGCATGAAAAGTTCTGGCCTGAATCCCCTCAGTGCTGAGACGAGATTGGATCCGATCATTCATCTCTTCTGCTGCCCGGCGTCCGAATGCCAGCAGCAAGATTTGCTCCGGAACCGCCTGCTTACGCATTAACAACCACCCGACACGCGCCACCAATACCGACGTTTTGCCGCTCCCTGCTCCTGCAAGCACCAGCAATGCATCCTCACCGTTAACCACTGAGCGTGCCTGAGAGATATTCAGTGGCGAGGTTTCAACACGACTGAAAAAATCCGCATACTGTTTCAGCATCCGGGCACTCCATTCGTCGTTACGCCTTGCCATCAGCGATTCACCCTCGTTAAGCCAGTTCAAGCAGGTATGCCAGGCTTCACGGCAATGGTCAAATTCGTCAAGACGCTCTACCGGTAGCGGCAAAGCGTCAAACGCACGATTAATCGTGCGCCGAAGTTCGCTAAGCTCACTACGCCGCAACCACTTATCCTGCTGCTCAACGTTCTCAAGTGTGTCGATGACCTCCTGCAGCACCTGCGCGCTAACGTCGCTCATCTCGTCACTCCATGCCTGCCACACTTTGGTCAAATAATGGTAAAAGCGCTGCGTTTCACTCCATTCAGTGCCGTGTAAACGCACCACTTTGCCCTCTGGCAGGCTAAACTCCAGCTCCCCCCAAACCAGCCCACGCTTACATTCAATGGAGAGCAGTTGATTGAACGGGATCAGATACTCGTGTTTTTCACCACTGACCTCGACGCCCGCCGTTAGCAGTCGCACCTTGTTATAGGGATGTTGTGCCAGATGTTTACCCAGCGACGTTGATTTAAGTTCCATTCGGCTCGACCCTGGCTGCACGTTTATTATTCGTTAGGTAGTTTACCGGTCAGGAGTTTACCGCTCCACCGTTAAAACACGTTACAATCAACGAATTGTCTGATTGCCGCTTTCGCTCACTTATTTAAGGGAAGGATGTCGTTTATGCGTACCGTACTTAATATTCTCAACTTTGTTCTCGGCGGCTTTTTTACTACGCTCTCCTGGCTTCTGGCTACGCTGGTCAGCATTATCCTGATTTTTACATTGCCGCTTACGCGCTCCTGCTGGGAGATTACGAAGCTATCACTGCTCCCGTTTGGCAATGAAGCGATACACGTTGATGATCTTAACCCGCAAGGCAAAAATGTGCTGATGAATACGGGGGGAACTCTGCTTAATATTTTGTGGTTTATCTTCTTCGGCTGGTGGCTGTGTATTTCCCATATAATGATTGGTGTCGCACAGTGCATCACCCTAATTGGCATTCCGGTTGGTATTGCAAACTTTAAAATTGCAGCCATCGCACTGTGGCCCGTCGGTCGCCGTGTTGTATCCGTCGAAGAAGCCAGAGTCGCTCGTGAAGCAAACGCACGTCGCCGTTTCAATTAAAAGAGCCTCTAAGCATGTTTGCCATTAATCCGTCCCTGCGCCGATACGTATTTAATAGCACCTGCCTTTATAATGTACGTATTTTTCTGGCGCTGGCCGGAACCGTTGGCGTTCCCTGGTGGCTTCAACAGGTGACATGGACTATTCCACTCACCCTCGGGGTTGTTGCCGCAGCACTCACCGATCTTGATGACCGTCTTAGCGGGCGATTGCGCAATCTGATTATTACGCTGATCAGTTTTTGTATTGCGTCAGTGTCTATTGAACGTCTTTTCCCCTATCCCTGGCTATTTATTGTTGGATTAGCCGTATCAACTTGGGGATTTATCCTGCTTGGCGCATTAGGGCAGCGCTACGCCACCATTGCGTTTGGTGCGCTACTGATCGCCATTTATACTATGTTAGGCATCGGGCTTTTTCCGCAGTGGTATTTACAGCCGGCACTGCTGCTGATCGGGGCCATCTGGTATAACCTGCTTACGCTCACCGGCCATCTGCTGTTTCCGATACGTCCATTACAGGAAAATTTAGCCCGCAGTTTTGAACAGTTGGCACATTACCTTGAGGCAAAAGCCAACCTTTTCGATCCGGACATAGAGGAAGATGAAGATGCACCGTTAATTGACGTTGCAATGGCTAATAGTCAGTTGGTGGCTGTTTTAAACCAAACCAAAAATTCCATCCAGTCACGGTTGCGTGGCGATCGAGGCCAACGGGGCACCCGACGCGCACTCCATTATTACTTTGTTGCCCAGGATATTCACGAACGAGCGAGCTCGTCACACGTTCAATATCACCTGTTACGCAGAGCCTACCGCTACAATGAAATTTTGTTTCGCTTCCAGCGGCTACTCAATATGCAGGCAAAAGCCTGTAACCAGTTGGCTCGATCAATATTAAGACGCGAGACTTATCAGCATGATGCTCGTTTTGAACGCGCCTTCGCTCATCTGCAAATGGCGCTGGAGCGTCTGCCTGTCAATGCCGAGGGGGCAGGCGATATAAAAGCAATGCACTACCTGCTTAATAATTTAAAAGCTATTGATGCACAGCTGGCGACCATTGAATCAGAACAGGCACTGGCGCATGAACATATTAATAGCGAAAACAGCCTCTCAAGCGAAGGCCTTACCGGCTGGAGCGACATCAAGCTGCGTATCAGCCGCCACTTAACGCCGGAGTCAGCCCTCTTTCGTCATGCAGTAAGAATGTCGTTAGTGCTGTGTGTGGGGTACGCTTTTATTCAATTGGCAGATTTACAACGGGGTTACTGGATCCTGTTAACCAGTCTTTTCGTTTGCCAGCCTAATTACAATGCCACCCGGCGGCGCCTGGCACTTCGCATTGCGGGCACACTGGCAGGAATCGTGTTGGGCTTACCCATCTTATGGCTGGTTCCCTCCGTTGACGGCCAGCTTATTCTTATCGTACTCAGTGGCGTTCTTTTCTTTGCCTTTCGCAATATACGCTATGCACATGCAACCATGTATATCACACTGCTGGTTCTGCTTTGTTTTAACTTGCTTGGTGAAGGATTTGAAGTCGCTATTCCGCGTATTCTGGATACTCTTCTGGGGTGTGGACTTGCCTGGTTTGCCGTCAGCTTTATCTGGCCAGATTGGCAATTCCGTCGCTTGCCTGCTGTAGCCGAACGCACACTTAGCGCTAACTGCCGCTACCTTGATGCCATTCTGGTTCAATACCATCAGGGCAAAGACAACCGATTAGATTATCGTATTGCCCGTCGTGATGCCCATAACGGAAATGCCGAATTAGCGTCAGTGGTATCGAATATGTCGACAGAAACAAGAGGCGATCCGGCACGGCTGGACGCCGCATTTCGTCTGCTTTGCCTGAATCACTCTTTTCTGAGTTATATCTCCGCACTGGGGGCGCATCGGGAAAAAATCACACGTTCTGAAATGTTGGCATTACTCGATGACGCCGTTTGTTATGCTGATGATGTACTGCAAGTGGATGATGTCACCGACCAACAGGCTGAACATATGCTTGATACGCTGACCCAGCGCATGGCTAAGCTTGAGCCTAGCCATGACACCACTGAATCATTGATTTTGCAGCAACTGGGCTTGCTGATCGCACTTTTACCCGAAATCTCGCAATTAAAGAAACAGATCGTACATTCATTCTAATTCTGAATGTTCTCTCTTTCCTGCCCCGTTGTTTGCGTGATTAAACCAGTCTCGCAGTTCTTCCTGGATTGCGACGGGAAGCGCTGCGCGGTGGTATCCTGAGATCGCCCCCTCCAGAGCAAAGAGCGTGTTGATACCGATGTTTTTATTGACCGCTTTCAGCTTTAGCCAACTACGCCTCGCGCCCGTTTCCCGCAACATTTTCACGCTGCAGATTCCCACCTGACGTAATAGCATCTCAAGCCGCACGCACATATTGGGCAGGTCTTTGACTCGGAGGTTTAGGCGTCGGGTTTTCCCTTCCCGCTGAGCATGCTTCAGCGCCCCCTGCGACAGTAATAGTAATTTTTCCGGCTGCTGCCAGAGCGCTTCATTCACATGGTAATACGCCAGTGATATCGGCATGCCACGTTTATTAAAAATCAGCGGAGCCATGCTTCCCTCAATGATATAGGGTTGGATTTGCTCACACGCGCGCAGATAAAGTTCACCTTCGGCTATCACAGCAAAAACAACTTTATTCACCGCGAGGCTATACCCCCCAAACTGCGTGCGCGCATCAATTTTACCCAGCGAAGCCAGACTGCGTATAGATTGTTCTACCCTCTGTTTCGAGTTTTGCATCTCTCTCTCCTTGAACAGAAAACACTCCATAAAACACTTTATTTACAATCAATTAGAAAGTATGCAATTCACGTAACCTGTTCAATCAATAAATGCTTTAGGGATCTTTTACATTCTCAATCTGCGATCTGTTTTCCGAAAATGAGGTTGATCTTTGCGCACAACCCATATACTGTACATTCATACAGTGTCATCGTGAGATATAAATTATGCGCACTCATTTCCTGAAAAGTTACTCTCCACGTAGTGGTATCGGCCTTCCTTCCACCCAGCCCTCTCTACACACATCGGCAAGCGGTTGGGTGAGCGAACTTAGCTACAGAGAAGATCAACCGGGCATGACGCAAATGCTCCTGTTACCACTGCTTCAGCAGTTAGGTATGCAGTCTCGCTGGCAGTTGTGGTTAACACCCCCACAGAAGATTAGTCGTCGCTGGTTAGAAACATCAGGCTTACCACTTGATAAAGTGATGCAGCTTCCGCAAATGGGTCAAATCAGCACTGTTGAGGCGATGATTAAAGCTCTGCAAACAGGAAACTATAGTGTCGTGTTAGGCTGGATACCGCACGATATGAATTCAGAAGATCGACGCAGGTTGGATGAAGCTGCTGCTATGGGCCAGGCTTTAGGCCTGATCATGCGCCCACAATTTTGCCTTTCGCCCTCTGCCGGACCAGAAAGTGGGATAAAAATTCACTCTACTTTGTATCATTAAGTAAAAATAAGATTTATCTCAGGATTCTCTACCGTGACTCTTGCCTTGGTTCGCTTATTCTACTCTGGCGCGGCTTAGCAATGAATTTGCCGCCCGGAAAGCGATTTTTCAATGAACAGAAACGCCCGGTAAATGTTAGCAAATATGTACGAAACGCTTTTTTTTTGCTGGCCATCGTCACATCACACTTGTAAGTTTCCCGGTACGTTGTAGACTTTATGTCGCTAGGGTGCTCAATAACCTCCGTTTTTCGGTAGAGTAACAATCGAGCTTATTACCCGGCGAAGGATAAACCAAGGGCTTAATTTAAAGCTCATTGCCTATTTGGATGATAACGAGGCGCAAAAAATGAAAAAGACAGCTATCGCAATTGCAGTGGCACTGGCTGGCTTCGCTACCGTAGCGCAGGCCGCTCCGAAAGATGACACCTGGTATACCGGTGCTAAACTGGGCTGGTCTCAGTACCATGACACAGGTTACTACGGTAATGGTTATGAAAATAATGATGGCACAACACATGAAAGCCAGCTTGGCGCTGGTGCATTCATGGGTTATCAGGCTAATCCTTATTTAGGTTTCGAGCTGGGCTATGACTGGCTTGGCCGTATGCCGAACAAAGGCAGCAACATAAACGGTGCTTTCAAAGCGCAGGGCGTGCAGTTGGCAGCTAAATTAAGCTACCCAATCACAGACGACCTGGACCTGTACACCCGTCTGGGTGGTATGGTTTGGCGTGCTGATGCAACACAGAACAACAACGGCAATCGCATCAGCGATCATGACACCGGCGTTTCTCCGCTGGCCGCTGTTGGTGTTGAATATGCGCTGACCAAAAACTGGGCAACCCGTTTGGATTACCAGTGGGTTAACAACATCGGTGATGCAAACACCGTTGGTGCTCGTCCAGACAACGCCATGCTGAGCCTGGGTCTGTCTTACCGTTTCGGTCAAGACGATGTAGCTGCTCCAGCTCCGGCTCCAGCTCCAGCTCCGGCTCCAGTTGTTGAAACCAAGCGTTTCACTCTGAAGTCTGACGTTCTGTTTAACTTCAACAAAGCTTCTCTGAAGTCAGAAGGTCAGCAGGCTCTGGATCAGCTGTATACCCAACTGAGCTCACTGGATCCTAAAGATGGTTCCGTTGTTGTTCTGGGTTATACCGACCGTATCGGTTCTGAGCAATACAACCAGAAACTGTCTGAGCAGCGCGCTCAGTCTGTGGTTGATTACCTGGTCTCTAAAGGTATCCCAGCTGATAAGATCTCTGCACGTGGCGAGGGTAAATCTAACCCAGTTACTGGCAACACCTGTGACAGCGTTAAAGGCCGCAGCGCCCTTATCGACTGCCTGGCGCCAGACCGTCGCGTAGAAATCGAAGTTAAAGGCATCAAAGACGTTGTAACTCAGCCACAGGCTTAAGTTATATCGCGTTAATAAAAAAACCCCGTTTATACGGGGTTTTTTTATATCTGATGATAATCCAGAGTTACTGTTTATCTCACTCTTCCGGTTTACCTAAAATATCTTTCAGGTCCTGTTTCAGTAAAGACATCTGGCTGGCATATTTCTCTTTGCGTTCAGCGTCTTCGATCAACTGGACGATTGTTTCAGAAAGTGTGCTGTGGCGGCGATGCGCCAACCCCGCCAGACGCTGCCACACCAGATATTCCAGATCAATAGACTTCTTGCGTGTGTGCTGATGTTCAGCGTTAAAATGGCGTTTCCTGCGCGCACGTATCGTTTGCTTAAGACGATTCTCAAGCACAGGATTCATATGCTCAGCAATCCATTGCAGTACCTCAACGGGCCGGTTTTCTAAAGCCAATAACGCTTCTACCGCCTCCTGAGCTGCACTAAATTCGATATAACGCGTAATCAGCTCACCTTCCCGGTGTTTTTTGACCAGATATTTCCATTTCCATCCACTTTCAAGGTTTTCGAGTTGCTGATATTTCATCGGGATCTCATCGTGACCACGTAACAAGTTAAGAATAACAGTTTTTTTCCAGCATGCGGCACTGAAAATGTTTTGATCTTACAGGTTAAAACATCCGTGTACCGCTAAATGTATCTCTACGGTGCTTAACCGGCTGAAATCTTGTATAATCACGCTTTTCCTCAATTCAGATAAATACGATAACTTTGACCAGCAACCAACTCGAATGGCGCGCCCTACAGCCTGATACTGACAGCTTCCAGCACATTTTTTCACGTTCTTTTACTGGCGACAGTGATAGCCTTGCCGAGGTTCAACCTCGTCTGGTCAATGCGCTAAGTTTGCTGCAGCAATCTTCGATTAATTCGCCATTGATGCTGGTAAAATGTGCGGAAAATAGTGAATATCTGCCACTACTATCTGGAGCCCTACAGCACATTGCTGTTGCACAAGACGTGATTTTTGGTGGACGTTACCTTATTAATGGGCAACAAATAAGCTGGGAGCCAGCACTATCCGCCGATGATGATTTCGCTACCCGGGGTGAAATCCGGTTTGCAGACTGGATTGAGGCCGAACAGCTTTTTGGCTGCGTGCGGGTTTTCAACGACCGCATTCAATTACAACCGGGACTGCTCCATCGTGTTAACGGCGGTACGCTGGTGCTGTCACTGCGCACGCTGCTCGCTCAGCCGCTGTTGTGGCTTCGTCTGAAACAGATTTTGACCCGACAATCGTTCGACTGGCTTTCCCCTGACGAGACCAAGCCTCTGCCTGTTGCGATCCCATCAATGCCGATGCATTTTAAGCTGGTGCTGTCTGGTGAACGTGACGCGTTAGCGGATTTTCAGGCCATGGAGCCTGAACTGTCCGCGCTATGCATTTACAGTGAATTTGAAGAAAACTTACAGCTTGTCGAAGCTGAAGATATCTCGCTGTGGTGCCAGTGGATCGCAGATATTGCCGCGGAATTATCCTTTCCAGTTATCGAAGCAGATTTCTGGCCGGTACTCATGCGGGAAGCCGTACGTTATACGGGCGATCAGGAAACACTCCCGCTGTGCCCTGCCTGGATAGGTCGACAACTCCGCGAAACGGCATTATATGATGAGGCAGGTAAACTCAACGGCGATAGCCTGAGCGCCGCGCTGGAAGCCAGAGAGTGGCGGGAAAACTACCTTTCAGAGCGAGTGCGTGATGAGATCCTGCTTGAGCAAATACTGATTGAGACGGAAGGTGAGGCTATTGGCCAAATTAATGGTCTGTCAGTAATTGAATTTCCAGGACACCCTCGTGCTTTTGGCGAACCTTCGCGTATTAGTTGTGTCGTACATCCCGGTGATGGCGAGTTTACCGACGTTGAACGTAAAGCAGAGTTGGGCGGTAATATCCATGCAAAAGGCATGATGATAATGCAGGCTTATTTAATCTCTGAGCTGCAGCTGGAGCAGCCACTCCCCTTTTCGGCTTCCGTAGTTTTCGAACAATCGTACTCTGAAGTTGATGGAGATAGCGCGTCACTGGCTGAACTCTGCGCATTGATTAGTGCGCTCGCCAATCAACCCATCAACCAGCAAATTGCGGTCACAGGTTCGGTGGACCAGTTCGGTAATGTTCAACCTGTTGGCGGGTTAAACGAAAAAATCGAAGGCTTCTTCGAAATTTGTCGCCAGCGCGGATTAAGTGGTAAGCAAGGTGTGATTATTCCGGCGATAAACGTTCGCCATCTTAGCTTACAGCCGTCCGTTGTTGATGCGGTACGTAAGGGAGATTTTCACTTGTGGGCAGTAAGTCGTGCTGATGAAGCACTACCGCTGCTCACGGGTGTTGAGTGGGATAAAGAGCAAGGCGCTTGTCTGCTGCGTTCGATTCAGGAGCGTATTGCTCAAATTCACCAGCAGGACGCGCGCCAGCGTCCCTGGCCGCTGCGTTGGCTAAACTGGTTTAACCACAGCTGATCGGACTTGTTCAGCTTACACCTGTTAGCTAACCTTCGTGATTCACTAAAATAAGGCTTATTTATACATGGTAGATAAACGCGAATCCTATACCAAAGAAGACCTGATCGCTTCCGGTCGTGGTGAACTGTTTGGTGCTGAAGGTCCTCCGTTACCAGCAGGTAATATGTTGATGATGGACCGCGTCATTAAAATGACTGAAGATGGTGGCAACTACGGAAAAGGTTTTGTAGAAGCCGAGTTAGATATCAATCCCGATCTTTGGTTCTTTGGGTGCCACTTCATCGGTGACCCGGTAATGCCAGGTTGCCTGGGTTTAGATGCCATGTGGCAGTTAGTTGGATTTTATCTTGGCTGGTTGGGTGCAGAAGGCAAAGGCCGTGCGCTCGGCGTAGGCGAAGTAAAATTTACCGGACAGGTTTTACCTTCCGCGAAAAAAGTGACTTACCGCATTCATTTTAAACGTGTAATCAATCGGAAGTTGGTTATGGGCGTTGCTGATGGCGAAGTGCTGGTTGACGGTCACGTAATTTACAATGCCACCGACCTGAAAGTTGGCTTGTTCAAAGATACAACGGCATTCTGATTGCTTAAAATGAAAACCTCCGCGTATAGCGGAGGTTAACTTCCCTTGTTGATAGACAGTCAGTTACGCGGTAACCGCCCTGTCCTCCATGGCTTGTCGCCAACCTCCCAACCAGTGAGATCTCGCATCAATCATCTGGTAAGGACACATCTCTTTTGAGCGTCCGGTGATTCCCGCTTGATAACCTCGTGAATGAGCCCGTTCCAGCCGATCACGTTTCTGTCTCTTCATCATGCCTCGTTTCCCTCATTTTGGTCTGGTGGAATCTGGTTTCAAAGAAAACAGTGGTCACACTTCATGCAGCCACAATTAAGTTCTACCTGCTAAAACTTAAAAGATCAATGCGCAAAATTCACGCCAATGTCATAAATGTGAAGCACCCTTCACGGCTATCCTGATATATCCATGTAGTGGAAATCAATTTATGTCCCTGAAATACAAAAAAAAGCCAGAACATGTTTTTTATGCTCTGGCTTGCGTAATCAACGACTTAACGCTTCGTGCATTTTTTTCTAATTGATGCCACTTAGCGCATTAGCAATCTGCTGCGCCTGCTGTCGCCATCCTTCCGCCAGCGTCCGGACAAGAGCATCATAGCCATCATCGTCCTGTGCCAGCGAAATCATGAAAGGACGTTTAATCAGCTCCCCCTCATGTTCCAGCACCCACTCACCGCTGATAATAGCTTTACCGTCGTAACGCCCATGAAAACCGGTCACATTGACGTTCAGCGTATCATGCTGCTGGCCCAGAGGTGATGATGAAATAACCCAGCTCGGCAGTGATGCGCTCAAATTACTTACCAGCGTCTGCTGAAGCTGTTGGTCAAGGGGACTCGCCCATAAATTGTTCGCCGCAATCACGTACTGTACATCATTGGTTTGGTACACAACGCCATTACCCGCCAGATAATCCGGCACCGCGACATGTTCAATCCACAAGACATGTCTGCCAGAGCCAGCCTCCTTAAGCAGGCTGGTGTTAGCCGGCACGCTATGCGCTAACGCAGGAAGTTGATAGTACGTAGTTTCGGGTGTACGGCTACAGGCGCTGAGTAAAAGCACCATGGCTACGGGTATCCATTTCATCATTATTTAGCCCTCTTTGGCTGCGGATCCTGACCGGGCTTCGCCTCAAAGACCAGTGCATTGCTTTTACTGTTCAACGTTTTCAGTACCGGCTGGAGCTCACGCAGAACCTGATCGAGACGCTGCATATCTCCTACCATCTTCGAATAGGCTGGTGAGCCCGGTTGGAAGCCTTTCATGCTGCGATTCAACTCACGCAGTGTTTTCTGCATGTCTTGTGGGAGATCTTTCATCGACTGACTGGATGTCAGTTGGTTAAGATTATTCAGCGTTTTTTGTAACTCACGCATCGTACGTTGACTTTCAGCAAGCGTATTTGTGGCCTGGTCGATCATCGGATTCAGCGGCAAAGCATTCACTTTGTCCAGCGCTGCAACTAATTTTTGCTGAATCTGACTCAACCCCCCGCTGGTAGTTGGAATAATTTCATAGCCACCAATTGCATTGGGTCCGGTATAAGGCTGTACGTTTTCATAAAAATCGAGGTCCACATACAGGGAACCCGTTAGTAAGTTACCGGATTTCAACGCAGCACGTAAACCGCGTTTTTTGCCATCCTGAAGATGCTGTTCAAGATTGAAATTTCCTCCCAGTCGATTAATAAAGCGCTCAGGTTCAATGCGAATCAGCACCGGGATGCGATAGTCAGTATTAAGTTGCTGGTTGGTTCCTGGTACCAGGAATGGAACCTGAGCCACTGTGCCAAGGCGGATCCCGCGGAATTCAACAGGTGCGCCCGGCTGCAGTCCACGAATCGAATCATTAAAGAACATGACAAAATCCTGGTGCTCAGTAAACAGTGAGTCCTGGATGCTGCGCTGATCGTCAAACAATTGATATTCAGCATTATTCTGGGCTGGATGCCCCAATTCGCGACCATCGGGCACATCAAAACTGACACCACCACTGAACAGTGTGGTGAGCGATCCCATCTCTACACGCATACCAGAAGCCGACATGTCGACAGCGATACCACTGTCTTTCCAGAAACGGACGTTAGTCGTAATCAGACGATCATAGGGTGCGCTAATAAATAGCTGATAACGCATCGCTCGCTTATCAGCATCAAAATTGCTGGTTTCAACGCTCCCCACGCGATAACCACGGAACAGGACTGGATCTCCCGCATTGAGCTGTCCCGCTTTTTTGCTGTCGAGTGTGATGCGCACACCTTTTGCATCCGGCGGCGCCAGTGGCGGCGCGTCCAGCAGCTGGTAATGCTCCTGGTTAGCACCTTTAGTTCCGGGTTGTAATTCTATATAAGCACCCGATAGTAAGGTGTTTAATCCTGTGACACCTTCACGCCCTATCTGCGGCTTTACCACCCAAAAGGCACTGTCACCATGCAGTAGCTTTTCCATCCCGGAATTAAGCCGAGCTTTGATTTCAACATGGTGCAGGTCATCACTCAACACCGCACTTTCAACAATACCGACATCCACGCTGCGGCTTTTGATGGTGGTTTTCCCCCCCTCAATCCCTTCAGCATTGGTGGTTATCAGGGTCACTTCTGGCCCCTGATGGCTAAAATGGTAAAACAGGATCCATGCACCGATCAGTACGGTAACAATAGGAATGATCCAGACGGGCGACCAGCGTTTTATCTGTTCGACTCTGGCGATGCCGTGATTATTTTCCGTCAACGCTCGGCTCCTTCAGGCTCTTTTCTCGTACTCGATCCCAGGTTAAACGTGGGTCAAAGGCCATAGCTGCAAACATGGTCAAAATAACCACCATCGCAAACAATAGCGCACCCACCGCAGGATAAATACTCATTAACCGCCCCATGCGCACCAGCGCAGAGAGTACGGCGATCACAAACACGTCAATCATTGACCAACGTCCAACAAATTCGACTACTTCATAGATCAAATGCATTTTTTCACTATCGCGCCGTCCATGCCCTTGAGCATCCCAACACAGCCAACCAATCGCCAACATTTTTAATGATGGCACCATAATACTGGCGATAAAGATCACCAGAGCGACCGGAAATGACCCTTCACTCCACAGTAAAATAACCCCAGCCATAATTGTGGATGTGATTTTGCTCCCGAGAACCTCAGTCACCATAATTGGCATGATATTCGCCGGGATATAAAGAAATAGCGAGGTAATGAGCAGCGCCAGAGTCCATTGTAAACTGTGTTTACGACGCGCATGGCCACGGCTACCACAGCGGGGACAGACGAGCAGGTCCTCCGGTAAAATCGCGGTACAGCAGCGGCAAGATCGTAGCCCTTGCTGCAAGCCACTGATGCCTGCCTTAGGTGGATGCGGCAATTTCGGTACAGGAGCAACACTTTGCCATAACCAGCGTCGATCGACACACTGGAAGGCAAGCAATTGCAGTACGCAAAACAAACACCAGGGAATAAAGCTACTGCCGATACCAATATCGCCATAGGCCATTAACTTAACAAAACTGACCAGTACACCCGCCAGGAAAATCTCTGCCATCCCCCAGCTTTTTAACTGAAAAAGTACGCGCGCTATGCCACGGCGGAGGGTTGACGGTAACCGCACCTGGTTAACCAACAGCAAAATAGCGATCATGCAGAATGCCGGAACACCCTGTACAAACAGTAAAAATAACGTCGCAAGGCTAGAATAATTCTCCGATACCATCACTGCCGGGATACGCATCAGTGAAATTTCGCTGCTTAATCCAGAAACGTGCATATTAACGAACGGGAATAAGTTGGCCAGCAGTAACATAAATAGCGCCGCTAGCGCATAGCCAGTAGGCCGTTTTTTTGGCTCAACCCAATTAGTAACTAATGTTGTATGACAACGTGGGCAACTTGCCTTGCTGCCGGAAGCAATTTCCGGCAGCTGTGTCATCAGGTCACATTGGGGACAGAGCATCCATTGATGCACGTGGTCCGACGAACACATACGCGTACTCCCTTAACGATCAGGTGCCATTTTTCAGGGATTCAAGATATTCCCAACGCTCAAAAGCAGTTTCCAGCTCCTGCTCAGCCTGACTCAAAGCGTCCAAAACTGGCTGCGTTTTATCGAGAGGCTGACTGAAAAAGTTGGCATCGCCCATCTGCGCTTGCAAATTACCGATGGTCATTTCAAGCGCCTCAAGCTTCTGCGGGAGTTGCTCGAGCTCACGCTGCAGGTTATAGCTTAGTTTGGCTGGAGGACGTTTAACCGCCTCTGCTTTTGCATTCTCTGGCTTAGGTGCCGCCACGGGTTTTGTAGCCGCTCGCGACTGTTTAAACGCCTTCCGCTGGAGCTGAGCATCATGGTAGCCACCAACAAAACTACCAATCTCGCCGTTACCTTCAAAAATCCAGCATTCAGTGACAGTGTTATCAACGAATTGACGGTCATGGCTGACCAGCAGTACGCTGCCCTGGTAACCATCAATTAATTCTTCGAGTAACTCCAGCGTTTCAACATCAAGGTCGTTTGTGGGCTCATCGAGAATTAACAAGTTACTGGGTTTAAGAAATAATCGCGCCAGTAACAGTCGGTTGCGTTCCCCCCCGGAAAGCGCGCGTACCGGCGTCATCGCCCTCTTCGGATGGAACAGAAAGTCTTGCAGGTAGCCCAACACGTGACGAGGCTTACCGTTAACCATCACTTCCTGTTTCCCCTCGGCCAGATTATCCATCACCGTTCGGTCGGGATCGAGTTCAGCGCGATGTTGATCAAAATAGGCCACTTCCAACTTAGTACCAATGTGAATCCGACCGCTATCGGCTTTCAGTTGTCCGAGCATCAATTTTAGCAAGGTGGTTTTACCACAGCCGTTTGGACCGACCAGCGCAATTTTATCGCCCCGCTGGAGCTGCACGGAGAAATTATCTACCAGCTGCTTGCCATTAATGGCGTAATCAACATTTTCCAGCTCGAATACAATTTTGCCGGAGCGTGAGGCTTCTTCAACCTGCATATTGGCTTTGCCCATCACTTCACGCCGCTCGGAGCGTTCCCGCCGCAAAGCTTTCAGTGCACGCACACGTCCTTCATTACGCGTACGACGCGCTTTAATTCCCTGACGTATCCAGACCTCTTCCTGGGCAAGCTTGCGGTCAAATTCTGCGTTTTGCATCTCTTCGACACGCAGTGCTTCCTCTTTACCCAGTAAATATTGGTCGTAATTACCCGGCCAGGAAACCAGTTTCCCGCGATCGAGATCAACAATTCGCGTTGCCATATTGCGAATAAATGAACGATCGTGGGAGATAAATACGATGCTGCCCTGGAAGGTTTTCAAGAACGTTTCCAGCCAGTCTATAGTTTCAATATCAAGGTGGTTCGTTGGTTCATCCAGCATCAATACGCGTGGGTTACTTACCAGCGCCCGGCCAAGGGCCGCCTTACGCAACCAGCCACCGGAGAGCGATGACAACTCAACATCAGCTTGTAAGCCAATCTGCTCAAGCACATCGTTGATACGGCTCTCCAACTGCCATAGGTTTTGATGATCGAGGATGCTTTGCAGCCGTGCCATCTCATTAAGATTTTTATCACTCGGGTCATCCATCACCTTGTGGGAAATCGCATGATAGGCTTTGAGATGCTCGGCTTGTTCAGCCACCCCTTCCGCGACAAAATCGTAAACAGATCCTTGTACATGGCGTGGCGGATCCTGCTGCAGACGCGCAACGATCAAATCTTGTTCATAAATAATACGACCATCATCAAGCGGCTGTTCGCCATTAATGATTTTCATTAAGGTCGATTTACCGGCCCCGTTACGGCCAACCAGACAAACGCGCTCATTTTCTTCAATGTGCAGTTCAGTGTTATCCAACAGCGGCGCATCGCTGAACGAAAGGTAAGCGCCATGAATACTGATCAATGACATAAAACTTATTCCTTACCGGCGTGAGTGATCAGCCAGCAGTTATGAATTTGACGATTACGGGCAAAATCCTGTGACTGGGTTTTGCCGGTGATTTCCTGTGCATTAAGATCGAGCAAAGCGAGTCCTTGATGATCCATCTTAAATCCGCGCTTATTATTGGAAAACATGATGGTGCCGCCTCTGCGCAACAAGCGTTTCAGATCGCGCATTAGCGCCAGATGATCGCGCTGGACATCAAAGCTCTCTTCCATCCTTTTCGAATTGGAAAAAGTAGGTGGATCGATAAAGATCAGATCGAACTGTTCATCGCTTTCGTTCAACCAGCCGAGGCAATCAGCCTGGATCAGGCGATGTTGCCGCCCGGTTAATCCGTTGAGTCGGAGATTACGTTCCGCCCATTCCAGGTAAGTACGCGACATATCAACGGTCGTGGTTGAGCGTGCCCCACCAAGCCCGGCATGAACGCTGGCACTGCCGGTGTAGGCAAACAAATTGAGGAAGTCTTTCCCCTTGCTCATCTGCCCCAGCATTTTACGTGCGATGCGGTGGTCAAGGAACAACCCCGTATCGAGATAGTCGGTCAGATTCACCCACAATTTGGCGTTATACTCAGCAACTTCGAAGAAATCACCTTTCTCGCCCAGTTTTTGATACTGATTTTTCCCTTTTTGCTTTTCGCGTGTTTTCAGTACTAATCTGTTGGCTGGCAGGTCCAGTACGCTTAAGGTTGCAGCAATAACGTCAAACAATCGCTGGCGTGCTTTACCGGCATCAATAGTTTTTGGTGCGGCATATTCTTGCACCACGACCCAATCAGCATAGCGATCGACTGCTACATTATAATCAGGCAGGTCAGCGTCATAGATGCGGTAGCTTTCAACCCCCTCCTGACGGGCCCACTTTTCAATTTTTTTCAGATTCTTGCGCAGCCTGTTCGCATAATCCTCAGCGATTTGTCCCGCCGCAGAGGCACTGTTTACCGCCAACTGATAGTTCTTCTGCACGCAGTCCAACGGGCCATTCTTTGCTTTAAATTGTCGATCGGCACGTAGTGACAGGCAGCTCAGCAGTTCCGGAGAAGCACTAAAGAGTGATAGATTCCAGCCACCAAAATGGCTTTTCATAATACGTCCAAACTGGCTATGCAACGCGATCAACGCTGGTTCGCTTTCGAGACGTTCACCATAAGGCGGGTTGCTAAGCACGGTTCCGGTCGGGCCATCCGGCAACGGATTACTCAGTTTGATGACATCCTTTACGGTAAAGGTGATTAAATCTGCCAGTCCGGCGTGCCGTGCATTAGCACGTGCCCGTTCAAGCACACGTGAATCATTATCATATCCGTAAAAGCGTGAGGTTGTTTCCGTCAAGCCTCGGCGTGCGCGCACCTGCGCCTCACTGCTGATTTCGCGCCAGAGTGCCTCATTATATTTATTCCAGCCGGTAAAGCCCCAACGTGTACGATGTAAGCCCGGAGCACGATCGCTGGCAATCATTGCCGCTTCAATCAATAGCGTCCCTGAACCACACATTGGGTCAAGCAGAGGGGTCCCTGAACTCCAGCCGGAACGCAGTACAATCGCAGCGGCCAGATTCTCTTTGAGCGGGGCTTGTCCCGCCATCTGGCGGTAGCCACGCTGGTGCAGTCCATCACCGCTAAGATCCAACGCAATATTGGCAGTGTCTTTATTTAACCAGACATTAATACGGATATCCGGTTGCTCGCGATCAACATTTGGACGCGGTAAATTTTTCCGGGTGAAGCAGTCAACAATGGCATCTTTTACCTTTAACGCACCAAACTGACTGTTACGGATTACTTCGTTGGTGCCGCTAAAATGCACCGCAAAGGTTTTATCGCTGTCAAACATGGACGTCCAGTCAATCACCTGAGCGCCAAGATAGAGATCGAGGTCGCTGTACACACCGCACTCACTGAGTGGCAGTAGAATACGTGAGGCAAGACGGCTCCACATCAGGCTTTGATAGAGTAAACGATCGTCTCCCTGAAAATGTACGCCGCCCTGGACGATCTGACAGTCGTGTGCTCCCAGCGCTTCCAGTTCATTTTTTAACAGCTCTTCAAGCCCACGCGCCGTACTGGCAAACAGAGAATTCATATCGTCACTTACTGTCTTGAGAAAATTGTTGCGCATTATAGCTAATCACAGGCGCATGTCATAAAGTTAGCTTCTTTTCCGCCGGTGTTTTCTCGGCTTTTTCCTTTTTCAGTCCAGAGATCGCCGTCAGGCATGGAGCGCAGCATGATCACCTTGTCACGCTTGTTCATTCATCCAGTCAAGTCGATGCGTGGCCTTCAGCTCTCGCATGCACAGACACTGGAAAGTGGGCTGGCTTTCGATCGCATATTTATGATTACCGAGCCTGATGGCACCTTTGTCACCGCGCGTCAGTTTCCGGAAATGGTATTGTTCACGCCGGCAATCATTTACGACGGCCTCTACCTCCGCGCACCTGATGGCAGTAGCGCCACCGTATGCTTTCGTGATTTTGTGAACGACGCTTCCCCCACTGAAGTTTGGGGAAATCACTTTACCGCGTTAATCGCTCCTGAAAATATTAATCAATGGCTGAGCAGCTTCTTCCCGCGTCCTGTTCAGCTACGCTGGGTCGGTCCGGAAATGACTCGCCGGGTGGAGCGATATCCACAGGTGCCGCTGGGATTTGCCGATGGTTTTCCTTTTCTCCTGGTTAACGAAGCCTCGTTATACGACCTGCAACAGCGCTGTTCTGCCAGCGTAAAGCTGGAGCAATTCCGGCCCAATCTGGTGGTCACCGGTTCCGCGGCCTGGGCTGAGGATAGTTGGTCGGTCGTGCGTATTGGGGAGATCACTTTCGATATTATTAAGCCCTGTAGCCGCTGTATATTGACAACAATCAGCCCGGAGCGAGGACGTAAGCATCCCACCGGCGAACCTTTTACTACGTTGCAACAGTTCCGTACAGCCAGTGATGACAGTGGCGATATCGATTTTGGTCTTAATTTAATTGCGCGATCCAGTGGCATCATTCGCGTTGGTGATGAAATGCATGTTCTTAAAACTAAACCATCTCGCCCTTACGGCGCGGGTAAAGAGATAACAGCACTGGAAGTGGTACAGCAACATGACGGCGCAGTGAGCATCACATATTTAGGTGATACGTTTGTGGGAAATAATCAGCAGGTGCTGCTGGAACAATTAGAGATGCGGGGACATCGCATTCCTTACTCCTGCCGCGCTGGCATCTGCGGTAGTTGTAAGATCAAATTAATATCAGGAGAAATCAGTGCATTGAAGCAGAGCGCAGTATGCGGTGATGGCGGTATCCTCACCTGTAGCTGCATTCCTGCTGGTGATCTTCTATTGGGTTAAAGCAGGGGAAAAGTCCGGAGTTTTTATACCAGCCATTATACTGCCCGATCAAAAGCCACTGCTTCAGCTTTTGTCAAAGGCAACAGGCGATCATGCATTATTTTAATTGCATCACCCAGCACCATATTCCGCCCCGACACGGTCAATTGAGCCTGTGCTAACAGGCAAAGTGCAGCAGCGTCTCCGTTCTCTACCACCAGCAGACGTGCATGCTCTCCATTTTCGCACAGCTTCACGCCCACCATATCACCTTCATCCGGGCGCCATTCTTCATGACGATAACTTTCGAAATGCCAGCTTTTAGGCATCAAAGGTTTTAAAAAACGTGTCGCGACCAACGCATTCAGCACCAGCTCTGCACGCTGGTCAACACTGAGATCGGCCTGCCTACACTTCTCATCAAAGGAGAAGAACAAAGCCGCATCATCAACACAAAAGCCTGAAGAATCAAAAGCATCTGGCGTTAACATTTTTCGAGGAAAACGAGAACGAAACAGCATGCCGTCTGCCAAATCGAGCATCATACGATCGTGCTCAGCGTCAAAAAACCAACGCCAATTGTCATCTGGTTTAATTCTCATCGTGCATCCTGTTAAAAATAAGGGTGATTCATTATCTGAAATTTACCCGGGCACAAGATGTAAAAGGATGTAAATATATCCAACATGTGCGTCAGACTTGCTGGCTGCACACCCTCATCTTGTTTCAGTTATCATGCTGCGAAAATTTATTCATTTGACCGTCATGCACCTCAGATTATTTATGTAATAAACGCAGCGGCAGACAAATTCAGAACAAATAATGACTAATCGGGATAAAATATAAACGAGCTGGCGCCAGAAATAAAGCTTATGGCTTATTTAAGTGAGAAAGGTCGCAGAATAACGTACATCCGATCATTATTGATGTCGTCAAAGGGGCCGGGGCAACACAGTGCCACGCTGACGGCCCAACATCCAGTTAGCCTACGGACGTGAAAAAGACCGTGTACTGAATCACGAGCGCAGCCACTTCTTGTCATCTTATTACGATTTTTTTTACAGATTTACCAGGCTGCTGAGGGTGACAAACCCGCAGCCTGGTGAATAAGGACGCTTTTTGATCGTTAAAGTCCGGTCACAATATCTTTAATAAGTGATGGGCCTTTATAGATAAAGCCAGAATATATTTGCACCAGCGTTGCACCTGCCGCCATTTTCTCGCGCGCTGCAACCAGTGAATCAATGCCTCCCACACCGATAACAGGAAGACGTCCCTGCAGTTCATTGGCCAAACGTCGGATAACCTCGGTACTCCGCTGCTGTACCGGCCGACCACTTAAGCCACCGCCCTCCTCACAATACGGCAGCCCGCTGACTAATGAACGATCAAGTGTCGTATTAGTCGCAATAACGCCGTCAATATTATGGCGAACCAGACTATCTGCAATTTGAACCAATTCTTCTTCAGAAAGATCCGGCGCGATCTTCACGGCCACTGGAACATATTTCTGATGGATCCTTGCAAGATCCTTTTGCTTTATTTTGATCGCAGCAAGAAGGTCATCCAGCGCTTCACCATATTGTAAGGTCCGCAGCCCTGGCGTATTCGGAGAAGAGATATTAATGGCAATATAACCCGCCCACGGATAGACCTTTTCCATACAAATTAAATAATCTTCTTTCCCTTTCTCGACAGGCGTGTCTTTATTTTTACCAATATTAATGCCGAGAATCCCATTGAAATGCGCTCGTTTAACGTTCTCCACCAAAGAATCAACGCCATGATTATTGAACCCCATGCGATTGATGATCCCTTCAGCTTTGACAATACGAAACATTCTGGGTTTATCATTTCCCGATTGGGGACGCGGCGTAACCGTGCCGATTTCGATAAAACCGAATCCCATCGCACCAAATGCATCAATACATTCACCATTTTTATCCAGACCAGCGGCAAGACCTAACGCATTCTTGAAGGTCAGCCCCATACATTTTACTGGATGAGATGGAAGTTTTTGACGAATGAGCGTTTCCAGCGGCGTACCCGAAATCCGACGCAACTGCTGTAGGGTTAGTTCATGCGCCCGCTCTGGATCGAGCTGAAACAATGCTTTACGAACGAAGGGATAGTACATGCACGCTCCTGAATTCCCGAGGACAAATCGGGGCCGTATTATCCGGTATAAAAGCCAGAAAGGGTAGGATCTTCTCTATCCTAAATAATTCTCTCTGCTTCACTTCTCGCTGTCCGCCGTTGTCCTGGTCGAAACGCCTCCGGTTTCACTTTCCGGTCACGCAAGTTAACGCACTCGCCAGCCGCAATAGTAAAACGTTGAAAAGGGCGCAAGCGCCCTTTAGTAATGAGATATGCAGGAGGGATACTTTCCGCCCGTCAGCTATGCACTCAGTGCTTTGCTGATTTTTTCATACAAATCACCCGATAACTTATCCAATCCTTTTAGCTGTTCCAGCGCCTTACGCATTAACGCCTGACGCGTTGCATCATAGCGTTTCAGGCGAATCAGTGGCTCGATCATCCGCGAAGCAACTTGTGGGTTACGCGTATTCAGATCGGTCAGAATTTCCACCAGGAACTGATAGCCACTGCCATCAATAGCATGGAAAGCCGAAGGATTTGCCTGAGCAAATGCACCAATCAACGAGCGAGTACGGTTGGGATTGCTCAGGCTGAACGAGCGATGGTTAAGCAGTTCACGCACGCGTGACAACACATCTGCTGCCGGGCTGGTCGCCTGCAATATAAACCATTTGTCCATCACCAGACCATCCTGGTGCCAGCGTTCATCAAAGGTCGTCATCAGAGCTTCACGACACGGCAACTGCGCCGCAACTGCCGCTGACATCGCAGCCAACGCATCGGTCATGTTGTTAGCATGTTCATATTGCATTTTCACCATGTTATCAGCCCGCTCCACATCGCCAAAAGCCAGATAACTCAGACACACGTTTTTCAACGCGCGCTTGCCAATATCCGCATGCTCGACGCGATATTCCTCGCTGTGATTTGCATGGTAAAGCGCGAGGAACTCATCCGCCAGTTCCGTCGCCAGCGTTCTCTGCAATGCATCACGTACAGCAGCATTGGCTTCTGGATCGATAATATCGAACAGTTCTGCAATCTCGTTTTCACTCGGCAATGAGAGGATCAGCGCCATGAGTGCAGGATCGCCCTTCTCATCCAGCAGCACCGCACGGAATGCGTCCGCAACATGCAGAGGGAGCGACAGGTGCTGTCCTTGCTGATAACGTGCAACATTCAGTTTGATATAAGTGGCAAGCAGACTTTGCGCCGCATCCCAGCGAGAGAAATCATTGCTGGCGTGACGCATCAGAAATGTCAGTTGCGCATCACTCCATTTATAATCCAGTTTGACTGGCGCAGAGAATTCACGCAGTAACGATGGTACGGGCTGGAATCTAACATTATCAAAGACAAAGGTCTGAAACTCTTCGGTAACATTCAGAACATGGTGTACAGGATGCCCATTGTGCTGCAATGGAATAACGTTACCTTCACCATCATACAGTTCAATATCCAGTGGGATATTCAGCGGCAGCTTCTCTTTTTGATCGGCCGTCGGCGGCGTTATTTGTGTGACATGTAACGTATATTGCTCGAGTTCGGGATTGTAATCATCGCGCACGGAAAGTACCGGCGTACCGGACTGGCTATACCAGCGGCGAAACTGTGACAGGTCCACATTTGAGGCATCTTCCATCGCCTGAACGAAATCGTCGCAGGTCGCTGCGCTGCCATCATGACGTTCGAAATAGAGCTGGATGCCTTTCTGGAAGTTTTCTTCACCCAACAATGTGTGCAGCATCCGAATAACTTCCGACCCTTTCTCGTAGACCGTCAGGGTATAGAAGTTATTCATCTCTATGACCTGTTCGGGACGAATCGGATGCGCCATCGGGCTGGCATCTTCCGCAAATTGCGCGCCGCGCATCACGCGGACATTATCAATACGGTTAACCGCACGCGAACCGAGGTCGGAACTAAACTCCTGGTCGCGGAATACCGTCAGCCCCTCTTTCAGGCTTAACTGGAACCAGTCGCGGCAGGTCACGCGGTTACCGGTCCAGTTGTGAAAATATTCATGGCCGATCACCGCTTCGATACCGAGATAATCTTTGTCGGTCGCGGTTTCTGCTTTCGCCAGCACATATTTCGAATTGAAAACATTCAGCCCTTTGTTTTCCATCGCCCCCATATTAAAGAAGTCGACGGCAACGATCATAAAGATATCGAGATCGTATTCGAGGCCAAAACGCTCTTCATCCCATTTCATACTGTTTTTCAGCGAGGTCATCGCCCAATCAGCACGGTCCAGGTTGCCACGGTCAACGTAGATCTCCAGCGCAACGTCACGGCCTGAGCGGGTTTTAAAGCCGTCACGCAGTACATCAAAATCGCCCGCGACCAGCGCGAACAGGTAACACGGTTTGGGGAACGGATCTTCCCATTTCATCCAGTGGCGACCATCGTCCATAATACCACTGTCAATGCGATTGCCGTTTGATAACAGGAATGGATACCGCGCCTGGTCAGCAATAATAGTCGTGGTAAAACGTGCCAGCACGTCCGGACGATCCAGATACCACGTAATATGGCGGAAACCTTCAGCTTCGCACTGGGTACAGAGTGCTTCACCGGACAGATATAACCCTTCAAGCGCAGTGTTTTTGTCCGGATGAATATCATTAACAATCTTCAGTGTGAAATTTTCTGGCAGTTGTTCCAGAAACATCCCATCAGCTTCGATTCGGTAGTGACGCCAGGGGCGATCGTCGACCTCCAGTGAAACCAACGATAAATCTTTCCCGTCCAGATACAGTACGGCACTGCTGTCGCCCAGGCGCTTAATACGACTAATGGCCGTGACGCGCGTACTGCTGGCATCAAGATTAAAGGTCAGATCAATATCCGTAATTGTATAATCAGGTGCACGGTAGTCATGGCGAAACTTAGCTTGTGGCAATTGCGTCATAGCGTCCTTCTCACGTCTTGAATAAAATTAATCAGCTATACCTAATAATTCGAGTTGCAGGGCGGCGGCAAAGAAACGAATCCCGATCAACAGACTTGTGTAAGTGATTCGGGTGAGCGACAGTAGCCCACAAACCTGCAACTTGAAGTATGACAGGGGTAAAGTTTATTCCTGTTATAGGCATGTTGCCATGAAGATTGCTTTTCAATGCCCTTAATAAGTACATGTCGTTAACAAAGGCACATTTTAACCTCGACCTGACGGCCCAAATTGTGGTGTGATCAGGTTCAACAAATGAGTAATCAGGTTATACTCCTGCCTCTTTTTTGAGACATTTTTTACAGACACCTAAGGAAACGCTCTCCGCGAGAGGATGCTGAAACGCACCATGACACGACACGCTTCCCCAATTTTGACCACGCTGCTGGATACTGATGCTTATAAGCTCCACATGCAGCAGGCCGTGTTTCATCGCTATCACGACGTTTCCGTTGCGGCTGAATTCCGCTGCCGGGGCGACGATCTGCTGGGAATTTACGCCGACGAGATTGCAGATCAAATCGCTATGATGGCAACGCTGGCACTAAGTGATGATGAATATCGTTATCTGGCAGCTTTACCTTTCTTTGAAACGGATTATCTCAACTGGTTGAAAGAATTTCGCTATGACCCGTCTCAGGTTCGCGTGCGTAACCATCATGGCAAGCTTGATATTCGCATCAGTGGCCCCTGGCGTGAAGTGATTATGTGGGAGGTGCCACTGCTGGCATTAATCAGCGAAGTGGTGCATCGGCATCGTTCCCCGCAGGTGAAGACCGAAATGGCCGTTGAGCATCTACACCACAAATTAGCTGATTTCAAATCGCTGACTGCCGATCTCGATATGTCACGCTTCAAGCTAATGGATTTTGGTACGCGGCGTCGTTTTTCCCGTGATGTACAGTTCGCCATCGTCAGCGAGTTGCATGATGCATTCCCGTGGCTGGTCGGTTCCAGCAACTATGCGGTAGCGCGGGAACTCAATATTATGCCCGTCGGCACCCAGGCGCATGAGTGGTTCCAGGCACACCAGCAGATTAGTCCGGTATTAGCGAATAGTCAGCGTGCAGCGCTGCAGGCCTGGCTTGACGAATATAATGGCCAATTAGGTATTGCACTGACGGACTGCATTACTATGGATGCATTTTTACGGGATTTTGGTCCGGGGTTTGCTCATCGCTATCAAGGGTTACGTCATGACTCTGGCGATCCGGTTGAATGGGGGGAAAAGGCGCTCACGCATTATCAGCGGCTAGGTATCGATCCCCAGACTAAAACCCTGGTATTTTCCGATAATCTTAACCTTGAAAAAGCCGTAAGCCTTTATCGCCATTTTGGTCAGCGAGCCAACGTGATCTTCGGTATTGGTACGCGCCTTACGTGCGACATTCCTGAGGTTAAGCCCCTGAATATCGTGATTAAACTTGTAGAGTGCAACGGCAAACCTGTGGCTAAGTTGTCCGATAGTCCAGGTAAAACTATTTGTCAGGATAAAGCCTTTGTCCGCGCATTACGTAAAGCCTTTGATCTACCTTTGGTAAAAAAAGCCAGCTAATCTGTCAGATCGGAGGGGAGAACCATTCACCTCCGATCTGGCCTTCCGCGCTATTTCATTCAATCCTCTCAAGAAATCTCGCCTCCGACAGTGAATTCTTCTTGTGTCCTGCCCGACGGCAAGTAACATAGCAATACCCCAAATTTCAGGGGCATTTTTTTAAAATCAGATCATATTAAAGAGAGAAATTTATGAGCGTAGCGCCTGTAGCGGATGTACTGCATGGCCGAGTCGCGGTGGATAGCGAAGTCACCGTACGCGGCTGGGTACGTACCCGAAGAGATTCAAAAGCTGGTATTTCCTTCGTCGCCGTTTATGACGGTTCCTGCTTTAATCCCGTTCAGGCTGTCGTAAATAATTCTCTGAATAATTATCAGGAAGAAGTACTGCGCCTGACCACTGGCTGCTCTGTCATCATTACCGGGAAAGTCGTCGCCTCTCCTGGTGAAGGTCAGAGCTTTGAAATTCAGGCAACATCGGTTGAAGTCGTGGGTTGGGTTGACGATCCCGATACCTATCCGATGGCGGCTAAACGTCACAGCATTGAATATCTACGTGAAGTCGCGCATTTACGTCCGCGTACCAATTTAATTGGTGCCGTTGCCCGTGTTCGCCATACGCTGGCTCAGGCTTTGCACCGTTTCTTTCATGAAAACGGCTATTTCTGGGTGTCCACGCCGTTAATTACGGCTTCCGACACCGAAGGTGCCGGTGAAATGTTCCGTGTTTCCACGCTGGATATGGAAAACCTGCCGCGTGATGCACAGGGTAAAGTCGATTTTAGTGAAGACTTCTTTGGTAAAGAGGCTTTCCTGACGGTTTCGGGTCAGTTAAACGGCGAGACTTATGCATCAGCGCTATCCAAAGTATATACATTTGGTCCAACGTTCCGTGCTGAAAACTCTAACACCAGTCGACACCTGGCTGAGTTCTGGATGCTGGAACCTGAAGTTGCATTTGCCTCACTGGATGATGTTGCCGCACTCGCAGAAGCAATGCTGAAATATGTTTTCAGGGCCGTACTGGATGAACGCGCTGATGACATGGCCTTTTTTGCCGAGCGTGTGGATAAAGAAGCCATTTCTCGTCTGCAGCGCTTTGTAACCACAGATTTCGCGCAGGTGGATTATACCGACGCTATTGACATTCTTCTGGCATCAGGCCAGGCGTTTGAAAATGATGTTGCATGGGGCATCGATCTTTCCTCCGAGCATGAGCGCTATCTGGCCGAAAAACACTTTAAAGCGCCGGTAGTGGTAAAAAACTATCCCAAAGATATAAAAGCGTTCTACATGCGCCTGAACGATGACGGAAAAACAGTTGCCGCGATGGACGTATTAGCCCCGGGAATCGGTGAAATTATTGGTGGTTCCCAGCGCGAGGAGCGGCTTGATGTGCTTGATGCTCGTCTGGACGAAATGGGACTTAATAAAGAAGACTACTGGTGGTATCGCGACCTTCGCCGTTACGGCACCGTTCCTCATTCTGGATTCGGATTAGGTTTCGAACGGTTAATCGCTTATGTCACTGGCGTACAAAATGTAAGAGATGTTATCCCTTTCCCACGTACACCTCGCAATGCAAGTTTCTAATATTCAGCATTAAGTATAATAAATTCATATATATAGTAAGGCCAGCTCTGCTGGCCTTTTTTTATTTTTGTAAATTTTGAATTGTCTCACAAAGTTCCTTGTTTTTTACATTTAGAAATACAAATTTTCTTTATGAAACAAAGTTGGGATATTTGTAGCACTTTGTGGGTAGATTAAGCGTGCTTTGAATGGAAAGATGCCTTCAGACACAGGAAGACACCAAACTATCTTCATGGTTCTGTAAAGAATTTTTGACGGCAGTGGCAGGTGTCCAATAAACTCCAATGAGGGTAATAATTAAATGATGAAGCGCAACATTCTCGCAGTAGTAATCCCCGCCTTATTAGCTGCCAGTGCAGCAAATGCAGCAGAAATCTATAATAAAGATGGCAACAAACTGGACCTTTATGGTAAAGCCGTAGGCCTGCACTATTTTTCTGATAACGATAGTAACGATGGCGATACATCTTACGTTCGTTTTGGCTTCAAGGGTGAAACACAAATTAATGATCAACTGACCGGTTATGGTCAGTGGGAATACAACATCCAGGCAAACAACTCCGAAGGTTCTGACGCGCAAAACGGTAATAAAACTCGTCTTGGCTTTGCTGGCCTGAAATTTGGTGACGCGGGCTCTCTGGATTATGGTCGTAACTATGGCGTGATCTACGATGCGCTGGCCTGGACCGATATGATGCCAGAATTCGGCGGTGACTCAGCCTATTCCGACGGTTTCCTCGCTGGTCGTTCTACCGGCGTAGCCACTTATCGTAACAGCAATTTCTTTGGTCTGGTTGATGGCTGGGATTTCGCCGTACAGTACCAGGGCAAAAACGATCGTCCGGATATCCGTCGTGCTAATGGTGACGGCTACGCTCTGTCAACCACTTATACCTCTCCAATCGGCGTCGCTATTGTCGGTGCTTATGGCGAATCTGACCGTACCGATCTTCAGAATGCGCCAACTGCTCTGGGCCATGGTGATAAAGCACAAAGCTGGGCAACCGCGCTGAAATATGACGCAAACAATATTTATCTGGCTGCTATGTACGGTGAAACCCGTAACGCAACGCCAATTTCTGGCACCATTAACACTGCCGAGGTTAACGGCTTTGCCAATAAAGCACAAAACTTCGAAGTAGTTGCTCAGTATCAGTTCGACTTCGGCTTACGTCCGTCACTGGGATACGTACAGTCTAAAGGTAAAGAGATTGAGGGCGTTGGCGATGCTGACCTGATCAAATATATCGATATTGGCGCAACCTACTACTTCAACAAAAACATGTCTACTTATGTTGATTATCAGATCAACCAGTTGAATGACAACAACCCTCTGGGTCTGAACACCGACGACACCGTTGCGGTTGGTTTGGTTTACCAGTTCTAATTGCGCATTCTGAAGGTGAATTAACGCTTTCTATTCGCTGAATAAGGCAGGACTTCGGTCCTGCTTTTTCTTTTATGCACAGCGATATTTTTCTTATTTTCTTTTTATCGCAAACGGTTGGCATTTACGCCTTCTGGCGTTAACCTGAGACTTCATTTCGCTTTAAATTACGCTTATGGACCTCTCCTATGTTTGAAAACATTGCAGCTGCACCCGCCGATCCTATTCTTGGTTTAGCCGATCTTTTCCGCGCCGATGACCGCCCTACTAAAATTAATCTCGGGATTGGCGTCTATAAAGATGAAACAGGCAAAACGCCAGTGTTAACCAGTGTGAAAAAAGCAGAACAATTCTTGCTGGAAAATGAAACCACCAAAAACTATCTAAGCATTGATGGTCTTGCCGATTTCGCCAGTTGTACTCAGGTTCTGCTCTTTGGTAAAGATAACGCGATCATCGCCGATAAACGCGCCCGCACTGCACAAACGCCAGGAGGTACCGGTGCCTTACGTGTGGCTGCTGATTTTCTTGCCACCCAAACGCCGGTTAAGCGCGTGTGGGTAAGCAATCCGAGCTGGCCAAACCATAAGAACGTCTTTGCATCAGCCGGATTGGAAGTCTGCGAATATCAGTATTATGACGCAATCAATCATCGACTGGACTTCGATGGCATGGTTGCCAGCCTACAAGCAGCAAAAGCAGGTGATGTCGTCCTGTTCCACGGATGCTGCCATAACCCAACGGGTATTGACCCAACGGCAGAACAATGGGCGAAGTTGGCAGAACTCGCCCTGGCAGGCGGATGGCTCCCGCTGTTCGACTTTGCATATCAGGGCTTCGCACGGGGTCTTGAAGAGGACGCGGAAGGCCTGCGCATCTTTGCTGCAAAACATAAAGAATTGATTGTAGCCAGCTCTTATTCTAAAAATTTTGGTTTATATAATGAACGTGTAGGCGCATTTACTCTGGTCGCGGCACAAGCTCGCGAGGCCGACACCGCTTTTAGCCAGGTGAAAGCGACGATCCGCGCTAACTACTCTAATCCACCGGCACATGGCGCCGCCGTTGTTGCAACTATTCTTGGTAACGATGCACTTCGTGCTATCTGGGAACAGGAACTTACCGATATGCGTCAGCGTATCCACCGTATGCGTCAACTTTTCGTCAATACGCTGCAGGAGAAAGGGGCAAACCGCGATTTCAGCTTTATTATTAACCAAAATGGTATGTTCTCATTCAGTGGGTTAACCAAAGATCAGGTTATTCGCTTGCGTGAAGAGTTCGCGGTTTATGCGGTTAATTCAGGCCGTGTGAATGTCGCCGGCATGACGCCAGATAATATGGCACCGCTGTGCGAAGCGATCGTCGCAGTTCTGTAAGGCACAGAGATCGTGACAGGGAAAATGGGCCCTAATCAAGGGCCTATTTTTTATTGCAGAAACGGGTTAGAAATCCGCTCATGGCCTAACGTTGACATCGGTCCATGACCAGGAATAAAAGTCACATCATCCCCTAACGGCAGCAGTTTATTCGTAATGGATTGTATCAGCGCTTGATGATTGCCCTGAGGGAAATCGCTACGTCCCACACCACCGTTGAAAATGACGTCCCCGGAGATTAACAGACGTCCTGGCTTGTCGTAAAAGACGATATGGCCCGGCGTATGCCCTGGGCAGTGTAATACATCTAGCGTAATATTCCCCACCAGCACCCTGTCGCCCTCTTCCAGCCAGCGATCCGGCGTTAACGGACGACATTCAGCCAGACCAAACATTCGGCTTTGTGCAGGTAAACCATCCAGCCAGAAGGTATCCAGCTTATGCGGACCAATGACTTGCACACCATAGTGTGCAGCTAATTCTGCCGCAGCTCCTACATGGTCAAGATGCCCATGCGTGAGCAGAATTTGCGTGATCTGGACACCTTGCTGGTTAACTGCATCAATGATTTTCGCCGCGTCACCGCCGGGATCAACAATCGCCGCCTGGCGGGTGTCTGCACACCAAATAAGTGAACAATTCTGGGCAAACGCCGTCACCGGAATAATTTGATAATCCATACCTCTCCATTACCGACAAAACTGCATTGTCAGGTTTTACTACCCTACCAGGTTCTAACCGGGCCGGTATCAATATGCACAAAGTTACTGCTGGGGTAGTATCCTACACCACCAGCCCGCATTTTTAATGCAGCTTTGCGAACATTGCTCAGAGAGATGCCTTCAATGTGGAAATCCATTGCCTGTCCTAGCGTATGGTAGCTGTGCTTTGCGACGCCCTTACTGTGTGATCGTAGTTTATTGTTGGTCACCAGCGAACGGTAGCCAGAAACTAACTGTACGGGTTTACGTGTATCCAGCATGGCCTGCAGGCGATATAACTGATCAAACAACGAAGGATCGATACTTTTAATCTTATTTGCCCGGTAATCGCGAAAAAAATGATTCAGACGCGCCAATTCATCCTTGTCATAGCTTTTCCCATTGAAAAACTCAGTTTTGAGGCTTTCACCGGTATGGAGGTTATTAAGGGTGAGAACGCGCGGACGTGAAGTGGATAATGATGCTAAAGCCTTACTCGGAAGTAATGCAACGCCAAGCGCCGCGCCGCCTAACGCCAGCCACTTACGACGATATGGATCAAATGTATTCATGAATTGCGATTACCTGCAGAAAAATAAAAAAATGTGCAAAAAGTACACAAAACCGAACCTTAACGCCCAGATCAGCATTCGTCATCCCGTCGAACAGAAAAGTAGCGCAGGATCCCATTTCAGCGCGTTTTTTCAGGATCGGTGTTAAGAAGGCCGCTGTGCAACAGCGGCTGTATTTTCAACAACTAAAGCAACAGTTGCCCTGCGCGCGCCAGCACCTGAGCGCCGGATCGGGCCGTTTCATCATAATTGTAAATATCTGTTCTGAACTGGGGTTTGCCGTCATCAGCAACCCATGCCGTCAGGTAATAGAGATTGACAGGGATACGATGCCGAATAGACACGTACTGGGTATTCCCTTCTTTGAGCTTGCCGGAAATTCGCGTGTCATTCCAGCCAGCGTCCTGCAACAGTAAATTTGCAAGGTCTGACGCTTTATTTACCCTGACACAGCCAGAACTTAACGCCCGAATATCCCTCTGAAAAAGGCCATGATTTGGCGTATCGTGAAGATAAATCGCATCAGAGCTAGGCATATTAAACTTGTAACGCCCCAACGAGTTGGTCGCCCCCGGAGCCTGGCGTAGGCGATACGGGAATGAAGATGCAGAAACCATGCTCCAGTCAATCATTGAAGGATCGATAACGCTGGCATCACTACTCCATCCTGACAACATCGTGTAGCCATGTTTATACAGATAAGAAGGGTCCTGTTTTACTTTCGGAATAATATCGCGCCGTACCAGAGAGGTCGGAACATTCCACGGCGGATTCAGCACGACATTATTCAGCGCACTACGCATCAGTGGCGTTTTACGATCCGGGCGTCCGACAATAACCCTTGAGGATAAAATTTCATTACCATTAGCATAATAGACCAGCGAATAATTAGGGATATTCACCATGATGCCATTATGCATATCATCCGGCAGCAAACGAAGACGCTGAATATTCAATGCCAGCAATGATGCACGAATCTGAGGCGAAACATTCAGCCACTCACGTGTTCTTACCCCAATAGCACCGTCGCTTTCCAGTCCTTGCCACTGCTGGAAACGCTTCACACCCTCAACCAAATCTTGAGTGTAAATATTATCGCCCACACTGCTTTCTACCGCTGGCGAGGCTTCTACGTTACCGGCACTGGCTGGCGTATCTGCCGCCAGATCGTTGGTATCAGTTGCCGATGGTGCAACCACCGTATTTTCGGGTTGCGGGCTGTCGATACCATCCTGGACAGATTTATGAACAATGCTGCTGTCCGAAAGCATACCTGTACGCTGCAAAATCTCTCGCAGTGCCGGGACATCCTGGCTGAGTTGCCCCGGACGTAACGTCTGTTTATCCATGAGCTGAGGCCAGGGATGGTTATCCGCAAGCATCGTTTTTAGTGCCTCGTGCATACGCGAATATTGCGGGTGCTGTGGCGCTAGAGTGAGTACAAAGTTGCGTAAGCCACTGGAGACCGCGGCGGACTGCCACTGGTTAATGACAGAAACCGGCGGCAGCCCCATTTTATAAGGCACATTACTGTAGAGCCAGCTTTCCCCCTGTGTCGGTACGCTGGAGACAAACTGTAGATAGCCGAGCATGGCGTCTGACAGCACAATATCCCGCGCCATACCGCTGATTTCGGGATTAGTTAACTCTTTGATCCACTGCGTAAATTGAGGCTGAACACCGGAAATTGCGACCTCAGCTAACTGCTGCTGAAATTGCTGAACGGCGTCCCGATCCTGCCACATTGGCTGCATATTATGCGCCGCATACAGCGAGGCAAGGGATCCCAGGTAAAAAGGTTTACTACCCGTCGGCATCGTAGCAACTATTTTCGACTGACTCTGAGCGACAGTCATCTTACTACCAGCTATCGCTGAGGCTGAAGTTGGGGTTGAGTTGAGTGCAGCATCTGCGCTGTACGCATGAGTGAAACTGAGTGCAATGCAACACCCCAGAACCACTTTTTTTAACGACATAAAATGAGCCAGCAACATCCTTTGCCCCCTGTTAACTGTAATACCGACATTTCTCGTCGAACCATTCATCATTGTTGTAAGTATAGGAACGAAAACGGCATTTGCGTGGATTAACGCAAATGCCGTTAAGTAGATTAATACCTGAACGAATGTTTTACTATATCTGTGCAGATGATTTTCCGTTTTCCAGACCCGGTAGGTTTGCCGCGTCTGATGATACGTGGCCCGGAGCAGGATCGGCAGAGAAGCCTCTCAGCCCAACAACATGCACATGCTCGGTGTTTTGGAAAACCTTACGTACGAGTTTATACGTCGTTCCTTTCTCCGGACTAATATTTTCCGGCGCTGCAATAATTAACTGCATTTCAAGCCGGTCACAAAGCTCAAATAAGGTTGCAATGGATTTTGCATCAAGACGCGCCGCTTCATCGAGGAACAGCAGGCGACAAGGCGAAATATCCTTACCACGCAAACGACGAGATTCCTCTTCCCAACTTTGTACCACCATCACCAGAATCGACATCCCGGTCCCAATCGCTTCACCCGTTGATAACGCGCCACTCTCTGCACGTAACCAGCCGTCGGACCCTCGGTTAACCTCAACTTCCATTTCAAGGTAATTGCGGTAATCCAGAAGCTCTTCACCGATGGTCTGCGGCGTTCGCTGCCCCATATCAATGTGTGGGTTCAGGCGTTGATACAGCTTGGCCAGTGCTTCAGAGAAGGTCAGGCGATTACTGTTAAACAGATCCTGATGCTGCTCATGTTGTTCAGAAAGCACATCCAGTAGGACAGAGTGTGCCTCACGCACATTGACGTTCAGACGCACGCTGCGCACCTGACCAAAGCTGACGCTTTGCAAGCCCTGGTTCAACTGACGAATACGGTTCTGTTCACGCTGAATGGTTTTACGAATAATATTCGATGCACTACGAGTGCTGATCGCCAGCATCTGTTCGCGTGCAGTGAGCTCTTCGGTCAGGCGATTAAGCTCAATTTCCATCTGCTCAATCGCTTCCACAGGATCGTCTGTGCGGATGATATCCTGGCGAATACGCTCACGCAGGTGCTGATAGACCGCAATAAAAAACTGAATCTTACGCTCAGGCCGTTTAGGGTCTTCCGACATGCGTAAAACATCACGCAGATGTTCATTATCCGCCACCGCCAGACGCAGCGCCCCCAACGCCTTATCCGACATTGAGCGCAGTTCATCTCCACCCATATATGCCAGTTCACGCCGGTGCAAACGACGCTCGACACCGTTGTCTTTCACCATACGCATCACCGCGCACCAGCCCGCTTTCGCTGTTACGACCTGCTCACGATTCTGATGATAATCGCGTTCCAGCCGGCGTAATTTCTTCTGAAGCGCATCCATCTCCGCTTCACAGAACGTCAGCTGTTTTTCCAGTTGATTACGGCGGGCACGGTTATTACTCAGCGCGCTGTATAATTCGTCACGGCGAATACGTGCCCGCTCTTCGGCGGAAGCATCAGCCTGCACGCCGATATCCAGCATTTCCTGATTCAGCTCTTTCAGCATATCTCGCTTCGCATCATACGAGCTTTTCAGAGAAGCCAGCACCTGCGAATATTGCGTCAGCTGAACCTGATGCTGCCGCAGGCGATCGCGTGCACGGGCACGCTCCGCTTCTGCCTGCTCAAGGCGCTGGCGCAGTTTCTCGTTAAGATCGCTGGTGCCGGTTAGCATGCCGGCAGAATCAACATAGCTGAAGTGGGCACGACGCTGCGTCACTTCAGTCAATGCAAAGGCTTGCTGTCGGGCATCACGTTGTGTCTGTTGCGCTTGCTGATAATCTGCCTTCAGCTGCTCATGCTGCTCGGGATCGCTTTGCAGTACTGAGACTATAGGCTCCAGCCGCGCCAGGTTATTACCCTGCTGCTGGATAAAGCGCGACGCTTCCTGGGACTCCTCCAGCCGCTCGCGAATTTCCTCACAGCGGTCCGGTAACGTTTCATCATTCAGCAACGTGACGCGCGGCAGTAACCGGTTTAATTGCGCGACACCCTCTTTCGCCATCTCAAACTGGTGGCGCTGCTGCTGATTCTCACTTTCATGGCTGGTTAATCCACGCTCAATCTCGGTGCGACGCGTATTAAGCTGGCGGATCTGCACTTCAGGATCGCTTTCGAAAGCAACCGCAAGGTGACTGCCAATAAAACGACTAAAGGATTGATGTAAACGCTGGGTTTTCTGCACATCGAATGACAGCGTGGCATAAGTTTCAGCCAGCTGCTCACGCTCGACATGCAATAACTCAAGCTGGTTTTCACGCGCTGCCCGACCAAACAGCGGGATTTTTGGGAAACGCGAGTAGCGCCACTGACGTTCAGCAACCTTAACCACCACCGCTTTTTCAAGCTCTTCCACACTAAAGACGCTGTCATCAAAGGATTGCGGATCCCCTTCAATCAGATAAAGGTCTTCAGGGCACTCATCCAGTCCATCCAGCTGTTCACGTACCAGCGACAGATCCGGCACCACAATCGCATGCCGGGACGGGCCATAAAGCGCCGAGAAGTAAGGTGCGTCATCAATGGTGACATCATCATAAATTTCGGACAGCAAGACGCCGCCGAAACGTTCGGCCAGGGTATTCAGCCTTGCGTCTTCCGCACCGCCAGGCTGACTCAGGCGCTCGATCTGTTTTTCAATATCACGTTTACGCGCCGCAATCTCATCTCGTTCTACCGTACTTTCACGTTCGCGTTCCAGCAACTGCTGCATAAACTCGGTGACCTGCTGGCTACTTTCCAGCGGCTGCCCGGTCTGCTCACTTAGCTGCGTCAGGATTTCCTGAGCCGCGAGCCAGTGCGGCGCACGAGCGGTCAGAGTGTTGACGCGTTCGCGGATCTGATCGAGTTCCTGACGCATCAGCATCCGACGTTCACCCGCATCAGAAACAGTTTGTGTAAGTTGCTCAATCTGTGCCTCCAGCTCCCGCTGGAGGGACTCAAGCTCACTGGCGTCATACTGCTGGCCCTGGCGCTTGCAGAATTCATTGAGTAAACGCTCTGCTTCTTGCTGCTCACGGAGGCGCTGCTCCATTTCGCTAAGGCGCATGCGCAGTGACTGAAGTTGCTCAGCATGATGACGCTGATTTGCCGCATCACGCAGCAGCTCACGGCCCGTTTGCCAGGCCTCACTGCGGCTGACCGGACCGGCAATTTTATTCACCAATTCAAACGCCTGCTCAAACTGGCTGTGCGCAGCCTGCGCCACGCTCATTTTTTGTTCAAGCATCAGCAACTTATCTGTCGCTTCCTGCTCTTTCGCCTGGAACGTTTCCAGCCACTCGTCTACGTTATCAATGGAGAGTTCAGGGAGGTTACAGAGAGATTGCGCACGTTGTAAGGCCTGCAACGCCTGCTGATACTGAATCGCGCGGGTTTGCTGCACGTCAAGTGCCTGCTGATAATCCGCAAGTTGGCTCTTCAGCTCATCGACTTCCAGCTCCGCCGCTTCTGCCCGGGCTTCGTTCTCTTCCTGTACGTCACGGGCTTCACCAACGACTTCATTCTGTTCTTCCAGACGATAAGTCAGCTCATCGAGGTCGGATTCATAGCGCTCGATTTTTTCCTGCTGCCGCATCGCGGTCTGCACCAGATTGAGATGATCGCTGGCACCTTGATAATCGGTTTCCAGGTCGCTCTCCGCGCCATTATGCTCGGCCAGTTCCCGTGCCATCTCAATATGGCGGAACTGTTCCGATGCCAGCTGTTTACGGCTGGTAAACAGATCGCTACGCAGCAGCAATGCGCCATCCAGATGAATACGCCGCTCGTTGGCATGACGCATATAATCGGCAGCAACATAGCTGGTCGCTTCAGAGATCAGATGCTTAAACAGATCGCGATCGGACTGCGTGACACGAATCGCTTCAAGCGTCATGCGATTTTCCCGCAGCGCCGCCTCCATATCCTGAAACGCTTTGCGAACACCGCCATTTTCAGGCAACAGGTAATCGCGCAGTGAACGGGTAATCGCACTGGAGATGCCGCCATACAGCGAGGCTTCAATCAAACGGTAATATTTACTGCGATCGCCAGCAGAGCGCAAACGGCGCGCCACAATCCCCAAATCAAACATCAGCGAGTGATAATCGGTGATCGAGTTAAACTGTTTGAATTGCACGCCTTCAATAGCTTCAAGGCGCTCTTTCAGCTCGCTCAATGGTAATACACGGGCCTGACGTTCATTAACCGTTTCAGTCAGAATTTCTGTAGGATTCAGCGACGAGGGCAGACCGTGAATGCTGAACGGTTTGATATCGACTTTCTTATCGCGTCCAGCCACCTGCTGCAGGCGCACCCCAACGATTACCCGCTGATGACGCGAGTTAACCACCTCCAGCGTGGAGTAACAGACGCCGGCACGCAATTTACCGTGCAAGCCTTTATCACGAGAACCTGAAGTCGCTCCGGCTTCTGTGGTGTTACGAAAATGCAGCAGCGTTAAATCAGGAATTAACGCGGTAATAAAGGCCGCCATGGTCGTCGATTTACCGGCACCATTTCCGCCGGAGAGCGTCGTAACCAGCTCGTCCAGGTCAAAGGTGCGTGCAAAAAAACCATTCCAGTTAATCAGCGTCAGCGAGCGAAATTTTCCGCGTTCAATCATTCCTGTTCATCCTCCGGATTGTCTGCCGTATTGCCGTCGGTTTCGGTTTCACCCTCTTCCTGATCCTCACGCGGGGCCGCATCGTTTTCAATCGCCATCGCGTCACCATCACGGATCATGCGCAGCTGCGCTTCACGTGGATCATCACCGCTGCGGACATCGGCCCCGAAGCGGAATACCGACTCGGTAATGCGAAATTTGCTGCTGTCATTACCCATAAACCACACCATGCCAAGACGGCGCAGGCGATTTAAGGATGCGCGCATTTTTTCCTGCAGTTTTTGGCGATCGAGATCAGAACCGGTGGAACGTTGATTGACCAGCTTTAACAACTTACTTTCATCTGCCAGACTCAGTAGTTCATCGTATAGTTCTTGCTGGGTAAAAATTCCCTCATTAGCCAGTCGCTCAGGACTGAGATAGAGGTAGCAAAGAATTTTGCCCACCATCATATCGAGCTCAGAAAGCACCGAGCGAGAGATAAGCGTGGTAGAACGTGGGCGTAAATAGAAGAAACCTTCCGGTGCACGGATCAACTCAACGTTATAACGCGTATAAAACTCTTCCAGATACTCCTGATAATCCATCAGGAAAGCGTGATTATCTAACTCGTCAATGCCAATATGCCTTCCCGCACGAAGCTGACTGTCCAGCGCTGGAAAAATCGGATTTGCCAGGGCCTGCGCCAGCTTAACCGGCATCACTTGTTCAATATTTGTCGATGACATGTGCCTGTACCTTGGCTCCGTAATCATTAATGGCCTGCCACTCTGCTGGCAAGCCTGAGAAATCTGCTTCCGCCACGCCTAAACGCACGGCCTGATCGACAACAATGCGCGCCACGTCAAAATGACGTGCACGCGGATATTGCGCCAGATAATCACGCATCACCATACCCAGATTGAGCGGTTTTTGCTGTGCTTTATAAATCTTCAATGCTTCTTCAATCATGGCTGCAAGCTGTTCGCGAATTTCATTGAATTCTTCGTACTCAAGCTCAGAAGGCAGCTCGCCAGTCACCTCTTCGTTTCGCAGTGCCAGCTCTTCGTCGCGCATATCGAACAGACGGTCAGCGTTCGCATAGGTCAGTGCCCAGGGATGCTCAAAGTAGTTCTGCACTGACAAACGTAAGCGCTGAGCAAAGACACGGTTTTTATCCATATCGATAGCGGTGCGAATAAATTTGTGCACGTGACGATCGTAACCTATCCACAGGTCGATTGCCTGTTGTCCCCAACTGATAATCCGATCCAACTTGTTCTGTAGATCAAATACCAGCTTATCGACAAAGCCCAGATCGGGACTGTTCAGGGTCGCGTCCTGGATACGCAAAAGGTTGGCCTGCAGCTTGTCGCCAGCAGCTTCCAGCGTATCCTGTAGCTCGCGTAGCGTGCCGGAGGTTTCAGAGAGCAGCAATTCACAGCTGGAGATCGCCGCCCGCCAGTCCTGGTTGAGCAACTTAGCGATGTCGTCTTTCACCGCCTGCTGCTGCTCGTCCATGATGCGCTGTGTCATATCAATACTGTCAAAAATTTCGGCTACCGAATATTTGAGCGGGCCAAAAACGTTACGATGCCAGTGGAACTCATCGCCGTCTTCTTCCGCAGCATCCGCCGCCCGCTTTAGTTCCTGCGCCACGATCGACAGCTGCAACGACAGACGTAAGGTTGAAAACTCACGCTGCCGAATATAGTAATCGGTGATGCCAATAGCCAGCGGCGTAAGACGATAAATGGCATGGCCTTCGGTCAGCTCGCTGGTAAAGCGGTTAAGCAGACGCTGCCGTACCATATCATTGATAGCATTATTGGCGCGCACCAGTACGGTTTCGTGGGTCTGCTCAAACGCTTTGCTGACATGGCGAAAGGCATCGATCAATTCGCCTTCGCTCATTTCGCCATCCATACGTTCGCCATTGAGCGTGGCGATGGCCAGCAAAAATGCCAGACGTTCGGTAGGCAGGGAGACGGAAAAATCATTTTTTCGCGCCCAGGCAACCAGTTCCGGTACAGTCTGGGAAAATTCACTCATAGTACGTCCTTCTGAATGGGTTTCCGCGCTGTGACGTGGATATAACGCCCTAAACTTAAGAATGGCTCCTGCCGGCAAAATCGCTTCTCCATTGCCAGTACATCCTCAAATCGTTCGATCTGCTTCTCTTTATCACGCATGTAGTCATGGAATACACGAATACCAGCACGACGCTCAATGATAAAGCCAATTTCGCGTAGCCATGCATAGACCTGATCGGGATCTCGCGGATAATCGGGAGATAAGGTTTTTCTCTTACGCTTGCGCAGGTCAGCCTGTAAATAGCCGAAATTACCTAACGTCAGCGTACGCAGCGTTAAGCCATGCAGATTGTAAAACATCAGGGATAGCACGCCACCCGGCTCCAGCACCTTATACAACGCCGCCAAAACCTCCTGCGGCTGAGCTACCCATTCAAGCACCGCGTGAAACAATACCAGATCGACTGGCTTATCCAAATGTTGACCGACCTGCTGCGCGCTAATTTGTTTAAATTGCATGTTGTTGCTCACACCTTTTTCTTCAGCATGAGTCCTGGCGCGCTGCAGCATCTCCGCTGAAAGGTCGCAAAGCAGTATCTGGTGTCCTTGCTCAGCGAGTTTACTGGCGGTTTGCCCCTCACCACCACCTGCGTCCAGCACGTTCAACGGACGCGGAGGTAGCGTAGTCAATAACGCATCCAATTCTTGCCACAGGATCGCCTGACGAATACGGCCTTTAGTGGTACCGTAAATGTTTTGTGAGAATTTCTCAGCAATATCATCAAAATTGCGATCCTGCATGGGCTTAGCTCCTGAGATTTCGCCGTCAACAAAGCGGCTATTTTGGCATACACTGACGAAGAATGAACCTTTCAGTCATCGCTTCGCTTTTAGATGATGTTTTTTCGGACAAAAGGAGTCCGTTTTCATGCTTTTTACGCTCAAAAAGGTCATTGGTGCAGCGCTGCTCCCCTTGCCTTTTCTACTTATAATTATGGCAATCGCGATTTTTCTGCTCTGGTTCAGCCGTTGGCAGAAAACGGGTAAAATTATACTCTCTTCCGCCTGGTTAATCCTGCTGTTAATCAGCCTGCAGCCCGTGGCGGACCGTCTGCTGCTCCCCCTAGAGGATCGTTACCCCACCTGGAACGGTGGTCAAAAAGTGGATTTTATCGTGGTTCTCGGGGGCGGCTATACCTGGAATCCTGATTGGGCACCCGGCTCAAACCTGATCGGTAATAGTTTGCCCCGATTGGTTGAGGGCGTGCGCCAGTGGCGAGAGAATCCTGGTGCGACATTAATCTTTACAGGGGCACCGGCAAAAAATAATCCGGTGAGCACTGCCGAGGCAGGTTCACGCGTGGCACAGTCATTAGGGGTACCGGCTGGAGCGATTATGACGCTAAATAAACCGCGTGATACCGAACAGGAAGCCTATGAAGTGAAGAAAGCGATCGGCGATCGCCCCTTCTTGCTAGTAACATCAGCCAATCATATGGTTAGAGCGATGCGTTTTTTTCATGATGAGGGACTGAATCCCATTCCTGCTCCGGCGAATCAGTTGGCGATCACCTCACCATTAAACGGGTGGGAAAAAGCGATTCCTGCACCACTCTGGCTTAATCATAGCGATCGTGCCGGGTATGAAACATTAGGCCGTTTATGGCAATGGCTCAAACGCGATGATATTCCCTCACCCCAACCAGGGGAGTAGTGCAGCAGCGGCCACATTGAATCGATGACGGTCAAATTCGCCGGTGTGAACAATTCGGGCGACGGACTCCCACAGGGCATAGAGCCAGCGACGACAAACGAAGGATTCCGCCACCGGCATGCGTTCGAGGTAGCGATTGAGCAGTGCTTCGGGGGCTCCAGCCTCACACAGACGAAATAGATCGTACTCCCGTGGAGCCCACAGCACCATGCCCGGGTTTATCATCGCTAACAGTTGGTCGCTATGGACGTCTTTTAGCATACTTCCCAGTGTTAAATTGCCATGGACCAGCACACACCCGTCATCAAAATCGGTAAACAACAGCGATAATGCGTCACGACTGCGATATAAAATTTGGCGATCGGCGAGCGTTAGATATGGTGGACTCAAATTACTCAACGTTGACCAGAGCACTTCAACACGCTGTTTATACCAGTTTGCCCAGCCATTTTCCTGGGTACTGTCAACGGTGCCAACCAGTCCATGGCTGTCAATACGGTGCCATCCCTGAATTCCCTCGACAATTTGCTCTTGTAACTGCTGCCACCGCTCGGGTGTTCGCGCCGGAGCCTCCACGGAAACGCCGCCTATCCGCTCAATGAGCAGAATTTCATGCCGGGGCTGATGCTGGCTCAACACCATGCCATATACCCCGGGCACTTTTACCGCCCCGTCACGCGCCAGCATCGAGAGCTTACAGGCCTCTTGTGCGGCGATCCCCTGGCTGCGAAAACACTTTGCCATCAACGGCATCGCATTTCCGTTACGGTCATAGAGCGCATAAAGACGGGCAAAAGGCGGCTCGGATATTGGCTCCAGCCGGCTTATCTGTTCACCTAATACCAGCGTTAACTCGGCGCGTAAATGTTCCATATGACCTTCCGTCAGCATCATCATATTGTCCATCATGTGCCAACGAGTGCGTGGCGTCATCGCTGCAGATCAAATTCGTCACAAAAAGTGGGGGATAACGCAGAGCGTAATGATGTTAACATCATGCTCGGGGCCAGAAAGGCCCCGGTAGATTACTGCATCGCTGCACGTACGCGCAGCAAATCTTCAGGCGTATCGACGCCCACGCTGGGTACTGCCTGGGCAACATCGACATGAATTTTTTCGCCATACCAAAGCACTCGCAGCTGTTCAAGCAGTTCGATTTGCTCCAGTTGGCTTGGTTCCCAAGTCACGTAACGGCGGATAAAACCGGCGCGATAGGCATACAGCCCAATGTGGCGCAGGAACGCATTCCCGATAATTTCACGAGAAGTTGCAAATTGCTCACGATCCCAGGGGATGGTTGCACGTGAAAAATAAAGTGCGTAACCCTGCGCATCCATCACCACTTTAACCGCATTTGGATTGAAAGCTTCTTCGGCCGTCTCAATTGGCACGGCAAGCGTCGCCATGCCTGCGGATGATTTCGTCAGATTATTGGCCACCTGACGAATAATCACCGGGGGGATCATTGGCTCATCGCCCTGTACGTTCACCACCACCGTCTCATCCGAAAAAGCATAATGCTCAATAACCTCTGCAAGCCGCTCGGTGCCTGAGTGATGATCGACACGCGTCATGCAAACTTCTCCACCTGCAGCTCTCACCGCCGCCGCAACATCCACGTGATCGGTAGCGACAATCACCCGATCGGCGCCGGATTCCATTGCTCGTTCCATAACATGAACCACCATCGGCTTACCATGAATATCAACCAGTGGTTTACCCGGCAGGCGAGTGGAGGCGAAGCGGGCAGGAATAATAGCAACAAAACTCATGGATTCGTCTCTTCCATTGTCATTGTGCGAGCTTCAACCTCCAGCAACACTGGAATACCATCACGTACCGGATAAGCCAAGCCATCCGGCTTACAAATTAATTCCTGCTGCTCTTTGTTGTAATACAACTTGCCGTTACAAACCGGGCAAGCAACGATTTCAAGTAAACGGTGATCCATGGTTCCTCCGTAATGGACCCAGTTCGTCAGAAGGCAAAGCATAACATAGGCGAGCATCGGAAAGTTATTGCCCGCAATGCACCAGGACAAGAAAACAACCGCACTACTCTTTTTCTGGATTAACAATGCGCCATTGCCGACTGCCGTGCGTGAAAAACGCATCGGGTGCATAATCAATACAAACGCGCTCCGCGCCCTGCCATTGGGCGAAGCGGGTTATCACCTGGCAGATATCCCTCACCAGCACAGATGTCACTTTTATCCCTTCCTCTATCCATAGCCCTTTGATTAGCAGAATTTTTTCTTTGCGGTGCATTTTTGCATCCAGCCGACCTTTTAATGCACCACGATGTAAAATTGGCAGTACAAAGTAACCAAATTTTCGCTTTGATTCTGGAGTGTAACATTCAAGGCGATAATCAAAATCAAACAGTTCCAGTGCCCGACGCCGATGCCACACTACCGGGTCAAACGGTGACAAAATCGTACTATGCGTGGCACGAAGCGGTTTATCCAACAACGGAAGCAGGCTGTGATGCAAATACATCTTCCCTGCTTTTTCAACATTGGCCACAATCACCTCACCACTCTCCAGCCATTTCGCAAGGGTGGCGGCGATCGGGGCACGCTTCAGGCGATAATAATCCGCCAGCCATTCAGCCTTAAAGATGCCAAGACTCTCTGCACTGTTGTATAACATTTGCTGTACTGCATCCTGTTCGCTCAAGCTATGCAAAACATCATTCCAGTCAGGAAGCACGCGCGTACGCAGATCGTACACCCTCTGGAAATTGCGCCGCTCACTGACCATTAACTCCCCGGCGGTGAACAGATTTTCCAGGTGTCGCTTATAGGGTTTCCATGCCCACCATCCGTTTTTTTGTGCTGTGGTCGTGGAAAAATCAGCGGATCTGACCGGCCCCTTCGCTTCTATATGCTCCAGTAGCGCCTTAATTTCTGCGCTATGTTGCTTAACCCAATCGGTATTATATTTCCAGCCCTGGCTAGCAGGATTCAGCATGCGATGCCGCAGCAGAGCAAAATCGCCTGTTGGAATGAGACAGGCCTCATGTGCCCAGTATTCAAATACCTTACCTTCTTTTAATACCTGCTCGAGCCAAGCTTCGGGATAGGCGCCTAAGCGACTGAACAGGACTAAATAAGGACTACGTGCCACTACATGAATGGTATCGATTTGCAACAGTGACATTTGACGAATTGCGGCCAGAATATCCGGATACTGTGCTTTTTCAGGGGGTGACCGGAGCAGAGATTGTGCGGCGAGATGAAGATGACGCGCGCTGGCCAATGAAAGTTCGAGTGTTGACATCGTTCATCCCATTGCAAGCTGCGTTGTTCTGCTTTCTCCGGTAACAATATGCATTTTGTTACCGGAGGCAAGGCATGTTAAGCAGGCAACGCGTTTAGTGTGATCTTTCGCTTATGGCCTGACTGAGCGATGACAATACTTTCAAGCACATAATGTTTTGATTTGTGAGATCAGTGATGCGGCAGCGCCGTCAGAAAACGCTGCATCAACAGGCACATACCACCAATTTTCATGCGCAAAATGATGGCATTTCACAGCATCTTTTTCTGTCATCAGCAGCACCTCCTTGTGGGGGGTGAGTGCGGCAAGCTCTGCCTCACTCAACGTTTGATGATCGGCAAAAGCAACCTTTTTAATACACCTGACACCTTGCTGCTCTAAAGTCGCAAAGAAACGTGGTGGATGACCAATGCCGGCCATTGCCACTGCCGGTGTTAATTCACTCAGCGGTTTAGCTTCACGTGTTTTAAGGTTGATGGCTGCCCGTGGTTGCAGTTGCATAGCAAGTTCTCCCGATTTTGCTCGCCCGCCATTCACGATAACGGCATTAACATTTTTTAACCGCCCTGCACGCTCCCGCATAGGACCCGCGGGAAGCCACCAGCCGTTGCCGAAACGCCGTTGCCCATCCACGACCACAATTTCAAAATCACGCGCCAGTGCGTAGTGCTGTAAACCATCATCGGTGATGATGACATCAACCTTACCGCTAGCCTGTAGCACTTTAACGGCATCGCTTCGTATTGGTGATACCGCTACGGGCACGCCTGTACGCTGAAAAATGAGCACGGGCTCATCGCCTGCTTGCGCCGTTGTCGTTTCGCTATCAAGCAGTAAAGGATACTTCGCTCCTTTACCGCCATATCCCCGTGAAACCACCCCAGCCCGTATGCCTTCCTGCTTTAAACGCTCAACCAACCACACCACTACCGGCGTTTTACCATTGCCGCCAGCGGTCAAATTCCCCACGACGACGACCGGCAGCGAGGCTCGCCAGACGCTGCGAAAACCTGACTGATAACTTAAGCGAATGAGATTACTGATTAGCCCGTAAAGCCAGCTAAGAGGCAGTAACAGCAAATAAAGCGGCGAACGCCCGCTCCAGATACGCTCAATCATTGACCAAACTGCATCTTGTGGAGCTGAGCATAGGCACCGCGCATGCTGAGTAACGCTTCATGAGTTCCGCGCTCGACAATATAACCATCTTCTACAACGACAATTTCATCCGCTTTTTCGATTGTGGATAAACGGTGGGCGATGACCAGTGAAGTACGGTTTTTCTGCAGCTCATCCAGTGCTGACTGGATTGCACGCTCGGATTCAGTATCCAGTGCGGAAGTCGCCTCATCCAGAATCAGGATTGGGCAATCACGCAGCAGCGCGCGAGCAATGGCAATACGCTGGCGCTGACCGCCGGAAAGCAGTACGCCATTTTCACCAATGACAGTATCCAGGCCATTGTCCATTTTTTTGATGAAATCCATCGCGTGAGCCATGATGGCAGCCTGCTCAATTTCTTCGCGGCTATACTCTTCGCTGCGGGCATAGGCAATATTATTGGCGATGGTGTCGTTAAACAGATGCACATTTTGTGACACCAGAGCAACCTGGCTACGCAATGAAGAGAGCGTGTATTCCCGCAGATCACAGCCATCCATTAAGATTTCACCTTGCTGAATATCGTAAAAACGGGTCAACAAACTGGCCATGGTTGATTTTCCTGAGCCTGAACGCCCGACAAGTGCAATGGTTTTACCTGCAGGAATCGTCAGGTTGATATCACGGAGCGCGGGCGTGTCCCGGCCAGGGTAAGTAAAGGTCACATTGCGGAACTCAATATCGCCCTTAGCGCGTTCGATTTCACGCTTGCCGGTATCGACTTCCTGCTCACTATCCAGAATAGAGAACAACGTCTGGCATGCTGCCATACCACGCTGGAACTGGGCATTGACATTAGTCAGCGACTTTAGTGGTCGCATCAATGCAATCATTGAGGAGAAAACCACCGTAATGGTCCCGGCCGTTAAGGTTGCCATCACGCTAGGGAAACTGGCTGCATACAGAACAAATGCCAATGCTAAAGAGGCGATTAACTGGATAATCGGATCGGATATTGATGAGGCAGAAACCAGCTTCATACCTTGCTGACGCATTCTGTTGCTCACCTGGGCAAAGCGATTGCTTTCAACCTCCTGCCCACCAAAGATCAATACCTCTTTGTGGCCTTTGAGCATTTGCTCAGCGCTGGTTGTCACCTGCCCCATGGTGTTCTGCATATTTTTGCTTATATTGCGAAAGCGTTTTGATACCAGGCGGATAGCGAAAGAAACAACGGGTGCTAGCACGATCAGAATTAGCGACAGCTGCCAGCTATACCAAAACATCATGATGAATAAGCCTATGATCGAGGCACCCTCACGTACAACCGTTACCAGTGCACTTGAAGATGAAGAGGCGACTTGCTCCGAATCATAGGTTATCCGCGACAGCAACGTGCCTGTGGATTGCTGATCGAAGAAGGCGACAGGCATGCCCATCATGTGGCTGAACAGGTTACGGCGCATGTTCATAACAACATTACCCGACACCCATGAGATACAGTAACTGGAGATGTAGCTCGTCACACCGCGGATCAGCATAAGGCCAATGACGGCCAAAGGCATCCAGATAAGTACGGATTTATCCGCTTTCCCAAAACCGTCATCGAGTAAAGGTTTCAGCAGTGACAACATTAGAGTATCGCCAGCCGCGTTGATGATCAGCGCTATTGCTGCCACCATCAACCCCGTCTTGTGTGGCGCGATCATCGGCCAGAGGCGACGGAATGTTTGCCATGTCGAGAGATCTTTATCTTGATGCATTATATAACCAGCATTGTTTGAAATAGCCGCTCATTCTACCTGGATTCCCTGGGTACGCCAAACCACTGATGATACCAACGTGGCAATATTTGCTCTCTCATCCCCATAACCTGCCATTTTTCGTTGAAAAAACGAACGCTTAATTGTCCTGAAAGTGCAGTATCACGCCATTGATAGTCATTTTCCTCGTAACGATGAATAATTTTTTTTGCTGGCAACTTCCAGGCGTTAAAGCGCGCAACCGATGCCAAAGCAACCTTCCCTTTCACAGCACGTAGTAACGGTGCAGAGGAAGACGTTCGACTTCCGTGATGCGGTACCTGGATGATGTCAGCCTGCAATAGTGATCGATACTTTGCCATGAGTTTTAGTTCTGCCGCCGCTTCCAGATCGCCTGTTAATAAAACCCGATGTTTCCCGTCATCAATCAATACAACGCAAGAGTCATTGTTGCCTCGGCGTACACCCAGCGCTTCAGGCCAGAGTACGCGGAACTGTAACCCTTGCCATTGCCATTTCTCTCCCTCAATACAAGGCAAATGCTCGTCACGCAGCAGTGCGCTTCGAACACGTAGCCGAGGGTAGGCACGCTGTATACTCTCCAGCCCACCAGTATGATCAAGGTGATCGTGACTGAGGATTACTTGCTGCGGCTCAATCCCCTGCCATCGTAACCAGGGCACGATCACCCTCTCACCGATATCGCCCGACGGCCAACGATTCCCTGTATCATAAAGAATCGCTTTATTTTCACGCGAAATGACCAGCGCCAGCCCATGCCCAACATCCAGCATATCAATACGCCAATCGGGTTTTGGCAACTGATACCTCCAGTAAAACGAAACCAGTACCAGACTGCCAAGCGTGATCGGAGCGCTATGCCACCAGCTAAAACGTAGCGCAGCCAGTAGTAGCCAGCAAAATACGCTGAGAATGGCCCCATCGTGATTTATCGCAATCCATCCCGCAGGAAGAGCCTGTAACCCCGTAAAGATCACCGCAATCGAACGATCAGCCAGCCACCAAAGTAAGGGTCCCACAGGAGAAACCGGCAGCAGTATAGCGGTAAGAATGAGGGGGACCGTGATAAAGGTGACAACAGGAATAGCAAACATATTGGCGATCAGCGCGGTCAAACTGACGCCATGAAAAAGGTAAACCTGTATAGGCATCAATAAAAGCATGATACCAATTTGCAGATGTGCAAGTTGAAGCAGGAACCAGCGTTTTTTAAAGGCAAGGGCTTTAGGTAGGGGAAACCACTGATACCAAACTAGTAGCGAGGCCACGGCTAACGCCGAAAGCCATAAACTGTCGGAAATAATTGTTAGCGGCTCGAATAGCAGAATTCCTCCAATGCACAGGCTCCAGACCTGCCAGCTATTGCAGTTCATACCGGACAAGCGAATTATTCCCCATATTGATAGTGCTGCCATTGCACGTACCGAGGGAGGATTATTACCCGCCAGCCATGCATACCCCGCAGCCGCCAGCAAACTGACGATAAAAGGAAAACGGTATCCCAGCCACACCGCGGGGAAAAAAAATTGTATACCCCGCGCCGCCATCCAACCCAGTACGGCAGCAAGTCCGATATGCATGCCTGAAATCGCCATCAGATGCGCAGTCCCCGTTTCACGCAACAGCTGATTTTGCCGCGTGGTAACGTCACTACGCTCACCAAAGGCCAGTGCGGTAAGGATGCTATGCCAAGGGCGATGCTGGTATTGCGCCTGTGCCTTCGTGATAATTCTTTGTCGCCAGCCACAATAGGCGCTGAGTTGTTTCGCCTCCACGATTCGCCCAGTAAGTGGGCTATTTCTGGCAAGGCTGAAACGCTGGCGGTCAAACTCGCCTTCATTCAAGCGTGCGTGGATGGGCCGCAAACGCAACGTCATTAACCAACGCTGTCCAGCGCACAGTTCAGCGTCAAGCCGTACATTATTTAATGTTACGTAAAGGGGAGGAAAAATAATGCGCTGGTTGACCCGGATTAAACGTACAGACATTCGCTCGTTGTCTTTCGTGAAGCTACCGAGCTTTACCTCCGCGACGATTGGCTGACGGGTCAGCGCTGTAATTGAGGTCAGAACCTGCTGTGCTGAAGTTGCTGACCATATAAACATCATCAGGCAAAGCGCTAACGACCGGCTGATTTGCCATGGTGTTAACCATAACAGCACTACGGCAATAGCCAGCAGACACATCTGCTGCTCAGTAGGTAAGACAGGCAGGACGCTTATCGGTAAAGTACCGAGGATAATGCTCAATGATAGCTGCGTGAAAGTTGTTGCCATTGCGCAATCCCTGCAGTGATAACGTTTCAGCAAGGGTGACAAAAATAGCTCAGGTAAACATCCACCGCCGCACTATTATACGGGCCGTATTCAGAAGAAAAAATGCAATGCCGCGCTGTGGACACGCATGATGCGAGAAGCAGCGCAAAAAAAAACGACACCTGAGTGTCGTTTTTATTTCCGCTTAGCGGCTGCTTAACCGTAGATATTTGCTCGGTCGCGCAACTCTTTACCTGGTTTGAAGTGGGGAACGTATTTACCTTCCAGATCCACTTTGTCACCCGTTTTAGGGTTACGACCAGTACGAGGCGCACGATAATGCAAAGAAAAGCTGCCGAATCCCCGGATTTCAATGCGCTCGCCTTCAGCCAACGTGGTGGCCATGTGCTCAAGCATCTCTTTAACCGCATCCTCAACGACTTTCGCCTGAATATGAGTCTGCTGGCCGGCAAGTCTTTCAATCAGTTCTGACTTGGTCATAAATCCTCCGGTTAATCCCTAATGGAAAAGGTCTGACAGCTAACTACCGATTTTGGGTGGCTTACACCACCCAATACGCAGGACGATTACTCGCCTTTCGCAGCTTTGAATGCTTCAGCCATAGCGTTAGAGAAGTTGGTAGTCTCTTCCTGTTTGTTGTTAACAGTAGCGATAGCATCTTTCTCGTCAGCTTCGTCTTTTGCACGAACAGACAGGCTTACAACGCGGTTTTTACGATCAACACCAGTGAATTTGGCTTCAACATCGTCGCCAACGTTCAGTACCAGAGTTGCGTCTTCAACGCGGTCACGTGAAGCTTCAGAAGCACGCAGGTAGCCTTCAACGCCATCAGCTAATTCAACTGTAGCACCTTTGGCATCAACTGCAGTGACTTTACCGTTAACAATTGCACCTTTCTTGTTCAGAGAGATGTAGTTGTTGAACGGATCTTCTGCCAGTTGCTTAACGCCCAAGGAGATGCGTTCGCGCTCTGCGTCAACCTGCAGAACCACAGCTGCGATTTCGTCGCCTTTCTTGTATTCACGAACGGCTTCTTCTCCGGTTGCGTTCCAGGAGATATCAGACAGGTGAACCAGGCCGTCGATGCCGCCGTCCAGGCCAATGAAGATACCGAAGTCAGTGATAGACTTGATTTTACCTTCAACGCGGTCGCCCTTGTTGTGGGTTTCTGCAAACTGCTGCCATGGGTTAGATTTGCACTGCTTCAGACCCAGGGAGATACGACGACGTTCTTCGTCGATATCCAGAACCATCACTTCCACGACATCACCAACGTTAACAACTTTGGATGGGTGGATGTTTTTGTTGGTCCAATCCATTTCTGAAACGTGTACCAGACCTTCAACGCCCTCTTCGATTTCAACGAAGCAGCCGTAATCAGTCAGGTTGGTAACACGACCAGTCAGTTTGGTCCCTTCTGGATAACGCTTAGCAATAGCAACCCATGGATCTTCGCCCAGTTGCTTCAGACCCAGAGAAACACGGGTACGCTCACGGTCGAATTTCAGAACTTTGACATTGATTTCATCGCCAACATTGACGATTTCGCTTGGATGCTTAACGCGTTTCCATGCCATGTCAGTGATGTGCAGCAAGCCGTCAACACCACCCAAATCAACGAATGCACCGTAGTCAGTGAGGTTCTTAACGATACCTTTAACTTCCATGCCTTCCTGCAGGTTTTCCAGCAGCTGATCGCGCTCTGCGCTGTTCTCAGATTCGATAACCGCACGGCGGGAAACAACAACGTTGTTACGCTTCTGGTCAAGCTTGATAACTTTGAACTCAAGCTCTTTACCTTCGAGGTGCAGTGTGTCACGAACCGGACGAACGTCAACCAGTGAACCTGGCAGGAACGCACGAATACCGTTCAGCTCAACAGTGAAGCCACCTTTAACTTTGCCGTTGATAATACCGACCACAGTTTCAGCTTCTTCGTAAGCTTTTTCCAGCGTGATCCAAGCTTCGTGACGTTTAGCTTTTTCACGGGACAGCAGGGTCTCACCGAAGCCGTCTTCTACTGCATCCAGAGCAACGTCAACTTCGTCACCAACCTGGATTTCCAGTTCACCGGCTGCGTTTTTGAACTGCTCTGCAGGAATTGCAGATTCAGATTTCAGGCCCGCATCAACCAGAACAACGTCTTTGTCAATAGAGACAACAACGCCACGAACGATGGAACCCGGGCGGGTTTCGATTGTTTTTAAGGATTCTTCAAATAGTTGAGCAAAAGATTCAGTCATATTGATAATCTTATGGATTCTTCAATTTAACGTCCACCTGACATCCTGACGGGTGGGGTTGTTTCACATGCCCCATGACGTCCATATCACAGGGTTCTAAAAACGTTGCGACTAAGCCTGCGGCAAAGCGAGCTTCTCGCGAGCATATTGTAGTGCTTTTTCGATTACCTGCTCGATACTCATACTGGTTGAATCCAGAATCAGAGCATCTTCTGCGGGCCTCAGAGGCGCAATGGCCCGATTACGGTCGCGATCGTCGCGTTCTTTTATCTCAGATAAAAGGCGCTCAAAGTTAACACTAAAGCCACTTTCCTGCAACTGTAGCATACGTCGGTGTGCACGCTCTTCGGAGCTGGCATCTAAAAAGATTTTTACTGGCGCATCAGCAAAAACCACCGTCCCCATATCCCGACCATCAGCAATTAAGCCGGGCGCGTCGCGGAATGCACGCTGGCGCCGCAGGAGAGCCTCACGTACGCGGGGAAACGCCGCCACTTTAGACGCAGTATTACTCACGTTTTGGCTACGGATTTCGGCAGACACATCTTCGCCTTCCAAAATCACCTTCATAACGCCGTCGGTGGATAAAAAACGCACATCTAAATGTGCTGCAATCGGCACAAGAGCCTCTTCCGATTCGATGTCCACCTGATGGTGCAGCGCAGCGAGGGCTAAAACACGGTATATCGCGCCCGAATCCAGCAGATGCCACTGCAGCGCTTCAGCCATTGCTTTGCACAGCGTGCCTTTACCCGCACCACTTGGACCATCAATGGTGATTACCGGGGCTATTGCCGTCATCTTTTTCTCCTGTCGCTATAAATCTCATGGCTATCTGCATGACAGCCAAATATCGCCGCGCATTATACGCTGCTATAGGGCCGATAGTTACCCTTAAGCATAGACTTGTATGAAATAATCGGCAGATTCAGATGAGTTCGCGGTAGGGAAGCAAATAAGGTTGTTCAAAAACGTCAACCGTCGCGGGTGGAACCACGACGGTTTGAGTATTTAAACCTGCTGACTAATGCGTGCTAACTGTTCAAAATAATCCGGGAAGGTTTTTGCCGTGCATTTTGGATCGAGAATGGTGACCGGTGTTGCAGAAAGTGCCACTAACGAAAAGCACATTGCCATACGGTGATCATTATAGGTACCGATCTCAGCGTATTTAATCGTCTCTGGGGGCGTAACACGGATATAGTCGTGCCCCTCTTCTACTTCAGCACCAACCTTACGCAATTCAGTCGCCATTGCAGCTAAGCGATCGGTTTCTTTGACACGCCAGTTATAAATATTGCGCATCACCGTGGTACCTTTTGCAAACAGAGCAACTGTTGCAATCGTCATCGCGGCATCAGGAATATGGTTCATATCAAGATCGATGGCATTCAGTTCGCCACGCTGGCAGGCGATATAATCATCCCCCCATTCAATGACTGCGCCCATTTTCTCCAGCACGTCTGCAAAACGAATATCGCCCTGGACGCTATTGCGGCCGATCCCGGTAACGCGTACGGTGCCACCCTTGATTGCCGCTGCGGCAAGAAAATAGGAGGCAGAAGAGGCATCCCCTTCAACAAGATAATCACCCGGTGACTGGTATTGCTGTCTACCGCGGATGTGGAATGTCTTATAATCATAGTTATCGACATTCACACCAAAGGATTTCATTAAATGCAGCGTGATATCAATATAGGGTTTCGAAACCAGATCCCCTTTAATGACAATCGTTGTATCCCTTGGGGCCAGAGGGGCAGTCATTAATAACGCCGTGAGAAACTGGCTGGAGACACTGCCATCTACGGTAACTTCACCACCGCTAAAGCCGCCTTTAATACGCACTGGCGGATAATCCGCTTGCTCAAGATAATCTACCCCAGCCCCCCCCTGGCGCAGCGCATCCACCAGGTGCCCAATGGGACGCTCTTTCATGCGCGGTTCACCGGTCAGTACAATATCATTCGCCCCCAGGCAGAGTGCGGCAGCCAGTGGGCGCATAGCCGTGCCGGCATTACCTAAAAACAGTTCCAGTGGTTTATCAGCATGCAATGGACCGCCATGGCCGGTCACTTCGCAAAAAGTACGATCGTCGGAAAGCGTATAGGTTACCCCAAGCGCGCTCAGCGCGTTGAGCATATGTTTTACGTCATCGCTATCCAGCAAATTCGTCAGGCGAGTGGTCCCCTGAGCCAGTGCGGCGAGCAGTAGTGCCCGATTTGAAACGCTTTTAGAGCCGGGTAAATTAACGGTGCCGTCAACACGCGAAATGGGTTGTAACGTCAGGGATTCCTGCATCCGAAGCCTATTCTCCATATAACAATTGCACTCCAGCCATAATGTTTAAAGTGGCATAACACTGTGGCAGAAGAGCATCAGACCGATTTACCGATGAAGTAACAAACCTCGCAGCAGGCGAGGTTTGCTTCATTAGCCAGTGATTTAACAGTTATTAGCCACGGCGGCGCTCAAAATCCGCCATAAAATCCGTCAGCGCCTGCACACCTTCCAGCGGCATCGCATTGTAAATGGAAGCACGCATACCGCCAACAACACGATGCCCTTTCAGTGCATGCAATCCTGCCGCAAAGGACTCTTCAAGAAAGAGCTTGTCCAGGCTGGCATCAGCCAGTTGGAATGGCACATTCATGCGTGAACGATTCGCCACTGCAACATCGTTGCGATAAAAATCACTGTTATCAATAATTCCATACAGCAGGTCAGATTTTTGCTGGTTGTGTTTATCAATTTCACCCACCCCGCCCTGCTCTTTTAGCCACTTAAAGACCAGACCAGAGAGGTACCAGGCAAACGTTGGCGGTGTGTTAAACATCGAATCATTTTCTGCAAGCACGCGATAGTCGAGGATTGATGGCGTTTCCTGGCGGGCTTTGCCCAGCAAATCTTCACGGACAATCACCAATGTCAGACCAGCTGGACCAATATTTTTCTGCGCGCCAGCGTAGATCACGCCATAACGCTCCACATCAATTGGGTGGGAAAGGATAGAGGAGGAAAAATCGGCAACCACGACTTTCTCTCCAAAATCAGGTTCTTCGTGAATCGCGATACCGTCGATGGTTTCATTTGGGCAGTAATGCACATAAGCAGCATCATCGCTTAGCTGCCAGCGGTTCATCGAGGTAACGCCACGCAGACCATCAATAGTGGTTTTTGCGTCGATCACATTCGGCGCGCAGTATTTAACAGCCTCTTTTACCGCGCTTTGTGCCCAATAGCCGCCGTCAACATAGTCAGCAGTTTTTGCCAGCCCTAACAAATTGAGTGGCACAGCAGCAAACTGCGCGCGCGCGCCGCCGTGACAGAATAAAACTTTATAATTGGAGGGGATTTTCAGCAGATCACGAAAATCTTTTTCTGCCTCTTCTGCAACCTGGATAAATTCTTTACTGCGATGACTTATTTCCATCACAGAGGTCCCTAAACCTTGCCAGTTGCGCAATTCTTGTTCTGCACGACGAAGCACTTCAACCGGCAGCATCGCTGGACCGGAGCTAAAATTGAAAACCTGAGTCATTTCCCCTCACCACTGTCAAATCTAACGATTATGCATCTTCCATTCCCACCGCTAAATTCAGGCTATAGCAACGCTACGAATCCCCGAGAGTCAGTTCGTGAAAACGACACCAGGATAAACAATAAACCTGTAAACAACAGATCTAAACGTTTTATGCTGCATCCCTGAAACGGATAAAACCAGGAAGAGCCGGATAACGTAGCCAGCGCGCAGGAAACCTGAAGTATGGCGGATGTATCGGTTTTATCACTGCACACCGGTGGCTGCAATCATTTATCGGCTACAGATCACATTTTTGCCCTCTGTCTCGCAACAGCTTGTAAGGCAATTGCAACATACAACGATATTTTGTGGTGTGCTTCCGACATCCATTATTCCCGAGGGCATAATGACCTTGAAAATAGCATAATAGGCAGCAGGAATATTCATGTAACCGGATAGCGAACAAAGCATAAAACCCGTATCATTGCGCGCTTTAAGGCCATCATTAAATAGTGGGCAACATGACTCAAACTTACATCCCAGGTAAAGATGCCGCGCTGGAAGATTCCATCGCACGCTTTCAGCAAAAACTGCAGGATCTTGGTTTTAATATTGAAGAAGCCTCCTGGCTGAATCCGGTACCACATGTTTGGTCAGTGCATATTCGCGACCGAGATTGCCCACTCTGTTTTACAAATGGTAAAGGGGCCAGCAAAAAAGCAGCATTGGCCTCCGCGCTGGGTGAATATTTTGAGCGCCTTTCAACCAACTACTTTTTTGCCGACTTCTGGCTCGGTGAATCTATCGCCGGCGGCGATTTCGTTCACTACCCCAATGAAAAATGGTTCCCGCTCACGGACGATGAAAGTTTGCCTGCGGGCATTCTTGATGCGCGTTTACGGCAGTTCTACGATCCGGAAAACGAACTGAGCGCCAGCGATTTGATTGATCTTCAGTCGGGTAATGCCGATCGGGGTATCTGTGCACTGCCGTTTACCCGCCAATCTGATAATCAGACTGTCTACATTCCCATGAATATTATTGGCAACCTGTACGTTTCGAATGGGATGTCTGCAGGGAATACCGCGAATGAAGCGCGTGTTCAGGGGCTATCAGAAGTTTTCGAACGCTATATCAAAAACCGTATTATTGCCGAATCCATCAGCCTCCCCACCATTCCGCAAGAAGTGCTCAGTCGCTATCCCGGCGTAGTTGAAGCCATTAATCGACTGGAAGCTGAAGGCTTTCCTATTTTTGCGTACGATGCTTCTTTGGGGGGGAAATATCCGGTTATCTGCGTCGTGTTATTCAATCCCGCTAACGGGACCTGCTTTGCTTCTTTTGGGGCGCATCCCGATTTCGGCGTTGCCCTTGAGCGTACCGTAACCGAGCTCCTCCAGGGACGCGGCCTCAAGGATTTGGACGTTTTCACACCGCCAACGTTTGATGATGAAGAAGTGGCTGAGCATGCTAACCTGGAAACACATTTCATCGATTCAAGTGGCCTTATTTCATGGGATATGTTCAAAGACGATGCCGATTATGCGTTTGTTGACTGGCGTTTTGATGGCTCAACTGAAGAAGAATTTGCCACTTTAATGGCGATCTTCAAAGCTGAGGATAAAGAAGTCTACATCGCTGATTATCAGCATCTGGATGTCTATGCCTGCCGCATTATTGTGCCTGGCATGTCTGATATTTATCCTGCGGAAGATCTGCTCCTTGCCAATAACAACATGGGCAGCACATTGCGCGAGACGCTGCTCTCCTTGCCTGCCAGCCAATGGGAAAAAGAGAATTACCTCGCCCTTATCGCGCAGTTAGATGAAGAGGGACACGATGATTTTACCCGTGTCCGTGAACTACTCGGCATCGCAACGGGTAAAAATACTGGCTGGTATACTTTGCGCATCGGTGAATTAAAGGCAATGTTGGCGTTAGCTGGTGGCGATCTCGAGCAGGCGTTAATCTGGACCGAGTGGACCATGGAATTTAACAGTTCGATCTTTACGCCAGAGCGTGCAAATTATTACCGTTGTCTGCAAACATTATTGCTGCTTTCTCAGGAAGAAGAGCGCGATCCTCTGCAGTATCACAATGCTTTCATGCGGATGTATGGCAGCGATGCCTTAGAAGCCGCCTCTGCCGCTATCAGTGGTGAAGCGCCTTTCAATGGGTTACAGGCTGTCGACAGCGATCTTCAGGCCTTCCCGGCTCACCAGGCTCTTCTCGCAGCTTACGAAAAGTTACAGAGAGCCAAGCGGCAGTACTGGAAATAAAAAAGAAGCCATCGACCAACGTAAAGTTATTGTTTGCGTAGGTTGCAGAAGCAATGAGGTTCATGGATGAGCCTCATCTTTCAGGACACAAGGTTGCGCTGAAGTCCCCTGCTAACGTTGCCACTTATGCAAAGCGTTACTTTCGAATTGCTCACCAGCCGCGCGTTTTTTGTCAATATGATACAACATTACTTTTTATGTTTATGCTGTGTTGCTTACCCCCAACTTCAAAAATATTCATACATATTAAAATATTTTTTATTGTTTATTTTCAATGAGTTAGTCAAAAAAACAACCTTACCATGGGGTGTTTTGCAGTATATTCTCAGGGGCAATATGATCCACATCAATTTATACCCTATACTCCTTTGTTAGTATCTATTTGCTGACTAATTTCAGGAGTAAGTTAGTGTGAAAACTGACAATCCGTTTATTCTTTTATTACCCGCAGCAGTGGCGAAAGTGGCTGAAGAAGCGGGGGTTTACAAAGCCACAAAGCGCCCTCTTACCACATTTTTTCTGGCCATTACTGCCGGTGTCTTTATTTCCATCGCTTTTGTTTTCTATATTACGGCCACAACCGGCACCGCTAACATTCCTTATGGCCTGTCAAAATTAGTTGGCGGCATTTGTTTTTCCCTTGGCTTGATGCTGGTAGTGGTGTGCGGCGCAGACCTTTTCACATCAACAGTACTTATCGTTGTCGCAAAAGCAAGTGGTCGTATTACATGGGGGCAACTGACCCGTAACTGGATCAACGTTTACGTGGGTAATCTATTCGGCGCGCTGTTTTTTGTCAGTCTTATCTGGTTTGCCGGGCAACATATGGTGGCAAACGGCGCATGGGGATTAAACGTTCTCCAGACCGCCGATCACAAAATGCATCATAGCTTCATCGAGGCCGTATGCCTTGGAATACTAGCGAATTTGATGGTTTGCCTGGCAGTATGGATGAGCTATTCCGGCCATACGTTAATGGATAAAATGTTTGCAATGATTCTGCCCGTCGCGATGTTTGTCGCCAGTGGTTTTGAACACAGCATCGCCAATATGTTTATGATCCCGATGGCAATCGTCATCCGCGATTTTGCTTCACCCGAATTCTGGCATCTGACCGGGGCAACCGCAGCACAATTTCCCAGTCTGAATGTCGCTAATTTCATTACTGATAATCTGATTCCCGTAACGATTGGCAACATCATCGGTGGTGGTTTGCTGGTCGGACTGACCTACTGGGTTATTTATCTCCGCGGTGACGATAAGCACTGAGTGCATCGTGCCTGACATGATTTGATTTGAAACTGGCCATTCTTCACTGATATGGCCTCTCAAAAGAACTCCACAAAATAAGGTAGGTATCACATGACCGAGCATAATGAAAAAATGGCCTCCGCCTGGGCAACCTTTGCCGAAGGTGAATGGCAGAATGCCGTCAACGTGCGTGATTTTATCCAGAAAAACTATACCCCATATGAAGGGGACGAAACCTTTCTGGCTGGCGCGACTGCTGCAACAACGGCTCTGTGGGAAAAGGTTCTGGAAGGCATCAAAATTGAAAACCGTACGCATGCACCGGTAGACTTTGATACCGATTTAGCATCCACCATTACTTCGCATGATGCAGGTTATATTAATAAAGCGCAGGAAAAAATAGTCGGTCTGCAGACCGAGGCTCCGCTGAAACGTGCCCTAATTCCATTTGGCGGTATCAAAATGGTCGAGGGATCCTGCAAAGTTTACGGTCGCGAACTGGACCCGTCACTGAAAAAAGTTTTCTCCGAGTACCGTAAAACGCATAACCAGGGCGTCTTTGACGTCTATACGCCAGATATTCTGCGCTGCCGTAAATCAGGTGTGCTAACCGGATTGCCTGATGCATATGGCCGTGGGCGTATCATCGGTGATTATCGCCGTGTGGCGCTATATGGCATCGATTTCCTGATGAAGGATAAGCTGGCACAATTTACTTCTTTGCAAAACGACCTGGAAAACGGCGTTAAACTGGAAGCGACCATTCGTCTACGTGAAGAAATCTCCGACCAATATCATGCGCTGGCACAGATTAAAGAGATGGCCGCGAAATATGGTTGTGATATCTCGGGCCCTGCAACGAATGCGCAGGAAGCCGTACAGTGGACCTACTTTGGCTATCTGGCTGCGGTTAAATCACAAAATGGCGCGGCAATGTCTTTTGGTCGTGTCTCCACGTTCCTTGATATCTATATAGAACGTGATTTGAAAGCAGGCAAAATCACCGAGGAAGAAGCGCAAGAGCTTATCGACCACCTGGTGATGAAACTGCGTATGGTACGTTTCCTGCGTACCCCTGAGTACGATGAACTCTTCTCCGGTGACCCAATCTGGGCAACAGAATCTCTTGCAGGTATGGGGGTTGATGGCCGTACTTTGGTTTCTAAAAATAGCTTCCGCTTCCTGAATACGCTATACACCATGGGCCCTTCACCGGAGCCAAACATGACCATCCTATGGTCGGAAAAACTGCCGCTGAACTTTAAGAAATATGCAGCGAAAGTCTCTATCGACACCTCATCCGTTCAGTATGAGAATGACGATTTGATGCGCCCGGATTTCGATAACGATGACTACGCGATTGCCTGCTGCGTAAGCCCGATGATTGTCGGTAAGCAAATGCAGTTCTTTGGTGCGCGCGCCAATCTGGCAAAAACCATGCTCTACGCCATTAACGGCGGCGTGGATGAAAAATTGAAAATGCAGGTCGGTCCAAAAGAAGCACCCATGATGGATGACGTTCTGGATTACGATAAAGTGATGGAGCGTATGGATCACTTTATGGACTGGCTGGCGAAACAGTATGTTACCGCGCTTAATATCATCCACTATATGCATGATAAATACAGTTATGAAGCGTCCTTGATGGCGTTACATGACCGCGATGTTTATCGTACTATGGCCTGTGGTATCGCAGGTCTTTCGGTCGCAGCCGATTCACTGTCCGCTATCAAATATGCAAAAGTTTCCACCATTCGTGATGAAGATGGACTGGCTGTTGACTTTAAAATTGAAGGCGAATATCCGCAGTTTGGTAATAATGATTCACGCGTTGATGACCTTGCCTGCGACCTGGTTGAACGTTTCATGAAGAAAATCCAGAAACTGCAGACCTACCGTGATGCCGTACCGACCCAGTCGGTGCTGACTATCACATCTAACGTGGTTTATGGTAAGAAAACCGGTAATACACCGGATGGCCGTCGCGCTGGTGCGCCATTTGGACCAGGCGCTAATCCGATGCACGGACGTGACCAGAAAGGTGCCGTAGCGTCACTGACCTCCGTTGCTAAGCTGCCGTTTGCTTACGCTAAAGATGGTATTTCATACACCTTCTCTATCGTACCAAACGCGTTGGGCAAAGATGATGATGTGCGTAAAACGAACCTTGCTGGCCTGATGGATGGCTACTTCCACCATGAGGCTAATATTGAAGGCGGACAGCATCTGAACGTCAACGTCATGAACCGTGAAATGCTGCTGGATGCGATGGATCACCCTGAAAAATATCCGCAGTTAACCATCCGTGTTTCCGGCTATGCGGTACGTTTTAACTCGCTAACCAAAGAGCAGCAAAACGACGTAATTACCCGCACATTCACCCAATCACTGTAATTTTCCACAGTTTCAGGGTAAATAAAGGCTCCCATTGTGGAGCCTTTTTATCAGCCTGCTTTGCCAGAAATCGCTGTTCTGATGCTGCCCGCGGACAATACTGCTACACGGTCCAATCTACCTGCAACTTCGTGTTTGACAGGTATATACTCAAGGTATCTGGCAAAACAGACTCAAACTTAACGCAGCAGAAAAAGACTGCGTAACCTGCTGAGCAGCAGAACCACTTTGGAGATATCATCGCAATGTCAGTAACCGGTCGCATTCACTCTTTTGAATCCTGTGGTACCGTAGATGGCCCGGGTATCCGTTTTATCACTTTCTTCCAGGGTTGCCTGATGCGCTGCCTTTATTGCCATAACCGCGATACATGGGACACACACGGTGGCAAAGAAATTACCGTGGAAGAGTTAATGAAAGATGTGGTGTCTTACCGCCACTTTATGAATGCTTCAGGCGGAGGGGTAACTGCTTCTGGCGGAGAAGCAATTCTCCAGGCAGAGTTTGTTCGCGACTGGTTTCGTGCCTGCCATGCGGAGGGTATCCACACCTGTCTTGATACTAACGGTTTTGTACGTCGCTACGATCCCGTTATTGATGAATTACTGGAGGTCACCGATCTGGTGATGCTCGATCTCAAGCAGATGAATGATGATATTCACCAAAACCTGGTGGGCGTATCGAACCATCGTACGCTGGATTTTGCCCGCTATATCGCGAAGAAAGGGATCCGCACCTGGATTCGTTATGTAGTGGTGCCCGGTTACTCTGACGATGATGCCTCCGCACATCTGCTGGGCGAATTCACCCGCGACATGGGAAATGTTGAAAAGATCGAACTGCTGCCCTATCACGAATTAGGGAAGCACAAGTGGATCGCGATGGGTGAAGAGTACAAGCTGGATGGTGTCCATCCCCCCAAAACCGAAACCATGGATCGGGTCAAACATATCCTTGAGGGATATGGCCATAAAGTAATGTATTAACCAGCACCGCGTGATGATCAAACAGGGCGCCGTTTGGCGCCCTGTTTGTTAGTAATTACGCATGCGCAATCGGTGTAGCATGGCGGTCGGTTTTGCGTAGCAGCATCACCAGATACACCAACGCCACCACGGCAATCATCACAAACAACAACCGGTCATTGTAGTTCTGCATCAGCATGGACGTCATACTGGGCCCGGCGAGGCTACCGATTGTATAGCTTAATAACAGGGCCTGATTCATCGCCACCAGTTCATGATGAGCGACAGTTTCACATGCCCACGACATCGCCACGGGATAGAGAGTGAAACCTGCACACCCGAGAATAAACAGCGTCGGTGCCATTGCCGTATTACTCAACATCGCGATAGCGCCCAGGATTACCACAAATACCTGGACACGTAGCACCAGCAAGCGGCCAACGCGATCGGCTAATCGTCCAATAGGCCACTGTCCAACAATACCGGAACTCACCAGCAATGCCATCCAGTATCCCACGTTCGCATCGCTCATCCCTTGATGAGAAAGATAGAGCGGCATCAGCCCATATAGCGATCCCAGTACAATACCGGAAATGATACAGCCATTGATGCCCAACCGTGCGCTACGGCGGCGTAACATTGGCCACATCCGTCCCGGGGTGGCATCTTCATCCTCACCTTTGGCCGTTACTCTTGTGAAGACTAACGGTAATATTGCGGCTATGACTACACCAGTTACCCACGGCAGTACATTCAGCAGTTCCGTTGAAACTTTACTGACCAGCAATTGGCCCACTACTGTGCCAATGTAATAGATAATCATATATGCAGCCAACAACTGGCCGCGATTACGCAATGTCCCGCTACACAGTAAGGCACTTTCCACCACCACCCAGATTAGGGCACATCCGATACCGGCCATAAAGCGCCACAGCGTCCAGACCCAAAATCCGCTACCTAGCCCTAATGCAGCAGTTGCTAGCGCGAAAACGATGGTAGCCAGATAGTAAGTATTATTAAACCCCAGACGTTTGATCAGTTTGCCTGCCATCAATGTCCCAAGCAAATTCCCGGTATAATAGGACGAACTGACCATACCCACCTGCCAGGTTGGTAAAAGCTCATGTGTCAGCCATAGCGGAACCAGAGTATTAAGCACAGCGATAGAAACTGTCAGCAAAAGCAGGCCGCAAAGCAGCAACACGACAGGGCGTGACCAAGTGGACATAGGGTAGAAATGCCAAAATGAGAGGATAATTTGCGCGCATATTGCCATTACTCAGGCTAATGTCAACGCGCAAAAATCGACCACAGCACGATTTGCCCGCCACCGATTTATTTTTTTTATCTATGATCGCATGGAGAGTCATTACTCACCCAGTAATAATAAAGTAACCCAATGATTTTATTTAAATAAAAAAGGATTGCTGTGTTCATATCCATAATATTTATTGCTGGTGAAAATATTTCTTTATGGTCAAAAAAAGGTACTGCAGAGGCCCTGATCGCCAAAAGCTGGCGGTAAAAGAGATATCCATTTGCATAAAAAAGCCCCCGATTTACATCAGAGGCTTATTCACTGCTCGCTCAGAATCTATCAGCCGATAAACTCGAGCCCTCTCATATAAGGACGCAGAACTTCAGGAACCGCAATGCGACCATCCGCCTGCTGATAATTTTCCAGTACGGCGACCAACGTACGTCCTACCGCCAGCCCGGAACCATTTAATGTATGCACTAAGCGAGGCTTCTTATCGGTCTTGCTGCGGCAACGCGCCTGCATACGGCGGGCCTGGAAATCACCCATGTTAGAACAGGATGAGATTTCACGGTAAGTGTCCTGCGCCGGTAACCATACTTCCAGGTCATAGGTTTTACTCGAACCAAAGCCCATATCGCCAGTACACAGTAATACTTTGCGATAAGGTAAGTTTAGCAGTTGTAAAACTTTTTCTGCATGCCCAACGAGCTCTTCCAGCGCATCCATTGATGCTTCCGGACGCGTGATTTGCACCATCTCAACTTTATCAAACTGGTGCATACGGATCAGGCCGCGCGTATCACGACCGTACGATCCGGCTTCCGAGCGGAAACATGGCGTATGCGCCGTCATTTTCAGCGGTAGCGCTTCCTCTTCCAGAATCTCATCGCGCACCAAATTAGTGAGTGGCACTTCCGAGGTAGGGATCAATGCGTAGCTGCTTTCAGACTCTTCTTCAAGCGGGCGGGTGTGAAACAGATCTTCGCCAAATTTCGGTAGCTGGCCAGTACCATACAGTGAAGCATGGTTTACCAGATAAGGCACATAGGTTTCCAGGTAACCATGTTGCTCCGTATGGAGATCAAGCATGAACTGGCTCAGGGCTCTGTGCATTCGGGCGATCTGCCCTTTCATCACCACAAAACGCGAACCGGTCAGCTTAACTGCGGAGGCAAAATCTAACCCGCCAAGTGTTTCACCCAAATCGACGTGATCGCGTACCGTAAAGGCATACTTGCGCGGTTCACCCCAGCGACTGATTTCCAGGTTCTCAGAATCATCTTTCCCCTGAGGAACACCGTCGGCCGGGAGGTTGGGAATCGTCAGGGCGAAATCGCGGATTTCATTTTGCAAAGCATCCAGCTCACTTTTAGCCGCATCCAGCCTTTCACCCAAGGTGTTGACTTCCTGACGCAGCGGCTCGATATCTTCCCCACGCGCTTTAGCCTGGCCGATGGATTTGGATCGGGCATTACGCTCAGCCTGCAGAGTTTCAGTTTCGACCTGCAACACTTTACGACGCTCTTCTAAGGAGCGCAGGGTGTCCACATCCAGTTTAAATCCTCGGCGTGCCAGTTTTTCAGCGACTGCGTCTGGCTCGTTACGCAGCAGATTGGGATCGAGCATGCTTATCCTGTGCTTATTGTAATTGAATTAAAGAAAGGTGGGACGCATCCGCACTTTCTGCGAATGCGTTGAATTCGTTGCTAACCTTACCGCAACACCCGTTTTAGCGGTAGCGTTTTGTCGGGCTATTTTGATCCTGCTCAGTTAGCCAGGCGAGCTTTTCACCAATTTTGCCCTCAAGCCCTCTGCTGGTCGGCTGATAGTAACGCGTTTGCGACATTTCCTTCGGGAAATAGCTCTCACCAGCGGCGTAAGCATTAGGTTCATCATGCGCATAGCGATACTCGGCCCCCAACCCCATCTCTTTCATGAGTTTAGTCGGGGCATTACGTAAATGCTCGGGGACATCGTAGTCAGGACTTTCACGCGCATCATGCATTGCCGCTTTAAACGCGGTGTAGACCGCGTTACTTTTCGGCGCACAAGCAAGGTAGACAATCGCCTGAGCAATCGCACGCTCCCCTTCGGCAGGGCCGACGCGTGTGAAACAATCCCAGGCCGCAATCGCCACCTGCATCGCGCGCGGATCTGCATTACCTACGTCTTCTGAAGCGATCGCCAGCAGACGACGCGCCACATAGAGCGGGTCGCCACCTGCAGTAATGATCCGCGCATACCAGTAAAGTGCGGCATCAGGGGCCGAACCGCGGACCGACTTATGCAAAGCCGAAATAAGATCGTAGTAACGGTCGCCTTTATTATCGAATCGCGCGCTACGCTCACCGGAAACTTCATTCATTAACTTTGGTGTCAGTTCCCGTTTACCCTGCTCATTGATTTCAGCCATATCGGCCATCATCTCAAGCGTATTCAGCGCCCGACGTGCGTCACCATTTACCAGTTCAGCAATCATGCGGCGGGTGTTCTCAGGCAATACGATATCCTGCTTGCCATATCCACGCTCCTCATCCTTCATCGCCTGATCCAGGACGGTTTCAATATCATCACTGGTGAGCGATTTGAGTAAATATACACGCGCACGCGACAAAAGAGCCGAGTTCAATTCAAAGGAAGGGTTTTCAGTGGTCGCGCCGATAAAAGTGATGGTGCCATCTTCAATATGCGGCAAGAATGCATCCTGCTGGCTTTTATTAAAGCGGTGCACTTCATCAACAAAAAGAATGGTACGACGGCCCGCATTACGATTCTGCCGCGCCCGCTCAATAGCTTCACGTATCTCTTTAACCCCGGATGTCACGGCTGAAATACGCTCTACATCTGCATTACCATAATGTCCAATAATTTCCGCAAGCGTCGTTTTCCCCGTCCCTGGAGGCCCCCATAAAATCATCGAGTGCAGATGCCCGGCCTCAATTGCTCGCGGCAGCGGTTTGCCTGGTGCTAACAGATGCTGCTGACCAATGTAGTGCGCCAGCGTCACTGGCCGCATACGGGCGGCCAGTGGCTGAAACTCATTATGGGAAAAATCCAGAGACAGATTACTCACGCAAACCTCACTGACGCTGATCGTCCACCGTCACACCTTTCGGTGGCGTAAAGGTAAATTTATCGGCACTGACGGCACCATTTTGCTGTGTTTTAAGCGTATACGCGCTGCGCTGATTATCTTGTTCTACCGCGCTGAACTGATTAATGGTGCCATTTGCCGAAACATTAATCGTGAACTGTTTCAGGTTTCCATCGCTGGATTTTGGTGTCAGCTCAAAATTATCACCCTGCTGTTTAATATTGTATTGCTTCCAGTCGCTGGACTGGTTACGGGCAATCAGCATAAAGGGGGTGTTGCTGGTGGCATCTTCCAGGGACGTCACGCTCACCTGCTCAACAAAAGGATTATAAAACCACAGAGCTTTACCATCTGAAACTAAAATACTTTCATCAGGCGTCGTCATATGCCAGTTGAATAGATTTGGACGCTGAACCCAGAGTTCACCTTCGCCATCCTGAATTGAAGCACCTGTCGCATCGGTAACCTTTTGGCTAAAGCTGGCATGAAAGCTTTTAACTTTATCCAGGCGCTGCTGTAAATCACTGGAAGCATCAGCCAGCGCACCAGCAGAAATTAAGGACGTCAGCAGGCAGCAAGAGAGCAATATTTTTTTCATTACAACAGATTCCTTATTGACACTATTTTATCCCGCGAATAAATGCGGCATGGCCTGAACAAACATAGCCAGGGTTGTGCGCCCCTGACAGGAGAATTTGCTGAAATCGTTCCTGAACAGATTATGGGGACAAAACCCAGATAAGCAACGGGCCAGGCAAGCCTGGCCCGAGGGCACTACAGGTTAAGACAGTGCGTTGGGTGATTTATCACATTTCATGTGACGGCGGAGCCAACACCTCACGGTTACCATTATGCCCGGGCGATGAAACAATACCCTGAGCTTCCATTTGCTCAATGATACGTGCCGCACGGTTATAACCAATACGGAATTGACGTTGTACTCCTGAAATTGACGCACGCCGTTTTTCCACAATAAAGGCAACAGCCTGATCGAACAACGGATCCAACTCTTCACCGCTGTCAAGACCGGCACCGCCACCTTCGCTTTCATCGCCCGCAGTAATACTGTCGATATATTGTGGACGGCCTCGCGCTTTCCAGTCCTGCACCACAGCATGCACTTCCTGATCGCGCACAAAAGCCCCGTGAACGCGCACTGGAATTGACGAGTTAGGTGGCATATAAAGCATATCCCCCATCCCTAATAGCGATTCCGCCCCCGCCTGGTCGAGAATGGTGCGCGAGTCAATTTTACTGGAAACGGTAAAGGCAATACGTGTTGGTATATTGGCTTTAATCAATCCGGTAATTACATCAACCGAAGGCCGCTGCGTCGCCAGTACCAGATGGATGCCGGCGGCACGTGCTTTTTGTGCCAAACGCGCGATCAATTCCTCCACCTTCTTACCAACTGCCATCATCAGGTCAGCAAATTCGTCGACCATCACCACGATGTAGGGCAGTTTCTCCAGGACTGGCGGTGTCATATCCATGCTATCGCCAGGTTTCCAGAATGGGTCCGGAATGGGACGCCCCATCGCATCCGCTTGCTCAATTTTTTCGTTGTAACCAGCCAGATTACGTACGCCGAGCGCCGACATCAATTTATAACGACGTTCCATCTCACCTACGCTCCAGCGCAAGGCGTTGGCGGCATCTTTCATATCAGTAACCACTTCCGTTAACAGATGTGGAATACCTTCATAAACCGACAATTCGAGCATTTTCGGGTCTATCATAATAAAGCGCACCTCTTCCGGTGTCGCTTTGTACAGCATACTGATAATCATGGCGTTAACGCCAACCGACTTACCTGAGCCGGTAGTCCCCGCAACCAAGAGATGGGGCATTTTTGCCAGGTCAGCCACTACAGGTTGGCCGGCAATATCTTTGCCCAACACAATTGCAAGCGGTGATGGATTATCCCGGAACTTCGCACAATCAAGCACTTCACGCAAATAGACTGTCTGACGATGCTTGTTAGGCAACTCAAGACCTACATACGGTTTACCCGGAATCACTTCCACCACACGCACCGCAACAGCGGAAAGTGACCTTGCTAAATCACGTGAAAGGTTAGAGATACGCGCGGCTTTAACGCCAGGAGCCAGATCCAATTCAAAGCGCGTGATCACGGGGCCAGGGGAAATGCCCACGACTTCAGCCTTCACGCGGTAATCGCCTAAGCGTGCTTCTACCAGACGCGCTGTTTGCTCCAGAGCAAACATATCAACCGGCTCTTCCTCTTCAGGTGGAGAGGTTAGCAGATCAAGCGTCGGTAAAGGCGTGGTTGGTTTCTCCAACGGTTGCTCATGACGCATCAGGAACGGATGAATCAGACTGTTAGGCGCAGGCGCTTCCGGGACAGCAGTTTGCTCAGCATGTCGCATAGTTTGCGGCGCTTGTATTGCTGGCTGGGGCACCTGGATTGGCTGCGCTACCTGAAGTGGCTCAGGCGTCTGAGTTTGCTGCCAGTTCGAGGGTGATGCCACAGGCTGTGGCGCATCAACATCAGGCACCGCTGCAATCGTAAACAGTGGTTCACTCGGTCCTTTATCAACCAAGTCATCCATCGGCGAAAAATTGAACGCATTTGAAGTATCCAGCGAGAAAGCAGAAGTCTTATCCTCCTCTTCCGGCACTGAATAACGCTGCTGCTGTTGCTGCGCAAATTGGCGAGCCAGCGCAGCCTGCTGCAATGCTTCTTCATCGTCTTCTTCTGATGTAAATGTTTCACCATAACGTTGCTGTTGCTGCGCCTGCCAGGATTCCCGTAATTGCGCCTCCTGGATTGAATCATCCTCTTGCTCGGTCAACGATGCTGGTTGCTGACGGCTCTCCTCCTCTCTGGCACGCTCTTCCGCCATACGCTGAGATGGCAACTTGATACCGAAGGAAGCCAGTTCCCGACGCGTCGGGAGCTTAACCGGATTAGGACGCGGCAATTCAGGTCCAATGCCTTGCTTCACTTGAGGATTACTGTCCGCCACACTGGTGGCGCTAAAGCCAGGCATAAACGGTGCCGCCGCCGCGCCTCCCGCCATTTTTGACGCAGAAGAAAAATCACTGCCCTTTTCGGCAGAAAACGGAAGATCAACCGCATCCGTAGCAGGTAACGAAAAATCGAAAGGAGAAGCGTCGTTAACCGGGGGGTCATCGCGCCAGTTCCCCATGCGCGGGCCTTCATCTTGCCGATTATATCCGGACGCAGGTACCTCTTCAGGGATTTCAAAACGATAGACAGGGGGTTCTTCAGGCTGCGTACTCAATTGTGTTGACGCGACGGCTGAATGTGCCTGTGTAGTCGGCGTAACAATCGGGTTCTCAGTTGTCGCTACTGAAGGTACCGATGCCAAATTATCTACCGGCAGTTGTTCAGCAGCAGCGGCGCTGGTAGCCAAAGCCGTCGTGGTGGCAGTTGCGGCCTTAACCAACAGAGGATCCGCTTGATTGAGCAGCTCTTCATCTTTAGCTATATCTGTTGTAACAATTGCATCATCAACGATTTTTTTCGGCGCCGCGAGCAAAACGTCATCGTCATCATCACTGGGCGTCAACGCACTATTGATGACGGGTTCCTCAGCGTGTGTATCAATCTCATCGTCATGCCATTCATCTTCGCGACGTGAGCGATTACTGGCGAAGGTCAGAACCCCCATCACGGCGCCACCGATTTTTTCCGCAATCGTCAGCCAGGACCATCCGGTATATAGCGTCAGGCCAGCAGCCCAAACGCACAGCAGCGTCAATGTGCCACCCGCGCCACTAAACCACGGAGCCATCGCGTTACTCATCAAGCTGCCAATCACACCGCCGGAGGCAAAATACCAGATATCGTCCGCATTCAGTGCCGCAAGGCCACAGGTAGTCACCACCAGAGCCAACACGCCGATCAAACGCAGGGCAACAGCAAAATAATCGATATAGTCCTGGCTATCGCGCTGACGAAAGGTAATCCAGCATAGTCCAAGAATGACCGGTGGAATGGCATAGGCCATTACACCAAAGATGAACAGTAGCGTGTCCGCAAGCCACGCCCCTACCCCCCCACCCAAATTATGGATAGGCTCATGCCAGGCGGTCTGTGACCAACTGGGATCGGAAGGGTTAAAGCTCACTAACGCCACCATCAGATAGACGGCGAAAAGAGCCACAATAATTAACAACGCTTCGAGTAAACGACGTCCACTACTCAGCGGCTGTAACGAAACTTCTTTATCTTCTGTGTATTCCTGGCTCAAGAGAACTCTCCAGGTGCCTGTAAACTATGAAGGCAACAGCGCCGGGCAAGCCCGACGCTGAACCTGTATGAATTCACAGGAGTGTACCGAAATCTATCAGGTTTTGCACCTGCCCTGTGTTATCGCGTTTTAATCACTAAGCGATTACTTTGTTTCACTTCTTCCATGACCACGTAAGTGCGCGTGTCATTCACGCCCGGCAGACGCAGCAAGGTTTCACCCAATAGTTTACGATAGGCCGACATATCTGGCACGCGCGTTTTCAACAGATAGTCAAAATCACCGGAAACAAGGTGACATTCTTGAGTTTCCTCAAGTTTTTGTACCGCGGCGTTAAATTGTTCGAACACATCTGGTGCACCACGATTCAGAGTAATCTCAACAAAAACTAACAGTGAAGCGTCCAGGTAGTGTGGGTTGAGCTGGGCGGTATAGCCAAGGATAAAGCCTTGCCGTTCCAGACGACGAACACGTTCAAGACACGGTGTTGGGGATAATCCCACCCGTTTAGAAAGTTCAACGTTCGAAATACGACCATCCTTTTGTAATTCATTCAGGATATTACGGTCGATTCTGTCGAGATCTTTACCAGGACGTTTTTTATTGTCTACCATTATTATAGTCTCTCTTAATTCCTTCCCTTAACCTGCCATCCCCTGAACAACATCACTGTTACAGGGTTCTTTGAAGTGAAGACATTGCGCCTGTTGCCCGTAAAAGCGCTCACGTGTTATGGCGCATGTTGTCTGTCCGGACCATGCGTCATTACCAATGACAGGCTGAGTTTATTCGGGAAAAAAACGCGTAACATGGCATCAAACCCTGCTGTGGCATCCCAAAAACCCTCTGCTTCTTACAATGTTTTCGCAAAAGCGCAGCCGATTGTCAAAGTAAAACAAACAAAATCAGTACAACATGCCAAATCGCTGGCTGCATAACTGTTTTTTAATGGATATTTTTGCTTTTATTCTTTCGGGTAAACGTACGATTGTGGCCGCTGCAGCGAAAACCCATCACTCATCGGCAAAAGCTCTTACAGTGATTGCTAACAAAACTGCGGAATACTTTTTTTGCGACGCTAAATTCCATACAATCTCTAATCATGTTTGCCAGTTAACCAATGAGGATCTCATGAGCACGGCCAAACACAGTAAACTATTAATTCTGGGCTCTGGCCCGGCGGGCTATACTGCCGCAGTGTACGCCGCGCGCGCTAACCTGAATCCAGTATTGATTACCGGCCTGGAGAAAGGCGGTCAGTTAACCACAACCACTGACGTCGAAAACTGGCCTGGCGATCCCAGCGAATTGACCGGCCCATTGCTGATGGAACGCATGCATGAGCATGCTGTTAAATTCAATACGGAAATTATTTTCGATCACATCCACACCGTAGACCTGCAAAACAGACCATTCCGTCTAACAGGTGATAGCGGCGAATATACCGCTGACGCGTTAATTATTGCGACGGGTGCATCGGCTCGCTATTTGGGTCTGCCTTCAGAAGAAGCATTTAAAGGCAAAGGCGTTTCCGCTTGTGCCACATGTGATGGATTTTTCTATCGCAATCAAAAAGTTGCAGTTATTGGTGGCGGAAACACTGCGGTTGAAGAAGCCCTGTATCTGGCTAATATTGCCGCTGAAGTCCACTTAATCCATCGTCGCGACAGCTTTCGTGCAGAGAAGATCCTAATCGATCGTCTAATGGAAAAAGTGAAAAATGGCAATATCGTGTTACATACTGACCGTACCCTGGAAGAAGTCCTGGGCGATCAGATGGGTGTCACCGGTGTTCGGTTACGTTCGGTTCATGAGCAAGAACATACCGAGCAGCTTGACGTAGCCGGACTATTTGTTGCCATCGGCCACAGCCCTAATACAGCTATTTTTAACGGCCAATTAGCGCTGGAAAATGGATATATCAAAGTGCAGTCCGGTATCCAGGGCAACGCAACGCAAACCAGTATTCCTGGCGTGTTTGCCGCAGGCGACGTGATGGATCATATCTATCGTCAGGCAATTACCTCGGCCGGTACTGGCTGTATGGCTGCGCTGGATGCGGAGCGTTACCTTGACGGCCTGGTTAAAAACGATAAGTAACTTGTTAATAACTTGATCGAAATTAGCTCTGGCGACTGTTGAACAGTCGCCTTTTTATTATCTGCGCTGTAACATTGCCTGCGCCTGCTGCTTGGGTCATTCATGTGGCATTGCCGATCGGCTGCCAGTTTCGTTTTTTCGACAAGAACGGCATTTGATGAATAAAACGCGTCAACAAGAACTCACCCGCTGGCTGAAGCAACAAAGCGTGTATGCGCGTCGTTGGCTAAGGTTCTCTTTTCTGCTTGGCCTGGCGGCAGCGCTACTGATTATTTTGCAGGCATGGCTGCTGGCATCATTACTGCATAATCTGATCGTGCTGCAATTGCCTCGCGCCAGTCTGATCCCTGATGTTCTCTCTTTACTGCTCTGCTTCGTTGGTCGTGCCATTATTGCCTGGCTACGTGAGCGCTGTGGTTTTTATGCCGGCAAGATTATCCGCCGCACGCTACGTAAAGCAGTGCTCGATCGACTGGACGCACTCGGCCCTGCCTGGATCCAGGGAAAACCAGCCGGAAGTTGGGCCACGCTGCTATTAGAGCAAATAGAAGAGATGCAGGATTACTATGCGCGCTATTTACCGCAGATGACGCTGGCAGTGTTAATTCCCTGCTTTATATTGATCGCTATTTTTCCTGTTAACTGGGCTGCCGGGCTTATTTTACTGGCAACTGCGCCGCTAATTCCGCTGTTTATGGCCCTGGTGGGAATGGGGGCTGCCGACGCAAACCGACGTAATTTCCTTGCTCTTTCACGTCTTAGCGGTCACTTCCTCGATCGCCTACGTGGGATGGAGACATTGCGCCTCTTTCATCGCGCTGACGCAGAGACTGAAAGTATTCGCCAGGCCTCGGAGAGTTTTCGCCGCCGCACCATGGAAGTGCTGCGTCTCGCTTTTCTTTCATCTGCCGTTTTAGAGTTTTTTGCCTCAATTTCCATCGCCATTGTGGCGGTCTATTTTGGTTTTTCCTATTTGGGTGAACTGGATTTCGGTCATTACGGAAATAGCGTTACCCTGTTCGCCGGTTTCCTTGTCCTGATCCTCGCTCCTGAATTTTTTCAACCTTTGCGCGATTTAGGTACTTTCTATCATGCAAAGGCGCAGGCGGTTGGCGCAGCAGATGCATTGCACACTTTCCTGAAACAGAGTGACGATCGCGTTATGCAGCGGGGTGTTCAACCTTTCCCGGAGGCCCCGACATTAAGCATTGTGGCACATGAACTCACAATCTTGTCACCGTCTGGTGCAACGCTCGCCGGCCCGCTAAGTTTTACACTCGGAGAGAGGAAACGCATTGCATTGGTCGGACAGAGCGGAGCCGGGAAAACCTCGCTACTCAATGTACTGCTGGGTTTTCTTCCTTATCAGGGGTCGTTGACCATAAATGGCATTGAACTGCGCGACATTTCCCCCGAAAGCTGGCAACAGCGACTGGCATGGGTCGGACAAAATCCTCATCTCCCTGCACGGACGCTACGGGATAATCTGACAGGCGGTACAGCGGGTGATATCAGCCTGAACAACGCGTTGCAACAAGCCAGCGTTGATGAGTTTCTGCCCCGCCTGCCGGAAGGACTTGATACAGAATTGGGAGAGGATGCGGCTCGTCTTTCGGTCGGCCAGGCACAGCGTGTGGCGGTTGCCAGAGCATTGCTCAAGCCCGCACAACTTCTGCTGCTTGACGAGCCGGCAGCGAGTCTTGACGCCGATAGCGAGCAACGCGTGATGTTTGCATTGCAGCAGGCTTCTTACCAACAAACCACGTTATTGGTCACGCATCAATTGCACCAGCTCGCACTTTGGGATGAAATTTGGGTCATGCGTGATGGTTTGTTGATCCAGCAGGGGCACTATGACGAATTGTCCGCCGCTCGCGGACCTTTTGCCAGTTTGCTGGCCCAGCGTCAGGGAGAAATCGAATAATGAAAGCCCTCCTTCCTTTTTTAAAACTATACCGCCGCCATACCTGGCTGCTGGCATTGGGCGTGATACTCGCCGCGGTCACCCTGCTGGCCAGCATCGGCTTATTAACCCTTTCTGGCTGGTTCCTTGCAGCATCATCATTGGCAGGTATCGCTGGCCTCTATAGCTTTAATTATATGCTGCCGGCTGCCGGCGTACGTGGTGCGGCAATCACGCGCACCGCCGCACGCTATTTCGAGCGTTTAGTCAGCCACGATGGTACTTTCCGGGTGTTACAGCATTTGCGCGTATTTACTTTCAGTAAGTTGCTACCGCTCTCGCCCGCGGGGATCGCCCACTTTCGTAAGGGTGAACTTCTTAATCGTCTGGTTGCTGATGTCGACACGCTCGATCATCTCTATCTGCGCGTTATTTCCCCGCTGATTGGGGCATTTACGGTAATTGTGGTCGTGACTTTTGGCCTGAGCTGGCTCGATATAAACCTGGCGCTCACGTTGGGGAGTATTTTATTGCTTACGCTACTGTTTTTGCCTCCACTATTCTATCGAGCCGGGCAACCTGCCGGTGCGGCAATAACTCAACTTCGCGGCCAGTATCGTTTGCAGCTAACCCGCTGGCTGCAGGGCCATGCCGAGCTGAATATTTATGGCAGCGCGCAGGATTTTCGTCGTCAGTTAGAGAATTCTGAACAGCAGTGGCAGCAAGCTCAGCAACGGCAGGCCAACCTGACCGGATTGTCACAGAGCGTGATGATGCTTATTAGTGGTGCCACTGTTATCCTGCTGCTATGGCTGAGTGCGGGAGGCGTCGGTAATTTTGCATCTCCGGGGGCGTTCATCGCGCTATTTGTTTTTTGTACGCTCGCCGCCTTTGAAGCACTGGCCCCCGTTAGCGCTGCGTTTCAACATTTAGGTCAGGTTGTGGCATCCGCGCTACGCGTGTCGCAGATTATCGATCAACAACCCGATGTTGTTTTCCCCGATCGCCATACAACGGTTTCGCCCGGCGCTGCGGTGCAGCTTACTGATGTCAGTTTCCGCTACGAGCATACAGTTGAACCGGCTATTCAGCATCTTTCATTGACCGTCGCCACGGGTGAAAAAATTGTGTTACTCGGACCTACCGGCTGTGGTAAATCAACGTTGCTCCAATTACTCACCCGAGCATGGAACGTACAAAGCGGCAGTATTCAGCTCAATGGCGTAGCGTTGCCGCAATGGGATGAAACCTCGCTACGCGCGCGTATCAGCGTTGTTAGCCAGCGCGTCCATCTGTTCAGCCAGACGCTACGGGATAATTTACGCCTCGCCGCACCGGACGCTGACGATAGCAAACTGGAAGAGATACTGCGCCAGGTGGGACTGAATAAGTTACTGGATAACGCTGAGGGATTGAATGCATGGATGGGGGAAGGCGGCCGTCAACTTTCCGGTGGTGAATTACGGCGGTTGGGCCTGGCACGCGCGCTGCTGCATAGCGGTGAGTTACTACTCCTGGACGAACCGACAGAAGGGTTAGATGCAGAAACTGAACATCATATTCTGGCTCTCCTTGCTAAGCTGACCGCCCAAAAAACGGTTGTGATGGTAACACATCGACTGCAGAGCCTTGACACGTTTGATCATATTTATGTGATGGATCAAGGCACGATTATTGAGCATGGCAATCACCTGCAATTGCTTGAGGCCCGGGGGCGCTATTGGCATTTTCATCAACGTTTGGCGTTATAATTTTTTTGCCAGAACACCTGGATCTGGCAAGCGCGTATAATCAATGTCATCCGGACATCTGCCATGCCCGTGTTATCACCGTCAGGGAATAACCCACTATGCGATTGATTCAGCTATCCCGCGAATCACTAAATTTTCCTCCACCAGAAATGGCGTTGAGAGAGCCTAATGGCCTGCTCGCTATCGGTGGCGATCTTAGCCCTTCTCGTCTACTGGCAGCTTATCAGCGAGGGATTTTTCCATGGTTTTCCGCAGGCGATCCTATTCTGTGGTGGTCACCTGATCCGCGCGCCGTGCTGCTACCCGAAACATTTCACCTGAGCCGCAGCATGAAGCGCTTTCATCAACGTTCACCTTATCGTGTGACACTTAATCAGGCATTTAAGACAGTCATCGATGGCTGCGCCAGCGAACGCGATGAGGGGACCTGGATTACACCAGAAGTAAAACATGCCTGGCTCAGGCTATTTGAAATGGGTAAAGCGCAGTCGATAGAGGTATGGCAGGATGATGAAGTCGTTGGCGGTATGTATGGCCTGGCATTGGGGCAAGTATTTTGTGGCGAATCCATGTTCAGCCGCCGTGAAAATGCATCTAAAACAGCGTTGCTGGTTTTTAGCCGCTATTTCCATCAAAACGGTGGGCGCCTGATTGATTGCCAGATTTTAAACCCACACACTGCCTCACTCGGTGCGCAAGAGGTTTCACGCGCGGTCTATCTTAATAGCTTGCAGATGCTGGGGCAGCAGTCCGTTGCAGAAGATTGCTGGCAAGTCAAAACGCTTTTTTGACGTCAGTAAACGATGTTTTCCGCGCAATTGCTGATAAGAGTGGTATAATATGCGCGTTTGGTATGTCGTCCGCACTTTGCACCCACCACGCAGGCAGTTTGAATTTGGGCAGCGCGGAAAATCTGCACGAAATGCGTGAGGATTTCGTGCTCTGTGCAGGTTCAAAATAGCAAGTAAAATAGCCCTAATGGGACAGGCTCTTAACCCGCTATTGCCCCCGCTGACGTCATCATCACACCCAATATTTACGCTCTCGTTTCTCACTGCGCATTATGCGTAAAGTGCTAACGAACGCTGGTGAAATCACCAACAATTCTTTACATAATACTTGAAATTCGGCATTATCTTGCCGGTTCAAAACTAAGGTAGTCCACCCAGAGGATTCGATGGCCAAAGAAGACAATATTGAAATGCAGGGTACCGTACTTGATACGTTACCTAACACCATGTTCCGCGTAGAGTTGGAAAACGGTCACGTGGTTACCGCTCATATCTCCGGTAAAATGCGCAAAAACTATATCCGCATCCTGACGGGCGACAAAGTCACTGTAGAGCTGACCCCGTACGACCTGAGCAAAGGCCGCATTGTCTTCCGTAGTCGCTAATTTGCCCTATTCCGTGTCAGTGCCCACAGGCAATTGGCGCTCATAAAAAAAGGCCGGATAATTATCCGGCCTTTTTCATTACGTTATCTGTTCACCCTTTTTCAGAATGAAGCTCAGGATGTAATCTATGCCAGCCAGGCAAAGGCGCCTTACCCGCACGCCATTTGCCATCTGCTGTACGCGATAACTTAATGCACCGTTCCTTCCGTTTTACGCTTCTGCGCGCTCAGGAAGTGATAGGTCAGTTGGTTGCTCTCTTTATCAAGCGCAACCGAAACCGAGCCACCATCTACCAACGAGCCAAAGAGTAATTCATTTGCCAGCGGTTTTTTCAAGTTTTCCTGCACGGTCCGTGCCATTGGGCGTGCGCCCATCGCTTTGTCGTATCCTTTCTCAGCCAGCCAGTCTCGCGCTTCATCACTGACCTCCAGTGATACACCCTTCGCATCCAGCTGTGCCTGCAGTTCGACAATAAATTTATCAACCACCTGATGGATAACTTCCTGCGACAGATGCTTGAACCAAATAATATTATCGAGGCGGTTACGGAATTCAGGCGTAAAGATCTTTTTGATCTCTTCCATTGCGTCAGTACTATTGTCCTGCTGAATCAGGCCAATAGATTTACGTTCGGTTTCACGCACGCCAGCGTTGGTGGTCATCACCAGCACCACGTTGCGGAAGTCCGCTTTGCGGCCATTGTTATCGGTCAGCATGCCGTTATCCATCACCTGCAGCAACAGGTTGAACACGTCCGGGTGCGCTTTTTCAATTTCATCCAGCAGCACAACCGCATGTGGATGCTTGATCACCGCATCAGTCAGCAAACCACCCTGATCAAAACCAACATAGCCCGGAGGTGCACCGATTAAACGGCTCACCGTATGACGTTCCATATATTCCGACATATCAAAGCGCAGCAATTCAATACCCAACGCTTTCGCCAGTTGAACCGTGACTTCAGTTTTACCGACACCAGTCGGGCCTGCAAACAGGAAAGAACCAACCGGCTTCCGATCCTGGCCCAGCCCTGCACGGCTCATTTTGATCGCCTCGGTCAACGCCTCAATAGCATTATCCTGGCCAAACACCAGCATTTTCAGGCGATCGCCCAGTGTCTTAAGCGTATCGCGATCGGTTGCCGAGACACTCTTCTCTGGTATACGCGCAATACGCGCTACCACAGTTTCAATGTCCGCAACGTTAACGGTTTTCTTGCGTTTACTAACCGGCATCAGGCGGCTGCGGGCACCGGCTTCATCAATCACGTCAATCGCCTTATCAGGCAAATGACGATCGTTGATATATTTCACCGCCAACTCAACCGCTGCGCGAACCGCTTTCGCGGTGTAGCGCACGTCGTGGTGTGCTTCATATTTGGTTTTCAGGCCATTGAGAATCTGCACAGTTTCATCAATCGACGGTTCAGTGATATCGATTTTCTGAAAACGACGTGCCAGCGCACGATCTTTCTCAAAGATATTGCTGAATTCCTGATATGTAGTTGAGCCCATCACGCGAATTTTGCCACTCGACAACAGAGGTTTAATCAAATTCGCCGCATCCACCTGCCCGCCGGAAGCCGCACCAGCGCCAATGATGGTATGGATCTCATCAATAAACAGAATGCTGTTGGTATCCTGCTCAAGCTGCTTCAGTAACGCTTTAAAGCGTTTCTCGAAGTCGCCCCGGTATTTAGTACCGGCAAGCAACGAACCGATATCCAGTGAGTAGATGGTGCAATCTTTGATGATTTCAGGCACATCCCCTTGCACGATACGCCAGGCAAGACCTTCCGCAATCGCGGTTTTACCGACACCGGACTCGCCCACCAACAGCGGGTTGTTTTTACGACGACGGCACAGTACCTGAATCGCACGCTCCAGTTCTCTGTCACGCCCGATAAGCGGGTCGATACCGCCGACGCGAGCAAGCTGATTAAGGTTGGTGGTGAAGTTTTCCATACGCTCCTCCCCGCCCGCTTGCTCTTCGTTTACCGGATTTTCTGCGCCAGGCGCCTGACTTGACTCATCTTTACGCGTACCGTGGGAAATAAAATTCACCACATCCAGACGACTCACTTCATGCTTCCGCAGTAAATAAGCCGCCTGTGATTCCTGTTCGCTGAAAATAGCCACCAACACGTTCGCGCCAGACACTTCACTGCGTCCGGACGACTGCACGTGGAAAACCGCACGCTGCAGTACGCGCTGGAAGCTGAGCGTAGGCTGTGTGTCGCGCTCCTCTTCACTGGCAGGCAGCACCGGTGTCGTTTGTTCGATGAAGGCTTCGAGTTCCTGTCGCAGAGCAACAATGTCCACCGTACAGGCTTCCAGTGCCTCTCTCGCCGACGGGTTGCTGAGCAAAGCCAGCAACAGATGCTCGACGGTCATAAACTCATGACGGTGCTCACGCGCTCTGGCGAAAGCCATATTTAAACTGAGTTCCAGTTCTTGATTGAGCATTAGGCACCTCCCCCAATTATTGCCCTACGGACCGCTCCCGAATGGCGCGGAAAACCGATCAGGCTTCTTCCAGCGTACATAGCAACGGATGCTCATGATCTTTCGCATAACGATTCACATGTGCGACTTTGGTCTCAGCAACTTCAGCGGTAAATACTCCACAAATTGCTCTCCCCTGGTAGTGAATCGCAAGCATCAGTTGCGTTGCACGTTCAACATCATAAGAAAAGAACTTTTGCAGAACGTCAATAACAAATTCCATAGGCGTATAATCATCATTGTTCAGTATAACTTTATACATCGAGGGTGGCTTTAACCCCTCACGCAGTTTATCTTCTGCAAGATGCTCAAAGTTAAGCCAATCGTTAGTATTTCCCATAGTAATCCGTCGTTATTGTGCATTACGTTCTGGCAGCAGATTAGCATGCCCTGCATTAAGTTTAACACGCCCGGCCATCTGGCCTGCGTGAGTGAAAATTTATCCCATTTTTCCTATACGCGACCTTCATCACAAAATTCTCAATAGCGTTAACTGCTTCAAATTTTTATGATTTCATCTCCATCCGAGGCCGCCGATTGCTTGACGCTAAGACCATTTTATCTACATTGTACAGGCATAAGCTGAATGAGTTTTAAGCAGCTTGGGCTAAAAGTCAGATTACCTCACTCACTCATATAAAATGTCTTGCGAGGGATGTAGAAGCATGGAGACGGGTACTGTTAAATGGTTCAATAATGCCAAAGGCTTCGGCTTTATCTGTCCAGTTGGTGGCGGCGAAGATATCTTTGCTCACTACTCTACCATTCAGATGGATGGTTACAGAACGTTGAAAGCCGGGCAACAAGTCCAGTTTGATGTGCATGAGGGGCCTAAAGGTAACCATGCCAGCCTCATCGTCCCAGTAGAAATGGCCGCCACAGTCAATGCCTGACCCTTTCTCTCTTCATTCTGTACAACCTTACCCAAAAATGCCAGCTGCACCTGCTGGCATTTTTATAACTCAATCATGCTGACGTTTAATTAAATTGGGCTGCTTTTATCCTTTTCAAGTCCCTGAGTTAATCCGCCTGACCACGTGCAAGTTCCAGCACGCGTTTAAACATATTACGCATAACGGAAGGTATTGATTCCGTTCCGCGCTGTGCCGCCTCCAGCGCGACGGCAATTGCCAGCTCAGGCTTGGATGAGCGCTGTATCGCTTTCGCGATGATGCGCCGTAGATTCATCGGAACACCCGCAGGTAATTGTGCCATACGGTGATAAACATTACTGAAGCCGTGCTTATACAGAAAGTGCTCCATATCCAGTGCCGGCAACATCGTTAAGTGCAGCGACTCATCCTCTGAAAGATGGTTTAACATGCTGCGTGCGGTCGCCGCATACTTTTTCCCGGCGTCGTCGCCATCGGTAAGCACATGCCATTCAATTCCCATACGCTGTGCGAACTTAAGTAAAGGCCGTAGGCCAGACTGAGCAAATTCAATGACTTTTATGCCCTCGGCTTCAAAATGATAACCACACTGCCTGGCGAGTTCGTTCATCACCCAAACTTCGGTTTCGCCTTCGACCAATAACCAGCAGCGAGCGAACAATGACGACGGGCGGCTAAAACGGATGTGAAAAGCGATACGGCGGCTATCTTCCGCGCTCATGCCGCCCGGGCCAATACGCCAGCTTGCCACACGTTGCGACTCGCGCACCAGGCGGCATACTTGCTCAACCGGCACCTGCGATAGCAGCTCGGCAGAATTAGTGGTAATGACTTTCTGGATCGGCAATAGCGTGAGTAAACCCCATGCAACTGAAAGCATAATCGGGTGCAGTCGCGTCTCTGGATCTTCCACCAGTAATAAAGGTCTTGCATTGGGATCAAGCGCGGTTTCACCACGCGCACGGGCCAGCAGGGTAAACATACGAAGCAAGATTAGCTGACGGCTGCGGCTATCCGCATCGGCAATCAATTGATTAAGCGTATTGAGGTGTTGCCATCCCTGATTGAGTTCACGCGCCTGGGGGGTCATTCGTCCGTTCAGCACTGACTGCTCAGGTTGCTGTAATGAAAAATAGTGAGCCAGCAACTGCTGCATCGTTTTTAATCCTTCCTGCAGCGCGTGGTCGGTGAGATTTTGTGGTCGGGTGATCAACTCTCGCGTCAGGTTTTCCAACTGCCCGGCGAAGGCTCTCATATCCGGGATGTTCTTGTACGCCTCATCAGCATCAGCGCGTCCCCGCCGTGTGAAACGAGCATCGCGCAAGCGTAACACCGGCTGCAACCGGACCAGCGCGACGCCCGCATGCTCCGCGCATTCGTGCGCGATAACGGCGTTGCTGTCGTCGATAAAATCGCGGAGGGTGGTAACCGGGCTACCGGGCTGCCACTCTCCGGTGATGCACCAGCGCAACCGATAAAGCGCGCGCTCACCACGTCGCCAGAAGGGCAACAACGCCTGATAAGGCGACATAAGACGTTCATCGAGTTCACTTTCACAAAAAGTAAAGACTATCTGCACATGGTGCTCGCGCTCATGCTGGTTACCCGGCGGGAAATGAAAGTCATGCAGTGTAAAGCGATAAAGCGTATCCCCCGGTGTTAGCAACAACGTCAACGCATCCAGCAAGCTCGATTTACCCCAGGCATTTTCACCAATCAGCAGATTGTTATCTTCCAGTGCCAGCGATAATCGATTGATCCCCCGGAACCCAACAATATTGATATTTTCCAGAAACATAAGCGACCTTCTCCGCGACTTTACTTGAGGATGATCGTTACCCGCCGATCGGTCAAGCTGCAAACATGAACAATGCTTTACTCAACGGTTATTTTTAGCTAGCGTTGCCACACTTTTGCTTAAGGGACTAACGGCCACAATGTATTCAGGATTACTCATCATTCTTCTGCCACTGGTCATGGGATATCTTGTTCCCTCCCGGGGCCCCGCGCTGTTGCGATTAGTCAACCAGCTATTAAGCAGCATGGTCTACGTTATTCTGTTTTTTATGGGCATTGGGCTCGCTTTTCTGGATAACCTTAGCCGCAATTTGTTGGCGATACTTCATTACTCGGCGGTCAGCGTTATTTGCATTATGACTTGTAGCCTGCTGGCTCTGGCCTTACTCGAAAAACGCCGTCCCTGGCATCATCCACACAAGAAGGAAAAGTTACCCTCACGAATACATATGGCGCTGGACTCACTGAAACTTTGCGGCGTATTAGTGAGTGGTTTTCTGTTAGGACTGAGCGATTGGGCGCCGCTGCATTTTGCCCCGCGCGCCAGTGAATACGCGCTCTATTTCCTACTGTTTCTGGTGGGACTCCAGCTGCGCGGTAGCGGTATGTCCCTGCGTCAAATTCTGCTTAATCGTCGCGGTACACTGGTGGCGATGGTCGCCTGTTTTGGCGCCTTGACGGGCGGATTGTTAACGGCACTGCTGCTTGGCTTACCGCTAAAGACCGGTTTAGCCATAGCCTCTGGTTTTGGTTGGTATTCACTCTCCGGTATTATGATGACGGAGGCCTTTGGCCCGGTGATTGGCAGCGCGGCTTTTTTTAGCGATCTCATACGTGAACTGCTGGCTATTATGCTAATTCCTGGCTTGATACAGACGCATCGCTCCATGGCACTTGGCATCAGCGGCGCAACCTCAATGGATTTTACGCTGCCAGTATTGCAACGCAGTGGCGGTATTGAAATCGTTCCTGCCGCTATCGTACATGGCTTTATACTTAGTCTGCTGGCTCCCTTGCTCATCGCTTTATTCTCCACTTAACCTTAAGGGATTTGAGCAAGATCAAAGCTCATCGTGTTTTTTGCAGTAACCGCTTTCGCTCGTTAGCTCTTTCGCTTTAAAGTTGCATTACAAATACAACTTTAAAGGACAACACGATGTTTTGTATTCAATGTGAGCAAACAATTCGTACTCCCACCGGAAGTGGTTGTTCTTACGCACAAGGAATGTGTGGTAAAACGGCGGAAACGTCCGACTTACAGGATTTATTGATCGCTGTACTGCAAGGGCTTTCCGCCTGGGCTTTAGAAGCACGGCGTCACGGCATAATCATTCATGATATTGACAGCTTTGCACCCAGAGCTTTTTTTGCCACCCTGACGAATGTGAATTTTGATTCACAGCGCATCATCAACTATGCCCACACTGCGGTTCATTACCGCCAACAACTTCAGGCCCGCTGTCGTGAGATCGCCCCTTCCGCTTCTCTTGCCCATCCGTTGGCGGATCTGGCACTTAATAGCCGTGATATACAGACATTACAGCAGCAGGCAGCGGACTATGCGCTGAATCGCGGCGAAGATAATAATGATATTCTCGGCGTACGTCTGCTGTGCTTATATGGCCTAAAAGGCGCAGCGGCCTATATGGAACACGCCCATGTGCATGGCCGTTATGACAATGCCATTTACCAGCAATACCACGAGATTATGGCCTGGTTAGGTACGCAGCCTGATGAGCTGAATGAGCTACTGGAAAGGGCCATGCAAATTGGCAAAATGAATTTCGCCATTATGGCCATGCTGGACGAGGCGCAAACCACAACGTATGGCAACCCGATCCCCGTATCGGTCAACGTTCGCCCCGTTGCTGGTAAAGCCATTTTGATTTCTGGCCACGACTTGAAAGATTTGCAACTGTTGCTGGAACAAACTGCCGGTAGCGGTATTAACGTCTACACACACGGCGAAATGTTGCCGGCTCACGGTTATCCCGAGCTAAAAAAATATTCGCACCTCGTGGGTAATTACGGCAGTGGCTGGCAAAACCAACAGGAAGAGTTCGCTCGTTTTCCTGGCCCAATTGTGATGACATCAAACTGCATTATTAATCCGTTTGCAGGCGATTATCAGACGCGGATCTGGACACGCAGTATCGTCGGTTGGCCGGGTGTCAATCATCTACCAGATGATAACTTTACCCCTGTTATTGAACAAGCACACAGCCTGCCCGGCTTCCCATGGAGCGAGATCCCCCACAACATCACCGTGGGATTTGGCCGCAAAGTGTTACAGGATGCCTGCGACACTCTGATCGATTTGGTCGCGCAGAAAAAATTACGACATGTTTTTCTGATTGGCGGCTGCGATGGCAGCCGCGAGCAGCGTAGTTATTTCACCGACCTCGCCACCGCCGTTCCCAACGATTGCCTGATCCTGACGTTGGCCTGTGGAAAATACCGCTTTAACAAACTCGATTTTGGCACGCTTGAGGGGCTACCACGCCTTCTGGATGTAGGGCAATGCAACGACAGCTATGCCGCCATCATGCTGGCAGTGAAACTGGCCGAAAAACTGAAGTGTGGCGTTAACGAGCTGCCTTTGTCGCTGATACTCTCCTGGTTTGAGCAAAAAGCGATTGTGGTACTGCTGACGTTGCTGTCCCTCGGAGTGAAAAATATTCGAACTGGCCCAACCGCCCCTGCTTTCCTCAGTGAAAATGTCATGGCGCTGCTGCAACGCGAATTTGGTTTACAACCCGTCACCGGCGTTGAAAACGATCTCGACACTATTTTGCTGCACTAAGGAGACGACAATGCCATCTCATTCTCTTTGCCCGTGGCGTATGCAGGTTCACCACATACAGCAGGAAACCCCTGATGTCTGGACCCTCTCGCTAATTAATCATGATTTTTATTGCTGGCAAGCCGGTCAGTTTGCGCTGGTAAAAGTTGCAAAATCTGATCGGTTACGTGCCTATACCTTGTCATCAACCCCAGGTCAGAGTGAGTTTATCACGCTGACCGTACGCCACATTAACGGCGGGAAGGGCTCCGGCTGGCTCACGCAGGAAATTAAAGTTGGTGATTACATCTGGCTATCCGATCCTCAGGGCGAATTTACCTGTGAAAAACATCCATCAAGTCACTATTTGATGCTATCTGCCGGCTGCGGCATCACCCCCATTATGTCAATGTGCCGCTGGTTACATCATCATCACCAGGAAAGCAGTGTTAAGCTCATTTACTGCATCCGCTCACGGCGTGATGCGATATTTTATCAGCAACTGATTGCGCTACAGCCCTGGCTCGATCTGACATTTATCATGGAGGATGAACCCACAGAGGCCCTGCCAGAAGGAAGGTTGACGCAACGCTACCTCAATATACAGGTGCCTGATATAGCCAAACGTACCGTCATGATTTGTGGCCCACAGGTCTGGATGGAGCAGGTAGAGGGCTTCTCTCGTTCGCTTGGCGCAAACGAAATATGGCAGGAGCGGTTTACACCCGTCGCCACTGATGCGATCGACGAGGATGGCGAATCTTACTCGTTGCGCTCATCAACACATCCGCGCGCTGTTTCTTTTCCTGCCGGCGCAACGCTGCTGGCCGCGATGGAAAAAAATCATCTGCCTGTCGAGAGTGCCTGCCGCTCTGGCGTCTGCGGCTGCTGTAAAACTCAAGTCGTGCGTGGCGAGTATAAAACGCAAAGTACACAAACCCTGACTCATGAAGAGATCGCCGCGGGCTACGTGCTGGCATGCAGTTGCATACCGGCCAGTGATATCGAACTGGCCTAATCGGCTGGGTGCGAGGTCTACACCGGCCTCGCACAGGCAACACCTCGTTTTCTGACTTCTCGACTATGCTTTTTGTGACGCAATAAGCGAAATAACACCTTGCGGATGATGGACACAGATACGGCACATCCACCACTGCAGCCTGAAGGATGACCTCTCTTTCACGCGAGGGGAACGATAGCTTTCTGCACGAAAAAGGAGTCAGAAGTATGAAACAAACTGTAGCTGCCCTGGTCGCAAAAACATTAGAAAGCGCGGGTGTAAAACGCATTTGGGGCGTAACCGGCGATTCACTCAACGGGTTAAGCGACAGCCTGAACCGTATGGGCACCATTGAATGGATGCCGACCCGCCATGAGGAGGTTGCTGCCTTTGCAGCCGGGGCTGAGGCCCATATCAGTGGAGAGTTAGCTGTGTGTGCGGGCTCCTGCGGGCCAGGTAACCTGCATTTGATTAACGGTCTGTTTGATTGTCATCGTAACCACGTACCCGTACTGGCGATTGCCGCTCATATACCCTCCAGTGAGATCGGCAGTGGTTATTTCCAGGAAACCCATCCAACTGAACTGTTTCGCGAATGTAGCCATTACTGTGAACTCGTCACTAATCCCGAGCAACTTCCTCAAGTTTTGGGTATCGCGATGCGCAAAGCTATTTTGAACCGAGGCGTTTCCGTTGTGGTGTTACCGGGCGATGTCGCACTAAAACCTGCGCCAGAAGATGCAACCTCTAACTGGTATCCACCTCAGCACCCGATTATTCAACCTAACCAAAGTGAGCTTGCCAGGCTGGCACATGTCCTGAATGAAGCCCGCAATATTACATTAATGTGCGGCAGCGGCTGCGCAGATGCGCACGATGAGGTGGTGCAACTGGCTGCCACGTTAAAAGCCCCGGTGGTGCATGCGCTGCGGGGAAAAGAACATATTGAATATGACAATCCCTACAGCGTGGGCATGACCGGACTGATCGGCTTTTCATCGGGCTACCATGCGATGATGAACGCCGATACGCTGGTATTACTCGGCACGCAATTTCCCTACCGTGCTTTTTATCCAGCCGATGCACATATCATTCAGATCGACATCAACCCCGGCAGTATTGGCGCACACTGCCACGTTGATATGGCGTTAATAGGCGATGTTAAAAGCACGCTGACGGCGCTGTTACCGCAGCTTGAAAACAAAGTTGAACGTGATTTCCTGGATAAAGCGCTGGAACATTATGCAGATGCGCGCAAAGGACTTGATGATTTAGCAACCGCCAATGATAAGCAGGCGATCCACCCGCAATATCTTGCACAGCAGATCAGCCACTACGCCAGCGATGATGCCATATTTACCTGTGATGTCGGTACGCCAACGGTATGGGCAGCGCGTTATCTGAAAATGAATGGTAAACGACGCCTGCTAGGCTCGTTCAGCCACGGTTCTATGGCCAATGCGATGCCGCAGGCGCTGGGCGCGCAGTCACTCAATCGTCAGCGGCAAGTCATTTCACTCAGTGGTGACGGTGGTTTCACAATGCTGATGGGCGATTTCCTTTCGGTAGCACAGCTTAAGTTACCGATAAAGATCGTGGTATTTAATAACAGTGTGTTGGGATTTGTCTCAATGGAAATGAAGGCTGGCGGCTACCTGACCGACGGGACTGAACTGGAGAATCCAGATTTTGCCGCTATTGCGCAAGCCTGTGGCGTCAAAGGCATTCGCGTAGAGAAAGCCTCTGAACTCAACGGCGCGCTGGAAGAGATGTTCGCGCACGAGGGGCCAGTCCTACTGGATGTCATCACCGCGACGGAAGAGTTAGCAATGCCGCCACAAATTAAAATGGAACAGGCAAAAGGATTCAGTCTTTATATGCTACGCGCGATTATCAGCGGGCGCGGCGATGAAGTGGTTGAACTGGCGAAAACCAACTGGCTACGGTAAAACTGTACTCAGCCATATTGCCAATTTATCCGGAGCGCGCGCTCACGCGTTACCAGCAATCTGACGATCCGTTTTTATTTTTGGGCGCTGCGGCGCCCGTTTTGATCAGGAGAAGCTCAGTGATTGATTTACGCAGTGACACAGTAACCCGTCCAGATGCCGCGATGCTGGCAGCAATGATGTCGGCGGAAACGGGCGATGATGTCTATGGTGATGACCCAACAGTGAACGCGCTTGAAGCTGAAGCCGCTCGATTAAGCGGGAAAGAGGCCGCGCTGTTTCTTCCCTCAGGTACTCAAGCAAATCTTGTCGCCTTACTCAGCCATTGCCAGCGCGGTGAGGAATATATCGTTGGCCAGCAGGCCCATAATTACAAATATGAAGCCGGTGGGGCAGCAGTACTTGGCAGCATCCAGCCTCAACCGATTGATGCTTCGGCGGATGGCACTTTACCGTTGGATGTGGTGGCATCGGTGATTAAACCTGACGATATACACTTCGCCCGAACCAAACTACTTAGTATTGAAAACACCCATAACGGCAAAGTATTACCACTGGCGTGGCTTCAGCAGGCGTGGGAATTCACTCGTGAACGTCAGTTAGCGCTGCATATAGATGGCGCACGTATTTTTAATGCGGCTGTTGCGCTGAATGTGCCACTGGAGTCCATTAGCCGTTACTGCGATACCCTGACTATCTGCCTGTCAAAAGGGCTTGGCGCGCCGGTAGGCTCAATACTCTGCGGGCCCGCCACCTACATTCAGCAGGCCCGCCGCTGGCGAAAAATGACCGGTGGAGGCATGCGCCAGGCAGGCATTCTTGCGGCTGCCGGGTTATACGCACTGGCGAACAATGTTACACGATTAAAAGAGGATCATGACAATGCTGCATGGCTGGCAGCCGAGCTGGAGGGTATTGGCGCGGAGGTTTTGCGTCAGGATACCAATATGCTATTCATTCGCATGTCCGGGCAAAAAGCAGTCTTACTGAAAAGCTATATGAAACAGCGAGGTATTCTGATTTCTACCGGCGCGATTACCCGTTTAGTCACGCATCTTGACGTTGATCGTCATGCGCTGGAAACACTGGTTTCACACTGGAAGGCTTTTACCGCAGCCTGATGCTATCAGGCAGTGACAGCAGTGCCGGACGCTATATTCTTGTAGGATATTTTTCCAACAGCGCCTCAGCAATGGCTTCGGTTTCTGCATCCGGCAGACCACGGTAGTCCGCCGGACGGAAATGCATCTGAAATGCAGCGATCACTTTTTGCTGCTGCCGCGGCGTCATATCTGGCGTGACGTCGTAGCCATAACGCGCCAGCACGTCGAGTACATCCGCCACCGGCACGCTCTCTCCAGGGGCACGTCCATTGAGCCAAAACTGCACCCTATCAGCATCAGGCCAGGCACCGATGCCCGCATCAGCTAGTTGTTGCCAGGGGAACAGCGGGCCAGGATCCTGTTTGCGCTGTGGCGCAATATCGCTGTGACCGACAATATTCGATGGTTCGATGCCGTAGCGCGCGACAATATCCGGGATCAATCGTTGCAGTACGGCAATTTGTTGGGCGGTAAAAGGTGCCCAGCGCACCCCTTCCATTGTACGGTAGTAGCCATCATTGACAATTTCAATGCCGATAGAAGTGTCGTTGATACGAGTGGCTCCGCGCCAGAAACTAGGCCCGGCATGCCATGCCAACTGCGCTTCCGGCACCAATTGCCAGATGCGTGGAACGCCAGATTTCTTTGGTTGCTGTTGTGCCGGGATCAAATAATGTGCGCTAACCTGACGCGCGGTCAGCGTGGAAAGCGAGGAAGGAAAATCCTCAGCGGTGTAGTGGATCACCAACATTTTAATGCGCGGTCTGGCGCCGAAGGCCTCTTGACGCCGATCCACTTCGTAGCCTTTATGTTGTTCGATTCCCTTTGTACCGCAAGCGGTGAGCAACATCACCGCGATAAGAAGCCAATAGCGCATCAGCGTATTTTTACGGCTGTGCCGCTTACGCTGACCATCAGCATACTACTGTCTTTGCCGACGGTTTCATAATCAATATCAATGCCGACGATGGCATCAGCGCCCAGCGCTTTGGCCTGTTCTTCCATCTCTTCAAACGCTACCAGACGTGCTTTGCGCAGCTCTTTTTCATAGGCACCCGATCGACCGCCGACGATATCGCGGATACCGGCAAAGAAGTCGCGAAATATATTAGCACCGAGAATCGCTTCTCCCGTGACAACACCGCAATACTCGGTAATAGGTTGCCCTTCCAGCGTGGGGGTTGTTGATAGTTTCATCGTGTTCTCCTTTTCCGAATTGTCGGTAAGTATATCCTAAGTAGCACAATTTACCGCAAGGCCGCCGGGCCTAATCGCTGTGCGCAGCCAGCAAACGCATCCCGATGAGCTTACACCTGTAAGTGATTCGGGGGCGTGCGCGCAGCCAACGCAGAGGTAGCAGCAGATTGAAGGCAGCCAAAATAGCTGGCGTTGCATCAAGGCGGCCAGCAAACGCATCCCGATGAACTTACACCTGTAAGTGATTCGGGGGCGTGCGCGCAGCCAACGCAGAGGTAGCGTCAGATATGAAGGCTATAGCTCTTGCGAACAAAAACCATGGCTATACTTTATGCTAAAAACACACCTTGCCTGATAACAATAAGGAAATAGAGATGAAAAACAAAGCGTTTGCCGCACTACTACCGGCTGCGTTACTGCTGAGCGCCTGCACGACGGTGGAGCCTGTTTATAAGGATATTGGTAGCCGCGTGTCACCTTGTGTTGATGGCGGCCCCGATAGCGTGGCGCAACAATTTTACGATTTGCGCACTAAGCAGCCGACTCAAGGCCTGCCGAATGCGGAGTTACTGGCAAAGTATCGCCCTTATCTCAGTGATGCGCTCTATCAAAAATTACTTAAAGCGACCTCGGCAAATGATAAGGTCGCTTCGTTACATCAGAACGATCTTTTCTCCAGCCTGCCTCAGGGACCGACGTCAGCAAAAGTGGCTGATGCCTCGACGATCCCCAATACCGATGCGCGTAATATCCCATTACGCGTTAGCCTGAGCCGCTCGGGTGACAAAACTGTAAAATGGCACGACGAAGTGCTAATGGTGCGTGAAGGCCACTGCTGGGCGATAGACGATGTGCGCTACGTTGCCAGCTGGCAACGTCCTGATGGGGGTTCGCTAAGCCAGGTACTGGAGAAATAGTTCCCTCGCGGGGCCGCCGTTAAAAAGCGGCGCGCTCCAGCGTACGATAAAAACCTCCCTGAGCCCCTCTCATCCCTTGACGGCGCTATCTTGTGCTACGCTTTACGCATATTAACGTTCAGATGTAAATTTTAACGCACGATGATTGCATAGCTATGCTGTCAACGTTAAGATTTGCGACATCAATTGCTATTCAGTTTACGCGCATGAGTATTCAACTAAACAATATAAATTGCTTTTACGGTGCTCATCAGGCGCTGTTTGATATTCAACTCGAATGCCCTGAAGGTGAGACACTGGTGCTACTCGGCCCAAGTGGCGCCGGTAAGAGCTCACTTCTGCGCGTGTTAAATCTACTGGAGATGCCGCGTTCCGGCACATTAAGCATTGCGGGTAATCGCTTTGACTTCCGTAAGACCCCGGCCGATAGCGCTATTCGTGAGTTGCGCCAAAACGTCGGCATGGTGTTTCAGCAATACAATCTTTGGCCCCATCTCACCGTTACGCAAAACCTGATCGAAGCTCCCTGCCGCGTTTTAGGTCTGAGTAAAGACCAGGCGCATGCGCGGGCCGATAAGCTGCTGGAGCGTCTACGCCTTACGCCGTATGCCGATCGTTTTCCGCTCCACCTCTCAGGTGGTCAGCAACAGCGCGTGGCAATTGCCCGTGCGTTGATGATGGAACCTGCCGTCCTGTTGTTTGATGAGCCGACCGCGGCACTCGATCCGGAAATCACAGCACAAATTGTCAGTATTATTCGCGAGTTGGCACAAACTAAAATCACACAGGTAATTGTGACGCATGAGGTTGAAGTTGCCCGTAAAACCGCCAGTCGCGTGGTTTATATGGAAAACGGATACGTCGTAGAACAGGGTGATGCCAGCCGCTTTACACAGCCGCAAACCGATGCGTTTGCCCACTATCTCTCGCACTGATGCAGGACATAATGATGAAAAAAGTCGTACTTGCCGCGCTCCTGACGAGTATAAGCCTGAGCGCCACTGCAGCACAGACTATCCGTTTCGCCACCGAAGCATCCTATCCTCCGTTTGAGTTCGTTGATGCCGATAATAAGATCCAGGGTTTTGATGTCGATTTAGCCAACGCTTTGTGTAAAGAGATCGACGCCACCTGTACCTTTACCAATCAGGCTTTTGACAGCCTGATTCCCAGCCTGAAGTTCCGCCGCTTCGATGCCGTAATGGCCGGTATGGATATTACTCCCGATCGCGAAAAGCAGGTGTTATTCACTCAGCCTTACTATGACAATTCCGCGCTGTTTATTGCGCAAAAAGGCAAAGTGGCTGATATTGCGGCGTTGAAGGGAAAACGCGTTGGCGTGCAGAACGGCACCACTCACCAAACCTATCTTACTGATAAGCAGGGTGAGGTGACGATAGTCCCTTACGACAGCTATCAAAATGCCATCCTGGATCTAAAAAACGGGCGCATTGATGCGGTATTCGGTGATACTGCCGTGGTGAACGAATGGCTGAAGCAGAATCCTGGCCTTGCCAGCGTTGGCGAGAAAGTGACGGATAAGGCTTACTTCGGTACCGGATTAGGTATCGCTCTGCGTCTGGGCAACAGTGAATTGCAGGGCAAGCTTAACGCCGCGCTGGATAAAGTGAAGGCTGACGGTCGTTGGAAGACCATCTATCAGAAATGGTTTCAGCAGTAATTAACTAATGAATGAGCTGATTATTTTAGCACGTGCCGCCGGGATGACCGTCGGCCTTGCCGTTTGTGCTCTAATTGCAGGGTTAATCCTGGCAATGATTTTTGCCGTGTGGGAATCCGCCCGCTGGCGCCCCGTTGCCTGGCTGGGGACGGGCCTGGTGACGTTGTTCCGTGGTCTGCCTGAAATTCTGGTCGTGCTGTTTATCTATTTTGGTGCCTCGCAACTGCTGCTGACGCTATCCGATGGTTTTACGCTTAATCTTGGCCTGTTTACGCTACCCGTAAAAGTTGAGATCGAAAACTTTGATGTCAGTCCGTTTCTGTGTGGCGTGATTGCACTGGCAATCCTTTATTCATCTTACGCCTCGCAAACATTACGCGGTGCGCTTCAGGCCGTTCCTGCCGGACAATGGGAATCAGGTCAGGCGCTGGGCATGACGAAAACCGCCATCTTTTTTCGCTTGATTATGCCGCAGATGTGGCGACATGCATTGCCAGGACTGGGCAATCAATGGTTAGTTCTGCTGAAAGATACCGCGCTGGTTTCACTGATTAGCGTGAACGACCTGATGCTGCAGACCAAAAGTATTGCCACCCGCACCCAGCAACCTTTTACCTGGTATGTGGCTGCCGCTGTGATTTATCTGCTGATTACGCTACTCAGCCAGTTTGTGTTGAAGCGTATTGAGCGCCGTACCACCCGATTTGAACGGGGTAATAGCTAATGCTGGCGTATTTACCTGAGCTTCTGAAAGGATTACATACCAGCCTAACGCTAACTGCCGCAGCACTGCTGCTGGCGCTAGTGATGGCAATCCTGTTTACCGTCGTGCTGGCACTTAAAATACCGGTCTTAAACCCGATCGTTAGAGGATATATTACGCTGTTTACCGGTACGCCATTACTGGTGCAGATCTTCTTGATTTACTACGGCCCTGGGCAGTTCCCGTCAATCCAGCAAGTGCCGTGGCTATGGCATTTGCTGTCACAGCCCTGGCTCTGCGCGATGCTGGCACTGTCTCTGAATAGCGCGGCCTATACCACCCAGCTTTTTTATGGTGCAGTACGTGCAATCCCTGCGGGACAATGGCAATCCTGCGCCGCGCTGGGAATGAACCGCAAAGCGACACTGGGTATTTTGCTGCCCTATGCGTTTAAACGGGCCCTCTCCTCTTATTCTAACGAAGTAGTGCTGGTGTTTAAGAGTACATCGCTGGCGTATACCATTACACTGATGGAAGTGATGGGGCACGGTCAGCTGCTGTACGGACGCACCTATGATGTCAGCGTATTCGCGGCTGCCGGCTTGATCTATCTTTGCGTCAATGGATTGCTGACCCTGCTGATGCGATTAATCGAACGTCGTGCGCTGGCGTTTGAACAGAGAAATTAGTCAAAAAGGCGAGCATCTCTCGCCTTTTTTCATGGTCCCGACCTGAACCCGTTCAGCAAAGCCCTTCACCTCCGACGTTCTTTCAGGATCTCAGGGTCAATAGTGTCAGCACTTCATAATGTGCAGTATGGGGAAACATATCGAACAGCTGCACACGCTCGATCTGATAATTGGGTAAGCGCGCGATATCGTCAGCCAGCGTCTGCGCATTGCAGCTGGAATAGAGTATCCTGTCCGGCGCCATCTGGTGCAGGTATTCACACAGTGCCTGTCCCAACCCCCGCCGTGGTGGATTAACCAAGACCAATTGCGGGACTTCCTGCTTCGATAGTGCAAAGTGCGTTGAGTCAAGCGCGGCAAACTGAACCTTGCTGAGTCCCATTTCCGCTGCTGAGCGTTGCGCGCAGGCGATAGCCTGCGGGCTAATTTCAATGCCGGTTAATGTCATGTGCTCATGTGCACAATGCAGGCCAAACCCACCAACGCCACAGAACAGATCCCACATTTGCGAGATATTGTGTTCGCTGACCCACTCACGAGCGGTAGCATAGAGCGTAGCGGCAACCTCCGGGTTGGTCTGGAAAAAACTTTGCGGACGGATCCACAGCGGCACATGATTCAGTTGCTCAGCCAACGCCTGGTTTTCCGTTAAGATAATCTCCTCTTCCCCTTCCAGGACCGCCATGGGTACCGGCTGAATGTTGGCCGAGATCACGCTCAGCGCAGGGACCTGCTGCTGTAGCCAGGGCAATGCAGCTTTCAACTGAGCTAACTTGCTGGTAGAACGCAGTACAAAACGCAACATAAATTCGCCACGGCTGCTTTCAGTCAACAAAATATATTTCAGTTCGCCGCGTCGACGCACCACATGGTAAGGCGTTAGACCCGCACGGGCGATAAACGGCTTCAGGAGAGCAAAAATCGTCGTGAATGACACCGGATAGAGTGGGCACGCCGTCAGATCCACCGCCGTCCCGTCCCGGTGCAGCATCCCCAGCAATGGTCGCTCAACACTCCCACTGACCACCATTTTCGCCTTATTACGGAAATGTTGCTGCCGTGAAAGGACCGGCTCTCGCCATTGCGCGACCGGATGAGCCACTAGCAGTTGCTCAAGATGAGATTGTTTATCGGTGATTTGCTGAGGATAATCTTTTTCCAGCCACTGGCAAGAGCGACAGCGGTCAGCATCATAGAGCGCGCAATGCATGATAAAGCCTGTGTTATTCAGTCGGACAAAATGCGGAGCGGAATTGTAACATTGCCGCCTTAGCGGCGGCGAAAAAAATGTCGGCTGCTGATCGGGATAAACAGCAACAGCAACACCACTACATCCGGGAATTTTTGCAGCAGCAATGTGTGCACAATTTCCGCGTTCGTTTCACCACTGACACTGAATATTTCCGGATGCACCCAGCCGAACGACGCCACCAGCATATACAACATTACCAGCGCCTGAGTCATCGCATAACCCCAGCGCCCCCAGTTAGCACCACGCATCAGTACCATCGCACAGCGCAACTCAAGGAAGAAAATCAGTTGGCTGGCAATAAAAATCAGCGTGGAATCCCATGTCTGTGCGCTACGATGGATGAAACTCACAATTTCATCATAGCCCAGCTCATTGGCCAGCAGCAGCAGACTCAGGCAGCGTGTAGCGATAATGGCCGTGCCGGCAATCAGTACCGGCACGGGAATGGATGAACGCATTTTTAATACCGTATTAACCACGTCGAGCCTTCTGAATATCGCTAATACGTTGTTTTTCTTCGTGAGCCATAAAACGCCAGGCGATAAAACCCACAAGACCCACAACAAACAGAATCAATGACGCAAGCGCATTGATCTCCGGGTTAACCCCACGACGCACGGTCGCAAAAATTTGCATGGGTAACGTGGTTGCGCCAGGACCGGTGACAAAGCTTGAGATCACTAAATCATCCAGAGAGAGTGTAAACGCTAATAACCATCCGGTCACGATCGCAGGCGCAATCATCGGCACCGTAATAACGAAAAATACCTTCAGCGGTGTCGCGCCAAGGTCCATTGCGGCTTCTTCAATCGAACGGTCCAGTTCACGTAAGCGGGAGTTGATCACCACCGCCACATACGCGGTACAAAACGTGACGTGTGCCAACCAGATAGTCAGCATGCCGCGATCGCTCGGCCAGCCCAGCGCATGCCCCATCGCCACAAACAGCAGCAACAGCGACAAACCGGTGATCACATCCGGCATCACCAGCGGCGCAGTCAGCATAAAAGCAAATCCGGTTGAGCCGCGAAAGCGGCCAAAACGCACCACAACCACGGCAGCAAGTGTGCCTAATACCACCGCCATCGACGCTGTCAGTGCCGCGATGCTGAGGCTCAGGCTGACCGCGCCGATCATCGCATCATCCTGAAACAACACCTTATACCAGTGCAAGGTGAAACCTTCCCATACGGTCACCAGCAGGGAGCTGTTGAAGGAGTAGACCACCAGCAGCAGCATGGGTGCATAGAGGAAAGCAAAACCGAACAGCAGAATGATCTTCCGCCACGGCGAACGAATCGCAGGAAGTTGATTCATGCTTTGTCCCCCATCTCTTTATTCTGATGCTTATGAAACCAGATAATAGGCAGGATCAATATCAGCAGGATAATCACCGCCAGCGCTGAGGCGACCGGCCAGTCTCGATTGTTAAAGAACTCCTGCCAGATAATACGTCCAATCATGATGCTATCCGGGCCGCCCAGGAGTTCAGGGATGACATACTCGCCCACCGCAGGAATGAAGACCAGCATCGAGCCTGCGATAATGCCCCCTTTGGTTAACGGGACGATCACATGGAAGAACGTTTTCAGGGGGCGCGCGCCCAGATCCAGCGACGCTTCGACCAGTGAATAATCGATACGCGTTAATGCGGTGTAGATCGGGAGCACCATAAACGGCAGATAGCAGTACACAATGCCAATATAAACCGCCACGTTGGTATAAAGGATCACCAGTGGATGATCAATAATACCCAGCCACAGCAAAAAGCGGTTAAGAATACCGTTATTGTTCAACAATCCCATCCAGGCATAAACCCGCACCAGAAAAGAGGTCCAGGAAGGCAGGATGACCAGCAACAATAGCACGCTACGCATCGACGGCTGGCTGTGCGCGATCGCCCAGGCCAGTGGATACCCGATGGCCAGGCAGATCAGGGTAGAGATTGCCGCCACTTTCAGCGATTGCAAATACGCATCCGCATAGAGTGGATCATCAGTCAGCGTAAAATAGTTACCGAGGTTTAGCACCACGCTGAGCTGATCGTCAGCCCAGCCGATCAGCTCAGTATAAGGCGGGATCGCGCGGGCAATATCGGCAAAACTGATTTTCAGTACGATCAAAAACGGCAACAGAAACAGCAGCGTCAGCCACAGATACGGTAACGCAATCACAAATTTCCGACCGTGTTTCATTTGCAATCGCGTCAGCAGAGAACGGCCTGCCGTGACGCTGGGGGGCTTGCCGGTATGTTCAGTTTGTTGGCTCATGTTTCCCTCAGCTTATACCGTCAGAACCACACAGCTGTCGGCATCCCAGCAGAGACGCACTTCATCGCCCCAGGTGGGCGCGCCTTTGCGGAAGCGGTGGGCGTTTTGCAGCTGTGCGCTAATCATCTGGCCGCTTTGCAGGCGGACATGATAGATAGAGAGATCGCCCAGATAAGCAATGTGCACCACCTCACCGAAAGCAAAATTACAGCCATCCTCCGGGACGTCATCGCATAGCATGACTTTTTCCGGGCGTAATGCGATGAAGATCGGCACATTATCAACAACCGACGCATCAGAATCGATTTTGAGTGGATGAATCAAGCCCGGGCTGTCGATAATCAGGCCATGGTCCTGCCGCTCGCGCAGTACCCCTTCAAAGACATTGACTGACCCGATAAACTCCGCGCTGTAGCGGCTGGTTGGGTGTTCGTAGATCTCTTCGGGCTCGCCAATTTGCACAAATTTTCCGCGATTCATAATGGCGATTCGCCCTGCCATGGTCATCGCCTCTTCCTGATCGTGAGTGACCATGACACAGGTTGCGCCAACGCGCTCAAGGATATCGACCACTTCCAGTTGCATCCGGTCACGCAGCTTTTTATCCAGCGCACCCATCGGCTCATCCAGTAGCAGTAACTTAGGCCGTTTAGCCAGGCTACGCGCCAGAGCAACGCGCTGGCGCTGACCGCCAGAGAGCTGGTGCGGTTTCCGTTTGGCAAACTCCTGCATATGAACCAGCGTCAGCATCTCTTCAACCCGGTGCTTAATTTCATCCTTCGGCAGACGGTCCTGTTTCAGTCCAAACGCAATATTTTGCTCCACTGTCATATGAGGAAACAACGCATAGGACTGGAACATCATGTTAATTGGCCGCTGGTAAGGCGGAACGTGCGATAAATCCTGCCCGTCGAGTACGATCTGCCCCTGCGTGGGTGACTCAAAACCGGCCAGCATACGCAGTAGCGTTGATTTGCCGCAGCCGGATGCCCCGAGCAGCGCAAAAATCTCGCCTTGATAGATGGTCAGGCTGACATCATCCACGGCATGTTGGCCTTCGAATGATTTGGTCAGGTTACGGATTTCCAGCAGCGGGGTAAGCGCTTTGGCTGGCTTAGGATGCGGACGAGGGATGGCGTCGTTCACTAACAATACTCTCCGACACTAAACGGACACAGGCGATTGCCATCACCCCACCTCACCGCTCCGATCTTGGCCAGCGCGATGAGGAAAAGGATGACAACAATGCCGTTAGGTTTTACGCCTCCATCACAGGAAGCGATTTATGGGAACGTCAGGCGATAACAACGAATTATTTACCGCTTTTTACTTTGGTCCAGGCGCGGGTGCGGACACGGTCAAGCCTTGGATCCTGTACTTTCAGCACGAACAATTTGCTCATGATGTCCGGCGTCGGGAAGATACCAGGATTGTCACGCACGCTGGCATCGATCAACGGAACCGATGCTTTGTTACCGTTAGCGTAGAACATTTTATTGGAGATATCGGCGATCACCTTCGGTTCCATCAGATAATTGAGGAACTGGTAGGCTTCATCGACATTTTTAGCATCTTTCGGGATCGCTAACGTATCAAAGAAAGCCAGTGCGCCCTGCTTCGGGATGCTGTAGGCGATGTTTACGCCATTTTTCGCTGCCACCGCACGGTTTTTCGCCTGCAGAACATCCCCTGCCCAGCCGATCGCCACGCAGATGTTACCGTTCGCTAAATCATTAATGTACTGAGAGGAATGGAAATAGCGGATCGACGGACGCAGTTTCAACAACAAATCGGTCGCCGGGCCGGAGTAATCTTTCGGATCGCTGCTGTTCGGATCTTTACCCAGATAATTCAGTACAGTAGAGAAAACTTCTTCCGGCGCATCCAGGAATGACACACCACAGCTTTTCAGTTTTTCCAGGTTTTCCGGCTTCAGCACCAGGTCCCAGCTGTCCACTGGCGCGTCCTGGCCCAGAACTGCTTTGACTTTATCGACGTTATAGCCAATACCGGTGGTAGCCCACAGATAGGGGATGGCGTATTTATTACCGGGATCGTGTTGCGCCACTTTTTCCAGCAGTGCCGGATCAAGGTTTTTGTAGTTTGGCAACTTACTCTTATCCAGCGGCTGGAACACATCTGACTGAAGCTGGCGCGCCAGGAAACTGGAAGACGGCACCACGATATCGTAACCGGTGCTTCCCGCCATCAGTTTGCCTTCCAGCACTTCGTTAGAATCAAACACGTCATAGACGACGTTAATCCCGCTCTGCTTCTCGAAATTCGGCACCGTATCGGCAGAGATATAATCTGACCAGTTATAGACGTGCAGCGTCTTTTGTTCTGCTATGGTGCCGGCGGAAACCACCATCAACGCACCCGCAACTACACCTGACAACCATTTTTTACGTTGGTTGAACATGTCTTCATACCTCCAGAATAGGGCTTAATAAAATTCTGCAGAACAAGCAAATCGCTCGCGCGTCAGCAAACGGTAAAAATATTCCCACCGTACTTTAAGTCGCAGGTTTTCAGCTGCGGCCAAATTAGGTTGGTCACCAAAAGCTCAAGACCACAATGAATGAATATTCACGATAGCCGCTAACAGGAAAAACGATTACCTCAGTAACTTGCATGACATAGCAGTAATCAATTTGTCCATCTCTTGCGCGAAAGCATCATGCCAGGCAGCGTAATCAGCGCACCTGGCGTTACGCGCCCGATAGTGCCCCGCAAGCATAGCCCCCAACACACTTACAGACCATACCTCAGCGTAAAAAACGCCTTTTATCGATTAATTATGCACGTTTCTTCTCTGTGATATGCCAGATACGGTATAAACGACGAGAAAAATCTGGCAATTAAGGGCAAAATGCAGAATAAAAAATGGTAGTGAAGGAGCAGAAAATATGGGTAAACCCTACGATTAACGTCCAATACACCGCGTCGCGCTCAGCAAGGTTATTAATACTTTCGCTATAATAAGCTAAAGACAGACTCAGCTTACCCATTACTCTGATTAATCCATTTCATCATAGCTCGCATCCGCCTTTCCAGCCTGGTATGTTCATCGGCAGCGGCGTATATGACATGACATGGGAAATAGCTAACAAAATGAAACTTACTGTGTAGCACTTCTCTTCATTGCCATGAAAGAAGTGTTGCCCAATACAGGCAACAGTAGAGAGTAAATATAATGAAAATTGAAGGAAGTATTGCTCTGGTAACCGGCGCTAGCCGGGGTATTGGAAAAGCGTATATCGAGGCTCTGATTAAACGTGGAGCAAAAAAGATTTATGCAACGGCGCGTGATGCTGACGCCATTAAACACGCAGGGGTTGAGCGTCTTTCGCTGGATATCACTAAACCTGAAGATATCGCCGCCGCAGCGGCCATCGCCAGCGATGCCACGATCCTCATTAACAACGCAGGCATAGCGACTAATCAGCATCTGGTAACCGGTGATTTGGATCTAATTCGTCTCGAGATGGATACGCATTTCTATGGTTTGCTCAATATGGTGCGGGCATTCTCTCCGGTGCTGGGAAAAAATGGCGGAGGCGCAATCGTGAATATGTTGTCTCTGACCTCCTGGTTCAGCTATCCTGGCGCAGAAGCCTATTCGGCAGCCAAAGCCGCCGCCTGGAGCTTAACGAACAGCGCACGCCTGGAGCTGGCCAGCCAGGGCACTCAGGTGATCGGAGTTCAGCTTGGTGCAACGGATACTGATATGATGAAAGGGATTGATATGCCCAAAAATGATCCGGCCAATGTCGCGAATGCTGCACTGGATGCAATTGAAAATGGCGACTGGGAAGTGCTCGCTGATGAAGCGACGCGTCAGGTAAAAGCAGGGCTTTCTGTTGATCCTAAATTGCTTTACGCCGGATTGATGAACTCTGCATCGTCATAACTTACGGTCAACATATACCGTTTATGCCACCAGATGATCTTTTTGCTGGCATTGAGGTAAGTTCCCCAGTGTTCCGGGGAACTTACCGCCATCGTACGGCCTGAAACAGACCGCGGATTGCGGATTAATGCAGCACCGAGTACCGTTCCGTCATCGAAGAGAGCTCATCATCTTCACCCACCACCAACAAATTATTCGCAAAAGCTTCCACGATTACCATGGAGATTTGTTCTTCACTTTGCTGCATAAAGTGTGAAAATTGCGCGAAAGTCAAACCGACTGCGGTACTGATTGACTGGCAAACGATCAGTTTGGGCAGGTTGTCATCCTGGATATCGAGAAAAGCCTTAACTGTTAGCGAGCTGGCGTTAATCTGCGATAAATCACCGGCCAATGGAATCAGTGCTGTCGGCTTTACTTCAGCCAGAGCAGAAAACAGGACGACCCCATCAACCAGATCTATCTTGGCATCGAAAACGCCATCAAAATTTTGCATATGCGGCAGATGAAGTGCCTGGCAAGCATCGCATTCAAACCAGGTAATGCTTTGTTGATCCAGCCAACGTCGCAACACGTCAATATCTGGAACGACGAGTGAATCCATAACCAACTGCCTCATGCTACCGTTAAAGAGCGCACTAGCTTACGGAAAAACCGTGGCGAACACCACGCCTGTACCATAAATATGCTATTTACCCGCCGGTTTTAAGGCGGAAACCCGGCTGCGCGTGCTGCTCAATCCACGCGATCATCATCGAGGCAATATCTAAACCAGTTGTTTTTTCAATACCTTCCAGTCCAGGCGAAGCGTTGACCTCCATGACCAGCGGCCCACGTTTGGCACGTAAAATATCGACACCGGCAACATCCAATCCTAGCGTCAATGCTGCCTTAACGGCAATTTCACGTTCACGTTCGGTGATTTCAACACGCTTTGCAGTACCGCCGCGATGTAGATTAGAACGGAAGTCGCCCTCTTTCGCCTGCCGTTCGATAGCCCCAACCACCTGTTGTCCAATCACCAGGCAGCGAATGTCCCGCCCGTTTGCTTCTTTGATATACTCCTGCACCAGGATATGCGCATTAAGGCCGCGAAAAGCATCAATAACGCTCTCTGCGGCCTGCCGCGTCTCCGCCAAAACCACGCCAATGCCCTGTGTCCCCTCAACCAGCTTCACCACCAACGGCGCACCGCCGACCATATCAATCAGATCGCGGGTATCATCGGGAGAGTGAGCAAAGCCGGTGACGGGCATATCAATGCCTTGACGTGCCAGTAGCTGTAAAGAACGCAATTTATCGCGAGCCCGGGTAATGGCTACGGACTCATTCAGAGGATAACTGCCGCACATCTCAAACTGCCGTAGCACTGCGGTACCATAGAACGTTGTCATGGTACCGATGCGCGGAATAACAGCATCAAAGTGGCCTAGCGGCCGACCGCGGTAATGCACCGCTGCGGATGCCGGGTTGATATTCATATAGCAAGAGAGTGGATCAATAATCTCAACGCTATGCCCACGGGCAATAGCTGCTGCCCGCAGTTGTTTGCAGGAATAAAGGGATCCATCCCGCGATAAAATAGCAATTTTCATTCACGCTCTCCGGCTGGCAGCGCCTAACGCGTTGCCCACCCCTGCTGATGTAAGTAATCGAGAATGAAGGGGCGACTTTCACGCACAATAGTGCGTTTAATCTGCTCGCTCCAGCTGTCCTGTCGCTGGTTACTGCCACGCGCCATATAGTATTCCACCAGTTCGCGATCGTACTCTTCCAGCAACGCCGGCTCTATCGGCTGATAGCTGTTCTCATGCACCATCATTTTCGCGGGCATACGGGGTTTCACATCAGGCTGCTGAGCGGGCCAGCCAAGACACATACCAAACAGTGGGAGAACATGCTGCGGAAGATTCAGTTCGTGGGTAACCTGCGCAATATTATTACGAATGCCACCGATACAGACACCGCCAAGGCCGAGTGATTCCGCCGCCAACAGCGCATTCTGCCCCATCATTGCGGTATCAACACACCCCAGCAGTAGCTGTTCAGCCAGTCCCAGTTCTGCCTGCGGGCAAATCTGCAAATGGCGATTAAAATCGGCGCAGAAAACCCAAAATTCGGCGGCCTGTGCCACGTATCGCTGTTCACCCGCCAGATGCGCGAGTTTTTCGCGTAGCGCACGATCGGTAATCCGAATAATAGAAGAGCACTGTAGAAAACTTGAGCTGGAAGCCGATTGAGCCGCAGCAATAATAGCTTCACGCTGTTCATCCGAGAGGGGTTGTTCGGTAAAAGCACGGATTGAACGATGAGCACGCTGTAAATCAATGGTCGGCGTCATGTGAGTCTCCGGATTGGGGGTTATTTTTGCCACGTTTTGCTCTGCCAAACAGCTCGGGAGCCAGTGCTTGTGCAGTGCGCCACATCAGCGTAATCGCCGCAGGCAGCATCAGAACGATACCGGTAAAAAACATCAGTGTTGCCGGACCTTTACCGCTTAGCACGGCGGGCATGACTCCCCATCGGTTAATCGACAACATCGCCAGTGCCAACAAAAAGATGCCCATAACTTCAAGCACCAGCACTGGTTTTGATAGCTCGCCAAACGAACGCATGTTTGCTCTCTTCGCTAAAAATCCTGAATGTTACGGTGCCCCTGCTGCACAACCGCCGCTCTATTAAAACCCAAATATGGCGTTTGTGCATAGTCTCTGCTAATTGGATTAACAGGCATTTCCTTCTTCCTTTCTCCCATCGAAGCGGGCATCATAAACGCATTAGTTAGTATATTGTGACTTACATCACATAAAATCTCACCTTGAGGAGAAACCTATGTTTGCAGTAATTTTTGGGCGCCCGGGCTGTCCTTACTGTGTTCGCGCGAAAGAGCTGGCGGAAAAACTGACCGAAGAGCGTGAGGATTTTAACTTCCGTTATATTGATATCCATGCCGAAGGCATCACCAAGGCCGATCTTGAGAAAACCGTTGGTAAGCCGGTAGAAACCGTACCGCAGATTTTTCTCGATCAGAAGCACATCGGCGGCTGTACGGATTTTGAAGCCTACGCGAAAGAGCACCTGAATCTTTTTCAGTAATAAATAACGCGTAGTAAAAAACGGACCTGTCGTATGACAGGTCCGTTTTTTTGTATCTTTTACCGGTAAATTTTCCCAAGGTGTCACATCGGGGAAAAGGCGCGCCACAGCAGCACACCTACTGCACCAGAGCCACACCAGAATGTAGCACTGATATGATAAGCCAGCTCCTGCCAAAAACCGTGATAGTGGGTTAAACAGGCAGAAAACGTTAACAGGCATAACGGCGTGGCCAGCAATGCTCCAAGTAACGACGTACCAAGCGCACCTTTGCGATTGAATAATGCCGTGCCGATACCGGGCAGTATAAATAATAAAAGTCCAGGCTGACTTTGTGATGTCTCATCGCTGAACGTTGCCACAGTGGAGTGCGCGGCAATGTAAACCAGCCAGTAAAACATCATGCAGCTCATCAGGCCAGGCAGTCGGATGCCCTGCAATAACATAATTTCACCTCAATCATTTTCGCGTTAATAGTGAATCATTAACTTCCGAGAACGCCTGACTAAAAATCAACCAGGTGACGATTTGAAGGCGGGTATCACGATCCAGGTGGTGCGAATCATCAAGCCAATACTATTGTGATTTGCAGAATAACAACCACAGGAAAAAGTTAAAATTATGCTGGCTTTTTGTGGCTGAAATAATAATTAATGCTTAAAATAAACACCCGCTTTATTTATCCCATTGCGACGGAACGCAAGCACCAAAGCGACGTCATCAATCAGATAAACATTAGCGCATAAAACCATTGATCTCAACAAGTTACTAGTAAACAAGAAGTTAACTCGTGAATATAAACGTCGCAAATTTGTTAAGCGGAAATTACATCCTGTTATTATTCGTCGTACTGGCGATAGGGTTATGTCTGGGGAAATTACGCTTAGGGTCCGTACAGCTGGGTAATTCCATCGGCGTACTCGTCGCTTCACTTCTTTTAGGGCAACAACATTTCTCCATAAATACTGATGCACTTAATTTAGGATTTATGTTGTTTATTTTTTGCGTGGGTGTCGAAGCCGGGCCCAATTTCTTTTCGATTTTTTTCCGCGACGGTAAAAATTATCTGATGCTCGCCATGATCATGGTCGCCAGCGCATTGTTAATGGCATTGGGGCTGGGTAAGCTGCTTGGATGGGATATTGGCTTAACGGCAGGTATGCTCGCGGGCTCAATGACGTCAACGCCTGTGTTGGTTGGAGCAGGCGATACGCTGCGTCAAACCATCAGTGACAACCAAACACTGGGTGCAATGCAGGATAATCTCAGTTTAGGCTATGCCCTGACCTATCTCGTTGGACTGGTGAGCCTTATTTTTGGTGCGCGCTATTTGCCAAAATTACAGCATCAGGATCTGCCAACCAGTGCTCAGCAGATTGCGCGTGAACGCGGGCTCGATACCGACAGTCAGCGTAAAGTTTATCTTCCGGTTATTCGTGCTTATCGCGTTGGCCCTGAACTGGTCGCCTGGGCTGATGGGAAGAACCTGCGAGAACTGGGGATCTATCGCCAAACGGGATGCTATATTGAGCGAATCCGCCGTAATGGAATCCTCGCCAACCCCGATGGGGATGCCGTGCTGCAGGTGGGCGATGAAATTTCGCTGGTGGGATATCCGGACGCGCATTCAAGGCTTGATACCAGCTTCCGTAACGGTAAAGAGGTATTTGACCGTGATTTGCTGGATATGCGCATCGTTACCGAAGAGATTGTGGTGAAGAACCACAATGCGGTCAATAAACGTCTCGGACAACTGAAGCTAACCGATCATGGTTGTTTTCTTAACCGCGTGATCCGAAGTCAGATTGAGATGCCCGTTGATGATAACGTCATGCTGAATAAAGGCGATGTGCTGCAGGTTAGCGGGGAAACCCGTCGGGTGAAAACCGTCGCCGACCGCATCGGATTTATCTCCATCCACAGCCAGGTTACCGACCTGCTTGCCTTCTGCGCCTTTTTTATTATCGGTCTGATGATCGGCATGATCACCTTTCAGTTCAGCAGCTTTAGTTTTGGCATTGGTAACGCTGCCGGCCTGCTTTTTTCCGGCATTATGCTCGGTTTTCTCCGCGCGAATCACCCCACCTTCGGTTACATTCCTCAAGGTGCGCTGACGATGGTGAAAGAATTTGGTTTGATGGTGTTTATGGCTGGCGTCGGCTTAAGCGCAGGTAGCGGTATTACACATGGTCTGGGTCTGACAGGCCTGGAAATGCTGGCAGCAGGCTTAGCGGTCAGTTTGGTTCCGGTAGTGATCTGCTTTCTGTTTGGTGCTTACGTATTAAAAATGAATCGTGCCTTACTTTTCGGCGCCATTATGGGAGCGCGCACCTGTGCACCTGCCATGGAGATTATTAGCGATACGTCACGCAGTAATATTCCTGCACTGGGCTACGCAGGAACCTATGCCATTGCGAACGTTCTGCTGACCCTGGCAGGGACCTTAATTGTTATCATTTGGCCCATTTTCGGCGGCTGAAAATATTTATAAATTTTGCAGAACTTTTATATCGCGACACAGTCTTAATTTATGCCACTGCTTTTCTTTGAAATTCCCAAATTGTGGAGCCCGCTAGTCTGATGATTAGCGGGTTTTTTTATTCCTCAAATATATACCCAATGTACCGACGGCTGAGATTTTAACGCGCCTTCATTCTTATGCATCAAATTAATTACGCTGTGCAATGCTGTTAGTACCGAACGCTATCTTCACACGCATCTCATTATCACGTCCGGAGTAAATAGATAACCGCTGGTTATTGTTCTGTATTCAAGTCAGCGAACGGGCCGGGTATCCAGCCTGCGCAGGCGCTTAATGTTTCCTTAAGCGAAACACGTCAGCATACATAATCTGTTTCCTCGCCCATAAAAATGTCATGATTCCGTCATCTAAGTTAAACAAACACACAACACCTGCGCCGATTAAGATAATCTCTCTTTACCCTTTATCCACCACCTTTTACGCTATCCACTTCGTTTTACTGGCTTTTTCGGGCCTGCTGTTCATCTGGTTATCGCGTAGTGAAAGCTAGGATCTGATGATTTCATATCACTGGTACGATCCCGTTACCCGACAATTTCCGTGGAAGGATAGCGTCTGGCTTGACGCGATCAACCACCGTTTGCTGAAGGATATCATCATCGCCCTGGCGGTATGCATGCTGTTAACCGGGTTGTTCCGCCGCCGATCGCGGTTCATTTTGGTGGCTTTATTGATCGGGGTCGGCGCAGCGGTTATCGGCCTGCTGAAAGCCTCGAGTGCGCACTCCTGCCCGTGGAGTCTGGTGGAGTTCGGTGGTCATGCTGTTTCCTGGCCTCTTTTCGGCACGCCCCCGCTAAATAGCGGGCCGGGGCACTGTTTCCCTGGCGGACATGCTTCAAGTGGCTTTGGGATCATGGCCCTGTTTTTTTTATTTTATCGCGAACGTCCCGTGCTGGCTTGGGGCTGCTGGCTGGCTGGAATCATATTAGGTTTGACGATGGGTTTTGGGCAAGTGATGCGCGGTGCGCACTTTTTCTCCCATAACCTCTGGGCCGGTTGGTGGGTTTGGCTGGTGCAGTTGACCACTTACGGATGCGTTACATATTTATCTCACAAAAAGAGGAAAGAGTCATGATGGAAGAGTTGAACCGGATGTTGTTTCTCTGGATCAACGCTACGCCAGATTCGCCACGATGGGCGATTGCGCTGGCCACGTTTTTGGCAAAAGATCTGATTGCCATTGTCCCACTTCTGATCGTGGGACTTTGGCTATGGGGACCCAAAGAACACGTGACCATTCAGCGGGAACTGGTGCTTAAAACCGGTATTGCATTACTGTATGCGCTGACTATTTCATGGTGTTTGGGAATGCTGTTTCCTCATCCACGCCCTTTTACGCTCGGCTTTGGCTTCCAGTTTCTCAGCCATGCACCGGATGACTCCTACCCAAGCGATCATGGGACAACGATATTCACCTTCGCGTTATCCTTCCTTTACTGGCATCGCCGTTGGTCGGGCATCGCGTTAATGGCCACCGGCGTTGCCATTGCATGGTCACGTATCTATCTGGGTGTGCACTGGCCGCTGGATATGCTTGGCGGGTTGTTAGTTGGCATGCTCGGCTGCCTGTTTTCCCAAATGGCATGGCGCTTATACGGCAGCAGGATGCTAAAATTGTTAAGCGTGCTTTATCGCGTCATTTTTGCTTTGCCAATTCGTAAAGGCTGGGTCCAACGCTGACTCGCCGTGTCGAACAGCAACAGAGCGATATCGACAATGACAAGTTAATACATCTTCAGGCCTTCATGACCGGAGGCCATTTTTTATCCCGGAAAACCTCCACGATGGACAAGTTATATCAATATAACTAAACCATTTCGCTCAAAAAACAACCAATTCGAGCAATATTAAATATCCCCCTACCCCTAAATATTCAGTCAATTCGACCACGACAAATCAATAATGCAGCACCATAAAGTGATTAAAGCCGAAAAATTAAGTCTATAAACCCAGAAACATTCACACAGTTGTGATCGGCATCACCCGTAATTGTTAATTGCCCGCTGTTAACTCTTTTTCCCGATGGTAGAGTGAGCCCCACAAAAAAGTAAGGATTAACTGAAAACACAACGCGGGATTGTTTTTCCCGAAAGAAATAATCATCAGTTACGTTTTCATTTCTAATTTATTTGCAATAACACTGGAGAAGGTTATGGATTCCTCTCACGCTGCCGTTATTACTGACGAGAAACAACAGAGCGCAGCAATATGGCGTAAAAGTGACACAATGTGGATGTTGGGTTTATATGGCACAGCAATCGGTGCCGGTGTTCTGTTTCTGCCCATCAATGCCGGCATCGGCGGTTTAATTCCCCTTATCGTCATGGCAATACTGGCATTCCCCATGACTTTTTTTGCACATCGCGGTTTGTGCCGCTTTGTGCTATCGGGCAGCAAACCCGGTGCCGATATTACCGACGTTGTCGAAGAGCATTTTGGTGAAGGGGCCGGGAAACTGATCACATTCCTCTATTTTCTGGCCATCTATCCTATCCTGCTGGTATATAGCGTTGCGATTACCAATACCGTTGACAGTTTTATGACCCACCAACTGCATCTGCAATCACCACCGCGCCCCCTGCTGGCGCTCATTCTACTGGTGGGTCTGATGACGATTGTGCGCTTTGGCAAAGAGATGATCGTTAAGACAATGAGCGTGCTGGTGTTTCCATTTGTCGCCATATTGATGCTGCTGGCGCTCTGGCTAATCCCTCACTGGAGCAGTGCCATTTTTGAACATGTGAACGTGAGTGGCAGCGGTAATAACATTATGATGACATTATGGTTAGCTATCCCGGTGATGGTGTTCTCGTTTAACCACTCACCGATTATCTCCGCTTTCGCCGTCGCGAAAAAAGAGGAATATGGCGAAGATGCTGAAAAAAAATGCGCGCGTATTCTTAGCTTCAGTCACCTGATGATGGTCATTACCGTGATGTTTTTTGTGTTTAGCTGCGTACTCAGCTTGTCACCGGAGAACCTGGCAGAGGCCAAAGCGCAAAACATCTCAATTCTGTCATACCTTGCTAACCATTTTAATACGCCGATGATGGCGTGGCTGGCCCCTATCATCGCAATTGTCGCCATCACAAAATCATTCCTCGGCCATTATTTAGGTGCGCGTGAGGGCTTTAACGGGCTGGTGAATAAATCCCTGCGCCAGCGCGGCAAACAGATTAGCGAGCATAAACTTAATCGCTTGACTGCCCTATTTATGCTGGTGACGACATGGATTGTGGCAAGTCTGAATCCAAGTATTCTCGGCATGATCGAAACGTTGGGCGGCCCAATTATCGCCGTGCTGCTGTTCCTGATGCCGATGTATGCCATCCACAAGGTTCCGGCCATGCGCAAATACAGCGGTGCCGCCAGTAATATCTTTGTGGTGGCAGTGGGATTAATCGCCATTTCAGCGATTGTTTTCAACCTGTTGGGCTAAATCAGACACCCGGCTGGCCTGAGTGCCAGCCGTCATTATCGCGGACGTCCCTCGCCTGAGCATTTATGCAAACCACCGAGCAAACAGGGCATCCAACTTCATCATGACAAAATCCCATATGCGATTAAAGAACCCCCCCTCTTTCACTTCATCCAGAACAACCAACGGACGCTGCGCAATTGTTTTTCCATCCAGTTGGAAATCAATCGTACCCACCGCCTGATTTTTTTTCAGCGGTGCAGTCAACTGCGGTGAACTCAGCGTAAAACTGGCCTTCAGTTTTTTCATCTGACCTTTAGGGATAGTGATCGCGGCATCTTCCGCGACGCCGAGATTAACCTGTGAACGTTCACCGAACCAAACCCGCTGCGTTGAAAACGCCGTGTTTGCTTTTATTGGCGTGACGGTTTCATAAAAGCGGAATCCCCATACCAGCAGCTTTTCACTTTCACGAAAACGAATCGCATCGGTCGCAGCGCCCAGCACCACCGAGATTAACCGCATATTGCCTTCGGTAGCCGAAGCAACGAGATTGTTACCCGCTCCCGAGGTATGCCCGGTTTTGATACCGTCGACACTCAGGTTGCTGCTCCACAACAACCGATTGCGGTTTTGCTGACGAATATTATTGAAAGAGAACTCTTTTTCTTTGTGTATCGCATATTCTTCAGGTACATCCCGGATCAATGCTTGTCCAATCAGCGCCATGTCGCGAGCAGTGCTGTATTGTCCCGCGGAATCAAGACCATGTACCGTTTTGAATTGGGTGTTTTTCAGGCCTAATGCCTTAACATAATTGTTCATCAGCCCCACAAACGATTCCTGGCTGCCCGCCACATACTCTGCCAGTGCAATACTGGCATCATTACCTGACTGGATAACTATCCCTTTATTAAGTTCCGATACGGGGATGCGATCGCCAGGTTTCAGGAACATCAGCGAAGAGCCGCGCAGTACCGGATTACCGGTCGCCCAGGCATCCTGCCCTACCGTCACCATGTCGTCCTTAGTAATTTTTCCTGATTTAATTGCCTGGCCAATAACGTAGCTGGCCATCATTTTGGTAAGGCTGGCGGGATCAAGACGAGCATCGGGTTGCGACTCAGCCAGCACTTTTCCGCTAGCATAATCGAGGAGAATCCATGCCTTAGCATCAATTTGCGGCGCAGCGGGCGCCTGTTCCGCTAAGACGGACGAGGTGGCAAACAGAAACAATGTTGTGGTGGCAACTCGTGCCCTGACACCAGCAAAGAAAGAGGTTTTATTCATGACGCGACCAGAGTATCCATTTAAAAGATCAAAGGTTTCATGATGTTATCAGGCATCACTCCACCTGTTACGCTAACCTTTCGGCTCACTTAAAAAAACAGTATGACCGTAAAGTTTTTTAGAGTTTATTAGATAAATCTGTGCTTTGCCGTCGAATAGGTTTTAATTCCATGTTTGCGAAGTTGTCTGCAAAACTGCGTGATATTCTGAATTTTCGTTGAACAGTTAAGCTCGTCACAAAATTCCGCTAATCTACCTTGAGTTGATCTGAGGAGAACGACGATGGATTTAGCCCTTTTCGACCTGGATGAAACCCTGATATGCGAGGACAGTACCGGCCTGTGGCTACGTTGGCTGGTATCTCAAGGCTATGCACCCGTAGAGCTAATTGAGCAGGAGCGCGCCTTGATGGCGCACTATTATCAGGGGTCGCTCTCGATGGAGGAGTATATGAATACGACGCTGGCACCGCTGGCTGGTATGGGCACCCTTACCGTTGCAGGATGGATTCGTCGCTTCGTGCATCGCGATATCATGCCGCGTGTATACCCTGCAGCACGCGAGCGCATTCGCTGGCATCAGCAGCGTGGTGATACCGTGATGGTGATTTCCGCCAGTGGTGAACATCTGGTCGCTCCCATCGCGCAACGACTCGGCGCTCATGGTGCGTTAGCTATCGGCGTCGAGATCGTTGATGACCGGTACAGCGGTAAAACCTACGGCACCATGACGTATAAAGAAGGCAAGGTAACACGGCTTAGCGACTGGAAAATGCTACAAAAAGAGAGTGCTTTTCATCGTACCTGGGCCTACAGCGATTCAATGAATGATCTGCCAATGCTTGAGTATGCCGATCACGCATATGTTATTAATCCGGACGAACGCCTCAACCAAGAGGCACTAAACCGCGGCTGGGAAATATATCGCTGGGTGAAATAGCGATGATTGGGCCGATCGCTATCGGCCCTGACGTTATTTTAACCCCACCTTGAGCAGCTTACCGTCCCGCTCATCCGTAAGGACATACAAATAACCATCCGGTCCAACGCGTACATCGCGGATACGCTCATTACGACCGTTTAGTAGCCGTTCTTGTCCTGTTACTTTATCGCCATTTAACGTGAGTCGGATCAGGTTTTTCTCTTTCAGCGCACCGATAAAGAGCGAGTTTTTCCACATCGGGAACTTCGCACTATTATAAAACGCCATACCGCTAAGCGCCGGAGAAACCTCCCAGTAGTAAACAGGTTGTTCGGTGCCCTCAACGTCTCCCCCTTTGGATTCCGGTACTTTTTGACCACTGTAATCAATGCCCCAGGTTGCCAACGGCCAACCGTAATTTTTGCCCTTCTGCGGAATATTGACTTCATCACCACCGCGCGGCCCGTGCTCATTTTCCCACATTTCCTGGGTCCATGGATTCAGTGCCAATCCCTGCGGGTTACGTAGTCCGTAGGACCAGATTTCCGGACGGGCATTTGTTTTACCGACAAACGGATTATCTTTTGGCACTTCGCCATCGGCAGTCAGCCGTACCAGTTTGCCCTGTAACTTGCTGAGGTCCTGGGCCGATGCACTCTCAAAATGGTCGCCCAGGGTGATAAATAGATAGCCATCACGATCAAATGCCAGCCGACTACCGACGTTTGTCCCGGACAATAATGTCTGCTCTTGGCGGAAGACAACTTTAAAATGAGAGAGCTGCTTATTGTCATCGCCTAATACACCGTAGCCGACTGCAATTCCCCCCCGTCCCTCGCTTTCCACTGCGGTATAACTCAGCCACACACGGCGGCTTTGCGCGAAGTCAGGGGCTAGCACCACATCCAACAACCCCCCCTGGCTACGTGCCCATACTTCAGGTACGCCCGAAATGGGCGCAGACAAGCCATTCTGAGGACTCCACAGCCGAAGCTGCCCTGCGCGTTCGGTGATTAACATACTTTGGTTATCCGGCAGGAATGCCAACGACCAGGGGTGATTCAACTTATCCTGCAACTGCTCCACGGTAACATCGGCCGCCATTAGCGGAGCGGAGAAAAGTAATACGGTACTGACGGTAAGCGTCGATAACAGGCGTCGCATGAGATCCTCCTCTCAAAGTGAATCTACTAAATTTAGCGGGCAGTCAGGCACTCAGGTTTATATTTACAAAACCTTAATAATCATCGCGACTCCCTCTTTAAGCGCCCGGGTCCAGTCGCGACGGTCACGTTACTGAGTTGCAATAACATGAACCCGAGCATCGGCTATTACATTAATCAGACTTTTCAAATCATCAGCATTAACAGGTCCAGCACTGTCCGGCGCACGTTTAATTCTCGCCTATGCGCACCGCGTCAACCAAAATAATGCGTTAAGAAAGAAATTCCGTAACCGGTTGAAGCTGCGAGACTCTCCTCTGCAGGACCCATAAGGCAGTAAAGTAAGGAAGGATAGCTATACAATTTCCCTCCGGACATCTGTAGAATCACTGCCCTATAAACCATAAACATGATGAATTTTTAAACCCTATGAGCAATGTTAACTCTCAGGCACCGCGCGTTGGATTTGTGTCTTTAGGCTGCCCGAAAAACCTTGTTGACTCTGAACGCATTCTGACCGAACTGCGAACGGAAGGTTACGAAGTCGTACCGCGCTATGACGATGCCGAGATCGTGATCGTCAATACCTGCGGTTTTATTGACAGTGCCGTACAGGAATCGCTGGAGGCAATCGGCGAAGCCTTGAATGAGAATGGTAAGGTGATTGTCACCGGATGCCTCGGTGCGAAAGAGAACCAGATCCGTGAAGTGCATCCGAAGGTACTGGAGATCACGGGCCCGCATAGCTACGAACAGGTGCTATCACACGTCCATCAGTATGTCCCTAAGCCACAGCATAATCCGTTCCTGAGCCTGGTGCCGGAACAGGGCGTGAAGCTCACGCCGAAACATTATGCCTATCTGAAAATTTCCGAAGGCTGTAACCATCGCTGCACCTTCTGCATCATTCCGTCTATGCGCGGTGATCTTGATAGCCGCCCTATCGGTTCTGTGTTAGATGAGGCGAAACGCCTGGTTGAAGCCGGTGTGAAAGAGCTGCTGGTGATCTCCCAGGATACCTCTGCTTACGGCGTTGATGTCAAACATCGCACCGGTTTCTGGAATGGCTCCCCGGTTAAGACCAGCATGGTCAGCCTGTGCGAGCAGTTGGCCAGACTGGGTGTCTGGGTTCGCCTGCATTACGTTTACCCCTATCCGCACGTCGATGATGTTATTCCGTTAATGGCCGAAGGCAAAATTCTGCCTTATTTAGATATCCCATTGCAACACGCCAGCCCCCGCATTCTGAAGCTGATGAAGCGCCCGGGTGCTGTTGAACGCACGCTGGAACGCATCAAGCGCTGGCGCGAAATCTGTCCGGATCTCACGTTGCGCTCAACATTCATCGTCGGTTTTCCTGGTGAAACGGAAGATGATTTCCAGATGCTGCTCGACTTCCTGAAGGAAGCAAGACTGGATCGCGTCGGCTGCTTCAAATACAGCCCGGTCGAGGGTGCCACCGCGAATCAATTGCCGGATCAGGTATCGGAAGAGATCAAAGAACAACGTTACGACCGCTTTATGCAACTGCAGCAGGCAATCTCGGCAGAACGTTTGCAAGAAAAAGTGGGACGCGAAATTCTGGTACTGATTGACGAAGTGGATGAGGAAGGCGCGATTGGCCGTAGTATGGCCGATGCGCCGGAAATCGACGGTGCGGTTTATCTCAACGGTGAGAAAAAAGTTAAGGTCGGCGATGTCGTGCGCGTAAAAGTGGAAAACGCGGATGAATACGATCTTTGGGGTAGCGCAATCTAATCGCGGCAGGGCCTGGTCCACGACCCGGCCCTGTATTATTTTCAGGTTTTCAGCTTCGGATCTAACGCATCACGTAAACCATCGCCCAACAGATTAAAGGCCAGCACGGTAAGAAAAATTGCCAGGCTCGGAAATATCGCTACATGCGGTGCAATAACCATATCGGCCCTCGCCTCGTTAAGCATCGCGCCCCACTCTGGCGTCGGTGGCTGTGCGCCTAACCCAAGGAACGAAAGGCTGGCAGCAGTGATAATCGAGGTGCCAATGCGCATCGTAAAATACACCACGATCGATGACACCGTGCCGGGAAAAATATGGCGCGTGATAATCGTAAAATCCGATGCGCCAATACTTCGTGCCGATTCGATATAGGTTTGATGCTTCAGCACCAGCGTATTGCCGCGAACCAATCGGGCAAAGGCTGGAATACTGAATATGGCTACAGCAACGATCACATTGGTCATACCGCTGCCCATAATAGCGACGATGGCGATGGCCAACAATATCCCCGGAAAAGCAAACAACACGTCGCAGATACGCATAATAACGCGATCCCACCAGCCTTCGTAGTACCCCGCAAGCAGACCAAGTGCTGTGCCAATCGCGGCACCGATTGCTACAGAAAAGAAACCGGCAATCAACGAAATACGCGTACCAACCAATACCCTGCTGAAAATATCACGCCCCAGCGAATCCACACCCAGCCAGTGCATTATCGATGGCCCTTCGTTGAGCCGGTCATAATCAAAGTAGTTTTCTGCGTCAAATGGGGCTATTGCCGGGGCAACCACGGCCAGCAACAGCAGTACAAGCACAAATAACCCGGCTATCATTGCCACATGCTGCCGGCGAAAACGCCGCCAGAATTCCCGCCACGGCGTACGTACGCGATTTTCTTTTACCGTTGGCATCGCGTTAAGTGCCGCTTCACGTCGCCAGTTTTTCATTGCGACTCCTTATTTGTAACGAATAGCGGGATTGATCGCCGCATAAAGCATATCGACAATCAGGTTGATCAAAATAAACTCCAGTGAAAACAGTAATACCTCCGCCTGAATCACCGGGTAATCACGCATTTCGACCGAGTCAACCAATAGCCGCCCCAGTCCGGGCCAGTTAAATACCACTTCAACAACAATAGAACCACCGAGTAAAAAACCAAACTGCAGTCCCATCATGGTAATAACGGGTATCATGGCATTACGTAATCCATGTTTTACCACCACCAGCGACTCGCGCACGCCTTTCGCGCGCGCGGTGCGCATGTAATCTTCTTGCATCACCTCAACAAAAGAAGCACGGGTAAAACGTGCCATCACCGCAGCCACAGCAGCGCCCAGCGTGACGGAAGGTAAAATATAGTGCCGCCAGCTATCGGCTCCCACGGTGGGCAACCAACCAAGCTCCACGGAGAAGACCTGCATCAGTAACATACCCAGCGCAAAGGCCGGGAAAGAGATACCGGATACGGCCAGCGTCATACCCAACCGATCGGGCCAACGATTGCGCCAGACGGCAGAGACGATCCCAATCGCCATACCAAAAATAACAGCCCATACCATGCTGCTTAGCGTCAGCCATAGCGTTGGCATAAAGCGTGAGGCAATCTCTTGCGAGACCGGACGTCTTGAAACCAGCGACTGACCGAAATCCCCCTGAAGGGCATTCAGCATAAAATGCCAGAACTGTTGTGGCAACGGCTGATCCAGCCCTAACTCCTGACGTACCATTGCCACTGTTGACGCATCCGCGTCCTGTCCGGCAATCAGGCGTGCCGGATCGCCAGGCAACAAGTGAACAAACAGGAACACCAACACCGCCACGATCAGCAGCGTGGGAATCAGCCCCAGTAAGCGTTTAATAAAATAATTAAGCATGCATCATCCTGCGCGTAGCAACACCAGCCCGCAACGGGCTGGCGTCGTTCAGCCTTACTTCAGATCGGCATCATCGAAGCTGAAGGAGGTATCAGGCATCACATAGAAACCGGTCAGCGATTTCGTGTTTGCTGAAACCAGTTGCTCGATGACCAGAGGTGCCCACGGCCGATCGTTCCAGATTCGATCCTGTGCATCCTTATACAGCTGCGCCTTCTGTGCGCGATCGGTAGTTTTTAGTGCATCGGCAAGATCTTTATCCACCTGTGGATTACTGTAAAACGCGGTGTTAAAGATCGTTGGCGGCCAGGAGGTCGTAGCAAACAGCGGCGTCAGCGCCCAGTCAGCTTCGCCGGTGGAGGCTGACCAACCGGTATAGAACATACGTACGCCACTCTCTTTCTGACCTTTGCTCTCTACCTGGGCCGCTCTCTGGCCAGCATCCATCGCGGTGACCGTCACTTTGATGCCCACCTGCGCCAACTGCTGCTGGGTGAACTGCAACACTTTCTGCGCGGTGCTATGATTATGTGAAGACCATAATGTCGTACTGAAGCCATTAGGGAACCCCGCCTCTTTCAGCAACTCACGCGCTTTGGCAGGATCGTAGGCGATAGCCGGATAGGTTTGGGCGAAATCAATGGCCGGCGGCACAATACCGGTTGCCGGGGTGGCATAACCAGAGAATGCGACTTTTGCCAACGCCTGACGGTTAATCGCGTAGTTAATCGCTTCGCGTACTTTCGGGTTATCAAACGGCTTTTGCGTCACGTTAAAGCTAATGTAACGCTGCATAATCGAAGGCGACGTCACCAGATCAAGCTTGCTGTTACCGGCCAGCACTTTCGCCTGCTCGAACGGTACCGGGAAGGCGAAGTTGGCTTCTCCAGTTTGCAGCATTGCCGCACGAGTATTGTTATCTACGACCGGACGCCAGGTAATCGTATCCAGCTTCGGATAGCCTTTTTTCCAGTATCTTGCCCACTTTTTCACCTTCACGAAATCAGTCTGATTCCAGGTGACGAACTCATACGGCCCGGTGCCTACCGGGTGGAAGCCAATATCTTTACCATATTGTTTCAGTGCCGCAGGGGAAATCATTGCCGCTGCAGGATTGGCGAGATTGTTAATTAGCGCCGAGAAGGGCTGTTTTAACGTGATTTTTACCGTTAAAGGATCAACTACTTCGGTAGCCGCGATAGATTTAAACAGCGTATAGCGTTTCAGATGGCTATCCGGATTACTGGCGCGATCGAGGTTCACCTTCACCGCCTCAGCATTAAAATCACTATCATCCTGAAACTTCACGCCCTGACGCAGTTTAATCGTGTAGGTCAGTCCGTCAGCACTGATCTGATAGCTCTCTGCCAGTACATTAGTCAACTTCATCTCTTTATCGAAGCCAAATAGCCCCTGATAAAAGGATTTTGCTACCGCCTGCGACAGGGTGTCGTTAGCATCATAAGGGTCCAGCGTGGTGAAGTTAGATGCAACAGCAATCACAGCATCTTTCGCCGCCCAAGCCGGTACCGCAGCGAAGCTACCCAGTAAACCGGCCGTAACCAGCCACTTACGTGTTTGTGTAATCGTCATGCTACGTTACCTTTGTTATACGAAAAAATGGGTTAAGCCCCGCTAATTGCATGTCGCGCAACATAGTGTCCGGCACTGACCTCAACCAGCGGTGCCACTTCCGGCTCATCGCCCAACGCGCGAATGGGACTGGGAATTTCATCCACCAGCAGCGCGCGTTCGCGACGTCGATGTTGCGGGTCCGCTACCGGCACCGCCGACATCAATTTACGGGTATAAGGATGCTGCGGATGCTCAAATACCGACTGTCGCGGACCAATTTCCACAATTTGGCCAAGGTACATTACAGCAACCCGATGGCTGATACGCTCCACCACCGCCATATCATGGGAAATAAACAGAAAGGCGATGCCAAATTCACGCTGCAAATCCAGCATCAGATTCACAATTTGCGCCTGGATAGAAACATCCAGCGCTGACACAGACTCATCGGCAATTACCACTTTCGGATTCAGCGCCAGCGCGCGCGCGATACAGATACGTTGACGTTGGCCACCTGAGAACTCATGTGGATAGCGCTGCGCATGCTCCGGCAACAATCCCACCCGCTCCAGCAACCAGGCGACACGCGCCTCGGCCTCACGGCCTTTCATCACACCATGCACCAGCAGGGGTTCCATAATGGAGAATCCCACGGTCAGTCGAGGGTCGAGCGATGCATAGGGGTCCTGGAAAATAAACTGAATATCGCGACGCAGATGCGATAACTCGCTATTTTTCAGCCGATCAATACGCTGACCATTAAAGGTGATGCTGCCCCCCTGCGTTTCAACCAGCCGCAACAGCGAACGCCCGGTTGTGGACTTTCCACAGCCTGACTCCCCCACCAGCGCCAGTGTTTCACCGGGATAGAGATCGAAGCTCACTTTCTCCACCGCATGTACCCGGCGTGTGACCCGATTAAAGATGCCGCTGCGTACGTCAAAACGGGTGACCAAATCGCGCACTTGAAGGATCGGTGCAGCTCCCGCTTGCACCGTATTTTGAGGTTTTGCCTCTTCCGGCGCCGCATTAGCCCTTAATAACGGGAATTTTGCGGGTAAGTGCTGTCCGCTCATTGAGCCCAGTTTAGGCACCGCAGCGAGCAGAGCACGGGTATATTCCTGCTGCGGATGGCTGAAGAGGGTTTCTACCGGCGCAGTTTCCACCACTTCACCCCGATACATTACCTGCACGCGATCCGCCATCTCTGCCACCACTCCCATATCATGGGTGATGAAGATGACGGCCATCTCCATCTCTTTCTGCAGTACACGGATCAGTTGCAAGATCTGCGCCTGAATCGTCACGTCCAGCGCGGTCGTAGGCTCATCGGCAATTAATAGCGCAGGGCGACAGGATAATGCCATGGCGATCATCACACGCTGCCGCATTCCCCCCGAAAGTTGATGTGGGTAACGCCCCAGCACATTCTGCGCTTCGGGGATACGCACTAAATCTAACATCCGCCGCGCCTCGGTTAAGGCCTCGCGATGATCCTTGTGTTGATGCTGGCGGATAGACTCAGCTATCTGTTCACCCACGGTAAACACCGGATTAAGTGAAGTCATTGGTTCCTGAAAAATCATCGCCATATCGGCACCACGGATGCCCCGCATCTGCGACTGTCGCAGCGTCGCCAGATCAAGCGGCGTACCATTACGCCGACGCAGCCAAATCTCACCGCTATCAATTGTGCCGCCGCCCTGCTCAATTAATCGCATCAGTGCGAGCGAGGTGACTGATTTACCCGAACCAGACTCCCCCACAATCGCCAGCGTTTCACCACGCTGCACGTCAAGCGATAGCTGGCGGACTGCGTGGGTCGTCGCGCCGTCATGTGTAAAGCTCACACTAAGATTACGTACCGCCAGAACCTGCTGTTCAGGCAACAACAGCCCGACACTCCGGGAGTCACTCATGTTGCCTCCTTATATGTCGCGATAGATGCCGACAACGGCATCGTCACCAACGTAACCATAACCACGGTACATCCCCTCGCTGTTGAACGGTAAAGCGACGTTACCCTCGCGATCGACGGCGATAATGCCACCACTCCCGCCTAAGGCCGGGATTTTGTTCAACACCACACGATCGCAGGCCTCTTTAAGCGACAGCCCTGCGTACTCAATCAAAGCCGCAATATCATAGGCCGCCAGTGTGCGCATAAACACTTCACCCGTGCCGGTGCAAGAGACAGCAACATTGGCATTATTGGCATAGCATCCCGCACCGGGTAGTGGCGAATCTCCCACGCGTCCGGCCTGCTTGTTGGTCATCCCACCGGTTGACGTGGCGGCCGCCAGGTTGCCCAGTAAATCGCAAGCGACAGCACCAACGGTGCCTAATTTACTATCAGGATCGATGGGCTCACGGGGCTTAGCCTGTGGATCATCATGATCCAGTACGGTCTGCTGCGTCTGCAATGCTCTCTGTAACTGCTGCCAGCGCGCAGGCGTTGAGAAAAAATCTGCCCTGACTTGTTCCGCCCCCTGCTGGATAGCAAAGGCTTCCGCCCCTTCACCAATCAGCATCACGTGTGGGCTGTTTTCCAGTACTGCGCGCGCCGCAAGAATAGGATTACGAATACGGGAAACACCCGCGACAGCCCCCGCATCGAGCGAACGGCCATCCATCACACAGGCATCCAGTTCATGGGTGCCCTGATGGGTAAAAACCGCACCTTTTCCCGCATTAAATAGTGGGCATTCTTCGAGCTGACGTACGGCTTCTGTTACCGCATCCAACGCGCTACCGCCAGCAGCAAGAATAGCCTGCCCGCTGGCAACGATGCCTGAAAGTGCCTGAATGTACTGCTGTTCTGACTCAGCACTCATCGCCGCACGCGTAATCGCGCCTGCTCCGCCGTGAATGGCGATCACTGCTCTCCCCATAACTCGCCTGCCCTGTGCATTAAATCAGCATGAAAAACACTGAGTTAGCTTACGTTTATTAAATTTTCAGCGATTTTGACTATAGGTAGCCTGTAAAGCAATGTAAAGCGGAATGTTAACAGTCGGGTTATAACTATCTGTTGTATCTAATATCCTAAATATATTAGACAAAAAGCAGCGACCGAACTGGCGTGTTTCGGAAACTCACTAAGCCAGTAAAACGATACCCCGAAACCCACCATAGCGGGACGTTTCTCTCGATATCGCCAACGCAGGTGACCGTACCGAAAAATCACGCCATAATAAGCCCATCTGAATCTAGCGCAGGCTACGTTTTGCCAGTTAAGGAGACACTATGGAAAGGTTTACCGCAGGGCTAATTTCTCTCGAAGAGGCACAAAGCAAGATGCTGGCGGAGATTGCACCGATTCACGATAGCGAAATGCTCGCCATCACCTCCGCTGCTGGCCGGATAACCGCCGAGGCGGTTATCTCACCGATTAGCGTTCCCCCTTTCGCCAATTCCGCCATGGATGGATATGCAGTACGCAGTGCTGATCTCGCTGCGGCTCGCTTACTGTCCGTCGCAGGCAAAGCCTTTGCCGGCACCCCTTTTGTCGACGCGTGGCCAGCCGGTAGCTGTATTCGTATTATGACCGGTGCTGCCATTCCCCCGGGAGCAGATGCGGTGGTGATGCAGGAAGAAACCGAAACACAGGGCGAGTGCATTCGTCTCACCGCAACGGTAAAAACCGGACAAAACATTCGGCTGGCGGGGGAAGATATCCAGCAAGGTGCCGTCGTGCTGGCAGCCGGAACCCGGCTAGGAGCGGCAGAATTACCGCTGCTGGCTTCCCTTGGAATTAGTCACGTCAAGGTATTGCGCAAGCTACGCGTCGCGGTGTTCTCCACCGGAGATGAATTGCAACCCGTTGGGCAACCGTTGGCTGCGGGACAAATTTACGATACCAATCGTTTTGCGGTTAGCCTAATGCTTAACTCACTGGGCTGCGACGTGATCGATCTCGGGATCATCAAAGACGATCCTGATGCGCTACGTAACGCTTTCGCTCAGGCCGATGACGCTGCCGATGTGGTCATCAGCAGCGGTGGCGTCTCCGTCGGAGAGGCGGATTACACGAAAGCGATGCTGGAAGAGCTTGGCCAAATCAGCTTCTGGAAATTAGCCATGAAGCCCGGCAAACCTTTCGCCTTTGGCCGTCTGCAAACAAGTTGGTTTTGCGGCTTACCCGGTAACCCCGTCTCGGCTGCGGTCACTTTTTATCAGTTAGTGCAGCCACTGCTGGCGAAATTAACCGGCCAGCAGACGCCCGCACTGCCCGCTCGTCTGCGTGCACGGGCCGCTGGCTTGCTAAAAAAAGCGCCGGGGCGCCTCGATTTCCAGCGAGGACTCTTCAGCCGCGATGCCGAAGGGGAATTGACGGTACGCAATACCGGGCATCAGGGTTCTCACATTTTTAGTTCCTTTAGCCAGGCAAACTGTTTTATCGTGCTGGAACGCGAGCGTGGCACAGTGCAGCCCGGTGAATGGGTTGAAATAGAGCCGTTTAACGCACTGCTGGGAGGCCAGGGTGTTGCCTGAACTCACCGACAGCGAAATATTACGCTATAACCGCCAAATCGTATTACGAGGGTTTGATTTTGACGGGCAGGAAACGCTAAAGGCTGCACGCGTACTAATCGTTGGCTTGGGGGGGCTGGGCTGTGCGGCAAGCCAGTATTTAGCGGCTGCCGGCGTTGGCAAGCTTACGCTGCTCGATTTTGACACGGTATCGCACTCTAATCTTCAGCGCCAGATTCTGCATACCGATGCGCAAATTGGTATCGCGAAAGTCGATTCAGCTCAGCAACGGTTGGCGGCGATTAACCCACTGATCGTTATCAATGCCGTCAATGCTCAGCTCGATGATGACGGCCTGCAACAGCACATAGCCGACTGTGACCTGGTACTCGACTGTACCGATAACGTTGCGACGCGCGAGCAGCTAAACCGTCTGTGCTTTGCCAATAAAGTGCCGCTGGTTTCCGGCGCGGCAATCCGTATGGAGGGACAGATTAGCGTCTTCACCTGGCAGGAAAACGCCCCCTGCTATCGCTGTATCAGCCGCCTGTTCGGTGCCAGCACGCTGACCTGCGTCGAGGCGGGGGTCATGGCACCGCTGGTCGGCATAATCGGCTCTCTACAAGCCATGGAAGCGATTCGCCTGCTGGCACATTATGGTCATTCCGTTGCTGGTAAGCTGCTGTTGTATGATGCGATGACGCTACAATTTCGTGAAATGAAGATAATGAAAGATCCCGCCTGCGAAGTGTGCGGCCATCCTCATGATTAATCGTTGTAGCGGGTATCTCGCCGCCCGCTACCTCATTTCCGTTCAGGCGCTTTTCTGTTTCAGTTGGTAACCCCCGCTGGCCAGCGGTTTTAGCATGGGTAAGCACGAAAGCAGCCGACGGGTATACTCATGCTGTGGCTGGTCCAGCACCTCGTCACTCCAGCCACTTTCTACTAAAACCCCCTTTTCCATCACCATAATGCGGTCGGCAACCTGCTCGACAGCGCCAAGATCGTGGGTAATAAACAGACAGGCAAAACCATAACGTTGCTGCAATGTTCGCAGCAGGACAATAATCTGCTTTTGCACCGTCATATCGAGCGCGGAAGTGGGCTCATCGGCAATGATAAAGGCTGGTCGCCGGATAATGGCCCGTGCAATCGCCACACGCTGACGCTGCCCACCGGAAAGCTGATGCGGGTAACGGGCCAGGAACATACCATCAAGGCCGACCTCCTCGAGAACCTCTTTAATTCGCTGCTGCCGTGCACGCTTATTTAGCTCAGGCAGCAGCAGCAGCGGCTCCTCCAATACCTGGGCTATTTTCATGCGTGGATTAAGCGATGAATAGGGATCCTGCTGGATCATCTGGCATGCCATACGCCATGCATGCCGCTGTGCTTTACTTGCATTTTCCAGTGGTTGCCCCATAAATGCCAGCGATCCGCCGCTGGCGTTCAGCATGCCGGCGATCAGTTTCCCCACGGTAGTTTTGCCTGAACCACTGGCTCCAACCAGCGCCACCGTTTCCCCGGTCCGCACGGTAAAACTCACGCCATTGACGGCGCGGGTGGCCGTGCTGGATTTAAACCAGGCTTTACGGCCCGGGTACTCAATCACAATATCTTTCATTGCAATAACCGGTTTAGCCGCGAAAAGCGCATGGCGGTCAGGAGGCGCTTTTCGCACGGGTAATGCATCCAGCAGCCGACGCGTATAGCCATGCTGTGGATTGGCGAGCAAAGCATGACTCTCGTTTTGTTCCACCAGTTCCCCCTGCTCCATCACCATAATGCGCGACGCATAATTAGCCACCATCGACAGATCGTGGCTGATCAAAATCACAGCGCTACCCTTTTCAGCCGTCAACGCCAGCATCAGTTCCATCACCTCATGCTGCACCAGTACATCCAGCGCAGTGGTCGGCTCATCCGCAATAATTAATTTCGGCTCTAACAACATCACCGAAGCAATCATCACCCGCTGGCGCATGCCACCGGAGAACTCGTGCGGGAAGCGTGACAGCAGCGATTCGGCGTCAGCTAATCCTACCCGCTCCAGCATCGCAATAATTTTCGCCTTGCGCTGTTGGGCAGTTAAAGACGTATGCAACGCCAGCCCCTCATCCAGTTGGCGACCAATGCTCATCGCCGGATTAAGTGAGGTCATCGGCTCCTGGAACACCATACCAATCCCCGCACCACGAACCTCGCGCAACTGCTCTACACTCAGATGCTGCATATCATGTCCGTCAAATTGCATCCCGTCGGCACGCCAGCTGATATTTGACGGTAGCAGCCCAATCAGTGAGCGCATAGCCAGCGTTTTACCACTGCCAGACTCGCCAACCACTGCCAGTACCTCGCGTTCAGCCAGTGAAAATGAGATCCCTTTTACTACCGGGCGATCGCTGACGCTGACCTGCAGATTACGCACTTCCAGCAGATTTTTTGCCTGTATATTCATCAATGCATCCTCGGGTCGAGGTAATCACGCAACGCGTCACCCACAAGGTTAACGCCAAGCAGCGCGACAGAAATACAGGCTCCGGGTAATAAGGCCAGATAAGGCGCCTGCGACAGATAGGTACGACTGGCAGCCAGCATATTGCCCCACGTTGGCTCAGGTGGCGGCACGCCGAGTCCCAGGAATGAGAGTGCGCTTTCAGCGATCAACACCCAGCCCAGCATAGAAGTCGCCAACACCGTCAGCGGCGCAATGCAGTTGGGTAATACATGCCGTGTCAGGATAAACAGTTCGCGATGTCCCATTACGCGCGATGCCTCAACAAAATCCGCTTCACGCAGTCCCAGTACCGTACCGCGTACAATGCGTACAACCGAAGGCGTATAGGCCAGCCCAAGCGCAAGAATGATCCCGTAACGGTTATTGCCAAGAATACTGAGTAACCCTAAGGCCAGCAGAATACCAGGGAAGGCCAATAACGTGTCGGTGAGCATCATGATGAGCCGATCCACCACGCCACGTAAATAACCGCTGATCAACCCCAGTAATACCCCAACTGCCAGCGCGAATGCGACGGTGGTAATAGAGATAATTAAACTGGCGCTGGCCCCCAGCAATAAACGGCTGAAGACATCCCGTCCATATTCATCGGTACCTAACCAATTTTGGGCATCCGGGGGATGCAAACGCGCCAGGATATTTATTCGCCCGGGATCAAAAGGTGTCCAGAAGAAACCAATAATGCCCGCGGTAGCAATGATACCGACCAGAAAAATGCCAATAATGGCGTTGGGCGCAAGCGCCATGCGAGGTTTCATGAGGCGACAATCCTCGGATTAAAGAGTGGGTAAAGCGCATCGATCACCAGATTCGTCAGCACATAGATTCCGGCAATAAACAGCATACACCCCTGAATTACCGGATAATCACGTGCATAGATAGAATCAACCAGTAGCCGTCCCAACCCCGGCAGGCTGAACACCGTTTCAGTTACCGCGACCCCACTTAACAAATTACCGAGCGTGATACCGATTAGCGTCCAGGTGGGGCCAAATGCGTTAGGGAAAACATGCCGTGAAAGTACGGTACGTTCACGAAGGCCTTTCGCTCTGGCATGAGAAACATAGTCCAGACGGAGTACTTCCAGCGTACTGGCACGCATCATGCGCACCAGTGCACCAACCTCCACTAAAATCAATGTCAGCACCGGCATCAGTAGATAGAGCAATCCCTGCTGCAGATCGGTGCCGACAGAGACATAACCCACCACCGGTAACCAGCCAAGCTGCAATCCCAGCGTCAGTAGAATCAACAATCCCATCCAGAAACTGGGGATCGACAACAGAAAAGTCGAGAACATGACCAATCCAACATCCAGCTTGCTGTTTTGCTTCCAGGCGGCCAGCATCCCCACCGGTACCGCCAGCAAAGAAGCAACCGCTATCGCCGCCAGCACCACACTTAGCGTGACGCCAAAACGTTGGAAGATCAGCGGTAGCACCTGTTGCCCACTTTGGATGGATTGGCCAAAGTCGCCCTGGATGATATGGCTGAACCAGATGATAAATTGTTCAGGCAGCGTTTTATCCAGCCCCATACTATGGCGCAAATCCGCCAGACTGGATTCGGTTGCGAGATCGCCAAGCATAAGCAGGGCCGGATCGCCCGGAACTAAACGCGTTAACAGAAAAACCAGTACCGTCACCAGAAACAGCGTGGGAATGGCGGCCAGCAGACGTTTTATTAAAAATTGCAACATGGCCACGCTCTCCTGTCAGGGTTGAATGCCAACATTCCACAGCCGCGCCGCATGTGCCAGCCAGCTTTTATCACCGACGATCGTTTTTCGGTGCGCCATGATGTCCATACCGGGATAGAAGAACATCACCGGCACTTGCTCAATCATCATGGTGTGTAACCGATCGACGATAGGCTGAATTTTTGTCTTATCATCCAGTCCGGCCAGTTGCTCGGTCAGGGCTATCGCCTGCGCATCACCCCAAACTTTCCGCTTCTCTTGTTTTTTATCACCGACAATTTGTTCAAATGCCAGCGCCGGGTTATAACGCGCCGAATAGGTAAAGGCCATCATCTGGTAGCGCCCGGACTGATAGCGCTCCAGCTGTGTTGCCCACTCCATCGTCGTGACTTTGGCGTTAATACCCGCAGCCTGCAGCATCGCCTGGGTAATAATCGCCATATCGAAACTCGGTACGCTGGCGCGTTTATTGGCAATAATCTCGATCGTTTCGCCTTTATAGCCCGCTTCTTTAAGCAGTTGGGTTGCTCGTGTCGGATCGTATTTAAAGCCCTGTTTTTCAACATCGCCATAAAATGCCGATGACGGCGACAGATTGGCATTGCTTGGGGCTGCCATCCCCTGACTCGTGCCCAACGCAATTTGCTGAGAATCAATAGCGGCCGCAATGGCCTGACGCAACTTGACGTTTTTCAGTAAAGGATCGTCGGTTTGAATCAAAATACCGTGACGCTGCGAGTTTGGTGCTGACGCAATGTCGACGTTTGCATCATTTTTCAGATCGCCAGCTTCGATCGGGCTAACTTGGGAAATATCCACCGCGCCAGAGCTAAGCCCGGCTTTCACCGTCGCGGAATCAGGGATCGTGATAAAACGCACTTCGTCCACCATTGCCTTTTTACCACCAACAACCCCGTCAGGTTTACCCGGCAAGGAACGGTAGTTGGCGAAACGCATCACCGAGACATATTCCCCCCGTTTCCATTCCCCAAAACGAAATGGCCCGGTGCCGATGGGGGCAATCCATTTGCCGCTAGCATCAACAGATTTCGGGCTGATGATAGCGGTGCTACCGCAATCTGCACGCGCAAGCGTGTCGAGGAACAGCGCTGCCGGTTTCTCAAGTTGCATCACTACTGTTTTAGCATCAGGAGCCGTTACTGAAGTCACATGAATCGGACCGCTGCCATCAAATTCGCGTAAACACCGCCATTGGGTTTTCGGATCGTTCCAGTGCTGCCAGCTCCAAAGAACATCCTGTGATGTCATCGGATCACCATTATGGAACGTGACACCTTCGCGCAGATGGAAACGGTAGGTTTTCCCTCCTTCACTACGTTCCCAAGAGGAAGCCAGCATCGGGCCAATAGTGCCATCATTTTTGTATCCCACTAACCCCTCAACCACATGTAGCATGACATCATCGGTATTACCGTCCCGATTAACACCCGGCTGCGAACTCCGAATATCCTGGTTTAAGGCATAACGAATGACCCCCGGGCTGGCAGCCTGAGCTGACATCATGACCAACAGGGGTAATAGACTGGCGACGCCGGTAAATATATTTTTCATAAGGCCCCCGAATAGGCTGCATCCAACGAGTAACGTGTGAAAGTGCGATTAATGGCCGGAAGGGGGGCAACCTCCATCACGCCCTGAGCCGGAGTCATAACAATCATCGCCACCGTGGCGGAAAGATCGGTGCCAAACCCAGGCCGAGGCGGACGGCACACGGAATAAGGCGTACCAAAATCGTCAAAGAAAGCCTGTTTCATGTCTTCGACGCTAAGCAAGGATTTTGCATTGAGTAACTGGCTAACGCGCCAACTGCGATAGAGTGAGTCGGGTGAGGTTTCAATTCCCTGTTCCTGGAGTTTGTTTTTCGCGGTTTCACTCTCCCAGTGATTGGCATGAACTAATAAGCCGTTTTGCGGATAGATCGCAAAACTCTCATCCGGCGCGCATTCGAAATCGATGGCAAATCCCTCTTTAGTACTGAGGATCATGTTATTCGAACAAGACTTTGCGGTGGTGGCCACAACACGCATTGCGAGCGCCATATGCTGCTGTTCAAGCGCCTTCCGACGAATCAGCGATAGAGGCACGCCAAACTGGCGGTAATCGCGCTCGCAGCGCAAATAATTTGCCGTGATGGCAATTCCCGCACTATTGAGGCCACTGCGGGCAAGTCCGCCCGCTTCAACAAAGGTCAAAATATCCGGACCATCGTCACGTCGGATCCTTAGCACCACCGACGTTGCAGCACACTCAGCCCGCCAATCCCAATTTTGTCCATGAATCAGTTCACCACGAGTACTCCGATCCGGCATAATTACCGCACCACTGCAACCATCCTTGATTGCGTCATCGTGAATATCGTGACGTGCTTTGAGCAGCCGGGCTTTAGCAATCACTTCTGTACGCGCATTAATCATAATGATCGCTTCCGGTGCCACATTGGCGCTTTCTGCAATTCCATACATCTCATCCCAGTAATCGGGATCAAACTGCCGGATAATGTGCGAAAAAGTGGTAATGATGCGCTGCTTTTCTTCCTGCGTGATGCCGAGCTCAGCCAACTGATCGCCATAGATCGCCACGCTGGCATGAATGCGTTCCCGAGCCTGTTCGCCATATTGCTGCCCACGCTGACGTGGCGTACCCGAAATATCAATTAAAGGAAATGGAGTCATGTGCTGTTCCTGAAGATGAGATTAATGCGACGACTTGAGGAGAGAAAGAAAGAAATCTTTAACTTCATCAAGGACCTTCATTCCATCATGGCCAACGTTAGGGACAATATCCTGTGTTGCCCGTATGCCATTCGCACGCAGGTTATTCAGCAAAGAGTTATTGCGCGCCACGCGCGTTTCACCTGCGTCATTGCACCCCGGTTGATAATATTTTCCGCCCGGCAGATGCGTAATTTCCCAGGTTTCCATATCCACTTTTCCCACGACTAAATGGACAGAAACATCACGTAGTGCTTCATAATTAAGCGGCTTCCCAAAAATAGCCTCGAAATTTTTTACCCCAACCCACCACTCTTTTTCATTATCCAGCAGCGTTACAGAGCCTGGCGCGCCGACGCACACGCCCAACAATTTTTCCGGATGGATGTACAAAAAACGATGGACAAAATGTCCTCCACCGGAATAACCGAAGAGCAGAAAACGCCCGAAGTCATAGCCCAATGATTCACTGACTTCTTCAATCATTTTCAGCAGTACAAGGTCGTAACGGATGTCTTGTTCGACAATGTATTTGAAGCCGTGTGAGTTACCATCACCTAGCGGTCCAACCGGAAAAAGGGGGGCCAGTATCACGCAGCGGTTATAGCGGGCAAACTCAGCAAACGCATCACGATATTCGCTCATTGAACGCCCGGTTCCGTGCATTAACACCACCAGTTTGTGTCCGATAGGTTCTCTGTCAAAACTGGGTGGAACATACATGCAGTACTGAAAACGCGGATCAAAACGACAGGCAAAAATGGTCGTGCTGCCGCGGTAATAGAGGGCGCGACTCCGCTGTTCGATTGCCTGCGCGTCGGTTATCGTCATAGTCTTTCCCGATTGGCTAAGTAATGTTCAATTTTGATTCAAACATAAAACCAAAATTGGCGCCAATTTAAATAACAATTTATTCACAAAACCTCTGGTTCATGTCACAATTCTGCAAAATGTTGCACCAGCAAAAAAGGCAATACGGACTAATATTTTGTTTTAAAAGGAAGTTATAAAAACACGCCAAGGTAGAAGCAGATCGTTTAGCAATGACATCGTGCTTGTGTTTGCCCGTCAGCGCGAAAATACGCCCCGTTTTGCTGCCAGAGTGAGAAAAGGATCGGAGATGAAATATCGAAAAAGCGCGTTACTGGTTAATGTCGCAAACAGCCTCGCGATGGATATTAATACCGGCGAATTCACCGCGGGTATGTGGTTGAAACAGGTAGAACTTGCAGAGCGTTATGGCTGTACGCGTAGCGAGGTGCGCCGTGCGCTCGATCAGTTGGTGATCGAGCGACTGGTCCAGCACGTACCAAACCGGGGTTATCACGTGTATTCCCCTAATGTTCAGCAACGTAAAAATATTTCTGCGATCCGCGCCGTACTGGAGAGCGCATCAGCTAAAGATATTATCGCCAATACCAGTGACGAAGATATGCGAGTGTTAAAAGCCTGCGCGGCTAAATTCGAACACTGCACCTTACACGGTAATATTCTTCAGCAATATGAAGCCAATATGGCCTTTCATCGCGCATTATTAGCCCCCTGTGCAAATCAGGAAATGGTGGAATTAATTTTTGATTTGCGCAGCCGCGTGCCTTCAGCTGCGCTGGGGCAATGGAGCTCCCACGCCCGAATCGTCCAGTCTTCACAGGAACATTTTGCTATGGTGGAGGCAATTGAGCAGAAGGATGAAGCGAGGCTTGCGCGTTTAATTACACAGCATATTTTGCAGGAAAACCGTGAAGGTAAAGCGATCGCATCGCGGGCATCAGATGATGCCGCACGATAATCGCTGGCGAAGCGTTCCTGTATGACGGAACACTTCGCCACAGCATCAATTATACGACGCCTTTACTGCTGAGATAATCTTCGTAGTTGCCAGTGAAATCGATAACTCTGGACGGGGTGATTTCAATGATACGACTTGCCAGCGAACTGACGAATTCGCGGTCGTGAGAGACAAAAATTAGCGTGCCTTCATACATTTCCAGCGCCATATTTAGTGACTCAATGGATTCCATATCCAGGTGGTTAGTTGGCTCATCCATAATCAGGATATTCGGGCGCTGCATCATCAATTTACCGAACAACATGCGCCCTTTTTCACCACCTGACAGCACCTTAGCAGGCTTTTTGATATCATCCTGACTGAACAATAAGCGCCCCAGAATGCCGCGCACCGCCTGCTCGTCATCTCCTTCCTGCTTCCACTGGCTCATCCAGTCGAATACCGTAAGATCGTCATCGAAATCGTGAGCATGGTCCTGCGCATAGTAACCGATCAGGGCATTTTCCGACCATTTCACCGTACCCGCATCCGGCAACAAATCGCCAACCAGCGTTTTTAACAACGTGGTTTTACCAATGCCGTTGGCACCAAGGACCGCTACCTTATCTCCCACTTCAAGCAGCATATCCAGCTGTTTAAATAGCGGGCCGTTATCAAAACCTTTTGTTAGTCCTTTCAGTTCCAGCGCATTACGGAACAATTTCTTGTCCTGCTCGAAGCGAATAAACGGGTTTTGACGGCTAGAGGCTTTAACTTCTTCAAGCTTAATTTTGTCGATCTGCTTAGCGCGCGAGGTCGCCTGACGGGATTTCGAGGCGTTAGCACTAAATCGGCTGACAAACGACTGCAGCTCATTTATCTGGGCTTTCTTCTTGGCGTTATCCGCCAGCAGACGTTCGCGCGACTGGGTCGCCGCCGTCATGTATTCATCGTAGTTGCCAGGATAGACACGCAGCTCGCCGTAATCAAGGTCCGCCATATGCGTACACACCATATTCAGAAAATGGCGGTCATGCGAGATAATGATCATGGTGCTGTTACGTTCGTTAAGCACCTGCTCAAGCCAACGAATAGTATCGATATCAAGGTTGTTCGTCGGTTCATCAAGCAGCAAAATTTCCGGGTTGGAAAAGAGTGCCTGAGCCAACAACACACGCAGTTTCCAGCCTGGAGCAACTTCGCTCATCGGGCCATAATGCTGCTCGAGTGGGATCCCCACCCCCAGCAGCAGTTCTCCCGCACGCGCTTCCGCGGTGTAGCCATCCATTTCCCCGTATTTAACTTCCAGATCGGCAACTTTATAGCCATCTTCTTCGCTCATTTCCGGCAAAGCGTAAATACGGTCGCGTTCTTCCTTGACCTCCCACAGTTCGCCATGGCCCATGATAACCGTGTCGAGTACGCTGAATTTTTCAAAAGCGAACTGATCCTGACGCAGCTTACCGATGCGTTCATTAGGATCGAGAGAGACGTTGCCTGCGGACGGAACTAAATCGCCGCCCAGGATCTTCATAAAGGTTGATTTACCGCTGCCGTTAGCGCCAATCAGACCATAGCGGTTGCCGCCGCCAAATTTGACAGAAATGTTTTCGAACAGCGGCTTACTGCCAAACTGCATGGTGACGTTGCTGGAAACTAGCACAGGATTGCCTTACGGTTGGATAATGAGAATGTGAGTCAGCGCGCATTATGCCATAAAAAAAGGGCTGACGAATACCGTCAACCCGGGAAGATCGCCCCCTCCCCCTGATTGGCCGATTTTCCCCTTTAGCCTGGCCGCGCCAGGCAAGAAAAAACTTGCTGGTAAGAGCAGGCATCCACGAAGAAACGGGGTTTACTGCACTGAAGCAGCGGAACCAAACACCGGATAGTTTGGCAGTTCAACCCGCTGCCACGGCTCCCAGCCACCGCCCAACGCTTTAAACAGCGCCACCAGATCCAAGCTGGTTTGTACTTGAGCCTGAGCAACCTGCTGCTGTGCCTGAGTGAGCTGCCTTTGGGCATCCAGCGTATCGATAAAAGTTGATATGCCCTTACGGTAGCTATCATCGGCCAATTCGAAGGCATCCTGTAATGCGGTGACCGTCTCTTCCAGCGCCACCACTCGCTGCTGATCCGTGCGATAGCTGACAAGCGCGTTTTCCACATCCTGCAACGCTGTCAGCACCGTTTGACGGTAACCCAGAGCCGCACTAGCCTGCTGCGCACGCGCTAATTTGACGCTGGACACTAAACGCCCGCCCTGGAAAATGGGGATCGAAAGCGACGGCCCCACGCTGTAAAAATGGCTACTCCAGTTGTCTAAATAGCTGGCATCGGTGTTGCGCACCCCAAGTTGTCCGGTGAGGGATAAGCGGGGAAACAGTTCAGCCACCGCCACGCCAATATTCGCCGTAGCGGCATGCAGGCTGGCTTCGGCCAAACGGATATCCGGACGACGTCTGGCCAGCTCAGCGGGCACACCGACCGGCACAGCATCAGGCAGCGTCGGCAATGGCTTACTGGCGATGAGCTCCGCATCGAGCGCACCCGGCGCGTTTCCAGTCAATACGGCCAGGCTGTTCATCGCCCGGCGTATCTGAGCCTGAAACTGCGGGAGTTGCGCGCGCAATGATCCCAACTGCGCTCGGGCATTCTCCACGTCCATTTGTGGCGCAAGACCATTACGCTGCTGACTCTGGGTTAACGCCAGCGTCTCCTGCGCAAGTCTTATCTGGGTTTCCAGCGTCCGGTTAATGGATTGCGCGCCACGCAGTTGCAGCCAACTGCGCGCCACCTCCGCTTCTAATGACACTAATGCATCGTTGCGGTTCTCAATAGACTCTTGCTGCTGAGCATTTGCCATCTCGACCTGCCGGCGTACTTTTCCCCACAAATCCAGCTCCCATGCGGCATCAAAACTCCCCTGGTAGAGGGTGATAGGTTTTGACAGATTATCGAGTGAGGCACGTAAATTGGGATCGACACCCTCAACTGCATCATAAACACCGTTGGATTCAAGCTCGCCCTTCACACCTAATTGCTGACGCGTAACGCCTGCTGAAGCGTTAACCGAAGGAAACCAGGCACCGCGAGCCTGGGTCAACTGTTCACGCGCACCCGCAATTCGCAGCACCGCTTGCTGTAACGACAGATTTCCCCTGACAGCACGCTCAATCAGGCTATTTAGCTGTGGGTCATTAAAGGCAGTCCACCACTGCGGGTTGGCCGACACCTGCTGCGGTTTAGACGATGCGCTCGATTGCATATCATTAAAACTGCCGGCTGTTTTTGGCTCAGGCATATGGTAATCGGGGCCGACCGAGCAGGCACTCAGCGCCAGCACCAGTGCCACCGCCAGGGCGTGCCGTGAACACCAAAGTTCGCGATAAACAACGTTCATGTCAGTGCGCTCCTGCGCTGCCTTCGCTTTTAATCGGCGAAAGCAGTAAACAAAACGGAATCAAAATAAAGGCCACGAGACTTAGCCCCATAAACACATCGACGTAGGCCAGAATGCGTGCTTGCGCTATCAGCTCCTGGTAGAGCTTGCCGGTGGCTAACGTCACGGGATCGCCCACTGCTGATGTAAAATCACGGATCCCCTGCGCCCAGCGTTCTACGGTCAAATTAAATGGCTCATTCAACGGTGACATACTGTGGACCATATGCGCGCTGCGCGCTTGCGCACGTTCAGTGATTGCCGCCGTCGAGAGCGAGATGCCAATAGAGCCAGCAACGTTACGAAACATGGTAAATAGTGCGGAGGCATCCGCATTCAATCGCTGCGGGATGGTGACAAATGCAATAGTGGTTAGGGGAACGAACAGAAAACCCAGCCCTATCGACTGCGCACTGCGCATCAGGACCAGCGTTTTGAAATCGATATCGGGGGTTAGCGTGGATGAATACAGGAATGCCACCGCCAGACAGGTAAAACCAAAGGCAATTATCCAGCGAGTCTGCACCACCGGCATCAATTTAATCACCAGGGGAATGGTCAGCACAATCAATACCGCGCCTGGTGACAGCACCAGCCCGGCCCATGTGGCGGTGTAGCCTAAATCTTGCTGTGCCAACTGCGGCAGGACCACAGAACTGCCGTAGAGGATCATCGCCATCCCGGCCATCAATAAGCTGGAGATGGCAAAGTTACGATCTTTGAGGCAGAGAATATCTACTACCGGTTTTTTTGCATACAGCAACCAGTAGATCGCTCCCACTAAGCCAATCGCTGTTAGCACCGCAAATAGCCGGATAAAACCAGAAGAGAACCAGTCCTCATCCTCACCACGATCGAGCATTACCTGCAAACACCCCAGCCCCAGGGTAATCAAACTGATGCCGATATAATCAATTTTCAGTTTACTCTTCGCCCATTTCCGTTCCCACGGCGGATCTTCCAGCAGCTGATAAATTGCTATTACCGTCAAAATACCTACAGGGATATTAATAAAGAATACCCAACGCCAGCTGTAGTTATCGGTAATCCATCCACCAAGCGTCGGACCGATCACCGGGGCGACAATAATCGCAATTGACGAGAGACCAAAAGCTTTCCCGCGATCCTCTGCTTTAAAATAATCAAGCAGCACAGATTGCTGGACTGGTTGCAGGCCGCCGCCAAAGAACCCTTGTAATATGCGAAACAAAATGATCTGCCACAGCTCGGTGGCGATACCGCACAGGAAGGAGCACAGAGTAAACATCACAATACAGATCAAAAAGAACTGCTTGCGGCCAAAGACGCGGCTAAGAAACGCTGACATCGGCAAGACGATACCGTTAGCAACCAGATAGGACGTCAGGACCCACGTTGCTTCATCGTAACTGGAAGAGAGTGAACCTGCCACATGCGGCAGCGCCACGTTAACAATCGTGGTATCAAGGATCTCCATAAACACCGCCAGTGTGACGGTGATAGCCACCAGCCACGGATTACTGGCAGGCTTCCAGCGTCCGGAAGGGCTCATTCCAGCGTAACCTTCGGTTCAACAGATAGCCCGAGCGGTAAGGGCTGATTGCTATCCAGACCTTTATCAATGACAATTTTAACCGGCACACGTTGAACAATTTTCACAAAATTTCCGGTCGCATTTTCCGATGGAAACGTAGAAAAACGCGAACCTGATCCCATCTGCACACTGTCGACATGCCCTTCCAGCTTCATATCTGGCCGGGCATCAACGGTAATTTCGACTTTGTTACCCGGCCGCATACGTGCCAACTGGGACTCTTTGAAATTGGCGGCTATCCACACGTCAGGCGATACCAGCGAGAATAGTGCCGAGCCTGCCTGTACTAATGTACCCGGTTGAACATTACGCTTGGTAATAAATCCATCATAAGGTGCACGAATGTCGGTCCAGGAAAGATTGAGCTCCGCCGTATTAAGCTGGGCCTTTGCTTGTTCAACCTGCTGCTGCCGCGCTTCGACATTGGTTTCCTGCTGCCGGATTTGCAATGCAACCTGCGAGGCCACCTCAAGCTGCGCTTTAGCGCTTTGCAGTTGCGCCTGCGCCGAACGCAATTGTGCATTAGCACTGTCAATATTACGCTGCGAAGTCGCCCTCGGGTCAACGCCACGCAAACGGCGATATTCCGCCTCGGCGTTAAGTAAACTGGCTTCAGCTTTTAATCGATCGGCCTTTGCCTGGTCGTATTGTGCCGGATATTGCACCCGTGACAGGGCAAGTTGAGCCTGGGCCTGGTGCAGCTGCGCGACGGCCAAACCGAGCTGCGCCCTCGCCCGGTCGCGCTGTGCAATATTATCGCGTGGATCGATTTTCACCAGCAAATCGCCCTTCTTAACCCGTTGATTATCACGCACCAGCAGCTTTGTCACATAACCGGAAACTTTAGGCGCAATAGTCACCGCATCGCCTTCGGTAAAGGCGTCATCCGTAGTTTCAATATTACGCGAAGAGAGCCAAAACCATAATGCGATGATAATCATCAATACGACGATAATACCGAGAATAATCAGCGGTTTCTTCCCTGGCCTTTTGCGTGGCTGCTTATCGTTTTCCTGATATTGAGGGGTGTTTTGCTGCTGTTCGTCGTGCTGATGACGCTGGTTATCATCTGCTGGTTGATCGCTTGAAGTTGTCATAAGTCTCATCAGTTTTCCGCTGGCTCAAGCCGAGCCAGCCAAAGTTCGGGCCGCTCTACGCAAAATCATTCAAGTTTCCTTCAAACGGCAAATGCTTTTCCGGCATTTGAACTATGTCGTCAGACGCGTTCTCATCGTTTTGATGCAATATCAAATACGTTAGGGTTGCCAACCAGGAAAGAGTTTGAAAGATAACCTGTCTATAACAATAGAAAGAAAAATGACAAATACCAGGATTTACTGACAAAAGCAGACGATGACTGTTATTAAATCGCACGCAAAAATAAAAACCCCACCCAGCCAATAGCCAGCGCCCACAGAAAAAGAGGAATAGAATAGAAGTGAAAATGCATCCAGATTCGCCGATCTTGCGCCATGCGTAAGGCAATGATATTGGCCAGTGAACCAGGGAGTAGACCAAAACCGCCAATGTTTACCGCCCAAGCCAGCAATTGACTGGCTGGCAGCGTGGTGAGCAACAGGATTGTCGCAGGCACATTACTTATGACCTGCGATAATCCTGCCGCCAGCAGGTACGTTTTACCCTCGCTCAATCGGCTAATCTGCTGCAGCGGTACTTGCAATAACGGCAATTGCGTCAGTAAAAAAACATCAATAAACATCGCGATAAATACCGCCAGCAAACTCCAGTCAATCGCAACCAGGATACGGCGGGACAGCATCAGGAACACCAAAAACACCAACAGTAACGCCCAGACAACCAGCCGCATCTCCAGGGAAACAATAAATATCACATATAGCAGGACACTAACGTAGAACAAACGATGTTGCCAGACATCGGTGCCCTCTGCAGAATGGAGGTGGATCTTCCTGTTGGAAAAACTCAATACGGTAAGCAGTAACAGACTTCCCAGTAGCAGCGCTGCCAGCGGCAACATTTGCCCAATAAATTGCAGGAACCGAATATTCCCGTGGCTCCATAACAGAATATTTTGTGGGTTACCGATCGGTGTCAGTAGCGAACCTGTGTTAACCGCCAGCGCTTCGAATATGATCAGCCGGGATACCGGCAAGGTAGAAAATTTTCGCAACGTCAGCGTTAATGGAACAAGAATAAATAGCGCGACATCATTAGTAAGAAATGTTGAAAGCAGAGCCGCGGCGCTCACCATGAATACCGCCAGCGTGCGATCATGCTGAAAATACTGAATAATCCGGCGTCCCAGCACATCAAAATAACCGCTGCTTTCAATGCCTTTCGTCAGTATGAGCAGGCCACAGAGCGTGGAAATGGTATTCCAGTCCACCGCCTGCGGCAATTGTGATAGCTGAAAAGGCGCAAAAAAAGCACACATCATGCCCAGAATAATCAGTACATGAAGAAAGCGATCGTGCAGAAACGGCTTTAGTAATGTCGTCATGATAACGCGTCAATGACCCATCTCAGGCCGTTAGTTATCCAGCGTTTTGATAGAATTTTTGGAAGACGGCTAACGTTTCATCGCTGACATGGTGTTCAATGCCTTCAGCATCACGACGCGCTGTATCCGGACTGATGCCCAGAGCCAACAAAAACGTTTCCACGATATGATGACGCTCACGACTCTCTTCAGCCAGCTTTTCGCCTTCGGGCGTCAGGAATACGCCCCGATAGGGTACCTGCTCAACCAGCCCGGCAGTGCCCAGTCGCTTAAGCGTCTTTGCCACTGTCGGCTGTGACACACCAAGACGTGCGGCCATATCAACCTGGCGCGCCTCGCCAAATTCGCGGATGAGATCGGAGATTAATTCAACATAATCATCGATCAACTCACGTCTGTGCGCCTCACGGACCTGTCGAAACCCTTCGACATGTTCTTCGATATCTTTCAGCGCCATAGTTATGCTGGCTGCTGTCGGTTTGGCACGACGGCTCATTCTACTTCCTCTTCTTATTGACCAACGCTATCCCCTCATAATCTGGCGCTTGTGCGGAATGAATAACCGCCCTGTTACCTTAAGGATCGCCAATTTCTCTACCTTATCGGCACGCCAATGCACTTGGATAAATTTTCTACTATGCGGGTCTGTTGGTGCCACATTGTAAACGAAGCTCAAAGAAGCACAAATTTTCTGATAAATAGCATTGGCTATATGGTATAGCCTATGCTATACCTGTTTACTAAGCGAACATAAACGCACGTGTGCAAGCGGAGAATAACGGTGATGAACGAGCCTTTCCTGTTATTGATGCTATTTATCGGTGGCTTATGCCTGTTACTTAATCGCCGTTAACTGAGAGGAAATACGATGCTGGTGATGCAGAAAATGATGCGGGAAGCGACGCCGCTGGAGATGAAAACGATGAAAGCACCTTTGCTGTTACGGCTGTTCAGCCGCTCACCTTTTACTCTTCGCCTGATGCTGCTGGAGATGTTAACTGCACCTAAAAACATTCAGGACGATCAGAAACCTTCATGCTAAACATGCGATGCTGACACGCAGCGACTCTTCACAGCGTAATCTATAGCCGCAGTTCAGTGCCCTTGCAGCCCCAGTCATCAAAGCGATAACCAAACGCGCCGGACTACCTAACATTTACCCCTTATGTTGTTATCCCTGCCTGACATACCTCATATTTTTATGACATGATGTTGTGCTGAAGCCAGAGCCTTTCCTCAATGTGCAGAAACAACACGTTCCTCTCCCATGTCAGCCAGAACACGCGATAAAAAAACTCATCAAATCAAAATATTAATTTTAAAATCAAAACGTTATCTCATTACACTGCGCATCTTCGATGGATAAATACCGGCGTTACACCTCCCCCATACTTCTGCTGTTTAAACAAATACACGCATTTTCAATAGTCTCTTTTTTGGCTCAGCGCTATCAGACATAAATCACAGGCATAAAAAAATCCGCCACAAAGGGCGGATTTTTTTCATTGTTCAGGTTAACCTGAACAGGTATTTGGCAAACTTAGAAGCTGTAACCTACACCAGCGATCCAGGTGCCAACGTCAACGCTACGAATACGGCTCTGCTCGTAACCTACGTCCACAGCAACGTTCTGGATTGGGTTGAACTGCAAACCTGCACCATAGGAGAAACCGTAATCGCTGTTGTTAGATTTGTCACGGTCTGGACCATTCTGCTGGAATTTACCGTAGCCAACACCCACAACACCGTAGATGCTTGCCCAGTCATTCAGACGGAAAGCGGGACCAGCAGTGATACCATAGTACTGGCCTTTGTTATAAACGCCGCTGTCGTTATGATCTTTTTCGGTGTAGGTGAAAGAACCGATCCAGCCCAGAGGATCGCTGCCGTTTTCGTAGCGATATTTCAGGTTGAAACCGTTAGCTTTGTTCGCTACGCCCTGGAAGTCGCTCTGTGCGTAACCGCCAGTAACGGTGCTCTGCGCCATTGCGGAACCTGCAGATACGGCCAGTACACAAGCCAGTGCTGAAAGACATGCAATTTTTTTCATAACCACCTCAAATGTGAAAGTACTTCTCTCCTGACAACGTTGAAAATATAACAAAAATTAGAAGGAAACTCTGCCTGCAAATTGTTGTCCAATGCTATGTTTGGTGTAACAGAACGTTAATGGATTTTCATATGTCATTCATTTTACTTATAAATTAAGGTCCGCACCCTACGTAAAATCCGATTGTAAAAAAAGGTTCATTAAGATTAATCCTAAATAATCCTGACATTTCTTTACTAAAAAACGCCTGTTTTCGCCTTGCCAGGCAAATTTTTTCGTCTATACCTTCACATTTTTCACCCGATTAATAATCCAGATTGTCGCCGTCACGCCGATATCTATCCGGCAACTTACTCCGACCTGCTGATAAAATCAGGCCGAAACGGCCAATAAACCTGCAGCATGAAGCAGAACGGATATATTATACTATCGCGCTTATTCAGGCTCATTGATGGGTTCAAAGGCAGGTATACAGGATGTCATCCCCCCAGATTAGCTCTCCCTCATCGTTTCCCGTTTGGTTACCGCTATTGGTGTTACTTATTTCCATGATCTCGATTCAGGGCGGTGCCGCGTTAGCCAAATCGCTTTTTCCAGAGGTTGGCGCACCGGGCATTACCGCACTGCGTCTTGGTCTGGGCACGCTGATACTTTGTATAATATTTAAGCCCTGGCGTTTACGCTTCGCGCCAGAGCAGCGTATCCCCCTTGTGATATATGGCCTTGCACTGGGAGGGATGAATTACATGTTCTATCTTTCCTTGCGTACCGTCCCCCTCGGCATTGCCGTTGCACTTGAATTTACCGGCCCGCTAGCACTTGCGTTAGCTGGCTCGCGTCGTCCATCGGATTTTATTTGGGTCATCCTGGCAATATTGGGTTTGTGGTTTTTGCTGCCCGTTGGCCAGGACCTTTCCACCGTCGATTCTCAGGGCGCGGCGCTGGCCGTGGGTGCAGGCATCTGCTGGGCGATTTATATTTTGTCAGGTAAGAGAGCGGGCGCGGAACACGGGCCGGCTACTGTCGCCATGGGCTCGGTGATTGCCTCAGTGATATTTGTCCCACTCGGGCTGAGCTTCGCTGAAAGTGGCGTATGGCATCTGTCACTTATTCCTGTTGGGATTGCCATTGCCGTCCTGTCCAGTGCGCTTCCCTACTCTCTCGAGATGATCGCACTGACGCGTTTACCTGCGCGAACCTTTGGCACCATGATGAGCCTGGAACCGGCAATGGCAGCCATATCCGGCATGCTTTTTCTGGGAGAGATGTTAACGCTGATACAGTGGATGGCGCTCATGGCGATTATACTGGCATCAATAGGCTCAACGCTGACGTTACGCCCTAAAAGCGTAAAAATTGAATCAATTACCCCTGAGCATAAATAATTTTCTTCCGCCGGGCCGCCTAATGGCGGCATAACAATGATAGTAATATTATTATTTTATGACATTACCATTTTAAGATAATGGATATTCACACTCCGTCACTATTTCCCATAAAAGAACCTTTCCAGTTACCTCTCCAACCTGAAATCGCATAACTATTTGTTAATAAATACAATTAATATTAACCCTGACATATTTATTACTTTCATCATTATTTTCAATCGTATTAACAATGCCAGCCATATTATATATTTGCGCAACAGGATGACACTATTTGACCGATAGGCAGCATCTTTCCGGCAGAAAAGAAAAACGGTGCTATACTTATTTCCGTATTAAACAGGACAACTAATCATTAGAGGATATCAATAATGAGTACCGCAAAACTGGTTAAAACAAAATCTTCCGATCTGATTTACACCCGTAATGACGTGGCAGAGAATGAGAAAAAGGCCACAATCGAGGTGCTCAGCCGTCTGACCATTGAGTTCATTGACCTGTCGTTAATTACTAAACAGGCGCACTGGAACATGCGTGGCGCTAACTTTATTGCCGTACATGAAATGCTGGATGGCTTCCGTACCGCAATTATCGATCATCAGGACACGATGGCTGAGCGTATTGTTCAGTTAGGCGGGGTGGCTTTGGGCACTACGCAAGTGGTAACAGATAGAACGCCACTACAAAGTTACCCGCTAAATATTCACAGCGTTCAGGATCATCTGAAAGCACTGGCAGACCGCTATGGGTACGTCGCTAATGATGTCCGCAAAGCGATCGGTGAAGTAGAAGACGAAGACACGGCCGATATCTTTACCGCAGCGTCGCGCGATCTGGATAAATTCCTGTGGTTTATCGAAGCAAATATCGAGTAACGCCTCGCCCGGGATATGATCATGGTGGCAGAAAAAACAGAGGTTGATCTGCCACTACCTCAATGACGGGCAATAAGCACGTGTCGATATCTCAAAAGCGAATGTACGCTGGTCATTCGCTTTTTTATATTTTCCATGCCCAATAGCGATGGAAGACTCGCCTCGCCAGTCCACGTTCCCGATGGAGGCAGTATGGCAAACGGATGGGCACATGATGGTGCCGTTCAGCAGCAAATAGATTCCACTGTTGATGACGCGGTGCAGCGTGCACGGCAAAACCTGCATCACGGTGTCAGCGCCGAATATTGCAAAGCGTGTGGTGAAGCGATACCTGAAGCAAGACGTCTGGCTCTGACCGGCGTGCAGTTCTGCGTTCAGTGCCAACAGGCACACGATAAAAAAAGCAGCACAATGTTATATAACCGACGCGGTAGCAAGGACAGTCAACTGCGATAACACCCGTTTTTTAGCGATAATTTTGACCTCTCTGGCATATTTTTAACCTTCCTGTTCATTGTTCCCCCATTTTAGTGCTCTATTGGTCAGTGCCTTTGCACCAGGATAGACACCAACGCACCAAAATGGCGCCCGATAATGGTGCACCCCTTATTTATCCCGGCACCGTTGGCCATGTTTATTGGGTAACCTGCTGTTTTAACTTCATATGTAAAGTTGGCATAATTCTTTCATATGGCTGCAAGTAATATAAAGGGATGCGTTCCCTACACAGTAATTAAGGATAAGATGATGAAGTCCATTTTTAAGGTTTCTCTTGCCGCACTCGCGCTCACCTTTGCAGTTTCTTCAACTGCCGCCGAAAAAAAATTGGTTGTCGCTACCGATACCGCCTTCGTTCCCTTTGAATTTAAGCAGGGTGACAAATACGTTGGTTTTGATATCGATCTGTGGGACGCCGTAGCCAAACAGCTCAACATTGACTACACCCTGAAACCCATGGATTTCAGCGGTATTATCCCTGCCCTGCAAACCCGAAATATCGATCTGGCGCTGGCAGGCATTACGATCACCGATGAACGCAAAAAAGCGATTGAGTTCTCCGATGGTTACTACAAAAGTGGCCTGACTGTGATGGTGAAAGCAAACAATAATGATGTGAAAAGCATCGCTGATCTGAATGGCAAAGTGGTTGCGGTAAAGAGCGGAACCGGTTCTGTTGATTACGCCAAAGAACATATTAAAACCAAAGACCTGCGCCAGTTCCCAAACATCGATAACGCTTATATGGAACTGGGAACCAACCGTGCCGATGCGGTACTGCACGATACACCCAATATTCTCTACTTCATCAACACTGCCGGTAAAGGCCAGTTTAAAGCCGTTGGTGACTCACTTGAGGCACAGCAATACGGCATCGCCTTCCCGAAAGGCAGTGATGAACTGCGTGAAAAAGTTAACGGTGCGCTGAAAACTCTGCGTGATAACGGCACCTATAACACCATCTATAAAAAATGGTTCGGTACTGAACCGAAATAAGCACTGACTGCGGAATGCGGCTACGTTAGCTCAAATAGCTGACAAAGCCCTGTCCGGGAAGGTGTCATCACCCGCCTGAACAGATCACGTTGTCACCACGTTCAGGGACGTTATTATGTCCCTGAACGGTTTTGATCCGGAGAAAATGACATGCAGTTCGACTGGAGCGCCATATGGCCCGCTCTTCCTATCCTGCTTGAAGGCGCCAAAATGACCTTGTGGATTTCGGTCCTGGGGTTGGTTGGTGGCCTGATTATCGGCCTAATTGCCGGTTTCGCTCGTGCCTACGGCGGCTGGTTCTCACGTAATATCGCCCTGGTCTTTATTGAGTTGATCCGTGGCACGCCTATCGTGGTGCAGGTGATGTTTATCTACTTCGCCCTGCCGATGGCGTTTACCGATCTGCGTATCGATCCTTTTAGCGCCGCCGTCGTCACAATTATTATCAACTCTGGCGCCTATATCGCTGAGATAACACGCGGCGCCGTACTCTCTATCAATAATGGTTTTCGTGAAGCCGGTCTGGCGCTTGGTCTGTCTCGGCGAGAAACGTTGCGTTACGTGATTATGCCCCTCGCGCTACGTCGAATGTTGCCGCCATTGGGTAACCAGTGGATTGTCAGTATCAAAGATACATCACTGTTTATTGTGATTGGCGTGGCGGAGTTGACGCGTCAGGGACAGGAAATTATTGCCGGTAACTTTCGCGCCCTGGAGATTTGGAGCGCGGTCGCCGTTATCTATCTGTTTATTACGTTGGTGTTGAGTTTCATTCTGCGCCGCGTTGAAAAAAGGATGAAAATCCTGTGATTGAATTTAAAAATGTCTCCAAGCATTTTGGTCAAACTAAGGTGCTGCACGATATCAATCTGAAAATTAATCAAGGCGAAGTGGTGGTGATCATTGGGCCTTCCGGCTCCGGTAAATCCACACTGTTACGCTGCATTAATAAACTGGAAGAGATCACCAGCGGCGAACTGATTGTCGATGGATTGAAAGTTAACGATCCCAAAGTCGATGAACGTCTTATCCGCCAGGAAGCGGGCATGGTGTTCCAGCAGTTCCATCTTTTCCCGCAAATGACGGCGCTGGATAACGTGGCATTCGGACCGATTCGCGTTCGCGGCGCAGCCAAAAAAGAGGCGCATGAGCTGGCAAAAACGCTGCTGGGGAAAGTTGGGCTTGCTGAGCGCGCGCACCATTTTCCTTCGGAGCTCTCCGGTGGTCAGCAACAGCGCGTGGCGATAGCACGCGCGTTGGCCGTTAAGCCAAAAATGATGTTGTTCGATGAGCCGACCTCTGCGCTCGATCCCGAATTGCGTCATGAAGTTCTGAAAGTAATGCAGGACCTTGCGGAAGAAGGCATGACGATGGTTATTGTCACCCACGAAGTAGGCTTTGCAGAAAAGGTTGCCTCACGCCTGATTTTTATTGATAAAGGCCGTATCGCTGAGGACGGCGATCCCCACGCATTAATATCTAATCCGCCAAGCGCACGCTTGCGTGAGTTTTTGCAGCACGTCTCATAATGTATTGGCCGGGTTATTCCCGGCCACGCGTTATGTCATCAATCTCAAAAAACTATCGCTTTCCCGCCTCCCCTCTCCCGGCAGACTATACTTCCCGACTGAGCGCTGTTTTTTGCGCCACAAAAGGAGAATGGGATGTTAGTTCCTCACCCGCTACGGCGTAACATCACGCAAGGGCTACTGGTTTTACTTTTTCTCTGCGGATTCACGTGGCAGGCCCAGGCTGTCACGCTACCAGCGGCTGCGGCTGCGGCCCAGCAAAGTCAGGCGAAAAACGATGCCTCCAGCGAAAGTGAACCCAGTGTAGAGGATAAAAAAGCCGCCTATGCAGCACTCGCCAATATCCTGCAAAATACCCAATCACGGCAGGAGCTAATTGAACAGTTACGGCATGCCGCGGCCAGCCCCTCAGAAGACGCCACACCGGTCCTCACCCCACCCAGTGCAGAACCGGAAGAAAAAACGGTATTGCAAAGCTTGACCGATCTGAGCCGGCATTACGGCGGAGCCTTCGCTTCACAGTTTGAAAAGCTACACCGCAATATTACCACCGCGCCGCATAAAGCCTTTAATCAAAAAACCTTTCTCAATGCGCTGACTCACTTTGTCATGCTGGCCGCTGCGCTCTTCGCCTTTTACTGGCTCATTTGCTGGATGGCGACACCAATTTACCGCCGAATGGGGAATTGGGGACGCCACAAAAACCGCGACCGGACCAGTTGGCTTCATCTACCGGCAATGATTATCAGTGCATTTATTATCGACCTTTTGCTGCTGGCGGTCGCGCTGTTTGCAGGCCAGATTATGAGCGATCACCTGAATGCAGGCAGCCGGACTATTGCTTATCAGCAAGGTCTGTTTCTGAATGCTTTTGCCCTCATTGAATTTTTTAAAGCAGTACTGCGTCTGATTTTCTGCCCGCGCTACCCTGATCTACGTCCGTTTCATATTGCCGACAATCGTGCCATTTACTGGCAAACACGCCTTAGCTGGCTTAGCGGGCTCATTGGCTATGGTTTACTGGTTATCGTACCCATCGTTTCAAATCAGGTGAACGTACAGGCAGGAGCACTGGTTAACATCATTATTATGGGATTAATTACACTGTGGGCGCTCTACCTTATCTTCCATAACCGCCGCAGTATACGCCAGGAACTGGTGGCGCTGGCCGATCGCTCCATGGCCTTTTTCGCCCTATTCATTCGCGCGTTCTCACTGGTCTGGCACTGGCTGGCAAGCGCCTATTTTATTGCGCTGTTTTTCTTCTCCATGTTTAACCCCGGCGATAGCCTGAAATTCATGATGGCCGCCTCGGTACGTAGCCTGGCGATTATTGGCATCGGTGCACTCGTCTCCGGCATTCTGACACGCTGGATTGCCAAAACCATTATTTTGTCCCCCGAATTACGGCGTAACTATCCCGAATTGCAAAAGCGGGTGAATGCCTGGATTTCAGGGTTGCTGAAGCTTGCACGTATTTTAACGGTATTTGCCGTAACACTACTGCTGCTGAACGCATGGAACCTGTTCGATCTCTGGCACTGGTTGACGGTGGGTGCGGGTGAAAAACTGGTCGACATTCTGATCCGTATCCTGATGATCCTGCTGTTCTCTGCAGTAGGCTGGACATTGCTGGCCAGCCTGATTGAGAGCCGCCTTGCCTCCGACTCTCACGGCCGCCCGATGCCCAGCGCCCGAACTCGCACGCTACTGACGCTGTTCCGTAACGCGCTGGCGGTAATTATCAGTACGATTACCATTATGATTCTGCTGTCAGAAATCGGCGTCAATATCGCGCCGCTTCTGGCAGGCGCAGGCGCACTGGGTCTGGCGGTCTCTTTTGGTTCACAAACGCTGGTGAAAGATATTATTACCGGCATTTTTATCCAGTTTGAAAACGGAATGAATACGGGCGATCTGGTCACTATCGGCGCAATTACCGGCACCGTAGAACGCATGTCGATTCGGTCAGTTGGCGTACGCCAGGATACCGGGGCTTACCATATTATTCCCTGGTCCTCGATCACTACCTTCGCCAATTTTGTCCGTGGCATTGGCTCGTTTGTTGCCAATTACGACGTCGATCGCCACGAAGAGAGCAATAAGGTGAATAGGGTACTACAGGAAGCGGTACAGGAACTGATGGAGGATGAAGAGATCCGTGCAATGGTCATCGGCGAACCAGCCTTTGCAGGGCTGGTAGGGCTAACGGATTATGCGTTCACCGTCCGCGTCTCTTTTACCACTCAGCCACTGAAGCAGTGGACCGTGCGCTTTGCGCTGGATGATAAGGTGAAAAAGCATTTTGATGCCGCGGGCATCAACGCGCCTCATCAAACGGTGCAGGTAATGCAAACCGGGCATGATGTCAGTGGTGCAGCCAGCGTTCAGCACTTACCCGCACCACAATAATCTTTACTACTGCCTTCAGCGGTTAAGGTTAGCCAGCATGCGGCTTCTGGCCGTTTTATCCAGGAAACTCCAGGCGATAAAACGGCTCTGCTTTTGGCCCTGCGCCATCTCTACGATCCGCACCTGCGCAACCTCCGCCTCTTCCAGCAGTCGCCGCAGTTCTGGCAAATGCTCTTTGCGCGAAACCAGTGAGGTAAACCAGACGCACTGACGTGAAAACTCAGCGCTCTCAGCAATCATCTTGCCGATAAACGCACGTTCACCGCCTTCACACCAGAGTTCATCCTGCTGACCGCCAAAATTGAGTGGTGCGCGGGTATCCAGCCCAAGATTGCGCAATTTACGCTGTGAGCCCTGACGTGCGTCGCTGGCTGAAGCATGAAACGGGGGATTACACATCGTCGCGCTGTAACTTTCATTTTTATGGATAACACCGTGGAATATGGCCCCGTTATCTTTCTGACGACGTAGGCGTATGCCCCGCGCCAGACCGGGATTGGCCGCAATAATGGCATTCGCGGCGCGCATCGCCTGCTCGTTAACTTCAGAACCGGTAAAGCGCCAGCCATATTCACGATGTCCAATCAGTGGATAAATACAGTTTGCGCCGCAGCCGATATCCAGCACATTACTGTTCTTCGGCACCACCGACTGGTGATCTTCCGCCAGTAAATCAGCCAGATGATGAATATAATCAGCGCGTCCTGGAATGGGCGGACAGAGGAACCCGTCAGGTATCATCCAGTGTTCAATTTGATAAAAATGATGTAACAGCGCCTGATTTAATACTTTCACCGCCTCCGCATCGGCAAAATTCACCGACTCATCGCCATACTGATTTATCTGCACGTAAGGCACCAGAGGGGGATGGCTGAGTTTTAATGCTGTGAAATCGTAACGCCCGCGGTGGCGATTACGCGGGTGCAGAACAGTTTTTTCGGCGGGTTTGATCATCGGCTTCTCTCCAGGTCGTCGGCGCGTAAGATACGCGTTGTAACGAAACCCGTAAACATCTACAGCAGTTTTTACTTACCTGGGCAGGCGAAGATAGCTTTAATCTCAACGTACGGATATGTGGTTCAGACGCACAGTCATGTGCAGAATCCAGGCGATAATCGTCACCATTTTTCAATGAGAAGGGAGTATTATGAGCCGTCAGCGTTACACCTATCAACCCAGGCTGGGACATGGCCTACCGCACGATCCTCTCAACGCAATTATTGGGCCACGGCCTATCGGCTGGATCAGCTCGGTGAGCCAGGACGGCCAACGTAATCTCGCGCCTTACAGTTTTTTTAACTGCTTTAACTATCAACCACCCATTATTGGTTTTGCCAGCGGCGGCTGGAAAGACAGCGTTAAGAACATCAGCGAAACGGGCGAATTTGTCTGGAACCTGGTGACACGCTCACTGGCCGTTCCGATGAATGAAAGCTCGGCTACGGTACCGCCAGATCAAGATGAGTTTCAGTTGGCTGCCCTGACGCCGGCTCCTGCCAGCTATATCAATGGCTTTATGGTGGCAGAAAGTCCGGTTAACTTTGAATGTAAGCTTTCACAGTGCATTCAGTTGCAGTCTGCCGATGGCGAGAAAATCCCAAGCTGGCTGGTACTGGGTGAAGTGGTCGCGATCCATATCGATAGCGACCTGCTGGAGAAGGGTGTTTATCAGACAGCAAAAGCCGGGCCAGTTTTACGCGGTGGCGGCCCGACGGCTTACTACGCTATCAGTGACGACCTGCGGTTTGATTTAGTCCGCCCGGACGCACTGTCTTAGCCGTCAACGAGCAGTGGCGACGCCGGTCCCCCGGATGCAATATCGTTATCCACCAGAGCGGCTCCCCTGCTCAAGCAGTGTTCCCACCAGTTGCTTCAGCAGCGGCTGCAATTCCCTGGCTTTATCCTCACGCCAGCCAAACGGCGGCCGTTCATCCATATAATTGCACTGCGCCAGTTCCAGCTGCACAGCATGCTGGTTCTCTGCCGGTTTGCCGTAGGCTCGGGTGATGTAGCCGCCTTTAAAACGCCCATTCATCACCCAACTAAAACGCGACTGTGCACCACAGCAGCGGCGCAGGCTTTCGGTGATCGCCGGACTACAGCTCTCACCGCTGTTCGTACCCAGATTAAGATCGGGCAAACGCCCCTCAAATAAACGGGGGATCGCTGAAGCAATAGAGTGGGCATCAAACAGTAAGGCATAGCCAAACTGCTGCTTAATCCGCTGTAACTCCTGCCGGATTTTATCGTGATAAGGCGTCCAGATAGTATGCAGGTAGCCCTGCCGCTGGGCATCCGTGGGCGTCATCCCCGGTTTAAACGTCGGCGAGCCGTCAAACAACGTCTCTGGAAAAAGCCCGGTGGTGGCCGTGGTATACAGTGGCTGATTATCCGAAGGCCGATTCAGATCAATAACAAACCGCGAATAGTTTGCTGACACCACGCTGGCCCCTATCTCCCGCGCAAAATCATAGAGCTGAGGAATATGCCAGTCAGTATCACACAGCCCTGCGGCTGCTTCGCTCAGGCCCGCCTCAACCTCCGGCGTTAGCGCCAGGCCCGCGTGGGGAATACTGATAAGTAATGGCAGCGTACCCGTTGAAAATTCATAAGGCTTCATTGCGCTTCTCCTCGATAAATAACCTGGCAAGGCAGCTGTCCACCCAACCAGTAAACCAATTCCGCCGGACGGGCCAACGGCCAGTGTACAAAGTTTGCTACTTTGCCTACCTCCAGCGATCCATGGCTGTCGGCTAGCCCCAGAGCCTGAGCGCCATATAACGTTACGCCTGCCAGGGCCTCCTCCGGCGTGAAGCGAAACAATGTACAGGCCATGTTCAGCATCAAACGCAAAGAGAGCGCGGGTGATGTACCGGGGTTGGCGTCGCTCGCCAGCGCCATGGGAACACGATACTGACGAAACAGATCTATTGGCGGAAGCTGCGTTTCCCGCAGCAGGTAAAATGCCCCCGGGAGCAGTACCGCGACAGTGCCATGCTCCGCCATCGCCTGCACATCACGTTCACTCGCGTACTCAAGATGATCGGCCGAAAGCGCGTTAAACTGTGCCGCCAGCGTACTGCCACCGAGCGAGGAGAGCTGCTCTGCATGCAGTTTAACCGGTAAATCCAGCTGTTTGGCGCGGGCAAAGACACGGGCTACCTGTTGCGGTGAGAAGGCCAGATGCTCACAAAATGCATCGACTGCATCAGCGAGGTTTTCACGTTTTACCCGTGGCAACAGCTGCTCACAAATAAGATCAATCCAGCCATCGGGATTATCGGCAAACTCAGGCGGAACGGCATGTGCGGCCAGGCAGGTTGACAGCACATCGGCAGGGATCTGTTGTGCCAGTTGGCGAATCGCCATCATCATGCGGACTTCACTCGCTTCATCCAGACCATAGCCCGATTTAATCTCCAGCGTAGTGACACCCTCCGCCAGCAGGCAGTCAATGCGCCAGCGTGCGCTACTGACCAGTTCGTCCAGTGAGGCGTCCCGCGTGGCTCGCACCGTAGAAATTATACCGCCGCCCTGCGCGGCGATCTCTGCATAGCTGACGCCGTTCAACCGCTGCTCAAATTCATGGCTGCGATCGCCACCAAAAACCAGATGCGTATGGCAGTCAATAAAGCCCGGCATAATAATGCCGCCCGCAAAATCGGTCTGATTATCCGCCTGGATATCGCCAGCCTCAGCACGTGGGCCAATCCAGACGATGACGCCATCCTTTACCGCAATCGCGCCATCTGTAATCGGGTTATATTGCCCGTCACGCATCGTAATGAGATCGGCCCCGTACCACACACTGTCACAACGTAATTCACCTGCCATCTGCTGTTCCCGTCCATCGATCCTGTCTTTCGAGCCATTTACAGTATCGGATAAAGTATGTATATGTATATACAACCACATAGCCTGAGGATCAACCATGTCGAGTTATTTTGCGCCGCGAGCGCTACTGGCGGATGGCTGGAAACATGCGGTACGTATAGAGGTAGATGCACAGGGTTTTATCAGCGCAGTAACCCCTGACAGCTCCTCAGCCAACGCTGTTCCGTTATCTGGCCCGGTACTTCCCGCCATCGCTAATTTACACTCACATGCATTTCAGCGTGCCATGGCAGGGTTTGCTGAGATCGCCGGCGATCCGCAGGACAGTTTCTGGACATGGCGTGATGTTATGTACCGCATGGTTCAACGGCTTTCACCGGAACACGTCGGCCACATCGCGCACTATCTGTATATCGACATGCTGAAAGGCGGCTATACGCAAGTCGCAGAGTTTCACTATTTACATCATCAGATCAACGGTCAGCCCTATGCGCAGGACCACATGCTGCAACAATTGATTACTGCGGCAGAAGGCGCGGGGATCGGACAGACGCTGCTGCCGGTGCTGTACTGTCATGCCGGATTTGGCGCACAGCCGCCGCAGGATGGGCAAAAACGCTTTATTCAGAACACGGAAAGCTATCTGCGCCAGCAGGAAAATCTCCGTAAAGCGTTGGTTAACAAACCGCTGCACAATCAGGGGCTGTGCTTTCACTCGCTGCGGGCCGTAACGGAACAGCAGATGAAAGAGGTGCTACATGCCTCTTCGTCCACCTTACCCGTCCATATCCATATTGCCGAACAGGTAAAGGAAGTGAACGACTCCCTCGCCTGGAGCGGTGAACGCCCGGTGAACTGGTTACTGGATCGCTTTGATGTTAATGAGCGCTGGTGCCTGATCCATGCCACCCATCTTGATGAAGGCGAAATCGCCCGCCTTGCCGCCAGCCGTTCAGTCGCTGGCCTTTGCCCGACAACCGAAGCTAACCTCGGTGACGGTATTTTCCCTGCCACGGACTATATTGCCCTGGGCGGACGCTGGGGAATCGGCTCCGATAGCCACGTGTCGCTGGATGTGGTTGAAGAACTCCGCTGGCTGGAGTATGGCCAGCGCCTGCGCGATCGCCGCCGCAATCGTATCGTCAGCGTAGATCAACCTTCCGTCGGGGACGGACTTTACCGTCAGGCGGCCGCAGGCGGCGCTCAGGCATGCGGCGTAAAAACCGGATCGCTTGCCGTGGGGCAGCGTGCTGACTGGCTGGTGCTGACAAATGACGCCTGGCTGGGAAGCTGCGATGACCGCGCGCTGCTTAACCGCTGGCTGTTCGCTGGTCAGCGTTCGCAGATCCATGATGTCTGGGTGGCAGGCAAACAGGTGATTAACGCGGGTCAGCATGCGCAGCAGGAAGAGAGCGCAGCGCGCTTTCGGGATGTCATGAGGGCTGTGCAATGATGCATTTTTACGACACCCAAACTCTGCCAGTGAGCCCTTGGCGCAATGGCGGCGGTGAAACGCGTGAGATTATTAGTTTTCCACCGCATGCGACGGTATTTGACTGGCGCGCCAGCATTGCGACAATTGCCAGGCGTGGTGACTTTTCTCTTTTTCCTGGCGTTGATCGGGTGATTACATTACTGGAGGGCGAAGGCGTCGAACTCTATGCCGCCGGAGAAATAATTCAAGCTTTACGGCTTAATCAGCCCTTCGCTTTCGCCGGTGAAACGCCGATCTTCAGTAAGTTATCGGGTGAAAAAAGTCTGGATTTCAATGTCATGACGCGCCGCGATAGCACCACTGCACGCGTTTTTACCACGTCCGCCGCACAACAGTGCCAGGCCGGCGTTTTTTGGATCATTACGGGTGAATGGCAGGTGGGTGAAAAACGCCTGACGCGCGGCGAAGGGGCCTGGTGGTATCAGGGAGGCGAACCGGTGCATCCCATGACCGCAGATGCTCTGATGTTATTTGCGCAAATTGAGACGATTGAAAACGCCGTTCCCCCTTCCCGCGGCAGAGTCGTTAACCGTGCCCTTTAAACTTTCCTAATAGCTTATAACGTGATCCCGGATAAAGCAGTTTCGCATAGGTCACCACTTTCGAATCGCTCCAGGTCTGTCGACGTATCAGCAGGCAGGGTTCATGTTCATCCAACAGCAGATGTTTGCGCTGACGTGTATCCGGCAGTACCGCTTCCACAACATGCTCACCCGCCGTCAGCGGCGCGACCTGAATCAGATAGGCATAGGGTGTCTGACTGTTGTAATCCTGATACAGGTAATCCGGTGCCATCAACGGATTAACCAAACGATCTTCCAGTTGCACGGGAACGTCATTTTCAAAATGAATAATTAGCGAATGGAAAAGGGGTTGTCCGGTAGATAAACCGAGTATTGCCGCCTGTTCAGGGTCAGCTTTCATTTCGGTCAACGACAGGATTTTGCAACTATGGGAATGTCCCCGCTGAGCGATCTCTTCAGCAATATTGTGCACTTCCAGCATCGCCGTATAACCTTTCATCTCAGCAACAAACGTTCCCACGCCCTGCATACGAATCAAATAGCCTTCACTGGTAAGCTCACGCAGCGCGCGGTTTATCGTCATGCGGCTTACGCCCAGTTCGTTAACCAGCTCACTCTCGGAAGGGACACGCTGATTGACCTTCCAGACGCCTTCAGCAATCTGGCTTATAATCGCCTGCTTCACGCGCTGGTAAATCGGCGCAGGCTGATCGCTCATAGCAGCAGCAAGTTGCGTGAGGGCCGTCTGCTCAACCATCAATAATATCCTTCATAAAAATAGTTGCCTCAGTTTACGGGTTGGTCACGGAAATGTATATACATCTGAACCCGCCCATCGCACAAACGGCGTGCACCTTGTTCTGCCGGGCTCCAGCATAATCCAACCGCCGTCAGTGATCCCTCTCACAGCGCCGTGCCAGCAACATAACGTTTTGTGATCGGGTTGGCACACCCAACGTTGGTTGTATAGACAAGAATATACACTTATGTTTCACTCAATATCATCATCACAACGCTGCGGCGACGCAAATGAAAGGCCATTTCCCCCGCCCGTAGCATCATGGATGAGCAAATGACTTCCCCCCGCTGCCACTGTTTGCAGCGGAATCAACCTGGCTCACCGGCAGGTTTCTCTTTTCGCTGAACTTGTATAGACAGGAGTATACTATGCCGCTCAATACGCATGAATGTCGTTTACTACCGGGCGCGGTTGATCTCACGATGCTCAAAGCCATTTACCATGGCGGCGTAACCCTGACATTGGATAATAGTGCCAGAGACGAGGTGATAAAGGCGCACAAAACGGTTGAGGCCATCGTCAGTACAGGCACCGTCACCTACGGCATCAATACTGGCTTTGGCAAACTGGCACAAACGTCTATTCCCGGCGAACGTCTGGCGGAACTGCAGCGTAACCTCGTACTGTCCCACAGTGTAGGCCTGGGAGAACTCCTGCCCGACGACGTAGTACGTTTAGTGATGGCGGCGAAAGTGATCAGTCTGTCACGCGGTCATTCCGGCGTGCGTATGGAATTGATCGACGCGCTCATCACGTTGTTTAATGCGGGCGTTATGCCCTGCATTCCGGAAAAGGGGTCAGTGGGTGCCTCCGGCGATTTAGCGCCGTTGGCGCACCTGTCGCTAATGCTGATCGGCGAAGGCGAGGTTCGCATAGCGGGTCAGCGCATCAGCGCGGTTGAAGGGCTAAAACAAGCCGGACTGACTCCCTTTGTGTTGGGACCGAAAGAAGGCCTTGCACTGCTTAACGGAACCCAGGTGTCGACCGCGCTGGCACTACGCGGCTTATTTGAAGCGGAAAAAGTTTTTGCGGCAGGTTTGGTGGCTGGTGCGCTTTCGCTGGAGGCGATTAAAGGCTCCGTTAAGCCTTTAGATAGCCGTATTCACCAGGCTCGGGGGCAGTCAGGACAAATCGCGGTTGCCGCTGCGGTCGCCGCGCTGCTGGAGGGCAGTGAAATTCTGGCCTCTCATACTCACTGTGGCCGCGTTCAGGACCCCTATTCTATTCGCTGCGTGCCTCAGGTCATGGGCGCTTGCCTTGATAACCTCAGCCATGCCGCTCGCGTGCTGCAAATTGAAGCTAATGCCGCTTCGGATAACCCACTCGTATTTGCGGAGAGCGGCGATGTCATTTCAGGGGGGAATTTTCACGCAGAACCCGTCGCCTTTGCCGCTGATATTATCGCGTTGGCCATCGCGGAAATTGGCGCGATTTCTGAGCGTCGCCTGGCACTGCTGCTCGACAGTGGCCTGTCGGGACTTCCGCCATTCCTGGTCAACGATGGTGGCGTCAACTCCGGCTTTATGATTGCTCAGGTTACCGCCGCCGCACTGGCTTCCGAAAATAAATCGCTGGCACATCCAGGCAGCGTCGACAGTTTGCCCACTTCTGCCAATCAGGAAGATCACGTTTCTATGGCCACTTATGCCGCACGTCGCCTGGGGGCGATGTGTTTCAACACCGCTGCCGTCGTGGGTATTGAAGCCATGGCTGCTGCACAAGGTATTGATTTCCATCGTCCGCTGCAAAGCTCACCCGTGATTGAAAATGAAATGGCGCGCCTGCGTGAACGCGTTGCCTTCCTCGACAAAGACCGCTTGCTGGCACCGGACATTGAGCAAATGCGCCTGTGGGCCTGCAGTGATAACTGGCCGCGCCACATTACCTCCCTGTTACCCAGCGCCCGTTGAGCCGACCGTTTGGAAAAGGAAAAGAGAATGAGTGAATCCGTAAGCAAAGCCGTTGCCCGTGAGATCCGAGCGCCACGTGGCGGTGAACTGCACTGCGAAAACTGGCTGATCGAAGCCGCTTTCCGCATGATCCAAAATAACCTCGATCCTGATGTGGCAGAAAGACCGGAGGACCTGGTGGTGTACGGCGGTATTGGCAAGGCAGCTCGTAACTGGGCGTGTTTTGAAGAGATTCTGCGCTCTCTGCGCGCGCTTAAAGCTGAAGAGACGCTGCTTGTCCAGTCCGGCAAACCGGTTGGTATATTTCGTACCCACGCCGATGCGCCTCGCGTACTGATTGCTAACTCAAATCTGGTACCCCACTGGGCCAACTGGGACCATTTTCACGAACTGGATAAAGCGGGCCTGATGATGTACGGACAGATGACCGCGGGTTCGTGGATCTATATTGGTGCGCAAGGCATTGTCCAGGGAACCTATGAAACTTTTGCCGAAGCGGGCCGCCAGCATTTTAATAGCGACCTGAGTGGCAAATGGATTCTTACCGCAGGATTAGGCGGCATGGGCGGCGCGCAACCGCTGGCAGGCGTACTGGCGGGCGCGTCTGTGCTGGCGGTAGAGTGCCAGGAATCTCGCATTGATTTTCGCCTGCGCACCCGTTATCTCGATTACAAGGCTTATAGTATTGATGACGCGCTGCAGATGATCGATGACGCCAACCGCGAGAAACGTGCTATCTCCGTTGGCTTACTCGGCAATGCTGCAGAGATCCTGCCTGAATTAGTGAAGCGGGCGAAAGCCGGCGGCATGAAACCGAATATCGTGACGGATCAAACTTCCGCCCACGACCCGATTAACGGTTATCTGCCGATTGGCTGGAGCCTTGATCGCTGGAACGACGAGCGCATCACCAATCCAAAAGCAGTAGAAAAAGCCGCCCGTGCCTCAATGGCCGTGCATGTTCAGGCCATGCTCGACTTCTGCCATATGGACATTCCCACGGTGGATTATGGTAATAACATTCGTCAGGTGGCGCTGGATGAAGGGATAGAAAATGCCTTTGATTTCCCGGGCTTCGTCCCGGCCTACATTCGGCCACTGTTCTGTGAAGGCAAAGGGCCATTCCGCTGGGTCGCCCTGTCCGGCGATCCTGAGGATATCTATAAAACCGATGCCAAACTGAAAGCGCTATTTCCTGAGAATAAAAATTTGCTGCGCTGGCTGGATATGGCACAGGAGCGTATTGCATTCCAGGGGTTGCCTGCTCGTATCTGTTGGCTCGGCCTGGGCGAACGTCATCTTGCGGGGCTGGCATTTAACGAAATGGTCCGCAACGGCGAGCTAAAAGCGCCCGTGGTCATCGGTCGTGATCACCTTGACTGCGGTTCCGTTGCCTCTCCTAACCGTGAAACGGAAGCCATGAAAGATGGCTCTGATGCTGTTTCTGACTGGCCATTACTTAATGCGCTGTTGAATACCGCTGGCGGCGCCACTTGGGTTAGCCTGCATCATGGCGGGGGGGTGGGCATGGGCTTCTCGCAACATGCGGGCGTGGTCATTGTCTGCGACGGAACCAAAGAAGCCGATGCCCGTCTGGAACGTGTGCTGTGGAATGACCCCGCCACTGGCGTAATGCGCCACGCTGACGCGGGCTACGATATTGCCCAACGTTGTGCGGAAAAACATCAACTGAATTTACCGATGGAGAAGTAACCTTTCCGGCCGGGCTAACCCGGCCTTCTCTTTATATTCTCTCGCATGCTCCGCCGCCTCCTTTTCTGCCGTAATACCGCGTACACCCCGCATTGTTTAAGATAAATCGTAAGGTAATTGTGATTTTTTTAACGATAGATATACGCTAAATAATGCGAGCCGCCGGAAACACCTATGTTGGGTGCCGGAGGAGAGTCCCTGGACTCCCCCAGATAAGTCACAGGGAAAAGCGAGAGCGCCTGCGCATCGACAACCTGATGTATAACGGTATGGACGCCACGCTACCGTTGCATCTAAAGTGAAACCGTATCGTTTGCGCACTGCTGCGCAATGGATGAGCAGCCCCCAATGGAGAACAGACACGCTATGACCATTCCCCTTACGCTGATTGAAGACGCGATTGGCTGGCGACGCCAGCTTCATGCGCAACCGGAGTTGGGTTATCAGGAAGTGCACACATCACGAATGGTCGCCGAACAGCTACGTCGTTTTGGTCTGCAGGTTCATGTCGGACTGGCAGGAACTGGGGTTGTCGGGACGCTCGAGAACGGACCCGGACCGATCATTGGGCTGCGGGCGGATATGGATGCCCTACCGATTACCGAACTGGGCGAGCCGATACATAAATCCACAACTCCGGGCGTAATGCACGCCTGTGGTCACGATGGTCACACCGCTATTCTACTGGCAACGGCGCAACGGCTAAGTGAAACCCGTCGCTTTAAGGGAACGGTACATTTTGTTTTTCAGCCCGCCGAAGAGAACCTTGGCGGCGCGCGTAAAATGGTCGAAGAAGGCCTGTTCACGCTGTTTCCTATGGATGAAATTTATGGGTTACATAACTGGCCGGGGCTGCCGGTAGGACATGTTGCCGTGAATAGCGGCGCGATGATGGCTTCACTGGACGCCTTCGAAATTACGCTGAACGGAAAAAGCTGCCATGCGGCCATGCCTGAAAACGGGGCCGACCCTGTCGTGACCGCGGCTGAGCTTATTCTGGCACTACAAACCATCCCTTCGCGTCGCTTATCACCGCTGGCCTCTGCTGTGGTGAGCATCACGCAAATTAACGGTGGAGAAGCGATAAATGTTATTCCCGAGCAGGTTACGCTGCGCGGGACTGTCCGCTGCTTGCAAGATGAAGTCCGCAGTAAAGTACGAACGTTGATTGATGATTTTGTGGCAACGCTACCGGTACCGTTTGGCGTGGAAGGATCGATTGTCTGGTATCCGGGGTATCCGGTCACGGCCAATCATCTCCAGCCTGCTCTTAACGTCCGTGATGCGGCATCAGGTATTTACGCTGCCGAGAATGTTCACTGGGAAGTCAATCCCTCAATGGCTTCCGAAGATTTCGCCTGCATGCTGGAAGCCTGTGCCGGCGCCTATTTCTGGATCGGTGCTGATGGCACGACGCCATCACAACCGCTGCATAACGCCCACTATGACTTCAATGATGCGCTGATCGAACAGGGAATTAAAATCTGGTGCCAACTTATTGAGCAGCGAATGCCGGTAAGCCAGTAAAATAGCGACGTATTAGTCATATTGACTCAACGGGTTTTGCCTGTCTGACCGGCGGGCAGAAGCCATTTTCACCCGCCGATTTTCAGAATCCGGCCTGTTCAATAATGGCCAGTCCCGCCTCAATATTTGCAGCCTCTGCGGCTGCAACCAGGCAGCAGGCCACTTGCAGACGCAATGATTGCGGCACCGCAATGTCTTTATTTATCACACGCTGTATCCAGGTGGCGGTAACATCTGCGTCTTTCGATACAGGCAATGCATCATCAATCGTATTTTCTTCCTGGCGCGGCAGTAAAACCAGGGGTTCCACATCGTTCCCAGGGATCAGATTTATCGCAGGACAGCGCTGCGGATTGGCATAAACCTCACCTTCTGTTCCATTCAGCAGCAGCGCAGGAGCCCCGATAGCGCTAAAAAAGGCGCCAACGCGGGCCACATACTCCGGATGAGAGACACTGGAAAGACGCAGCGCAGCCGCTTCTTCAAACGGTGTGGCCAGTTTGGCCAAGGTATGCGCGCTATTCCGCACGCCCATCCGCCAGCGCAGCGAGAGCTGCTTCGCCAGCGGCGGACAGAGCGTTTCTATCGAGATAAATACTGGCCTGCCCGCATTGAGATGCTGTTGAGCTTGTTGGGCATCGTTCGCAGGCATTATGCCCAACGCGGCAAATACCGTCTCACTGGTTATACGCGTTGGATCGTCGCTGACGCCATGTACCACAACCGGAAACCCCAGCGCCGATAAGAGTAACGCCAGCAATGGCGTCAGGTTCGCCTGCTTACGCGCCCCATTGTAGCTGGGAATAACGATCGGCTTTAGCTTCGAAGGAGGCGGAGTCAGGCGCATCATCTGCTGCTGCATCGCCTGATAAAACCCGAGCATTTCAGCCTCGCCTTCACCTTTAATACGCAGTGCAACCAGGATACCGCCGAGCTCAAGATCCGGGACGTCGCCCAGTAACATCTGCTGATAAAGCATACGTGCCGTGTCAATATCAACGTCTCTGGCGTGATTTTTCCCACGCCCAATCTCTTTAATAATTTTAGTGTAATCCATCGCTCTATTCGTCTCCCCGTTCTGATGCATTGCCAGCAGACATGGTTGCCACAGCCCGCGCTAACGTCGCCGCGTTGGCTTTTTCACGCCGCTATCGTGGTTCACCTGCGGCGGTTTTCCCTCCGGCATCGGAGGCTGTTCAATGGGAAATACCGGTAATGCGGCCAACAGGCGTGGCCCATAACCTTTGCTGATAAGACGACGATCGTAAATCACGATTTCACCAAAACATTCGTGACTTCGGATCAACCGTCCCACCTGCTGAATGAGATTAAACGAAGCGCTGGGTAAACTTTGCACCTCGAACGGATAGCGGTTCAGACTTTTCAACCATTCGCCTTCCGTCAAAATTACCGGACTGTCCACCGGTGGGAAAGCGATTTTATGGATATGCACCTGAGACAGAAGATCGCCTTTCAGATCTAATCCTTCGGCAAAGGATTGTAACCCAACCAGAATGCTGGTCTGCCCTTGCTGAACACGTTTACGGTGCAACTCTACCAGCCGGGATCGCGGCTTATCCCCCTGTACCAGCATAGACAGACGTAAATCCGTCACGTGCGTAAGGAATTGCTGCATTGCCCGACCGCTGGCAAACAGCACCAGAATACCTTTGTGCGTATCACCAGCAATTTGCTGACGGAAAAAATGCGCCATCTCCGCCAGATGCGCCGCTTCGTTCGCCATCATAGGCTCGTAGCGCATTTGCGGGATGATCAGCTTACCCTGTTCCTGATGGTTAAAGGGAGAGTCCAGCGCAACAAAACGATCGCCGATTTTTTCATTAAGGCCCGACATCTCCTGCAGGCGGTTAAAACTATTCAGTGAGCGTAAGGTTGCTGAGGTCACTACCACATGTGGCACCTTGCGCCACAGCAGTTTTTCCAACTGATCGCTCACGCGAATACCCGCGCAGTGCAGCGAAAGATGCACATTGCCGTCGCGTAACTCGCGCGTCACCCACTTGGAAACAGGCGCACCTGAGGCCTTTTCCATGGCGGCCAGGCGCCATAATTTGGTTACAGACTCAAACCAGCCAAAAGCGCGGTTCATTTGCAACAGCGTGCGATGCAGGCGTACCACATCATACTGGCCTGTCTTCTCACTGAGATCGTTAAGTAGCGCTTCCGCAAGCCCGCGCAATGCATCGCTTAGCTTAAATAACCGCGCACAAATCGTCAGTACCTCTTCCGGCAATACCCCCATTTCAAACCGGAATTCCCCCGCACGGTTATCGTGCGGCAAATAGTGGGCAAAAATCTGTGATAACAGCTGTAGCTGCTCACGCAGCTCTTCACAATGGCCTTTTAGCCTGTCAACATTCGCCAGCGATGGCGGTGATTTGGGGCGAAATTGCGCCATGCACTGTTCCACCAGCCGCACAAAGAGGTCAAGCTGAATGCTGGTCCAGCCCGGCGTGATCTCGCCGCTCATCTCCAACGCATCGCGGGCTACATCAGGCAGGTGGTGTCCTTCATCCAGTACCAGTAACAGATTTTTAGGCGGAGGTAATACCGATTCTGTCTCCAGCGCCGCCATCACCAGCGCATGGTTGGCAACCACCACATCGGCGTTTTCAATCTCCCGTCGGGCCACAAAGAAAGGGCATTCCCGAAACCAGTGGCAATTACGCCCCAGGCAGTTGGCTTTGTCAGTGCTTAAACGCTGCCAGAGCGAATCGTCTATCGCTTCATCACTGTGGTCACGCAGACCATCCCATTGATAGCGATCGAGTGATTTTTGCAGCGTAACGCAAATAGCGCGTTCGTCTTTGCTGGCAGTGAATGCATCATCGAGGAACAGCAGCAAATCTCCTTGCCGATCCGGATCGGTGCCCAATGCGGAGAGATTGCGCGGGCAGACATAGCGCCCACGCCCAAATGCGGCGGTAAATTTTAGATCGGGAATAATTTTCTTTAACAGCGGCAAATCTTTACTAAATATTTGATCCTGAAGAGCAACATTAGCCGTACTCACCACCAGCGGCTTTTCCTCTGCACGACTAATAGCAATACCGGGAATCAGATATGCCAATGTTTTTCCTACGCCAGTAGGAGCCTCAATGGCCAGATGTCGTGCATCGCCTCCGGCCAGCGTTTTTGCGACTTCAGCAATCATCTGACGCTGGGGAGCTCGGGGGATAAAATCAGGGACCTGCTGCTGCAGTGCTTTATACCACTGACCAATTTGCGCTTTAATTGTGGAGGTTAGCATTTATCTTATGTTTTGTTTTATATCAACGGGTTGCTAATTTATGAGTCTATATTGCGCGCAACGAATAATCACAAAACACCGCATTGCACTACCGAAAATACAGAATGGGTAACAGCTTAACGGCAGCAGTTTACCATACATTGAATAGCGTCTCCCAAATCGATAGCGCAGCAGCAGGGTGTTACCAAAGTCAGAAACGATATATCGTTTATTAGAACCGCGATCATTGGCTTTAAACCACATGACGCGACAAAGCCTGACCTTAGTGAGACGAAAAACAGCATTATGCTGTGGTGGTCGGTATCATCGGCCTTACACAAATTGCCCCTGCCATGCCGAAAATAACCGGACTGCTGACACCAATCTCCGGATAAAGCTTGTTTACCCCGCGTCCTGCCGTTATCGGCGTGATATCACCTCTGAACGCGAATGCGCGCTTATTTTATCCATTTATACATAATCGTTGTCGCATCAAGCACGCCCTCTGTTGAACGTGCGTAACCCGGGATCTGCCCTGCCACTATCCAGCCGAGCGATACATATAATTTTTCAGCGATATCGCCGCTGCGCGTATCTAACACCAGCAAGGTTTTACCTGCTTCAAGGGCGATTATTTCAGCTTTTTTCATTAACTGATATGCAACGCCTTGACGTCGGATATCTGGGTTAACCAGCAGTTTTGCAATTTCAGCACGATGCGTACCATTCGGCATCATCCCGATCGCAACAGTGACCGTGCCAATAATTTTCCCCTGCTTTCGCGCAACCAGAAGTTGTTTTTCGCCACTGGCGATATCGGCGATCACTCCCTGCCAAAAACGCCTCATAGAGGCCAAATCAGCCGCATCAGTAAAACCTACGCTGGCACCTTCTGCAACGCAGTTAGCTAAAACCTGACACAGTGATGCTTGCTCCCGCTGAGCTTGCTCATGGTTTAATCGTTGGTATTCAATCATCGGCATACCACCAAGACATAACGTGCAGCCGCGTTCGGTGCATAGAAACAAGACTGTCCATAAAGGTGAAAACGCAGGCAATCCCCGACCGCCAGCCGCCAGTGTCGATCATTCATGGTAATCTCCAACTCGCCTTCAAGCAGCCAGATATGCTGCTCAAGCCCAGCCACAGAGGGTACATCGTACTCAATACGCGCGCCCGCACGTAAGCGGCCTTCTACAATTTCTGCACGAAACGCTGCGGCTGGCGGGGAGAGTCCGCGACGTTCAAAACCCGTGTTAATGTCAATCCAAACCGGCTGCTGAGCCGGTGGTAAATGGTGTGGCGCATCGTCTTCAACCTCACTCAGCAAACGGGACATTGTCAACCCGTAGGCGGCACAAAGTTTATTGAGCAATGACGCTGTAGGACTGGTTTCGGCGCGTTCAATACGCGACAGCGAAGCACGGCTAATACCGGCGATCGTCGATAGTGTTTCAAGTGACCAACCCTGCGCCACTCTCAACTCTGATAAACGTAATGCCAGCCGCTGTTCAGTCTCAGTGAGTTGCGCCATAAAATCTCATTAACGGGAACTTTTCTCATAATTGAGATTTGCGTTTTTCAGCCTCAAAAGCAACCTATACAAATGCAATTTTATTGTACAATGTTGATTGACCCAGGCTAACGTTACTGCAAGGCAGTAGGGAAATGAGGAACAGATGGTCTTTTATAGTATCGGTGAGGTCGCCGAGCGCAGTGGTATCAACCCCGTCACGTTACGGGCGTGGCAACGCCGTTATGGACTTCTGAAGCCCCAGCGCACAGAAGGAGGACATCGTCTGTTTGACGAAGACGATATTCGACGTATCGAAGAAATTAAGCGCTGGATTGAAAGTGGCGTGCCAGTCGGTAAAGTCAAAGTTCTGCTGGAAGGCGAAAGCATCAATGTCCACGATGGGTGGACAATATTGCAGGAAGAGCTACTTCTGGTACTGCGTAAAGTACGCCCAGCGAAATTGCGTAGCAAAATTGCGGCGATGGGGCGTGAAAATCCTGTTGATGCCCTCATTGATCACGTTATTGTGCCAGTACGTCAGCGCTTAGGACTCGATCAGAATACCGCGCGTGCCCTGTGCAGTCTTCTGGATGGCGTTCTTATCGATTACGCCGCGTTTTGCCTTACAGGCTCGCGTAAAAAAACCGGCAAGGATGCCCTGTTAATCGGTTGGGGTGCAGAGGATCGCACCCGCATCTGGCTTGAGGCCTGGCGTTTATCACAGCATGGCTGGCGCATTGATGTATTATCAGAACCGCTGGATATACCACGTCCGGAGTTGTTTCCCGGACAGGATATTTTTGTCTGGACCGGCAAGAAACTAACCCGTAACCAGCAAGAACAGATAGCTCGCTGGCAGGAACAGGGGTTTTCAGTGATGCCCGTTGAAGCATCCCAATAGCGTTTCGGGACAGCGTGCATCTGTCGGTTAATCACAGAGTTATCTAATCTGTCCCGTATCTCCATGACTCACAGGTGGCAGCGTTATGCTTAATAAACGGCGCTCATCACCTATGATGAACGGGCAGATCGCGTTATGATCCGCCCTCTTTTTTATCAAGGCAACACAATGAACCTGAAAAAAATCGCGATTATTACCACCTTTCTGGTCATGGCCATCGGCGGTATGGGCGGCCTGATGCTGGTAGGTTATAGCATTATCCTGCATGCCGGTTGAGCCAGTGCGACAACCGTTCGAACAGGCGATCCGTAAGGATAGCCAACAGTGCCACCAGCACTGCGCCCTGAATAACATAGGCTGTATTAAAGCCGCTGAGGCCAATAATAACCGGCGACCCCAGAGTTCTGGCACCGACGGTTGAGGCAATGGCAGCCGTACCGATATTAATTATCACTGAGGTGCGAATGCCCGCGAGGATAACTGGCGCCGCCAGCGGTAATTCGACTTTACATAAAATTTGCAGTGAGCTCATGCCTACACCTTCAGCAATCTCACGCGCATTCGCAGGTACCGCACCAATACCGGCCAGCGTCCCCTGCAGTATCGGCAACAGCCCATACAGCAGTAGAGCAATAATAGCCGGCTTATCGCCGAAGCCCATTACCGGCACCGCAATAGCCAGTACCGCTACGGGCGGGAAAGTTTGTCCTGCCGCAACCAGCGTTTCTACCAGTGAACGGAATTCATTCCCTTTCCGCCGTGTCACCAGAATTCCCGCCCCCATACCGATAACAATAGCGAACAGGCTGGATATCATCACCAGTTGAATATGCGCCAGCGCAAGTTGGGCAAAACTATCCTGCTGATAAAGCGGGCGCTCCAGTTGCGGAAACCAATTGGCAAATAGCGGCCCGCTGTAAGGCATTGCCATCAGCAACGCGATAAACAACAACAAGAGCCACAGTAATGGATCGCGGATAACACGCATCACAGGGTCCCCCGCTGGCGTAACAGATCGCTAAAATGCAATACACCCAACGGTTTTTGCTGTTTGTCGAGCACCGGTAAGCGGTCCGTCTGACGAGCGATAAATTGCGACAACGCCTCACGCAACGTCATCTCACCCGAAATAGCCTCCTCTTCCAGCCACTCGCCCCGACGCGCGGCCGCTCCGGCGCTGCCCAGCGATAACAACCTGACACCGAGTTCACTGCGACCAAAAAAATCGCGTACAAACGCATTGGCCGGTTTTGTCAGTAGCTCGACCGGTTTACCCTGTTGGATCACACGTCCCCCGTCCATTAATACGATCTTGTCAGCCAGCGCTAACGCTTCATCAATATCATGCGTCACCAGTACAATGGTGCGCCCCGATAGCTGATGGATCCGAATAATTTCCTGCTGCAACGCGCCTCTAGTGACCGGGTCAAGGGCACCAAAGGGTTCGTCCATTAATAGCACCTCGGGATCGGCTGCCAGCGCGCGCGCAACGCCGACACGTTGCTGCTGTCCACCGGAAAGCTGATGAGGATAACGGTGACGGAATTCGGGTTCGAGATTAAGCAACGCTAAAAGCTCTGTCACCCGATCGGCTACACGCGCTTTCGACCAGTTCAATAATGCAGGCACGGTGGCGATATTCTTTTCAACCGTCCAGTGGGGGAACAAGCCAATTGACTGAATGGCATATCCCATTCGCCGCCGCAGTACCTGTGGATTAAAACGGCGGATCTCTTCGCCGGCAAACTTTATCGTTCCCTCATCATGCTCGATAAGTCGGTTGATCATTTTTAATGTGGTCGATTTGCCGGAACCCGATGTCCCGATCAACACGGTGAACTCCCCTTCGGCAATATTCAGCGTGAGGTCGCTAACGGCCAGTTTTCCATCAAAGTATTTAGCGACCTGATTGAAGTTGATCATTAGCGCTCCACCTTCAGTATTGAGATCAAAAATTTAAACAGGGCATCGACGATAACGGCCATAGCAATGACCGGAATAACACCAAGCAACACCAGTTCCAGCGCGCTGCTCAGCAGCCCCTGAAAGATAATCGCGCCAAATCCACCCGCACCAATAAGTGCGGCGATCACCGCCATCCCTACGGTCTGCACTGCGATAACCCGCAGACCACTAAGCATTACCGGCAGCGCCAGCGGCACTTCGGCATGCCAGAAAATTTGCATACGCGTCATGCCCATACCGTTCGCCGTTTCAATCACGTCAGAGGGTACCTGCTGTAATCCCGCCACCACGCTACGGACCAATGGCAGCAACGCATAGAGCACCAACGCTATCAGGGCGGGCGCCACACCAATGCCGCTGATACCGATAGTCGCCAGCCAGGGCCATGCTTTTGCCAAACCAGCTAATGGCGCGATTAACAGACCAAACAAGGCCACCGACGGCACGGTTTGGATCACATTCAGTACCGCAAACACCGAAGCCTGGAGCTTTTGCTTACGGTAGCAAAGCAGTCCCAGCGGAACACCGATAACGATCGTTGGGAGTAGCGTACTAAACAGCAGCATAAGATGTCGGGATAGCGCTTCATCGAATACTTCCTGGCGGTTTACGTACTCTTTCATTAATGCCAGTTGGTCGAGTTGACCGGAAAGCAATAACATCATAACCGGCAACCACATTTGCGCATTGAGTAACAGCCGCCATAACGCACTGGGAGTCGCGCGTGACAGTGCATCCGCCGCCATCAGCAAGCAGAGTGCCGCGACCAGCCAGAAGCCGCTGCCAAACGAGGCGCGCGCCAGTGCACTCCCCTGTTGTGATAGCGTTATGGCCTCGCTCCCACTGAGCGCAACAATTAGCGTCAGAAGTAGCTCGCTTAGTAGCATCACAAATATAAGGTTGCGTCGGTTAACCGGGCGAAACGCAAGCAATAAAAGGAGTACAACGGGCAGCAAAAGCAGCCAGTTGATGCCATTCAGTAATTGAGATAGCGGGATCGGCTGCCCGGAGACCAGTCGATTAGGCGCATAAGTGAGGAAAGGTAGCGTCGCTGCGGCAATGACCAGCAATACCACCAGCGTAAGTAATACGCGGTTATGGATGGTTATTCGCAAAATTTCTCAGGCCCTAATACGGTTGCGGAGCGAACCGTGTCGCCCCGCATGAAGTTTTTGTGTTTACAGCAGATTTTTTTGTTTTAAATAGTCTGCCGCGACTTTCTTCGCATCCTGCCCTTCTACCGCAATTTTAGCATTCAGTTGCTGCAGGGTTGTCGCATCCAGCGAAGCGAAAACTGGCTGCAGCCACTTTTCCATATCGGGATACTGTTTTAGCACCGCATCACGCACGACCGGGGCGGGGGCATAGATAGGCTGTACGCCTTTCGGGTCGCTTAATGTGTGTAGCCCGAGCGCTGCTACCGGTCCGTCCGTGCCGTATGCCATCGCCGCATTCACGCCGGAGGTCTGCTGCGCTGCCGCTTTGATTGTCACCGCCGTATCGCCACCAGCCAGCGACAATAGCTGGTCCTGTTTTAGCGTGAAACCATAAGCCTTCTGAAAGGCTGGAAGTGCATCAGCGCGCTCTATAAACTCAGCCGAGGCCGCAAGTTTGAACTCACCGCCTGATTTCAGATAGCGGCTAAGATCCTCAAGAGATTTAAGCTGATTTTTTTCAGCCAGATCGCCACGTACGGCAATGGTCCAGGTGTTATTCGCTGTCGCCGGAGCGAGCCACGTCAGCTGATTTTTTTCTTCATCCAGCTTTTTCACCTTTTCATAGCCAGCTTTAGCGTTCTTCCACGCCGGATCGTTCTCATCATTAAAGAAGAAAGCGCCATTCCCCGTATATTCAGGATAAATGTCCAACTCACCCGCGGTAATCGCGCCACGCACGACTTGAGTGGTCCCCAACTGGATTTTGTTAACGGTTTTTACTCCGTGTTTGTCCAGTACCTGCAAAATCATGTTTCCCAGCAGTGAACCTTCGGTATCAATTTTTGAACCCACGCGCACAGGATCTGCCGCCTGTGCGATGCCAGCAAAGGCAATTAAGGCCAGCACGCTACCCCGAAAAACAGACTTATTCATCACGTTCCCCTTTATTTCATCATCCCGCTCCGCGTCGGGTATTGCCAAAAGCGTAGATGAAAAATGATCGCCTGTCGCACGGCGCGTGCACGACAGCCGCATTTTCATCCATTTCTCTAATTAAACCTTTCATTCCGTAAATGAACGGGAAAATACACAATCTATTTGCACACATATGCCGTCAAATAGAATCTCATTTTTTTAGCCGCGCGCTCAAACTTCCCCATGATGCACGCGATGGTTTAACCTTAATGCCCATAATGCATATCTTATAACTTCTGGGAATTTGAATGGCCGTATTGGCTGGTTATGCTGTTGAACAAATAACATAACCGTTAGTGCAATATCATGTCTCTCGCTATCGCTTCTGCGCACATCGCGCAGGCAGGTGCAGTTCCAACGGGCAGAACAGAAATTCTGCGCAGCGCCGCTGATGTTTCTCATCTGGTGAATACCAGTACTCAGGCACGAAGCAATGCACGTATTGTCATTGGTATTGCACTAGGCGGCGTATTTCTTGACGCCTACGATCTTGGCGCACTGGCCTTTGGCATAAAGGATGTTACCCGCGAATTTAATTTGACCCCTGCAGGAACCGGAATGGTTGCCTCAGCGATCACCTTTGGTGCCATCGTTGGGGCACTCATAGGGGGTTATCTCACTGATAAAATCGGCCGTTACCGAGTGTTCATGGCCGATATGTTCTTTTTTGTTTTTGCCGCAATCGCCTGCGCCTTTGCACCAAATGAATATGTATTGGCTGGTGCGCGCTTCGTTATGGGACTGGGAGTCGGTATTGATTTACCGGTGGCAATGGCCTTCCTTGCCGAGTTTTCTAAACTCAAAGGAAGAGGCAATAAAGCGGCCAGTATCGCCATGTGGTGTCCGACCTGGTATGCCGCTATCAGTATTTCTTACCTGCTGGTCCTGTTGCTATATGCAGTGCTGCCTGAAAGCCATACTGACTGGTTATGGCGCCTTATTTTAGGTTTTGGCGCGGTTCCCGCGCTGGTGATTATTGCCATCCGCAGTCGTTATATGAGTGAATCGCCGATATGGGCCGCCAATCAAGGCGACCTACGCGGTGCTGCGAAAATTTTGCGCCATTCTTATGGCATAAATGCCCAAGTGGCTGACGATGCCAATTTAACGCCAGTAAAACCACCGCGCCGCGCCAGCTGGCGCAATTACGGCGAGCTGCTGAAAGGCATTTATCTTCGGCGTACGCTACTGGCGACCGTAATTTCCGTCGCGTCTTCCTTTGCCTATAATGCCGTCGCCTTTGGCCTGCCGGTGATTATTTCAAGTTTCTTCGCACAATCAATGCTGACCACTATTCTGGTTTCACTGGCACTTAATCTACTTTTTGCATTTGTCGGCGGCATATTAGCAGTGCGGTTGGTGCCGCGTTTTGGCGCATGGAAAATGACGGTACTGGGCTATGCCTTTCAACTGGTGGCGCTGCTTGGCTTAGCGGTTATTGGTCGTCCTGAAGGCGGTGAAGAAGCCGCTGTCGCCATTGCGATGCTGGCCATATTTTTACTGGGCCAGGGCTTTGGTCCTGGCTCTCATACCATGACCTATGCTTCGCTGAGTTACCCGACTTCACTACGCGGCGTGGGCGTCGGTTTCAACCAGACGCTCATGCGGGCAAGCTCGACGGTTTCACTGTTTCTGTTCCCGTTGCTGGCGGCCTCGCTTGATACCGACGTGTTTTGGGTAATCGCCCTTGCACCCTTTGCAGGCTTAGCGGCTTTGCTGATAGTACGTTGGGAACCTTCAGGTTATGACGTTGATGCTGAGGACTTTGTGTCTTAAAGACCGTTATTCCTGCGGCGCATCGGCCTCTTGCGCGCTATCGGGATGAGCCGCAACCGCCATTAATTAGCCATTCATACGCGACTGAACCTTAGCAACAAAAACGTTCCGGCTCGTTATCATCGTGTCCGGGTGAAGGCTTCAAAGTACTGCGGGATGCGCGTGAAAGTATGTAAAAACCAGGGCGTAAAACGTTCCGGTGCCTGCTGAATTTCCAGTTGAATATCTGCGAGCGAACTGTAGCGCCAGTCTTCCGCTTCTACCGGATTCATTTGCGGTAGCCGATCGCTAATGGCGAAAAAAACATGGCCATATTCGTGTTCAGTCAGTCCGTTACTCATCGGCAGGTTATAACGTAACTCAAACACGGGCGTGAGCGTCAAACGTAAGCCCATCTCTTCATACAGACGGCGTTCTGCCGCATGCTGCGTTGATTCTTGCGGGTAAGGATGACCGCAGCAGGTATTGCTCCACAGTCCGCCGCAGTGATATTTACCACTGGCGCGCTGTTGTAATAATAGTTGCTGCTGCGAATTAAAGACGTAGACCGTTATCGCCCGGTGCAATAACCCTTTCTCATGCACTTCAAGCTTTTCCATTCTGCCGGTTGGGCGGTCAAGGTGGTCGACCAGAATGACTTCTATTGCTGACATGAAAACTCCTTAAGACTAATCTCACTTATTCTGGCATATCCATCGCCAAAGTGGCCCTCAAAAAACACCGGAGCGGATAACAATCTCTGTCGGCGATAAAAACCTTACAGAGGGATCACATCCTCTTAATACCGCCCAGGATCTTCTCATCTCGAGCGTGATTGCAACGCGTAGCAGTGGGTCTCGTAGAACACTCACTTGGGATAATCATCCCGTCGCCCAAGCTATAGTAAACTGTAAATGGCATGACGTCAGACGGTAAGGCTAATTTGCGCCCTCAACCACCTGCTGACGCGGGCGAAAAACATGATCGGCTCCCTGTTGCAGCAAACGTGCCACCAGATGATATCCCCCTTTTTCATCCATACGGGCAAACTCACGTTCGGCTGTCGTTACTGGCGTTGCCCACAGCAAGTTCACCTTTTCCCGCTCGCGTTGAGGTAACGGGAACTGACCGGCATCACCTGCCAGTTCAGCAGAAAGTAAAAAGCCGTCAAATCCTACGGGTGCAACGGGTGACTCCAGCGTATGACCTTCACCGATCCAGCTAATTTGAGCCCAGGGGAAGTGCGCGAAACTGGCTAGCGCACTGGCCATTTGTACGGCATTGTCCTCCGTCATCACCTCAGCATCAATCGCGATGGCCAGTTCAGTACGGCGGTATTGAGGAGCCAGATCTTCATACAGAAAATCAACCCGTGGCATTGGGCGAATGCTCATCCCCAGCGTCAGGAAATACCAAACACCCTGCGAAAAGTGCTGAGAGATTGCCATCGGTGGCCAGTTACCTTGATCGATACTGTAGTATTTTAACGATTCACCATACTGTTCCGCATAGCATTTCAGCATCTCACGCTGCATTGGCTCCCACAGGTGGCCATCGTGCCAGTCTCGCCAGAACAAGCGATGCTTTTCAGCCAGTGCGTAGTATTCGTTCGTTGAAGCGGATCCCAGCGGCGCTGTGAGGCGATTATGCTTTATACAGCCTGCAGAAAAGCTCACCTGTTTGTCCTGATATAAACTCCAGCCAGGGATCACCGCCAGCAATTGTCCCTGGTACCATACCGCCGCACCATCATCGCCAGGTTCCCAGATAATTTGCAATCCCGCCGGATCAAGCGGGGGTTCCGCTTCGAGTGTTCGGCAATATTCAGCGCTAAGCAGTGGCGCAATGCCCTGCTCCATCGCATCGTGATCTTCCTGCTGTGGCGCGGGTAAGAGATTGCGTAACCAGCATCCCCGCACGGCATATTTCGTACGGAAAGGTTCTGCTGGCCAAATGTAGAAGTAGGCGGCACGCTCCCCCTGTTCAATAACGGCGTTGAGCGTTTGTTGCTGATTGGCAACCTCAGCAATCCGATGCGACTGTGACATAAAACCTCTACGTAACCTGGAGGGACCCTTTTTCCCCGAGAATAGTGCAGGATCCCTCGTAGTGCCACGTTAAAGCAAGGGTAAAACTCTCAAAAGCCCCGTCCCATACGCTGCATAGCCCGCTGATAAGCGCCATTCTGTACCGCCCAACGTAACCCCATAGCAATCAGCGCTATTTGCCTGTCGACTTTCATCCGCTGCCAGCGGGAAAAGGTAAACCCGAACGACTGCTGTGCCCATTGAGGCAGTAACATAATACCCGCCAGCATCATGGTTTTCATCACAGGTTTAGCCTGCCAACTTGGCGCAGGCGCATTCATCAGCAAATGCATCACTTCGCGGGTACGATCGTCACAACGTAGCTGAGGACGCATTTCGATCAGATAGTGTTCCACTGCCTGCCGGCTTTTAGGCACGTTTTCCGCACCCAGCGCTTCGGCAACCTGCGCCGCTTCGACATAGTAGCGATCACACTCTTCATGGCTAAGTTTTGGATTTTTATAACGTAAATGTGCAGCAAGGAAGCGGCTGGCCTCCGCAATATGCACCCAGGTAAGCAGAGCCGGATCGCTGGCAGCATAAGGATTGCCAGCGGCGTCTACGCCATTAACGTTTAAATGGATACGCTTGACGCGTTCAATTAAGGTTGTGGCATCAGCACGGTTACCGAAAGTCGTCACCGCGACAAACTGGCTGGTACGACGTAGTCTTCCCAGCATATCCGCACGGAACGTGGAGTGATCCCATACGCCAGCCAGCGCCAATGGATGCAGCATTTGCATCAACAACGCACTAATGCCGCCACAAAGCATTGAGGTAAAATCACCGTGCACGCGCCAGATGACGCTATCCGGCCCATATAACCCCGGATCGCCAACAGGCAATGTGATATCAAATTCATTTAGCGACAGGCCATTCAGACGGAAAACCTGCTGCTGAAGGTTATGGCGGATCCAATTCATGCTGTTTTTGCATCTCCTGCCGATAAAACCCAGGTAAACTGAATCCCCAGCTTAACCGCGAAAAAAACGCCAGCACGATATATATGCTGGCGTGATAATCAACGATAGTCTGACAACGTCACACTACAGGTAGGTAAACTCGCTGTTCACGGTCTTCGCTGAATCCAGTCCGATCATAACGCTAAATTTACCAGGTTCAGCAACCTGCTGCATTTGAGCATTCCAGAACATCAGCGCACTTTTATCAATTTTGAAGCTGACGGTTTGTGATTCACCGGCTTTTAACATGATACGCTTAAAGCCTTTCAGCTCTTTAACCGGGCGGCTTATGGAGGCAACCTGATCGTTCAGGTAAAGCTGTACGACAGTCGCGCCATCACGCTTACCGGTGTTGGTGACCGTTACACTGGCCGTTACCGACCCTTCGCGCGACATCGTGCTCCCCGACATTTTTACGTCAGATAACGAAAAGCGGGTGTAGCTAAGGCCATAACCAAACGGAAACAGTGGCCCATTTGCCTCATCGTAATAATGCGAGGTATATTTATTGGGCACCAGATAGTTATAAGGACGCCCCGTATTCAGGTGATTGTAATACATCGGTATCTGTCCCACCGAACGAGGGAAGGACATCGGCAGTTTACCCGACGGGTTATAGTCACCGAACAGAACATCGGCAATGGCATTCCCGCCTTCCGTACCACTAAACCAAGTCTCCAGTAAAGCATCCGCTTGCTGGTCCTCTTTCACCAGTGCCAGCGGACGTCCGTTCATCAGAACAAGAACCAGAGGTTTTCCGGTGGCTTTCACCGCATCAATTAACTTCTGCTGGCTGTCAGGGATGATAATGTTTGTCTGACTGGATGCTTCATGAACCATCCCGCGTGCTTCGCCGATAGCGAGCACGACAACGTCAGCTTTTTTCGCCGTGGCAACGGCCTCATCCAGTAACGCCTGAGGCGAGCGGGTGTCTATCTGCACCGCTTGTTCATACAAATTCAGGAAGTCGATAATCCCTTTGTTGTCGGTGACGTTTGCCCCTTTGGCATACAATAACGTCGCCTTGTTGGCCAGCGCATTACTCATGCCCTGACGCAAGGTTACCGATTGTGCTGCGACCGCAGCAGCAGACCAACTCCCGATCATATCGAGATGGCTATCAGCCAGCGGTCCGATCAACGCAACAGTCCCGCTTTTTTTCAGCGGTAGGGTTTCCAGCCTGTTTTTCAGTAGCACAATACTTTTACGCGCGACATCCCGTGCTTGCGTGCGATGCAGACGGTTTTCCGCATTGGTATCGACAGGATCGCTCTCTTTCGGTCCTAAATGGCTATAGGGATCGTTAAACAGTCCCATATCATATTTCACGTTGAGTACATGCCGCGTAGCATCATCGATTTCCTGCTCCGTCACGGCACCGTTTTTGACCAGTTCGGGCAAATAACGACTGTAGTATTCATCGCTCATGCTCATGTTCACGCCAGCTTTAACCGCAACGCGAACGGCATCCTGCGGATCGCTGGCTACGCCATGCCGAATCAGTTCCTTGATCGCCCCATGATCGCTGATAGTGATGCCTTTAAATTTCCACTCATCGCGCAGAATATCTTTCAGTAGCCAACTGTTGGAGGTAGCCGGTACGCCATTGATCGCGTTGAGTGAAACCATCACGCCACCGCTTCCCGCATCCAGTGCTGCTTTGTAAGGAGGCAGATAGTCCTGGAATAGCCGCTGCGGGCTCATGTCAACGGTATTGTAATCACGTCCACCTTCAACTGCGCCATAAGCCGCATAGTGCTTCACGCTGGTCATGATCGAATAACGATCGGCAGGACTTTTACCCTGCATGGATTCTACCATCGCGCGGCCCATTTCTGAGGTGAGCCAGGTATCTTCGCCAAAGCCCTCAGATACCCGTCCCCAGCGAGGTTCACGCGTTACATCAACCATTGGCGCCCAAGTCATATTCAAACCATCATCGGCCGCTTCATAGGCAGAAATGCGTCCAACGGTCGCAATAGCATCCAGATCCCAACTCGAAGCCAATGCCAAAGGGATCGGAAAGGCAGTACGTTGGCCATGCACCACATCATAAGCAAAAAAAAGCGGGATCTTCAGGCGGCTTAATTGCATTACCTGGTCCTGCATGGCCCGAATATCAGGACGCGTTACGGTATTAAAAATAGCCCCAACCTGACCATCTTTGATCATCCCGCGGATCACGTCTTTCGTATTTTCTGGCCCAACGGTAATCAGCCTCATCTGGCCAATTTTTTCATCCAGGGTCATTTTTTTCAGCAGGTCGGTGACAAAGGCATCACGGGCTTCAGGGGTAAGCGGATGTTGACCAAACAGCTCATTGGCGAACGCGGGTTGCATCGCCAGGGTGACAGCAAGGCTGACAGAGTAAATCCATTTCATCAGTTAAGTTTCTCTCAAAAAACTGCGCAATAAAACGTATATGGTATTCATTGATTACAGCATGAGCGCAGTGTGCCATAAGTTGCGATAAGCAGGTAGTTTTGCCGCTTACAGAGCGGATTCACGTCGCATTACACACATTATTATCAGGATCACCCCACCGTGTTTAGCGTGCTACAGTCATTCTGATATAGAAAACAGGACAATGGACATGCACACTTCTGAAACCTCGCTCAATAAAACCCTGCTTGAAGAGTTGGCCCGTATTGTTGGTCCGCGTCATATGTTGACCGACCCGCGTAAAACCGAACGCTATCGTAAGGGTTTCCGTTCCGGCCAGGGCGATGCACTGGCCGTAGTTTTTCCCGGTTCGTTACTGGAACTGTGGTACGTGTTAAATGCCGCAGTCAACGCTGACAAAATTATTTTAATGCAGGCAGCAAATACCGGCCTGACAGAAGGTTCAACGCCGAACGGCAGCGATTATCAGCGCGATATCCTTATCATCAGCACGCTGCGCATGGACAAAATCCAGTTAATTGACGGCGGTAAACAGGTTTTGGCTCTGCCCGGGAGCACGCTTTATCAACTGGAGAAAGCGTTAAAACCGCTAGGACGTGAACCCCATTCGGTAATAGGCTCATCCTGTATTGGTGCCTCGGTAATGGGTGGCATTTGCAATAACTCAGGTGGTTCACTGGTTAAACGCGGTCCGGCCTATACTGAAATGGCTCTCTACGCACAGATTAATTCGCAGGGAAAACTGCAGTTGGTTAATCACCTCGGTATGCATCTTGGCACGTCACCAGAACAGATTCTGTCAAAGCTTGACGATGAAAGCTGGCGTGAAAACGATGTGATGTACGATAGCCGACATGCTTCCGATGGCGAGTACGCCGAGCGCGTACGTGATATCGATGCAGATACGCCATCACGTTTCAATGCTGATGCGCGTCGTCTGTTTGAAGCGTCAGGCTGTGCAGGTAAGCTGGCGGTATTTGCCGTACGACTTGATACGTTTGCAGCTGAAAGTGCACAACAGGTGTTTTATATCGGCACCAATAGCACCGCAGTGCTCGGCGATTTGCGTCGTCATATGCTGGCTAACTTTACTCACTTGCCTACCGCCGGTGAATATATGCATCGCGATATTTTTGATATTGCTGAGGTCTACGGTAAAGACGCTTTTGTGATGATAGACAAACTGGGCACGGATAAAATGCCACTGTTTTTCACGCTTAAAGGTCGTGCTGATGCCCTGTTGAATCGCCTGCCATTGATTAAACCTAATGCTCTCGATCGCTTGTTGCAAAACGTCAGCCGCTGGCTCCCTTCGCACCTGCCGAAACGAATGAAACAGTACCGGGAACGTTTTGAACATCACCTGATGCTGAAAATGTCAGGTGATGGCATTGCTGAGGCGCGAACATTTTTAAACCATTATTTTCGCGAAGCCGAAGGGGCATTTTTTGAATGTGATGAACAAGAAGGTGCTAAAGCATTTTTGCATCGTTTTGCCGCCGCAGGCGCAGCGGTTCGCTATCACGCGGTTCACCACGATGAGGTTGAAGATATTCTGGCCCTGGATATTGCGCTACGCCGCAACGATCGTGACTGGTTCGAAAAACTGCCCGCAGAAATTGATGAGTCTTTGGTTCATCGCCTCTACTACGGCCATTTTTTATGTCATGTTTTCCACCAGGATTACATCGTCAAAAAAGGGGTTGATGTGCATGCGCTGAAAGAGAAAATGCTGGCAATACTGTCCGCCCGCGGCGCAGAATATCCGGCAGAACATAACGTTGGCCATTTGTATCAGGCTAAACCACAATTGGCAGCGTTTTATCAGCAGCTCGATCCTACCAACAGTTTTAATCCTGGAATTGGAAAAACTACCCGGACGAAAAACTGGGCTGATTGCCGCTGTGAAGATCGGCACTAAACAACAGGCAGCAGGTGAACCCTGCTGCCTGATATGATTCAACTACTCTTCAGTACTCTCTTTCACCACGACATTGCCGCTTTTACGCTCAATCACCATACTCTGCGGCGTTGAGAGCACTACGCCCTCTTTGCGCAGGCGCGTAAGGATATCAAAGAGCAGATCGCTTTTCGCACCGCTGACCTGACGCGGGCTACCCACATTCCCGGTTACGCTCAATACAATGCCGGAAGGCGTCAGGTCCTTAAAGGAAACTGACGGCTCCGGTGTTTCAAGGATACGCTCATTTTCGTGGTAAACGTCAAGCAAGAGTTGGCGAACCAACACCGGATCGATATCCAGTGGAAAGGTTAAGGTAATGGTTGCCACACCCTGCGCATTACCCATCGTGGCGTTGCGCACATTCTGAGAGATCAGCTGTGAATTCGGCACGATAACCGTGGATTTATCACTTAATTGAATCTCGGTCGCACGCACGTTAATGCGGCGAATATCCCCTTCAATACCGCTGATGCTCACCAGATCGCCGACTTTAACCGGGCGTTCAGTCAGCAATATCAGTCCCGAAATAAAGTTCTTAACAATTTCCTGTAGACCAAAACCGATACCCACCGATAACGCGCTGACGATCCATGCCAGCTTGTTCCACTGCAGCCCCATGGTCGACAGCGTCAGCAAAATCACCAGCACATACCCGATATTGCTAAACAGGGTGACTAATGACACCCTCATACCAATATCCATAGTGGTTTTTGGCAAGAAGTCCTTATCCAACCAGCGCTTCACCGCCCGCAGCACATAGATACCGACGATCAGGCAAATTAATGCGTTGACCATATGCGCAGGAACAATATTCAGCGATTCCAGTCCCTTGCCCCCCCAGAACTCCAGTGCTTTTTGCAGCAGCTCAAGAGGGGTTGAGGTTCCAAAAGTACCGTTAAGCAGCGCAACGGCAGCAAACAAAATCAGACAGGTCTTTCCGATGGCAGACAGCAACGCAGCGGCCTGAGACAGGTGGCGCGCATCAATATTCAGCGATGCCTGAATCCGTTTTCCGGTGGTATTGTTGGTCGATAACAGTGCTTCACAAAGATCGGTGACCAGGTGGCTAAGCAGATAAAGTGAACTGAATACTATTCCTGTCCAGATCAATTCATAACTGAGAAAGCGCCCCAGCGTAACGTAACCGATAACCAGCGATGCCAGAATAGCGATGCCGGTTAACGTCATCGCCATCTGCAACAACCCCACCAGCATCGACTTGGCTTCAGGATGCTGTCCTTCATGCGTCATTCTGCGCCGCACGCGGCTGGTGCGGAGACTGATGGAAAGTGCAGTTGAACCGATGAGCAGAGCGGTTAAACCGTTGGCCCAGATGGTGGTACTAATACTGGTGCCAACGCTGCTGTTAAAGTCTTCCAGCGTCTGAAAAACGAAGACTAATGCTGCGGTCAATGGCGGAAAGGGTTTCAGCGCCAGTGCGACATCGTTCGAGATAGTCGGCAAACGCCATGAAGGTCGGCGATTCGAGAGAAATGCCCGTCCAAGGCCGGCAATCAAGCCGCAGAAGACGCTAAGCTGCACCAGTTTATCGATGAAAGCCTGCACGTCGTCCGACACTTCATCGCGTCGGGTCATGGCAAAATCAAGGAAGTTAAAGGCAAGCACCACAGCGATAAGCGTGGTTAATGCCACCGTTGCGGCAAGAAAACTGCGGCGCAAACGCCCTTCAGGCATGACGTTAATGCTAATCCAGGCCAGGAACTCCTCACAATAGCGGCGGCCTAAGGTCGCCACCAGTAAGGCAGCAAGAATCCAGGCTACGGTACCGAAACGCCAACCCGGCTCCCAGGAGAGTGCGGCGGTAGAGAACAATTCCTCTGAGAATGCATTGATTTTTTTGATATCCTGTTCCTGCGACCCAAACCATGGGGCCCAGAAACGTGGGCCAAAAATACTGCCGGAGTTTAATGCCAACTGCGTTTTTAGCGCATCTCTGCGCAAATTAACAATTTGTGCAGACAGATTGAACGCACCACTTTTGATCGCATCCGACTGCTTGATCTGCTCGTCCAGCTTTGTTTTTTGATTTTCCAGCGAGGAACGCTTCTGCGTCACCTCCGCCGTTTCTTTCACGCCGCTATCTGCCGTGGGCGCAGGGCCCAATACCGCCAGTTGAGCATTGACCTGCGCGCGCTGTGGAATCAATGCCTGGGCGAGCGTATCCGCATTACCCGACAGCTCCAGCGCCATTTCATTTAGCTGATCGAGCTTGTTCTGGTTATTTTCACCCGATACTTGCCCTTTGATTTTATCAAGGATTTTCTGCATCTTCGGCAGTTCAACTGCAGCGTTAACCTTGGGCGCGACGCTTTCACCGTCAGGTGTCTGCGCCGATGACGTATCCGCTGCCATACTGAATGCTGATGTCGACGCGACCAGTGCCAGTAATAAAACACGAATAATAATTAACAACTTTGACATAACGTGGTGGATCCAAAGGGGTTATCAAGGATGGACGTAGCGTATAGCACAGCCATTTAACGTGTTATTTTACGCTTTTGTCGTTATCTGCACTATAAGATTCACGGTTGAAAATGGGTGAGATAATCATTGCCTGTTCCTGCGTTGCACGCTGATTTAGCGGCCAGCAGAGTTATATTTTAATCACGGTACATGGCGCCAATGTATTCTCTGACTTCCACAACCCCGGCGACGACTGTTGCTGCCGTACGCGCGGGTTCGGGAAACAGCGGTGTTAATCGGGCAATAGTTAAGATGGCGCAACATCTTTTTGATGTCGCGCGCAGTAATGCCTCACCGCCCCTCACTGCTCCAGGCAGGCCTAAACACCATTACTCAGCACCTGCAGTATTACGGGCTACCTGCGCCGCTTTCTGCTTTTTGTAACTGAGAGCCGATGCCGGTACCGGTGCTGATTTTCCCGTCTCGATCCAGTCGCGCAGACGGTTTGCATCGGCAAAATGGGTGTATTTACCAAAAGCATCCAACACCACTAATGCCACTGGACGCTGTTTAATTACCGTGCGCATCACCAGACAATGGCCGGCCTCATCGGTAAAACCCGTTTTGGTTAGTTGAATATTCCAGTCCGGTTTATAAACCAGATGGTTGGTATTACGAAACGGCAGGGTGTAATTCGGATGGGCAAACGTCGCCATATCCTCATGTGTGGTGCTCAGTTGACCAATTAATGGATAACTTTTTGTCGCAATCAATAACCTCGTTAAGTCACGCGCGGTGGAAACGTTATGAATTGACAAGCCTGTGGGCTCAACATAACGGGTATTGTTCATCCCCAACGAACGCGCTTTAGCATTCATCGCACGGATAAATGCGTCATATCCCCCGGGGTAATGATGTGCAAGGCTCGCCGCCGCACGATTTTCTGAGGACATGAGCGCCAGCAGCAGCATATTTTTACGGCTGATTTCACTGTTCAATCGTACCCGGGAAAATACGCCGCGCATCTCGGGCGTATGGCTCACATCCACACTGAGTATCTCATCCAGCGGTTGGTGAGCATCCAGCACCACCATCGCCGTCATTAGCTTGGTCAGTGAGGCAATCGGCCTGACGCGATCGGGGTGACTCGCATACAGCACTTTATTGGTATTCAAGTCGATAATCATGGCGCTGCCGGAAGCGATTTCCGGTTGTGACATGGGGGCCATTTCAGCCAAACGGGGGCTGGCAACAGCCTGATTCAGGATACCCTGACCAGAAAATAAAAGAGCCAGGCTCAGCAGCGAATAACGAATTTTTGCAGGCATCGTATAAAAACTTGACCGGGTTAATAGGCAACTGTGCTAAGCACAGGCCGCCGTCCGTGGAAAATGTGGCTACACGGGGGCTGGCGCGAGCATAATACGTCGGCAAAAGCGCAAAATTCTACACAAGATTCGTTTCTGAGCGTAAACAAACGGCCGCTGAGAGGTCAGCAGCCGTCATGATTTAAAACAGACGATAACCATAGCCCCACAAAATGACCGTCAGGGCCAGCAACACTTCAAATACCAAAATACCTATGGCCAGCGTCGAGCCGGAGAAACGCAGGCTCTCTTCACGGTCAATATTCAGGAAGGTTGGAATGCCGACATAAAGCAGATAACCGGTATAGACCAGCGCCAGCGCCCCCACTAATACACACAACCAAACCAGCGGATAGAGCGCGACAATACCGCTGATAAAGAGCGGCGTGGCAACATAACCGGCAAAGACCGTACAGCGCTGAAGTGACGGACGTTGTGGATAGTTACGTGCCATCCAGTAAATAACACGTCCCATGAGGGCAACGGCTCCAAGAATCAGAATATAAAACAGGATCGCCAGTCCGATAGCCGTGAAGGGTGAAAGTTGTACCGTTCTGCCTGCACCAAAATTCCATCCCAACTGAGTCGTACCGATAAAAGCGCAGATTACCGGGATTGCCGCCATAATCAGTACATGATGTGAATAATGGTGTGAAACGGTTTCATTTTCCTGCTTGATGCTGTGCATCTCACGATCGGGATGCGATAAAAGTCCCCAGACATGATTCATAAAATCACTCCTCTGATACGACTAACCGCCAATGAGCGACATGCGGCGGATTGTCTCTAAGTATAGTAAAGTTAGCGATTAAGGACGCAAAAAAGGGAAGGTGTATTTTGCATATTGATGTCAATGGATTAATTACGCAGTACGGTTACTGGGCGCTATTGTTGGGTTGCATGGCTGAGGGTGAAACCTTTACGCTGCTCGGCGGTGTCGCTGCCCATGAGGGACTGCTGCGTTATGTTTGGGTCGTTCTGGTTGCCATGCTGGGCGGCATAATTGGCGATCAGCTATTATTTGTGATCGGGCGCTATTATGGAACCGCGATACTGAGCCGTTTTAAAAGGCACCAGAAACAAATGACCAAAGCCAATAGCATGATCCGTCGCCGCCCAACGCTGTTCGTTATCGGCGTACGATTCATGTATGGTTTTCGCCTTATTGGCCCCATCATTATCGGTGCCAGCCGTCTGAACCCACTCAAGTTTTTTCTGCTTAACATTACTGGCGCCCTGCTTTGGTCGCTGATCTTTGTTTCACTCGGCTACTTTGCGGGCGAGATGATCGCGCCATGGCTGCATAAGTTGGATCAACACCTTAAACATTTGCTGTGGGCAGGCGCAGCATTGGTGGCAGTCTGGGGAGCACGCTTTGCTTTTAAACGCTGGAATAGTAAGCGAGAAGAATAAGCGATCACCGCATTACGGTTTTGCCGCCTAAATCCGGCGAGTTGCCCCAGGTTCGGCGTGACCTAAGGAAAACCGTATTCGCGGGCTTTTTTCCCTGCGTAAAGCCCGCGCGTTCAGTGTTAGTGACGTATAAAATATTGTGGATTCGCTAAGCTAAATCCGCCATCAATAATAAAGGACTGCCCGGTGGTATAACTTGACCACGGCGAACAGAGCCACGCCACCATGCTGGCAATTTCTCGCGTGTCACCCGGCCTCCCGGCAGGTATTTCAGGGATCGCCTGCTGATGGACATCCGCATTATCCATATCATTCATTGGCGTGGCAATCGCCCCCGGTGCCACGGCATTAACCAGTATGTTATGCGGTATCAGGCTAAGCGCCATCGATTTGGTTAGCCCGCCAAGCGCATGTTTCGCCGCCGTATAGGCAACCGATCCCGGTAATGGCGTATGTTCATGTACCGATGTGATATTGATAATGCGCCCTCCCTCCCCCTGTTTGACCATAAGTCGGGCGGCGATCTGCCCACAAATAAAAGCCCCATCCACGTCAACGCTAAACACGCTGCGCCAGTCGGCGAAGGTTGTATCAAGGAAATCGGCCTTAATGTTTGTTCCCGCGTTATTCACCAGCACATCGATACGTCCGAACCGGGCGATCAGCGATTCCAGCGCTTTACCACCGACTACCGGATCGGCAAGATCCAACTGCTCAACCTCAGCGCGTTTGCCTGCTTCACGGACTTGTCTTGCCGTTTCCTCAGCGCCTGCAATATCCGAGCGCCAGGTAATGCCAACATCATATCCCTGCTGAGCCAGCATAATTGCCGAAGCCTGACCTATACCGGAATCAGATGCCGTTACGATTGCCACTCTGTTTGCTGACGGATTCATTATCTCCTCCCGAGCATCAATGTGTGTGTACAGGAAAGTATAGACGCGACAGTTTTTATCCTCGTTTAAAAGACTTTGACTATAGTCACTACTGAAACTTATTTTTCCGGGAGCGTTATGAAGCACGTAAAACGAAATATTGCGGACCACGGTATTATTGGTGATTTACGCACCTGTGCCCTCATCGCCTCTGATGGCACTATCGATTATTTCTGCTGGCCGAATCTTGATAGCCCTTCAGTATTTACTGCATTACTGGACAGTGATGAGGCTGGCTTGTTTAGCATCACGCCCGACTGGCCAGAAGCCCGGCGTCAGCAGCTCTACCTGCCCGATACCAATATCCTGCAAACACGGTGGCTGGATAAACAGGGTGTGGCGGAAATCACCGATTACATGCCAATTTGTGAAGAACAGGATAAGCAGCCGCGCATCATTCGGCGAATCAAGATGGTACATGGCGAAGCCCGCTTTCAACTGCGCTGCGCGCCAGTGCATGATTATGCCCGCGCCAATACGCAAGCCAGTGTGAAAGGCGGTTTGGCAACGTTTTCAGCTCCGGGTCAGCCCCCTCTTTGTCTGGCCAGCACCGTTGAACTGCAGTTGGAAGGGGCTGCTGCCGTTAGCTCCTTTACGTTAAAAGCAGGGGAACACGCTGAATTTATGTTTGGCTGTGCGGAAGATAAGCACCTTGAGCACCTGGAGACCGAATTTTGCTTTCGCGAAACCCTGGAGTACTGGCGACAATGGGCCAGTAAAAGTAATTATCACGGTCGCTGGCAAGAGATGGTTAACCGCTCAGCATTGGTACTTAAGCTGTTGACCTCATGGCAACACGGTTCCATTGCCGCCGCCGCAACGTTCGGACTACCGGAGGAGTTAGGCGGTGAGCGCAACTGGGATTACCGCGCGTCATGGATCCGTGATGCATCCTTCAGCATGTATGCACTCATGCGCCTGGGTTACGTGTCTGAAGCGAAACATTTTACCCAATGGGTAGGTCGCTGCGTCGAAAATAGTCACCATGATGAAGCTCGATTGCAGGTCATGTATCGGCTCGACAGCGGGACCGAACTCCACGAGATTGAGCTTCTTAACCTTTCAGGTTACGCCAACTCAATGCCGGTTAGGATCGGCAACGATGCCTGGCAGCAAACCCAGCTTGATATCTATGGCGAACTGATGGACGCCGTTTATCTGGCGAACAAATACGGCGAGGCTATTTCGCATCGTGGCTGGAGTAACGTATGCCGAATGATCGACTACGTGTGTGAAAACTGGAATCAACCGGATGCCGGTATCTGGGAGATGCGCGGCGAACCCCAGCACTTTCTCCATTCACGTCTGATGTGCTGGGTGGCACTGGATCGCGCGCTGCGCCTTGGTATGAAACGTTCGCTTTCCATGCCTTATGAACGCTGGGACCGCATTCGCAGCGAGATCCGCGCGGACATCTGGAATAATTTCTGGAACGAAGAGCATGGGCACTTTACTTCCACGCGCCACGGGCAATTTCTTGATGCTTCCATGCTACTGATGCCGCTGGTACGCTTTGTTGGCGCAACCGATCCCGAATGGATTGCCACGCTGGATGCCATCAAAGAGAAACTGGTCAGCGATGGAATGGTAAGACGTTATAACATGGATGAAACCCCCGCCGATGGCCTGGAAGGCGAAGAAGGCTCTTTTGCCGCGTGTTCGTTCTGGTACGTTGAATGTCTGGCCCGTGCCGGACGGGTTGAAGAAGCCCATTTTGAATTCGAAAAACTGCTTAGTTATGCCAATCCTCTTGGCCTGTACGCAGAAGAATTCGACCATCACGGCTATGCGCTCGGTAATACACCTCAAGCATTGAGTCATCTTGCTTTAATTAGCACCGCCTTCTTTTTAAACAGAAAGCTCAGCGGGCAAGACCCTTTGTGGCAGCCGTAACCACATAATTAACGCATCAGCGAAGGATTTTTTGCCAAGCCATACATAATTTTACGTAAAGTTGATTCAGTTACGAAAATTCCTGGTTCCTTCCTGATGTGTTATGCACATATAATGTGCAGTCGGTCACACTGGCCGACAGTGGGGTCGACTCTCTAACAGCCTGCATGGCGCTAACACCTGATAAAATATGAAAAAGAGCATTCGCGCGATCGTTACATTAGCACTGACAGTGGCGGCATTTAGCCAATCTGCTTTTGCTGTGGTTTATCCGCTTCCGGCAGCGAACAGCCGCCTGACGGGTGATAAACTCGAAATTACCGTTCCACAAGACAGCAAACTTCCCCTGGAAGCCTTTGCCGCCCAGTATCAAATGGGACTCAGTAACCTGCTGGAAGCCAATCCGGGCGTGGATGTCTATTTGCCAAAAGCGGGTAGTAAGCTGATCATTCCTCAGCAGTTGATCCTGCCAGACGCCCCCCGTGAAGGCATCGTAATAAACAGCGCGGAAATGCGTCTGTATTATTATCCGAAAGGTACGAATACCGTGGTCGTGCTGCCGATCGGTATCGGCGAATTAGGCAAAGATACTCCGGTTAACTGGACCACTACCGTACAACGTAAAAAAGATGGTCCAACCTGGACTCCAACCAAAAAGATGCATGAAGAGTACACCGCACGCGGTGAAACACTGCCTGCCGTCTTCCCTGCCGGACCAGATAACCCAATGGGGCTTTATGCGCTCTATATTGGCCGTCTTTATGCTATCCACGGTACCAACGCTAACTTTGGCATTGGTTTGCGCGTTAGTCATGGTTGTGTGCGTTTACGCGCTGATGACATTAAATGGCTGTTTGACAACGTGCCGGTTGGTACACGCGTACAGTTTATCGACCAACCGATAAAAGCTACCGTTGAACCCGACGGCTCGCGCTATGTTGAAATCCATAATCCGCTGTCGATGACGGAAGAACAGTTTAATTCCAGAACACCGGTTCCACTGACGATCACCTCTGCGGTAGGCCAAATTGTTGGCGACGCCAGCGTCAATCAGAGCGCGATGGATCAGGCATTAAAAATACGTTCAGGGATGCCGACCAAAATTAACGGCCCGGCAGAAGATAGCCTGCCAGCACCGGTGACGGTGCCAGAGGCTGAAGGGGCGTTGCCAAAAGAAGAGCCGATGACGCCTGTCACCCCTCAGGGTGCTAACGTTGAGGACCCTAATGCAGCTGTCTCAAGCGATGAGTCAGCAGATTCGGACTCCACTTCAGTTGAAGTTGCACAACCTGAAACACCGACCGATAGCGAAAACAAATCGTAATGTTCGTGTTGTGATAATAACGGGCCTCTATTGGCCCGTTTTTTTATGCGTTAAAGACGTGACCGAGGCGAGAGATAAATTTGCCTGAAAAAAAATGTGAATGCTGCTTATAGCGGCTTTGAAAGGGTGAACCCCGGGGTAGGATGAATAATTAAGCCCACGCATCGGTAGCTCGAAGTATGGCGGGGATCATTCTACTGTCACATAAACTGCGTATCACACCAGTAATGCATAGGCTGCCGCGCATAATTCTCTGCCCGGTATGCAATGCCAACTCAAACTGCAGGGTGTGTTATGAGTGAAAACAGCACAATTTCATCGGTAGCAACGTCATCAGGTCAGCCGCCTATTTATCGCAAAAGCGGCCGGACATCGATCCTCATCTTTATATTGTTATTAATCCTCGGCATTGCTTATGCGAGCGTTAATTTGTTTAACGATGTTCAGGACACGGGCGAGAGTATCACCAGCTACACGCCTTTCCTGTTATTGGGACTCGCTCTGCTTATCGCATTGGGATTTGAATTCGTTAACGGTTTTCACGATACCGCGAATGCAGTGGCAACGGTTATTTATACCCGTTCATTGACACCGACCTTTGCGGTTATCTGGTCAGGTTTTTTTAATTTCCTTGGCGTGCTCCTTTCCAGCGGTATTGTGGCATTTGGCATTATTTCACTGCTACCCGTTGAGCTGATCCTGCAAGCGGGAAATGGTAGTGGTTTCGCCATGGTATATGCCCTGCTGTTCTCCGCTATTATCTGGAATTTAGGCACCTGGTGGCTGGGTCTTCCTGCATCATCATCTCATACGCTTATTGGTTCAATCATTGGCGTCGGCGTGGCAAACGCGTTAATTCATGGACGAAGCGGCACCAGCGGTGTCGATTGGGATCAGGCAATCACTGTGGGGTACGCACTGCTGCTATCGCCCGCCGTTGGCTTTATCTGCGCCGCTCTGCTGCTGCTGGCAATGAAAGTCTTCATCAAAAATCGCCAACTTTACGAAGCACCAAAAGATAACGCACCGCCGCCGCTATGGATCCGAGGCCTGCTTATTTTAACTTGTACCGGCGTCTCTTTTGCCCACGGCTCTAACGATGGGCAAAAAGGTATGGGCTTAATTATGCTCATTCTGGTTGGGACCATGCCGATCGCTTATGCTTTGAACCGCACCCTACCACCGGAACAAATTCCACGCGTAGCGGCACTGGCGGCGGTAACAGAACAAGCGTTGCTGCGTCAGTATCCTGCCAGACCGCAAATGTCGGCACCGCGATCCGTATTGCAGGAATATGTACGGACAGGCGAACTGGCCCCCGATGTTATTCCGGCGTTAGCCATGCTGACTGGCAGCATCGGAACGGAGATAAGACGCTATGGCAACGTCTCTGAGATCCCGGCACAGGCCGTCTCTAACACCCGAAATGATATGTATCTCGCTTCTGAAACCATCAAGCATCTGAATAACGATGAGGTCAAATTCGCCCCTGATACCCAGCAGAATTTAACGGCGATGAAGAGCGAGCTGGATAACGCAACGCGCTTTATTCCTTTCTGGGTTAAGGTCGTCGTGGCGATTGCGTTAGGACTTGGCACTATGGTTGGTTGGCGACGCATCGTCGTCACGGTAGGTGAGAAAATTGGTAAATCTCATCTATCGTATGCGCAGGGCGCCAGTGCTGAACTGGTTGCAATGGCGACCATTGGTGCTGCCGATGCTTTTGGCCTGCCAGTATCAACAACCCATGTGCTGGCATCGGGTGTAGCGGGCACCATGGCCGCCAATCACTCAGGTCTGCAAATGTCGACGCTCCGTAACCTGGCAATGGCATGGGTGCTAACCTTACCGGTCTCAATTCTGCTTTCTGCGGTACTTTACTGGTTGTTTACCCGTATTTAGCCAGCGCGCGTGGTTACGGATCACCGTACCACGCGTTGTTTCCCTGGTATTTTCAAACCGGAGAGTGTCGTCCGCCTGACAGCGTCAACAGCCTGAGGGTGATAATCACCGCGGTAAATACCACCACTGCTGCCGCCAGGTATACCGCTTGCAACCCCCAGTGGCCAATAAGCATACCGGCCACTGGCCCGGTGAGGCCCAGACCTAAATCAAGAAACGCAGAATAGGTCCCCAACGCCGTACCCTGGTTTTGCGGCAATACCTGTTTCACCGCCTCAACGCCCAGCGCAGGAAAGACCAGTGAAAATCCTGCCCCGGTCATAAACGCACCGATATCCACCAGCCAGGGCCAGCCACTTTGCCAGATAATGAGCAGCCCGGCACATTCAATCAGAAACGATACCAGCGCAACTTTCAAGCCGCCAAAGCGCGTAATTAAGCGGCTAAACACCAGGCGTATAGCAACAAAACCCAGGCTAAAGAGGGTTAATGCAAAGGCTGCGCCAGACCATCCCCTGCTGGCATAATAGAGTGTAATAAAGGTGGCAATAACGCCGAAACCAACGGTACCCAAGCCAAGACCTAATCCGTAAAGCCACACTTTGGAAAACACCTTGTGAAAGGGGATTCGTGTGCCCACGTTCACTGTTATGGCCGTTTTTTTACTTGCCATCCAGTACCCGACGCCTCCCATCATAACAATCGGTAACGCAAAACCGATAATGCCGAAGAGTTGGTTGAGCATCACCCCTAGCGGCGCGCCAATCGCCATCGCCAGGTAAGTTGCCACACCGTTCCACGAGATAACTCGCGCCGTTTGCGTGGAGCCAACAATGTTGATGCCCCACAGCGTTGAGCCAGTACTGGCAAAACTTTCCCCTACCCCAAGAAATAAACGCCCGATCCCTAACAACAACAGACTCAGCCAGGGGATCCCCGCCGTTAGCACCGCGATAATCGAGAGTCCCCCACTCATTCCACAGCATATTAACCCCAACATCACGACACGCTTCGGCCCCAGCAGATCGGCTAGCCGTCCTGACTGCGGGCGGCTAATGAGCGTCGCCAGATATTGAATACTGATGATAAGACCCGCGAGGAAAGAGCTGAAACCAAGTTGGTTATGTACGAAACCGGGCAGCACTGCCAGCGGCAATCCCACGGAGAGGTAACAGAAGAAAGTAAAAACGACGACTGAGAGAATACGCTTATTCAGTTGTACGTTACTCAGTGCTGGTGTTGAGGACATAGCTTAGCCGTTTAACAGTATGTGATTTATCTCACATAATATACCCTTAGCCTGCTAAGAGGTCCCGTTAAGTTTGATGGGAAATAACGTCAGCGATTTCACGTGATGTTTTCAGAGTGCGTACCTGGCTGAACAGCTCACTGGCCTCAGAGTACTCTTTACGCAAGTATCCCAACCATTGCTTAATACGCGCGACATGATACAGACCGGTATCCCCCTGCTTTTCTAACTGCACATATTTTTGCAGTAATTTCACCACGTCGGCCCAAATCATACGCGGTTCTTGATATTTGATGACCCGACTGAGATTTGGCACATTAAGCGCGCCTCGCCCAATCATGACCGCATCGCAGCCGGTAACTGCCAGACAATCTTGGGCACTTTGCCAGTCCCATATCTCACCGTTGGCAATCACCGGGATTGATAAGCGCTTGCGGATTTCACCAATTGCTTCCCAGTTAATACGCTCGGCTTTATAACCATCTTCTTTGGTTCGGCCGTGCACTACTAATTCGGTAGCACCCGCCTGCTGTACCGCATCCGCAATTTCGAACTGGCGATGACCGGAATCCCAACCAAGTCGGATCTTTACCGTTACCGGCAGTGCCTTCGGCACGGCTTCTCGCATCGCTTTCGCGCCACGGTAAATCAGCTCCGGATCTTTAAGTAGCATTGCGCCGCCACCGCTGCCATTCACCAGTTTTGAAGGGCAGCCGCAGTTGAGATCTACACCCCATGATCCAAGCGACACGGCACGCGCTGCATTTTCCGCTAACCATTCAGGATATTGACCAAGCAGTTGCAACCGAACCCGCGTACCTGAAGGCGTACGGCTGGCGTGATGTAATTCAGGACAGAGGCGATAGAACGATTTTTCTGGCAAGAGCTGATCCACCACCCGCAGAAACTCAGTGATACAGAGATCATAGTCATTTACCTCCGTCAGCAGTTCACGTACCAGCGAATCGAGAACGCCTTCCATCGGTGCCAGTAAAACCCGCATGTTTTATCACCTATAAAAATCGACGCGCAAGTTTACGGGTTTTCGCTGTAATGTGGAACAGAAGCAGCAAAACCCGAAGCAAGAAATGCAAAAGGCCAGCATCTCTGCTGGCCTTTGACGCTAACGCGATAATCGTCAGCCGTTGTTCGATGGGGTCGAGCGGCGCTGACGCGTCACTTTGCGCGGTGCGCCCCCGCTACCCTCAGGCTTAGCGCCGCGTCCGGCAGCGGCTGGACGCCGCTGTCCATTACCCTGGCTACGCTCGCCGCTATTCTGGCTACGTTGCCCTCCCCCCTGGCTGCCATTCCGGCCGCGTCCGCCGCCGTTTGCACCGCCGCCACGCTGTTGGCGACCGTTTTGAATCGGTTCTGCTTTAATGCTCGGATCCGGCTCATAGCCGTCAATGGCAATACGGGGAATTTCACGCTTCAGCACGCGCTCGATATCGCGCAGGAGTTTATGTTCATCAACGCAGACCAGCGATAATGCTTCACCGGTTGCTGCCGCACGGCCGGTACGTCCGATACGGTGCACATAATCTTCCGGCACGTTAGGCAACTCATAGTTGACCACATGCGGTAACTCTTCGATATCCAGCCCACGAGCGGCAATATCGGTTGCCACCAGCACGCGAATGCCGCCTTCTTTAAAATCGCTCAGCGCACGGGTACGCGCGCCCTGGCTTTTGTTACCGTGGATCGCGGCAGCAGTTATGCCATCTTTATTCAACTGCTCTGCCAGGTGATTAGCGCCGTGTTTAGTACGGGTAAAGACCAGTACCTGCTGCCAGTTGTCACGCCCGATCAGGAATGACAACAGCTCACGCTTACGCTTTTTATCCACCATGTGGACATGCTGTGTGACCTGCTCTGAGGCAGTATTACGGCGTGCAACTTCGACCTGTTCAGGATTGGTCAGCAGCTTTTCGGCCAGCGCTTTGATTTCATCAGAGAACGTCGCGGAGAACAGCAGGTTCTGACGCTTCACGGGCAGCTTCGCCAGTACGCGGCGGATATCATGGATAAAGCCCATATCAAGCATCCGGTCGGCTTCGTCAAGCACTAAAACTTCAACCTGAGAGAGATCGACCGCATTTTGGTGTTCCAGATCGAGTAATCGACCCGGCGTCGCCACCAGAATATCCACGCCACCGCGCAGTTTCATCATCTGTGGATTAATGCTCACGCCGCCGAAAACCACCAGCGAACGGATATTTAAATATTTACTGTAATCCTGAACGTTTTCACCGACCTGTGCAGCCAATTCCCGCGTTGGCGTCAGGATTAAAGCACGCACCGGGCGACGCCCTTTCGGGTGTGGATTACTGCTGCTTAAGCGTTGCAGTAATGGCAACGTAAAACCGGCGGTTTTACCGGTACCGGTTTGCGCGCTGGCCATCAGGTCACGGCCGCTCAACACTACCGGGATAGCCTGCTGCTGGATAGGCGTAGGCTCACGATAGCCCTGCTCTTCAACCGCGCGCAAAATGTCGGCACTCAGGCCGAGAGAATCAAATGACATAAATTAGAATAACTCCGGATCCGCCTGACCGCATTCAGCGGTGTAGTTTCCAGGGGATGTCTTGACGCCAGGCGAACCTAACGTTTGAAAGGAGGCACAAACTACGGTGCGTAAGAGCAGGAGTGTAGCATTGAGTGCCGCAACACTCTAATTATTCCTGCTTTACTTTTGTAACTAAGCGCGTGATAAAATGTTCAATCGTTCAATTAGCACGGTCAAATCCGCTCCAGCACGGAGTCCCGATACTTAAACAGTTCCACATCGCTGCGAATACTCATTTTTTTCAGAGCAGACTGTTTTTGACCGCTGATCGTTTTACGGCTGCGTTTAAACTTCAGCGCAATTTCTCCCACGCTCATCCCATCAAGAAAACAGCGGATAACCTCGGATTCTCGTGCGGTAAGCTGTATCGACAGGCTGATTTCACATTTGTCATTGTCTGTATCCGGCGTGGCAGTCTGCATTTCAGCATGGTGCATGGTTTCCAGATCTGATTTTTTCAGCGACAGTTCCCAAATAATACCCTCAGAAAGGTAGTATTTATCCATCGCAATGATGCGAATAGCCTTCACCAGTTCCGCCGGATCACGACTTTTACCAATGAACCCACGGATCCCAGCCATGAGCGCCATTTTGATCACCGCACGGCTCTCTACGGAGGACATCAAAAGGATTTTTAGCCATGGAAAACGATTTCGTAGAATGCGAATCAGCGCGAGACCATCAATTTCACCCTCCTCAAGCATGTAATCCAGGAGCAGGACGTCTACGCGCTCGCCTTTTAACAACGCAATAAGTTGGTGCGAATGGCCGAAACTGCCAATCAGTTTGAAATCTCTTTCTTCTTTTAAGCATGACTCAAGGCCCCGACGTACAATGGGGTGGTCATCCAGTAGTGCAATACGAATCTGAAAATGTGAAGTCCTTGTCATGATATTTTCCTTGCTATGACAGATAAAGCGTATCCTGGGATCATTCTCCTCATCCCACCACTGCATTATAATGTTATTCACACAATAAAATTGACTGAAATAAAAAAACTACACCAACATTGCTGGCATGGTTGTACAAAAGAAAGGGAATAACCGTAAATGTTACTCTGCCGGATAACATCGGCAGCGACGTTACGCATAGAGACAAGAACGGATAAAAATGATGATATGGATATCGCTCGCACTGATTTTTTTATTGACTATGGGGTTACTTTATCGCCGTTTCCGAACAGGTTCCGGGATGACGCCCACATGCCCTTCCGCCGTTACCCAACGGGTTTGCCTGATCCCACAGTTTGAAGCATGGCTGGCAGATCTCCGGCCACTCGCGGATGAGAAAAATATTACTGTGACGCTCGAGTGTGATCTCCTCTTCGAAGAGATTGAGATCAACGCAGAAGTGCTGCATCAGATTACTCAAGAGCTATTACAGAATGTTCTTGCTGCAATGCCATCTGGCAGCCTGGATGTATTGCTTTACCAGGTTGCCGCACGGCCTGTTAAAGAGACCATCACGCTGGCCCTGGAAATCACCGATAGCGGGCCTCCCTGGATTGCCAAAGCGGCTTCCGCGTGCATCGCGCGTACGGTGTCTCGCTGCGAGCCGCTGGCCAGGCGTATGGGCGGGACAGTCCGGGGCGAAAAAGGATCGGCGCACAGTATATCTATTGGTGTTTATCTGCCGGCACACCCCTTTATATTGCCGGCACCTGATGTTGCCAAAGCGACTGAGACCACAATCCAAAGCCTTGGCGACTTACTGCTTGAAAAGGATCCCGAGGCATTCCTGCATCTAAGCCAAACCATTATCACCAGCAACCACACCGATGCACTGCAGATCAGGCGGGCAGTGGCGGAGAAAAACCGTGAAGCGCTGGCTCAGCTAGCACATCGTCAGATAGGCGGGGCCCGAATTATGGACGCCGGGTTACTCGAACAGGCTTGCCTGAATCTGCAATCCGCCGTGAAAACAGCAGTGCCAGACTGGCAACAGATAGCGCATGAAGCGGCTGATGTAGAAAAACAGATGCATTGTCTGGCCCGAAAACTTGACCAGCAAGCAGAGAAATTACGTCAGTAGCCTGCGAGTTTCCTCTTGCAAGTATTAGCTGTCCATCATCTGCCTGGCCAACTCATGCAGGGCCTGAGGCGTTTTATGGCCGATGAGCATGTAATTAAAGCCCTGCTGGCGCCAGTATGCCACGTTCATCCCGTAGCGAACTTCACTGTCCGGTTCGGTCACCTGTGCATTGTCCGCTCGGGTAATGCACAACGCCATTGGGCCGGTTTGTCGATCGAGATAAAGGATTTGTGCAATTGACTGGCGATCATACCCCAGCAGACGGACGCCCTTTAATTCACTCCCCGTAATAGCCAACTGCTGTGGTGAAAGATGCAGACCCAGTTTACTATTCGTGAACATCAGTTGCTTTTGCAATTCTGATGCCGACACATAACTTTCACTGAGCGTGTCACGGGTGTAGAGCGACATATATTGCGCCACCGAATTTCGCCAGTTGTCATCGTCATTTCCCGGCAGGAAGCGATCGGCGAAACGTCCAACCACACCCCCGACAGCCAGCGCTGCCACCGTAGCAGCCAGCAAACTCCGGCGGCTTACCCCTGGAGACAAGTGCGATGGCGTTGCACGCAATTTTTCACGTAGCATTTCTACTGGCGCATCATCAAGCATCGGTGCAAAAGCGGCGGCAAAATCCAGACTCGCCCGATCCAGTAAGGCCAATTGTTCGGCGGCTTCGGGGTCAACCTGTACACGTTTTTCTACTTGCTGTGCGACTTCAGGACTGAGTTCGCCATCAAGCCACGCCACCAAAACCTCATCAGAGAGTGGCATATCGATATTCCATTCTTTCATTGCAATCCCTCCCTCTTCCGCGTTGGCTGCGGGTCCGCGACATCTTTTGCCAGCGTACGCCGCGCATTCGCCAGGCGACTCATAATGGTACCAATCGGCACGGATAGCGTGTCGGCAGCTTCCTGGTAGGTAAATCCTTCTACATATACCAGGAACACCGCATTACGCTGCGCTTCAGGCAGTCGATTTACACGCAACATAATTTGCCGCGCCCAGAGATGGTCGGTCTCATCGTGATGCCCCGTTTCATCCGGCGAAAGCTCAACATCATCAATGCGTTGCTGCTGCATAAAATGTTGTGAACGAACATGATTAATCCAGATGGAATGGAGGATCGAAAAAAGCCAGCGGTCGAGATGACTGCCGGCCATAAACTGCGCGCTTTTTTCAATCGCCCTGACACAGGTCATCTGTACCAGATCGTCCGCAATATCACGCTTATGCGAGAGCACCATGGCATAACGCCATAGCCGCGCAAGGTATTGATCAAGCTCGGCGCGTATATCGACAATGGTAATAGGTAACACTCCTTCGGAAATCGAACCGGGCGTGACCTATCGGTGCCCGGTCAGGCTTCAGGATGTCCGGCAATAGCAGCGGAGAGATCGCGATATTCCTCACACTCTGTGCCGCACAAGTTTTTAATGATGCTTAATTGCTGCTGCGCCATCTCCGGCTGTTTCTTGATCATATAAGCTTCACCGAGATATTCACGCACTTTGGCATAATGTGGGTCAAGCGCAATCGATTTCTGATAATAGCCAATCCCCTCATCGGTACGTCCCAGTTTGCGTGTCGCATATCCGCGATAGTTCCAGGCCTTGGCGGTATCCGGCTGTTCCAGCTGATCGAGCACCTGCAATGCTTCTGCATAACGGCCTGATTTCGCCAACGCATAAGCATAATCAGTACGATCGTTATCATCAATCATACTGCTCTTATCTACCATACAGGTTTTGGTTTTCTTATCATAAATTTGCCCTTTCGGGCAGGTCGGCGACATATCACTATCGTCACCCATCGCGTGGGCAAAACCAGTCATTAACAGCGCGGTTAATGCCATCAGACGTAAAGCATTTATAAGGTATCGAATTTTCATTACATCTACTCCGAATTGACAGGTTAATTAAAGAAAGTCTACTTCAGACGCGGGATCATTCTCCTCAGCGTTCCATCGCGCAGTAGGTAGTGGTGCGCGAGTGCGGCAACCGCATGCCCACCAGCGAGAATGATGATGATCCAGGCATTATCAAAGTGCAGAGTGGCAAGCATACGTCGGGTCAGCAGGGTAAACTGCAGCAGATCGGGGATGGTAAAAAGGTCAAAGAAGCTGAGCGGCTCTTCCTGTGCCCAACGCAACAGAAAACCCAGCGCTACCTGCGCCAGAATCAGTAAATAGAGCAAACCGTGGGTAGCTTTCGCGACAATGTGCATTTTTCGCGATGTGCTGGCTGCAGGCAGACGGCGTCCTTTAGTCAGACGCCATATTAGCCTGCCAACAATCAACAAGGCTAACACGATGCCCGCCGAAACATGCAGCGACTGCAATAAATGACGAACCGGCGTACCACGCGGCAGAAAGGACCAAACCTGATAGCTGACGAACAGGAAAATAACAATAAAAGCGGTAAACCAATGCAGGGTAATCGTTAGGGGATCGTAGGTATTAGCAGGTTGGGTATTGCGCATGGTCGGTTCTCATTTCAGGTTTGATAATGAGTTAACAGCGCAGTCGTCAATTTATTCAGGTCGTTTTGATATAAGAAAAGTTTTTTTATATTAAAAAGGAGCCATTTCAGGCTCCTTTTATGTTCCCGCTTAGCTGCGTTTTTTCTGCGGCGCGTGCCGTGGCTCTTTTGCCATTAGCGATAACAGCGCTGGCCCAACCAGCATTACAATGCCAGTACACCCCACTAACAGGTTGTTGTGGATCACGCGTGATAACAAGAACAGAACTAACATCGCGGCACCAAAATAATAAGTTGTGGAAACATCTTCAAGGAAGTCTCCCACATTACGCAACCGCGCAATACGCTGCGTCAGCAGCATGGCAATAAATACCGCACCATACATCGCAAGCATGATAGCACTGACCTGGATTAATGATTGATGCTTCCATCCCCAAACCAGCGCAGCGATAAGCAACAGATGGAGGGTAATATGTACGCAGGTTTGTCCAGTGACAATCTGAATACGGTTCGACCATTTCATCTTTTTCTCCTGGCAGACTCAATCGCGGAGCCGCCCAAGCTATAACCGACAATCGTCGGTTACTCGTTCCTCAGACTAACGTAATTTTCGGATAATGCCGCAAATTACCGCTCATATCGGCACTCTTTTGTGACAAAGACTACACTTTGTCCTTAATGGTCCGAAAAGGAGAGCGCGCACAGTATGCCACAAAAAGCGCAAATTTTTTCATTTAAAGTCCTGACGATAAACACACATAAGGGTTTTACCGCTTTAAACCGCCGTTTCATCCTGCCCGAATTACGGGACGCGGTGCGGGCAACCTCGGCCGATATTGTTTTACTACAAGAGGTGATGGGAGTGCATGAAACGCATCCATTGCGCGTTGAGAACTGGCCTGATACGCCTCATTACGAATTTCTCGCCGATACCATGTGGAACGATTATGCTTATGGCCGTAACGCGGTTTATCCGGAGGGACATCATGGCAATGCAGTACTTTCACGCTTCCCTATTATCGCGTATGAAAATCGTGATATTTCAGTCGAAGGCACCGAAAAACGCGGCATGCTGCACTGTAAACTGCGCGTACCGGGGCGCGACATTATTCTGCACGTGATCTGCGTTCATCTTGGCCTGCGCGAGGCTCATCGCTCCGCGCAGTTGGCGATGCTGTGCGAGCTGATCCATGCGCTTCCTGCCGATTCACCTGTCGTGGTTGCCGGCGATTTTAATGACTGGCAACAACGCGCTAACGATATTCTAAAAAAAGGGGCCGGACTTGAAGAAGTGTTTAGCCGCAAAACGGGTAAACCGGCTCGTACCTTCCCTGCCCGCTTCCCCGTTCTCCGTCTTGATCGCATTTACGTACGTAATGCTGGTATCAGCCATCCCTATGCCCTCCCGCTGAAACCCTGGTCACACCTGTCCGATCATGCACCGCTCGCGGTGGAGATTCATTTATGAATATGGAATGGCGGGAAGGCAACCGCATCCGCTTACTGGAAAATGGTGAAGAGTTTTTCCCCCGTGTCTATGGTGCGATACGCCGTGCGCAGCGAAACTTGCTACTGGAGACCTTCATCCTGTTTGAGGATGAAGTAGGTAACGCGCTACACGCGGTGCTGCTGGAAGCCGCCGGTCGCGGCGTTAAAATTGAAATGATGGTTGACGGCTATGGTTCTCCTGACTTATCCGACGATTATGTGCATAGCCTGACCTCTGCCGGCGTACGTTTTCTTTATTACGATCCGCGTCCGCTGATATTTGGCATGCGTACTAATGTTTTCCGTCGTCTGCACCGAAAAATTGTGGTGGCTGACGATGAAATCGCCTTTGTGGGTGGCATCAACTTTTCCGATGAACATAACAGCAGCTACGGCCCCCATGCCAAACAGGACTATGCGGTGGAAGTGAAGGGGCCCATCGTTGAGGATATTTCCCGCTATGTGCAGCAGGCATTAGGAAGCGAGCAGGTAACGCGCCGCTGGTGGGGAGGCCGCTCACCCCGCCTGGCGCATAACGTCAGGCCTGGCGATGCACAGGCATTATTCGTTTACCGTGATAATGATGAACATCGTGACGATATTGAGCAACATTATATCGATATGTTACGAAACGCTGAACACAGCGTAATTATCGCGAATGCCTATTTTTTCCCGGGCTACCGGCTGCTGCGTGAAATGCGTCATGCTGCACAACGTGGCGTCAACATGAAGCTAATCGTACAGGGCGAGCCGGATATGCCGATCGCCAAAGTAGGAGCTGAACTGCTCTATAACTATCTTGTTGATGCAGGCGTAGAGATCTACGAATATACGCGCCGTCCTTTACACGGGAAGATCGCAGTTAAAGATGAGCAGTGGGCTACCGTTGGGTCCAGTAATCTGGATCCGCTGAGTCTGTCACTAAATCTTGAAGCCAACTTAATCATTCACGACCACAAATTTAATCAACAGCTACGCAATAACCTCGAGCGCTTGATCGCGCAAGATTGTCAGCGCGTCAATGGAGACTTGCTCCCCAAGCGTACCTGGTGGCAATTAACCAAAAGCGTGATCGTCTTTCATTTTCTGCGCCATTTTCCCGCTATAGCCGGCTGGTTACCTGCCCATACGCCAAAACTGACACTGGTTGAGCCACCGGTACAGCCCGAAATGGAAACGCAGGATCGCGTCGACACCGACAATCCGGGAGCAAAATCCTAATGTCAAAAACACATCCGCAATGGAAAACCGCGAAAAGGGTCCTGACCTGGCTATTTTTTATCGCCGTTATCGTGCTGCTGGTGGTGTATGCAAAAAAAGTTGACTGGTCCGATGTTTACAGCGTCATTATCCACTATAACCGCACGGCCATTCTGAGTGCCGTCGCGTTGGTGGTAGTGAGCTACATGACCTACGGGGTTTACGATCTGATCGGTCGCGCCTACTGCGGGCATAAACTGGCAAAACGGCAGGTAATGATGGTTTCTTTTATCTGCTATGCCTTTAACCTTACGCTCAGCACTTGGGTAGGCGGCGTCGCCATGCGCTACCGGCTCTATTCGCGTTTGGGCCTGTCAGGCAGCACTATCACGCGGATCTTTTCGCTCAGCATTGCTACCAACTGGCTGGGTTATATTTTACTGGCTGGCGTGGTGTTCAGCGCGGGGATGGTGCCGATCCCACGCGGCTGGTTTATTGGCGAAGGCACACTGAAGATTATCGGTAGCGTCCTGCTGGCCAGTGTAGTGGCTTACCTCGCGCTTTGTGCTTTTTCAAAACGCCGCCGCTGGACCATAAAGGGGCAGAAACTGGCTTTACCATCATTGGGAATGGCGCTGTTTCAATTCGCCGTTTCCTGCGCGAACTGGATGGTTATGGGCACAATTATTTGGCTGCTCCTCGCGCAGCAAGTGGATTATCCCATCGTGCTTGGTGTGCTACTGATTAGTAGCATTGCTGGCGTGATTATCCATATTCCTGCCGGAATTGGCGTGCTGGAAGCCGTTTTTCTTGCCTTACTGAGTGGCCAACACGCTTCACATGGAACGATTATCGCAGCGTTGCTCGCCTATCGCGTACTCTATTTTATTGCACCGCTGTTGCTGGCCCTGGTGCTCTATTTATGGCTGGAAGGGCGAGCCAGCGCCCTGCGCGAAAAAAATGCGCTGCAACAGCGCAATAGTGACTAAATTTGCTTACGCGCAGCGGCCAGGGTGGTTGCTGCAGCCTGGCTGAATGAGGTTTAACGAATGTTTCGCTCGCCAGCAGAGTTGCGGCTGAATCTGCTTTCGCGTAGGCGGACGACAAGGGCCGATTAGCGTCGGCCCTTGTTGTGCGGAGGATGAACGGAACAGCCTGCCAGGCTAAGGCAAATTAACGGCGGTTGCCAAAAATCCGCAGCAACATCAGGAACAGGTTGATGAAATCAAGGTATAAGGTCAACGCGCCCATAATCGAAAAGCGACGCATATTCTCTTTATCATCGGGATTAATTCCTTCGCCGATGTTTTTCAGCTTTTGCGTGTCATATGCCGTCAGCCCCACAAATACCACAACGCCAATATAGGTTATGGCCCACATTAATGCCGGACTTTTCAGCCAAATGTTTACCAGCGATGCCAGCACAATCCCTATCAATCCCATAAACAGCATACTACCCATACCACTGAGATCGCGTTTGGTGGTGTAACCCCAGAAGCTCATCGCCCCAAACATCCCGGCAGTAATAAAGAAGGTGCTGGCAATGGATGAATACGTGTAAACGAGGAAAATACTGGCCATGGTTAAGCCCGTTAGCGCCGAATAGAGCATAAACAACCCGGTCGCTACCGCACCACTCAGTTTGTGTACCATCGCTGACAGTGCAACGACCAGTCCGAGTTGTACGATGATCAATCCAAAAAATGTAATGCGATTAGAGAAAACCATCTCCATTACCGCCGGTGTGTTGGCGGCATACCAGGAGACAAAGGCGGTTAACAGCAAGCCGCAGGTCATCCAACCATACACCTGCGCCATATAAGTTTGCAGCCCAGCACGGGCGTGCTGGACAACAGAATCGGTAGAACGGGGATATCGATCCATGATGCGCTCCTTAGCGTGAATTAAAATAGACGATGATCAGTTTGGCACAGTTCCGGTCACTTATGCTATCCGTGCAGTTTAACAATTCATTTCCTTACTCACATTACCACGACGTTATTACACGCCTGCGCCGCGGTAGAATCAGCGTGCCATACAGGCCTGGTAACGTTCATTTACCCGCTGAGCAAACCACGCGGTTGTCAGATTACGGGTTATCTTAGGGCTTTCAAGTTTTATGCCCGGTAGCATTTCGCGCGTAACACGTTTACCCGCCATTTTATCCGCCTGAGTGAAAACCTGCTGGTACAGCTCGGTTTTCTCAAATGCCAGCGAATCGCCTTTTTCCAGGGCACGGCGGATAGCGCGATCGCTGATATCCAGACGTTTGCTTAACGTACGCACTGCCAGCTCGGTCGCGCCAGCGTGATCTGAACCATAAATAATTAAATCGCCATCCAGCGCCAGTTGCACACCACTGAGGCGTGAAATTGCAGCCTGGAATGCTGCATTACGGCTGGCATACCTGCCAGCATTGAAATCAGCAAAGCGGTATAATGGTTGTGAATAATTCGCCGGGTAGCCTAATAAATGCATCGTACCGAAATAAATCCCTCCACGCCGGCTAAACACCTCGCGACGAATCGACCCGTCGATCGGCCAGGGGTAGCCGCTGGCATGCGCTTCAGCGAAGGCAATACTGACCTGCATCGGACCACCGGTATGGATAGGATTCAAATTGCCAAAAAGCGTTTGTCCCATTGGCACCATATCAATGAAATCGTCAAAAATAGCGCTTAACTCTTTCTCGGTTCTGACATTATCAAGCCGGTCAGCATACCGTTTACCATCAGGCGATTTAATCAGCAATGCGGTACGGACCAAAAACGCTGGGATATGCAATGTTGCCGCGCGTCGGTTGATTTCACTCCAGGCTATTTTAGGTAATCCTGGCACGGCAGAGTCGGCGCTAAAAGTCGATTCTTGATCGGTAACCGCGATCACTGAACAGATATGACTCTTACTGGGCTCAATGTTCTGGGTACGAAAAGCCGTATCCATATCCGCCGCCCAGGCCGATTTATTGCTGACCTTCGTCGGTATCAGTTTCACAATTTGCGCTTTGACCGTTTCCGGATTGCTCGGTGGAGTGTTGTTCCGTTGCTCACTGCTACATCCAGCCAAAATAAGCAGCGTCAGCAGGGAAAAGTGACGCAGAGGAGAAAGTGATGGCATACATGTCCTTGCTTTTGCTTATTATCAACACCTTAACCAGGCGATCGGCGGAGATCCATCAATTATTATATTGGGGTTTAGCGCAGTGATGGACCGCTTCACAACGGAAATCCATCTCCATCGGTAATGATTATTCCCAGCGCGCAGCGGCCTGTTTATCGCTATCGCGGGAATCAACCCAACGATCGCCCTGCGGTGTGGCTTCACGCTTCCAGAACGGTGCCCGCGTTTTCAGGTAATCCATGATAAATTCGGCAGCGGCAAAGGCCGTACTGCGATGAGCTCCCGTCACGCCAACCATTACGATTTCATCCCCCGGAAACAGCTCCCCGATGCGATGAATGACCGTGACGCGCTGTAACGGCCAACGCTGACGCGCTGCTTCAACAATATCCGTCAACGCTTTTTCCGTCATGCCAGGGTAGTGTTCCAGCGTTAATGCCGAGACATTATCACCCAGGTTATGATTTCTCACTTTGCCGGTAAAAGTCACCACCGCGCCATCTTCATCGCAGGCTGCCAGCCATTGATACTCTTCACCCATGCTGAACTTTTCATGGCCAACGCGAATCCGAGTCTCCATGCTAACCTCCGGTGACCGGCGGGAAAAAAGCGACTTCATCGCCATCCGTCAGTGGGTGATGCGGTGGTACCAGTGTCTGATTCACAGCCGATAGCAATTTGCCGGATTCCAGCGCCAGCGCCCAGCGTTCGCCTCGTTCGATTAACATCAGGCGCAAGGCTTCCACGCTATCGACACCAGCCTCGACGTTCAGCCTGTCCACTCCCACCAGTTCGCGTACCTGCGCAAAAAACAGTACGTTAATCATATTTCACCGCCTGAAAGTCTCCTGATTTGCCGCCGCTTTTACTTAACAGGCGCACGTTTTCAATCACAATGTCCTTTTGTACGGCTTTGCACATATCATAAATCGTTAACGCTGCAACCGATGCGGCGGTCAATGCTTCCATTTCGACACCGGTTTTACCGGTTAAACAGCAACGGGATTCAATACGTACCCGGTGATGCTCCGGCTCAGCCGTCAGTATGATTTCTACCTTGCTTAGCATCAGCGGATGGCACAATGGGATCAGTTCCCATGTACGCTTAGCGGCCTGAATACCAGCAATGCGCGCGGTTGCAAAAACATCGCCTTTGTGGTGGCTACCTTCCAGAATCATTCGAAGCGTATCTGGATGCATCACCACCCAAGCTTCCGCTCGCGCTTCACGCAGAGTTTCCATCTTGGCAGAAACATCCACCATGTGCGCCTCACCAGAGGCATTGATATGGGTTAATTGCGACATAGTCTATGGTTTCTTTACATGCGAGATGAAATTACAAGGACGAGTGCGCGCATCAAGCTGATCGATAATGATACGTTCCCAGGCGCTCTGGCAGGCACCGGTAGAACCCGGCATCGCAAAAATCAGCGTCTGGTTCGCCATACCCGCAACCGCCCGCGACTGGAGGGTCGCACTGCCGATCTCTTCGTAAGAGATCATTCGAAACAGCTCGCCAAAACCCTCGATTTCACGATCGAATAGCGGTAGCAACGCTTCAGGCGTACTGTTTTTGTTATTAAATCCGGTACCGCCATTGATCAAAATAACCTGCACATCGTCACTGGCGATCCAACTCGATACCGCTGCACGAATACGGTAGCGATCGTCTTTAACGATTGCGCTATCGACCACCTGATGTCCGGCGGCGATAACCGCCTCACGTAAATAATCGCCAGAGCTGTCACTTGACGCATCGCGACTGTCCGATACTGTTAATACGGCGATAGCCGTAGAGATAAATTCTGAATCAGCTTTGCCCATGAATATGCTCCTGGCTGCTTAGCCACCGATATAGGAAAGGTTTTGCGTAACGCCGGTATTCCCCTGATGCAAGAAATGCGTCTGCTTTTTGGTCGCAAGGCTGGCGGTAATTCGCGCCTGAAGCTCCTGTTGCTGATCGTCTGCCGCCAGCAGATCGCGCAGGGCAATCCCACCTTCACCAAACAGACAAAGATGCAGATTTCCCGTTGCGGATACCCGCAGGCGATTACAACTGGCGCAGAAATCTTTTTCGTAGGGCATGATCAGACCGATCTCTCCCAGATAATCAGGATGGTGAAATACCTGAGCCGGACCATCGCTACGTTCGCGCGACCGGCACTGCCAACCTTCAGCGATCAAACGTTCGCGGATCACTTCTCCCGAAATATGGTGCTGCCGAAATAGCGCTCCACCGTCGCCGGTTTCCATTAATTCAATAAAACGCAGTTGAATCGGGCGTGGGCGTATCCATTCAAGGAACGTATCAAGACTATTATGGTTAAGGTTACGCATCAGTACCGTGTTCACTTTCACTTGCGTAAAACCCGCGGTAAACGCGGCATCAATACCGCGCATAACCTGATAAAATTTGTCCTGACCCGTGATGGCGTGAAACTGACGAGCATCAAGGCTATCAATACTGACGTTCAGTCCGGTAAGACCCGCAGCACGCCATGCTGCAACATCGCGCTCAAGACGGTAACCATTGGTCGTGACGGCGAGTTGACGGATGGCAGGGTTTGCACGCACCGTGCCGATGATATCGATAAAATCGCGACGTAGAGACGGCTCTCCGCCGGTTAGGCGCACTTTCTCCGTACCGGAGGCTGCAAAGGCACGGGTGACTCGTCCGATTTCATCAAGTGAAAGGAAGCTTTTGTTGGTTACCCCCTGCGGCTGGTAACCATCAGGCAGGCAATACGTGCAACGAAAATTGCACACATCAGTGATCGACAAGCGCAAGTAATAAAACTCGCGAGCGAAGCTATCTGTAAATTGTGGCACCAGCACACCTTCCAAATACGGGAGATACAGTCATTTCTTCCTGTACCCTGGCAGCGCGAAGGCTGCGGCCAGCACACCTTGTCATAAAGAGTTAGGTATAAAGGCTTGAGTGTCATTTGCAGCTTATTCTGCAAACTTGGTAACTACGGATTTTAGCGCTAATCACACAACGATGCCAGAATATGATTTCGTTGTATATATTGATATATAACGTATTTTCACCGCATTTTCGCTACAGGATAAGGTAAAATCGCTAAATTAATTTGACCCAAGTCAGGCCCCCGTCTGATTCACCCTTTGGCGATAAATGACGAATATGAGAATTTATATAACAATTACCGTCTGAGCCCTCTGATTTTCAGCCCTGACAGGAAAAATCTGCCGGTCACGCGGTGGGCGCACTCGTCATCGTTAAGGTTTCAGGGCAACGTTTAGAGCACACACGATGCACATCATAAGTTTGATGCTGACGGGCCGAAATGGCGCCCCGACAGCAAATAAGGAGAAATATGCGTAACCGCACGTTGGCCGATCTGGATCGCGTTGTTGCCCTTGGTGGTGGACACGGATTAGGACGCGTTATGTCTGCATTATCACCCTTGGGCTCGAGACTGACGGGGATCGTCACCACAACCGATAACGGTGGTTCAACCGGTCGAATCCGTCGTTCCGAGGGGGGGATCGCATGGGGCGATATGCGTAACTGCCTTAATCAATTGATCACCGAGCCTAGCGTTGCATCGGCCATGTTTGAATATCGTTTCAGTGGCAACGGTGAGCTCTCCGGGCATAATCTGGGAAATTTAATGCTAAAAGCGCTCGACCATTTGAGCGTTCGCCCGGTTGAAGCCATTAACCTGATCCGTAATCTTTTGAAAGTTGATGCTTTTTTAATTCCAATGTCGGAACAGCCGGTTGATTTGGTGGCGATGGATATCGAAGGTCATGTTATTTATGGGGAAACTGATATCGATCAAATGAAAGTGCCGCCTCATGAATTAATGCTTTCACCCGCGGTTAATGCTACCCGTGAGGCCGTGGAAGCCATTGGCGAAGCGGATCTGATCCTGATCGGACCCGGGAGTTTTTATACCAGTTTGATGCCAATACTCCTGATGAATGAGATGACTCAGGCACTACGTCGTACACCCGCAACGATGGTTTTTATCGGCAATCTGGGGCGCGAACTCAGCCCGGCAGCGGCCGGAATGACATTGTCTGACAAGCTTACTATGATGGAAAAATATATTGGGAAGAAGGTGATTGATGCGGTCGTTGTCGGCCCACAGGTGGATGTTCATGGCGTGGAAGATCGCGTATTAATTCAGGAGCCGCTTGAAGCCGCGGATATTAAATATCGCCACGATCGTCAACTGCTGCGTATTGCGCTGGAACATGCTATCCAGGCGATTAGCTGATTAATGCCATTTCAAGCGTTTTAGCTGTCAGCTGACTTAAGGATGAACCCGCAGGGCCGGTGGTCGCCTCAGTCAGGCTGACGGCCTAATGCCAACGGCGTTCCGTTCATCCTTCGAATGTTCCTGGAAAGGCGACGTCAAATTCAAAAGAAATCGGTCGTGAGGCGTGGTGAACGTCGTCCACCAGCACAGCACGAAAGCAGAAGATATTTGCCAGCCTTCTGGCAAGTGAAACATTCGCTAAACCTGTGAGGCCGTCAACTCACAACCGCTCTTGCACCTATGAAGCTGCAATAAACAGTTCTCTCGCCTCGTGTAAACGGTCACGTACCGCAGCGGCTTCTTCAAACTCCAGATTCTGTGCATGCTTCTGCATCTGCGCTTCCAGTTCGTGGATTTTCTTCTGCAGTGCCTGCGGCGTGAGTGCCAGGTAATTTGCATCGCTCTCTGCTGCCTGGGTTGCCTTACCACGTCCGCGGGTTTTGTTGGTTTTGCCCGTCCCCTGCCCTATTTGCAGAATATCAGAAATCTTTTTATTCAGGCCCTGCGGTGTAATCCCATTCTCTTTATTGTACTGCTCCTGCTTCTCGCGGCGACGTTCGGTTTCACCGATCGCCTTCGCCATTGAGGCTGTGATCTTATCGCCGTAAAGAATCGCTTTACCATTAATGTTACGTGCGGCACGACCGATAGTCTGAATCAACGAGCGTTCAGAACGTAAAAAGCCTTCTTTATCTGCATCAAGTATCGCTACCAGCGATACTTCAGGCATATCAAGACCTTCACGCAAAAGGTTAATCCCCACCAGTACATCAAACTCACCCAGGCGCAAATCACGAATAATCTCAACCCGCTCAACGGTATCAATGTCGGAGTGCAAGTAGCGCACCCGTTCACCATGCTCTTCCAGATACTCGGTCAAATCTTCCGCCATGCGTTTGGTTAACGTCGTGACCAACACACGCTCGTTAATCGCTACGCGCTTACGGATTTCTGACAGCAGATCGTCAACCTGTGTCCCAACCGGCCGAACCTCAACGATCGGATCGAGCAGGCCTGTAGGACGAACCACCTGGTCAATAATATCGTCGCCTGATTTCTCCAACTCGTAATTGCCCGGTGTCGCCGAAACATAGATGGTTTGCGGGGCCAGCGCTTCAAATTCTTCAAACTTCATCGGGCGGTTATCTAACGCGGAAGGCAGCCGAAAACCATATTCGACCAGTGTCTCTTTGCGTGCCCGGTCGCCACGATACATGCCGCCAATTTGCGGGATAGTCACGTGCGACTCATCCACCACCAGCAGGCCATCAGCAGGGAGATAATCAAACAACGTGGGTGGCGCCTCCCCGGGCCCGCGTCCGGAGAGATAGCGTGAATAGTTTTCAATACCTGAGCAGTAGCCGAGTTCGTTCATCATCTCCAGATCAAACTGCGTCCGCTGCGTCAAACGTTGCTCTTCCAGCAGTTTATTATTATTGAGCAGCACGTTGCGGCGATCCGCCAACTCAATCTTGATATCTTCCATTGCCTGCAAAATACGTTCGCGCGGCGTCACATAGTGAGTTTTTGGATAGATGGTATAGCGCTGGACGACTTCCTGGACCTGTCCTGTTAGCGGATCGAAAAGAGACAAGCGCTCAACCTCTTCATCGAACAGCTCCACGCGCAGGGCAATTTCGTCAGATTCGGCCGGAAAAATATCAATTACCTCACCGCGCACACGGAAAGTACCACGCTGAAAAGCCTGATCGTTACGTGCATATTGCAATTCGGTCAGACGGCGAAGAATTGAGCGCTGATCGATAATCATACCGCGCGTTAAGTGCAGCATCATTTTCAGATAAAGATCGGGATCACCCAAACCATAAATGGCGGACACTGACGCCACCACCACCACATCCCGCCGCTCCAGCAGCGCCTTGGTCGCTGACAGGCGCATCTGCTCGATATGCTCGTTGACCGATGCATCCTTTTCAATAAAAGTGTCTGAACTCGGGACGTAGGCTTCCGGCTGGTAGTAATCGTAGTAAGAGACAAAATACTCAACTGCATTATCCGGAAAAAATTCCTTCATCTCCCCATAGAGCTGGGCCGCTAACGTTTTGTTCGGTGCCAACACCATCGTTGGGCGATTCAGATCGGCGATCACATTCGCCACGGTGAATGTTTTGCCTGAACCTGTAACCCCCAGCAGCGTTTGATGGGCAAGACCATCTTCCAGCCCTACTTCAAGACGTCGAATCGCCTCGGGCTGATCGCCTGACGGTTTAAATGCAGAGTTAAGTTTAAAGACTTTGCTCATTAATGGGCTACCTGATGAAGAAACGCGCGGACTGGCATGTAATTCTACTCCCCCTCCACGAATTTTCCAGTAAAACACACTGGATATAATGCCAGTTATTTTGCAGGCTGCATTAATCCAGGGCAAAAGCCTGAATAAATCGGTTTCAGGTTATCCCCAGAGGCTTTTTAAGCTTTAACGTTTGTCAATAGTTTTACTGCAAAAGCGGTGGCAGTAAAAAGCTGAAAAACGCGATGCTTGATTTTAACTAACCATTTGATTTTTATCACCATCACCCGTGAGATGAGTTTAGCGCCACTTCAAGCTAAAGCCGCGTCCTTACTCGCTTGCGACATGTTGTCATTATCTAATGCACAAGGTTATCCACAGGAATAGTGGATAACTGATTTCAGCGCCCGAAAAGACTGGTGTGTATAAATCGTCGCTGCGTAGCTTCTGCCGGGTGAAATATTTTTTTTTCGCTTTTTTTACGCTTACCTTATCGCCAAATTAGCAAAGCAATGCATAACTTATATCCCGCTCTCGGCCCCTTGTTCCCTCGCTCAAAGCGCTCAGGTATTCGCTAACCGCCATTAAACAGGTCATTTGCACCATAACGGCAAGTTATTGAGCACCATTGATGTGCGCATAAATTATACCTCGGGTGATTGTTTAACATTTCTGACCAATGTAATCAGAAAAACCCCGGTACTGACGGCAGTTGTGATGTATCAACAACCTGAAATCGATTCTGGCCTGCTAATTGCAACCCAATAGAATAGCCATTTTACGCTTTCAGTGTGCCCCGGCGTTACGTACGCAGCCTGGCGGCTATATCGGGGAATTCATGGGCGTTGTTCATATAGCGCAATGCGAAAGCAGGCGAGTTCGTTATCCGAAATCATTCGAGCGGCAGGATGTCGCTCTGCGTGTTAGTTCCCGAAGCTGGCACCGTAAAGTACCCCGCGCATGCACTGCACTGACCTGCTGCCTGTGATAACGGGGATATCAAAATTGTCTGAAGGAGAGTATCAGATGCTACGTTTACGTTCGGTTAATCAGTTTTATGGTCAGAACCATATTTTATGGAATGTGGATTTGGATCTGCCTCCCGGCACCTGTACCGGCGTGCTGGGCCGCCGTGGAATGGGTAAGACCACGCTGGTCAATTGTATTATGGGAAACTTACCTATCAATAGCGGCAGTATGACGTGGCAAGAGAATGGCTTACCACCGGAGAATCTGTTGCTACAACCGATGGAAAAGCGGGCGCGTTTTGGCATTGGTTATGTCCCCCAAGGCCGCCAGATTTTTTCCCAGCTTAGCGTGGAGGACAATTTACTGATTGCTCTACTTGCAGGGCAAAGCGAAAAACATCCCGCCATTCCATCAATGGTCTATGAACTGTTCCCTGCCCTTTATTCGCTGCGACATCAACGCAGTGGCGAGCTGCCGATCGATCAGCAACAGCAGCTGGCGCTGGCCCGTGCGTTGGTGCTCCAACCAAAGCTATTGATCCTTGATGAACCCACGGAGGGAATGGCCCCCTGGCTGGAGGAGGAAATGGGCAATTTGATTCATCGGCTCAACCACGATTTTGGTATGACGATTCTGCTACTGGAGCAGCGGCTTTCATTTATACGGCGGGTAGCGGATTACTTTTTACTGCTGCACCGAGGGCGCAATGTGGCCCAGGGAAAAGTGGCCCTGCTGGATGAAAGTATGGTGAATATGTGGCTGACGGTATAGATAACATACGGGCGGTGAACCATCCCGCCCGGCAGCTAATTATCGGTTAATAGCGGGCAGCATGGTGTCAGGAAGATGGATATAGTCCCCCACCTGCGCAAATGACTGCGCGTCAGTTAAATGTGGGATTTCACCTAAAAACGGCGCGTTAATACGCTGCCTGAGCGTGCTCAGATAGGCCTGATGACGCTTGCCTGCGGGCTGTATGCCGTTGGCAATCCAGCCTATCAGCGGCAACCCCGCTGTGGCGATGGCTTGCGCGGTCAGCATCGCGTGGTTGATACATCCCAGTTTTACGCCCACGACCAAAATGACCGGTAAATGTTCATGCTGCACCCAATCCGCAAAGGTCGCCTCTTCAGACAACGGCGTGAACCAACCGCCAGCGCCTTCAGTCAATACCCATTCAGCTTTGTCACTGATTGCCGCCAGCCCGGCAGAGAGGTCGCTCAGGTTAATCGGACGCTGCTCCTCAGCACTAACGATGTGGGGAGCCGTCGGCTCCGCAAATGCCAGCGGGTTTACTTCTTCATAACGTAAGGTAACCGAGCTGTAACGCTGCAACGCCAATGCATCCTCATTCCGTAACCCGTCAGGCGTTATCTCACATCCTGAAGCCACTGGCTTATACCCTGCCGTGCGATAACCGGCTTTAGCCGCGGCCTGCAATAGCGCGCTACTGGCAACGGTTTTTCCCACTTCAGTATCAGTCCCTGTTACAAAACAGCGCATTATCACAATGAAATCACTCCAAAGACTAAATGGTAACTTAGCCGGTAGCCATGCTCATCGCGTGACCAGGCTTTTTCCAGCTGCTGTAGACGCCAGCGCGTCATCAATCCACGACCACGCCCCTGGTGTAAGTGCGTCGCACCAATGCCTTTTAACGCCCGCATCGCCGACAGCACATCGGGATAGTGCAGCGTGAGCGTCTGCTGGGTCAGCTTTACCTGCTTATCAGCGCAGGCATCGGTAATCTGTGCCATGCTGAGAAACGAATTGACGTGAGGATTGCCATCCACCTGAAGCCAGGCATCGCTCACTTCCTGCAACGAGTGTGCCGACAGTGTTGAAAAGAGTACCTTGCCGCCCGAACGCGTCACGCGACACAGCTCATTCAGTGCGTGCTGCAGATCGTCACACCACTGTATCGCCAGGTTGCTCCAGCAGAGATCAACGCTATTATCCGGCAGCGGCAGCGCATCAATATCCCCCAACAGATAGCAGTTGGCCACGTGTCGAGTCTGTGCCTGCATTAACATTTCAGCTGAAATATCCAGCGCAGTGACATCGTGCCCCTGTTCAGTCCAGCGCTGGCTGAACCAGCCGGTACCACATCCCGCATCCAGTATCGTCTGTTCGCCAGCAAGCGATACCAGCGACATCAGATGGTCACCACAGCGCCGCTGTAAATTCGCATGGTGGTTATAGGTCTGCGCGGCCCGTCCAAATGCCCGCGCGACGGCGGCTTTATTGACTTTCTGCGGCATACAGCGTCTCCAGTAATGCATCAATATCCTGCTCGCTGTGCCGGGCAGTTAACGTAATCCGCAGCCGTGCTGTATCCGGTGGTACCGTCGGTGGACGTATTGCACTTACCCAACAGCCCGCCTGGCGTAAACGATCGGCCAGGTCCAGCGCCCGCACGTTGTCACCGACGATCAGCGGCTGTATAGCCGTTTCTGAATCCCCCAGCGTAAAAGACAAATGCCGCGCGCCGTAGCGAAACCGAGCAATGTTCGCAGCCAGTTGCTGCCGTAAATAATCGCCTTGCTGAATCTCAGTTAACGCGGCCTGTAGCGCGCAGGCTTGGGCTGGCGGCATGGCAGTGCTGTAGATAAGATGACGAGCACACTGCAACAAATAATCGGCAGTTTCCTCGTTACATAGCACCGCGGCACCGCTAACGCCAAATGCCTTACCAAACGTCACGACCAGTAACTCAGGTTTGATCTGCTGCTGCCAGCAACTACCACGTCCTTCCTCACCTATCACCCCGATACCGTGTGCGTCATCCACCATCAGCCAGCCTCCGGCGGCGGCGGAAATCTGATGCAATGCTACCAACGGCGCGCGATCTCCATCCATGCTAAATATCCCCTCCGTCACCACCAGCGTCTCTCCTGATACTGCTTGAGATAACAGGTTTTTCAAGCTCTGCGGGTGATTGTGCGTGAAGCGGCGCAGTTGTGCCGGGCAGTGGAGTGCGGCCTCTAACAGTGATGCGTGTGAAAGCTTATCTGCAACGATACGATCGTCACGTTGCGATAATGCGGCAACAACCGCCTGATTAGCGGCAAAACCGGAGATAAAGAGCAGCGCGCGTGAATAACCCAGCCAGTCTGCGAGGCGAGCTTCAAGCTGCGCATGCACATCACGATAACCTGTCACATGGCCCGATCCCCCGGAACCAACACCGTAACGTTCCGCGCCCTGTTGCCAGGCGCGGATCACCTGAGGATGGTGGCTGAGCCCCAGGTAATCATTACTGGAAAAGTTGCGATAGCGCCGGCCGCTTACTTCAATTTCACGCGCGTCGCTGTATTGGTTGACGATGCGTTTTCTCAGTTGTCCCTGCTGCTGACGCAGGTCCAGTGCCGCATCAATACGTTGTTGCCAGCTCATTTACAGCGCCGCGTTGTAGTACTTGTCAGTATCAGCATTGAGCAGTTGTCCAGCCAGCACCTGCTGCTGCTCATTATCTCCTGCGGCAGTAGTCGTGTGTTCCGGATTCAATCCAAGTTTACGGAACAGTTGCAGGTCGGTATCTTCTTCAGGGTTTGGCGTGGTCAGCAATTTACAGCCATAGAAAATAGAGTTCGCTCCCGCCATAAAACACATGGCCTGAGTTTGTTCACTCATTTGCTCGCGCCCGGCAGAAAGACGAACGTGAGATGATGGCATCATGATGCGTGCCACAGCGATGGTACGTATAAAATCGAAAGGATCGACATCATCGTTTTCTGCCAGCGGCGTGCCTTTTACTTTAACTAACATGTTGATTGGAACGCTTTCGGGCGGCGTTGGCAGGTTCGCCAGTTGGACCAGCAGCCCGGCACGGTCGGTTACCGTTTCACCCAATCCAACAATACCGCCAGAGCACACTTTGATCCCGGCATCGCGGACTTTGCCTAATGTATCCAGACGTTCCTGGTAGCTGCGGGTCGTGATGATGCTGCCGTAGAACTCCGGCGAGGTATCAAGGTTATGGTTATAGAAATCGAGCCCGGCATCGGCAAGGCGAGTGGCCTGGCTTTCATCCAGCGTACCCAGCGTCATGCAGGTTTCCATACCCATCGCTTTTACGCCTTTGACCATCTGCTCCAGGTAGGGTAAATCGCGATCGTGCGGATTTTTCCAGGCCGCGCCCATACAAAAACGGCTGGAACCCGCGGCCTTGGCCTTGCGCGCAGAAGCTAAGACCTCTTCCACTTCCATCAGACGTTCGGACTCCAGCCCGGTTTTGTAACGTGCGCTTTGTGGACAATATTTACAGTCTTCCGGACACGCGCCTGTTTTAATGGATAACAGCGTGCTAACTTGCACCTGCCGTGGATCAAAGTGCTGGCGATGCACCTGCTGTGCTTCAAACATCAGTTCGAGAAAAGGCTTATCAAACAGGGCCTGTGCCTGTGCGACTGTCCAACGGTTTGCCATTGCTTGCTCCAAAAAGTCTGTCGTTTTTAATCATTGCCTGGTTATACTCGTAAACTAAATCTTTTTAATTTGGTTTACAAGCACCGCTATGACGCCATCTGACCTGACTTTTGACCGTAACCATATCTGGCATCCTTATACTTCAATGACCGACCCGCTGCCCTGCTACCCCATTGTCAGCGCGCAGGGTACACAGCTGCAATTGGATGACGGACGCAAACTGATCGATGGAATGTCCTCATGGTGGGCGGCAATACATGGTTACAACCATCCGCGCCTGAATCAGGCAATGCACGCACAAATAGAACAGATGTCACACGTGATGTTTGGAGGGATTACTCATCCTGCTGCGGTCTCGCTCTGCCGTAAGCTGATTGCGATGACCGCGGAAAAACTGGAATGCGTTTTTCTGGCCGACTCGGGTTCGGTTGCTGTCGAAGTCTCCATGAAAATGGCACTGCAATACTGGCAGGCTCGCGGTGAAAAACGGCAGCAGTTTTTAACGCTGCGCCGTGGCTATCACGGTGATACGTTTGCAGCCATGTCAGTGTGCGACCCGACGAATTCAATGCACAGCCTGTACCAGGGCTATCTGCCCTCCCACCACTTTGCCGCAGCACCGCAATGTCGTTTCGGCGAAGAGTGGGACGAAAACGACGCCGACGACTTTGAACGATTGATCGCAGAACACCATTTATCATTGGCGGCAGTGATTCTCGAACCGGTGGTACAGGGCGCGGGCGGGATGCGTTTTTATCATCCACATTATTTGCAGCGCGTGCGTGAGCTCTGCGACCGCTATGATGTATTGTTGATTGCGGATGAAATTGCCACCGGTTTCGGTCGAACAGGCAAACTTTTTGCCTGTGAACACGCCGGGATCGCTCCGGATATTTTATGCGTAGGGAAAGCATTAACCGGCGGCACCATGACGCTGTCGGCAACCTTGACGACGCGTGCCGTGGCAGACACGATCAGCAACGGTGCCGCAGGCTGTTTTATGCACGGGCCAACCTTTATGGGGAATCCTCTCGCCTGTGCGGTGGCAACAGAAAGCCTGACAATACTGGAAGAGGGTAACTGGCAACAGCAGGTTTCCGCCATTGAACAACAATTACGCGCCGCGCTTCTCCCCTTACGGGCACATGCGGCCGTCGCCGATGCGCGCGTACTGGGGGCAATTGGCGTCATTGAATGTCACCGGGCAGTCAATATGGCAGCGATTCAGCACTATTTTGTTGAAAATGGCGTATGGATCCGACCGTTCGGCAAACTCATTTATCTGATGCCGCCGTACATCATTACTCCACGAGAATTGCAGCAGCTAACGGATACCATTCGTGACGCATTGGAGCACCCTCGGCTTTTTCAATCCTCGTAATGGCCTTACCGACAGGCGATCGTCCCTGTGATGCACTACGCTTTTATCACAACGTTTGTACAGGAGCCGATCATGTCACAGCAACAAGATACCAACCGCCGTGTGGTGCTGGCATCACGCCCACACGGCGCTCCGACTGAAGATAATTTCCGCCTCGAACATCAACACGTTCCTTCGCCCACTAGCGGGGAGGTTCTACTGCGCACCATCTGGCTGTCACTTGATCCTTACATGCGAGGACGCATGAGTGACGCGCCCTCCTATGTTCCACCCGTTGCGCTCAATGAGGTGATGGGGGCGGGTACGGTGGCGATAGTGGAGCGCTCCTCGCATCCTGATTACGCCCCGGGTGATTGGGTTGTTAGCCAGAGTGGCTGGCAGGACTACGCGATTTCAAAAGGAAACGATCTGTTTAAGCTGAGTGGGCCGGTACTCAAACACCCTTCCTGGGCGCTCGGTATTCTGGGCATGACCGGTTTTACCGCTTATATGGGGCTGCTGGACATCGGTAAACCACAAGCGGGTGAAACGGTAGTGGTTGCCGCAGCCACAGGTGCAGTAGGTTCAGTGGTCGGGCAGATTGCCAAACTGAAGGGCTGCCATGTGGTTGGCATTGCCGGAAGCGCGGAGAAATGCCGCTATGCTGAAGAAGTGCTGGGATTTGATACCTGCCTCGATCACCATCAGGGCGATCTGGCAGAAAAATTAACGCGCTACTGTCCTGATGGCATAGATGTCTACTTTGAGAACGTAGGCGGTAAAGTCTTTGACGCGGTATTGCCACTGATGAACACCAAAGGCCGCATTCCGATTTGCGGGCTTATTGCCGATTATAACAGCACCGGTCTATTGTCTCATGAGAATCGTCTGCCGCTTTTCCAAAGCACCATCTTACGCAAGCGATTACATGTACAGGGCTTTATCATCGTGCAGGATTACGCCCACCGCTTTGAAGAGTTTTTCCGTCAGATGAGCCAGTGGATAGCGGAAGACCGCTTTGTATTCCGTGAAGATGTCATAGACGGACTGGATAACGCACCGGAAACTTTTATTGGCATGCTGGACGGTAAAAACTTTGGCAAGGTCATTATCCGCGTAGCGGCAGATAATCCCGGGAGTTAATAATGAAAGTGCTAATGGTGTTGACCTCCCATGACGCCTTGGGTAACACCGGTAAAAAAACAGGCTTCTGGCTGGAGGAGTTTGTCGCCCCCTGGTACATATTCAACGATGCCGGGATCAATGTCGTACTGGCATCGCCAAAAGGCGGCCTGCCGCCGATCGATCCGGTGAGTGATGAACCCAATGCGCAGACCATTGATACGCAACGCTTCCATCGGGACTCTGTGGCGCAACAGGCACTGGCCAATACGCTGCGCCTTGACACAATTGATAGCAGTAAATATGACGCAGTATTTTATCCTGGCGGCCATGGCCCTTTATGGGATTTAGCCGAGGACAAATACAGTATTACGCTGATCGAAAATTTGTATGCCAATGGCAAGCCCGTCGCCGCGGTGTGCCACGGTCCTGGCGTATTGCGTCATGCTAAAAAACCTGATGGTTCGGCTCTTGTTACTGGAAAACGTGTTACTGGTTTTACCAACCACGAAGAGCACGCCGTAGGATTAACGGATGTGGTACCTTTTCTGGTCGAAGACGAATTAACGCAGTTGGGCGCTCTCTTTGAGCACACTGACGATTGGGAAGTTTACTCACTGACCGATGGGCATTTAGTGACCGGACAGAACCCCGCGTCTTCAGCCGCTGCTGCACAAGAACTGCTTAAATTGCTCAAGTTATAGCTATCAACAGGAGACATCATGCACGTTTTTAGTCAGGATTTTAACGACGGGGAAAAAATGCCTGAACGCCACGTTTTTAATGGCATGGGCTATCAGGGCGATAATATTTCTCCACAGCTGGCATGGCGTGATGCACCGGCTGGCACCAAAAGTTTCGTCATCACCTGCTACGACCCCGATGCCCCAACAGGTTCAGGCTGGTGGCACTGGGTGGTCGCCAATATTCCCGCCTCGGTGAACGAACTCCCGCAGGGCGCGGGTTCGGGTCTGGCCGACTTACCGGAAGAGGCTATCCAGACGCGAACTGATTTTGGACAAGGCGGCTATGGCGGCGCTGCTCCACCGCAGGGTGAGACACACCGGTATATTTTTACCGTACATGCTTTAGATGTAGACAACATTGAGGTCGATGAAGGGGCTAGCGGTGCAATGGTTGGGTTTAATGTGCATTTCCACAGCCTCGCTAACGCGTCGATTACCGTTACCTATAGCTAACGGTTTCATCGAAACAGCGCTCAAAGGGCGAGCGATCGCCCTTTGAGCGGTTTGCTGCAGATATGGCGGGATCTTTAGAGCGCGTGGATTACCACCCACATTGGCCCCTGCCCGACCGCGTAACGCGCGAGCGGCGTCAGTAAACCCGCTTCGCCTGCAATCCGATAGACTTCGATATGGTGGGATTTCTGTCCTGCTGCCACCAAAAACTGCCCACTGTTATCAATATTAAACCCACGCGGCTGCGTTTCCGTTGGCTGATGCCCTTCAAGGGTCAGCAGCGCGCCATCGTCACTCACGCTGAATATCGTTATCAGACTGGCGGTACGATCGCAGGCGTACAGATGACGGCCATCCGGTGTCAGATGAATATCTGCCGCCCAGCGCGTATCGCTAAAACCAGCGGGCATCATATCCACACTTTGTACCCGTGAAACAACACCGTGCGCATCTTTTAGTTGCCAGACATCAACGGTACTGTCTAATTCATTCACACAATAAGCATACTGCTGGTTCGGATGGAACACCATATGGCGCGGTCCCGCGCCTTTTACTGTGGTGACTTGCGTCTGTGGGTCAGGCGTCAGTTGGCCCTCGCGGCTCACGTTATACAGGCAAATACGATCCTGCTTAAGCGCAGGCACAAACAGTTTCTGGTTAGCGAGATCGATGCTGGCCGAATGGCAGCCATCAAGACCGTTAATCACCTGCGTGGGCGCCAGTGGGATACCATCATCGCCGATTGGACTGATACTGACACAGGCGTCATTATAGGATCCGCAAAACAGGAAGCGTCCCTCACAATCGGTGGATATATACGTTGGGCTACCGGGCAGTGGTGCATGGCCAGCTTCGCTTAGCGTACCGTCTTCAGCAATGCGAAACGCGATAACACGGAAGTCAGGACGGGCACCAACGTAGAGGAAACCTTGAGTAGGATTCACTACCATCGGCTGCACCTGGCCCGCGACGTCAACAACCTGTAACAGCTTGAGACTTCCTTCATCATTTAATCGCCAGACGTGGATCTGTTGGCTTTCCGGGCTGGCGGTGTAGACAACTTGTTTCATGAATTCTCCTTTATGCGAACCCTGATAATACGAGCCAGAACAAAGCGTAGCTTGTTTACTCTCGCTCGTCAGATTGATTTTGCTCCGCTTTCCGGCGCATTTGGTAGATCTCTACTCTACCGACTGGGGCTTATGTTGCATTGATAGTGTCAGCTTATGCACATTACGGTTCCGGACCTTTAGCATAAGATGCACTCCGTCACCGCAGAACTGCAACTTTCATCACTTTGCGTGTAATATCTGTCATCTCTGTCTCATTCTGGCGACCCACCGGTGAGTCCCTCAATACGCGTCGTGAGATGCCACTGGATTTCCGGTTCCCCGTCTGAAGGATGATGGCCACTTTTTGTAAACCATGACAATCGGACGGATTCATGAGCTACCGCATCATTGCCCTCGACCTTGATGGCACGCTGCTAACACCGCAAAAAACCATTCTCCCCGCATCACTCGATGCGCTAGCCCAGGCACGTAAAGCGGGTGTTAAGGTCCTGATCGTCACCGGCCGTCATCATGTTGCTATACATCCTTTTTATCAGGCCCTCGCGCTGGATACACCTGCAATTTGCTGTAATGGTACTTATTTGTATGATTACCATGCAAAAAAGGTACTGGCATCCGATCCACTCAGAAAATCCCAGGCGCAGCGTGTGATCCAGATGCTGGATGAACAGGCGATTCATGGCTTGCTCTATGTTGATAACGCCATGCTTTATCAAACCCCCACAGGGCACGTTACGCGCACAATAAACTGGGCACAATCGCTGCCTGAACATCAGCGTCCAACCTTTTTGCACGTCGACAGCCTGAGCGAGGCGGCACAGCAGGCGGAGTCAATCTGGAAGTTTGCGCTTTCGCACCCTGATACGCGTGCCCTGCAAGACTTTGCAGAGAAAGTTGAAGCGGAGCTGGGCTTAGCTTGCGAGTGGTCATGGCAAGATCAGGTCGATATTGCTCAACAGGGTAACAGCAAAGGTAAACGCCTGGCTCAGTGGGTAGAACACGCCGGTTTTCAGATGAGCGATGTGTTAGCCTTTGGCGATAATTATAACGATCTCAGCATGCTGGAAGCGGCGGGCTTAGGCATTGCGATGGGCAACGCGGATGACGCCATCAAAGCGCGGGCCGATCGCGTTATTGGCACCAACCTTGAGCCCGGAATTGCGGAAACCATTTATCGGGAAATTCTGTAATCAGGACGTGATAGAAACGCTTTTTATCTGCGCATAAAGCCACATACCTGGCTCGATCGCCAGTTCATCGCGGGCCCAGGGCGTAATCCTTGCCCAAAGCTCGCGTTGACCGATTTGCAGTTTAACTTCAATCTGCTCATCGATCTCAAGCAGTTCGACAACTTGCGCAGGCAGCACGTTACGAATACTACTTTGAGCTGGCGGTTGCAGAACCAGAGAAACATCGGCCGCATTGATGCGAATACGCAGCGTTGTTTTCGGCGGTGCATCAATACGGCTAACCCACAAATGTCGATCGCCCAGCGCCAGCGCCGTCATTGCATAATGAGGATGCTGCTCCAGTATCTGTACCGATAACACGCTACTCTGCTCCGCACGCGGTAGCCACGGACGCATCGCGCTGCTGGCCCACACCTTCTCCAATGGGCCAAATGCCTTAACGTTTCCCTTATCCAGCACCAAAACGTGATCGGCAAGGTGCAGAATTTCATCCAGACTGTGGGACACATAAAGCATTGGCACTTCAATCTGCTGCGCCAGCTTTTGCAAATAGGGCAACAGTTCACGTTTACGCGGAATATCCAGCGAAGCCAGAGGTTCATCAAGTAACAGGATTTCGGGTGCGGTCAGGAGTGCACGCCCAATGGCCACCCGCTGCTTTTCACCACCGGAAAGCGACCAGGGCAAGCGATTAAGCAGCGGTTCAATCCCCAGCAAGGCCACTAAATCATCAAACTGCGGCTTCATGTGCTTCGCCATTCCGTACTGCAAATTGCCACGTACACGATAGTGCGGAAACAGACGAGCATCCTGAAAAACATAGCCTATCCGCCGCTTTTCTGGCGGGAGAAAAATTCGCTTTTGCGTATCGCTCAGCACGCGATTATTCAGGCGGATACTCCCCTGCTGCGGACGTGTTAAGCCCCCAATCGCGTTAATTAAGGAGGTTTTACCGGCACCAGAAACACCAAAAATGGCGGTAATACCGCTGGCGGGCAGTTTCGCATTCACCGAAAGCAGGTGGTCGCCTAATTGCTGACTGAAATCAAGCTCCAGCATGTTCAGCCCCTCAACCGCTTGCGGCCTGCTCTGGCTAACCATTCGGATATCAACAATGAGACCAGTGCAAGGATGATGGCGATCACACACAGTCTTGCCGCCGCATTTTCCGCACCAGGTGTTTCAATCAGCGTATACATTGCCAGCGGGATGGTACGGGTTTCGCCAGGGATATTAGAAACAAACGTGATAGTTGCGCCAAACTCACCCAGCGAACGCGCGAAGCCGAGCACCGTACCGACGATAATACCAGGCAAAGTGAGCGGTAAGGTAATCGTGAAAAAAACCCGTAAACGGCCAGCACCGAGCGTTCGCGCCGCCTGTTCCAGACGGGTATCAACGGCTTCAAGCGCTAATCGGATGGCGCGGACCGTCAGAGGGAATGCCACGACCGCCGCTGCCAGAGCTGCGCCTCGCCAGCTAAACGCGAAGCTAAAACCAAACCAGTTATATAGCCATTCACCCACTACCCCACGTCGGCCAAGGGCGATCAACAACAAATAACCCACCACCACCGGCGGCAGCACCAGCGGTAGATGAATCACGCTGTCCAATAAGGACTTGCCGGGAAAGTTACAGCGGACCAGAATCCAGGCTATAAGGATCCCAAATGGCAAGCTGCATATCACGGCAACCGTGGAAACTTTCAGGCTCAGTTCAAGGGCCTGCCATTCGAGATCGCTCAGCATCATGTCCGTGGTGTAAATCCGTAACGTTTAAATACTGCCGCCGCTTCCGGCCCTTTCAGATAGTTGTAAAAAGCCTCGACGCTGGGTGAATTGTGCTCTTTCACCACGGCCATCGGATATTCAACCGGCTTATGGCTCGATTCAGGGAAGGATCCCACCACCGTCACTTTATTGCTGGCTACCGCGTCCGAGCCATACACGATGCCATACGGTGTTTCATCACGTTCAACCAGCGCCAGCGCCGCACGAACGCTATTTGAGCGCGCCATCAGCGGTGAGAGCGTATCCCATGCACCAAGGTTTTGTAAGGCTTCTTTCGCATAAATACCCGCCGGAACATGATCGGGGTCGCCAACGGCCAGCCGCTGCCCTTTCATTAGGCTTTTCCAGTCGGTCGCTTTACTGATACTGACCGGCTGAGGCTTCACCGACGTCGGGGCCACCAGCACCAGATCGTTACCCAATAAAGTAAATCGGCTCTTTTCATCCATGGTTTTTTTGTCGATGGCATAATCCATCCACTGCTGATCGGCGGAGATAAACAGATCGGCGGGCGCGCCCTGCTCTATCTGCCGTGCCAGCGTTGATGAGGAAGCAAAAGAGGAAACAATTTTAACCTCTTTCCCTTTTTCATACTGTGTCGCGATATCAGTAAGTGCGTTAGTTAACGATGCCGCGGCAAAAACAGTAATATTTTCCGCAGCAACGGCATGACCTGTAATGGATAAGGTTAAAGCTGCACCGATAAAACAGCGGTTCCAGATGACGGACATGGCAATCTCCAGGTTACGTTATGTACGTAATAATATAACGACTATTTTCGACGTGTCATGCGCTTTATTGGTGGGAAATTTCGTAGAGTTCACAGGAAAATGCAGGCGCGGATAACAAACTTAACTGCCCGGGTAACAGCGGGGGAATGAATGGATGCCCGACGCAACCGACTATCAGAAAATCGGGATGCGCTAGCCGGGCCGGAATGCGGGCGATCAGTGGCTTTTTTTAGCAGGCTGTTCTTCCCGACGACCTACTTTAGAGAGAATGTTAAACACTTCGCCCAGTCCATAAATTAAGCCGAGAATAATCGCCATTACCACAGGAACCATGATGATCGCGAATACCAAACTTTTTAATAATTCGAACATGGATACCTCATGAGAACAGTATAAAGACGCCATTGTAACGACAGCAAAAAAAAGTGCACTGACCTTTTGTGCGTTTTACATTTCTTCAACTTAATCAAGTTTACTCGGTACCGTTAATTGACAGATGTTATTCTGCCCACTTAATAAACCTACCAGCTGTTGCGCGGCAGCCTTACCCGCATGGGCATATCCCAAATCAACCGATACCGTATCCGGAAACAGAAAGCTAAGCAGTGGCGTATGCCCTATGCTGCAAATTTTCAGCGATCCGCACGGGTTATGTTGCACATATTTTATCGCCCCTAGTGCGATGGTATCTGAAGCACAGATTACCGCGCTGGTATCCGGTTTTATCACCTGTGCCGCCAGCGTAAAACCGCTCTGATAGCTAAGATCGCCCAGTGCAAATGTCGGGACAATATTTTGCTGCTGGCAGGCGTCCAGATAAGCCTGATAGCGAATGCGCCCGGTGGTCTCATCCTTTTCAGAAACACCGATATAACTGATTTGCTGGTGCCCCTGCTGCTTTAGCCGCGCCATCAATAGTGCCACAGCCCCCGCATCATCGAAGCAGACCGACGATAGCCCGGCGTATTCGCGCACCATAACCACCATTTTACTCCGCCACTCAATCAGCATTTCGCTGCTCAGTCCGGTAAAACCAAAAAGGATCACACCGTCCACATTGCGCTGATGCAGCACACGCAAATGTTCAGCAACCAGATCCACTTTCAGCAGACTTTCCATCAGGATCGAGTCATAGCCTTGCTCATACAACAGCGGCAAGATCGCCCGGACGGCTTGGTTCTCGGACGGCGAATCCAGTCGGGAAACAATGACGCCAATAATTTTATCACTTTGGCCACGCATGGCCTGCGCAGATTTCGACGGGATAAAACCATATTCACGGATCACCGCTTCAACACGCTCGCGCGTTTGCTGGCTCACCTTCCCTTCATTATTGAGCACGCGAGAGACGGTAGACTTGCCCACGCCGCTGAGACGGGCAATATCTTTGATAGTAAGACGGGGTTGTGAAGATTCCATGTTATTGAAAAATAAGCCTGATAGAGGGCAATACTGCCATAAAACCACTGGATGTATCTAGTGTACCACCTCTGGTGTTATTCGTGGCCCGCATGATGATTTATGCCGATAATCCCGAAATTTATGTGATCCACTTCATAAATGGGAACGTTCCCACTTATCATTATTCATATAAACAGATATTTTCACGCTACACAACATTCCACCTCTTATCTTTCCGTGGTTACAGGCAGGAAAAAATGAAAAAATCGAATCCGCAGGATATTGATAGCCTGATCGCATTGGTTGGCGGTAAAGCCAATATTGCTGCTGTCACGCACTGTATTACCCGTTTACGCTTTGTACTCAATGACGTCTCGCTGGCCGATCCTAAAGCGATTGAAGCATTACCGATGGTAAAAGGCTGTTTTACCAACGCAGGTCAGTTCCAGGTCGTCATCGGCGTCGATGTTGATGATTGGTATCAGTTGCTGCTGCAGCGTGCCGCGCTGAATTCCAGCGATAAAGAGAGTGCCAAGCGCGCTGCCCGCCAGAATATGAGCTGGCACGAAATTCTTATTTCACACTTTGCCGAAATCTTTTTTCCGCTGCTACCGGTGCTAATTAGCGGCGGTTTAATCCTCGGATTCCGCAACGTTATCGGCGATGTGCCGTTATTTGGCGATCAGCCATTAACCAAGGGCCATCCATTCTGGCAAACAATCTATGATTTCTTATGGCTGATTGGCGAAGCAATTTTCTTCTATCTACCCGTGGGAATTTGCTGGTCGACGGTGAAGAAAATGGGCGGGACACCTGCCCTGGGGATTGTACTCGGCGTGACGCTGGTGTCTCCTCAGTTGATGAATGCCTATCTCATTGGTCAACAGGTCCCTGACGTATGGAACTTCGGCCTGTTTACCGTTGAAAAAGTAGGATACCAGGCGCAGGTCATTCCGTCCCTGCTCGCCGGGATGATGCTGGCGTTCATAGAATTACGCCTTAAACGTTGGGTACCCGCTTATTTGTACATGGTTGTGGTACCGGTTGTTTCGTTGCTGCTGGCAGTGTTTCTGGCGCATACCATTATCGGACCGCTCGGCCGCATGGTCGGTGACGGTGTCGCCTGGGCGGTCAAATCGTTAATGACCGGCAGCTTTGCCCCCATTGGCTCGGCGCTGTTTGGTTTTCTCTATGCGCCGCTGGTGATCACTGGCGTACATCAAACCACGCTGGCTATCGATCTGCAGCTGATTCAAAACCTCGGCGGCACACCGGTATGGCCGATCATCGCACTTTCCAACATCGCTCAGGCCTCAGCGGTACTGGCCATTATTTTGATCAGCCGTAAAGAGAATGAACGTGAGATATCGGTCCCCGCGGCTATTTCCGCCTATCTCGGCGTTACCGAACCCGCCATGTACGGTATCAATATGAAATATCGCTTCCCCATGCTGTGCGCCATGGTTGGGTCTGCTTGTGCTGGTCTGATTTGCGGGAGCTTCGGCGTTCTGGCTAATGGAATTGGCGTGGGTGGCCTGCCTGGGATCCTCTCCATTCAGCCGCAATACTGGAAAATCTACAGCATCGCCATGATGGTTGCGATTGTGGTGCCACTGGTACTCACCATTGCAGTTTACAAACGCAAAACGCGCATGAATGCCTTACCCGCGATGTGATTATTATTTTATCCGGCGGACCCGCCACCGTGTGTGTTTGGTCCGCTTCACGACAACAGGAAGTTTTTTATCATGAACAGCACACTCACGCCCTGGTGGCAAAACGGCGTCATTTATCAAATTTATCCGCGCAGTTTTCAGGACAGCAGTGGCAACGGTATCGGCGATATTAACGGCATTACGCAGCGGCTTGATTATCTTCAGTGGCTGGGCGTTGATGCGATTTGGCTGACACCGGTTTATGTTTCGCCTCAGGTCGATAATGGTTATGACGTCGCCGATTACTGCGCTATTGATACCACCTTTGGCAGCATGGAGGACTTTGAACGGCTAGTCGGGGCAGCCCACCAGCGCAATATTCGCATCGTAATGGATATGGTATTTAATCATACCTCCACTGAACATGCCTGGTTCAAAGAGGCCTGTGATCCGCAGAGCCCATTGCGCGATTATTATATCTGGCGTGATGGCGTGGAAAATGGTCCCCCGAACAACTGGCAATCCAAATTTGGTGGCTCGGCATGGCAATGGCATGAGGCCAGTGGGCAGTATTATTTGCACTCCTTTGCCCCTGAACAGGCCGATCTTAACTGGGAAAACCCTGCCGTTCGGGATGAACTGAAAAAAGTGTGTCACTTTTGGGCCGATAAAGGCGTTGATGGCCTGCGTCTGGACGTGATTAATCTGGTGTCAAAGCATCCTGATTTCCCTGACGATCACCAGGGGGATGGTCGGCGTTTCTATACCGATGGCCCCAATATTCATCAATTCCTGCATGAGATGAGCCGTGATGTTTTTCAGCCACGCGGTTTAATGACGGTTGGCGAAATGTCCTCTACTCAGCTTGAACATTGTCGCCGTTACGCCCGGCTTGACGGGCAAGAACTGTCGATGACCTTCAACTTCCACCATCTGAAAATTGACTATCCTGGCGGCGTGAAATGGACACAGGCCAAACCCGATCTGTTGATGCTTAAACGTCTGTTCTCAGAATGGCAGCAAGGTATGCACGGTTACGCCTGGAACGCGCTATTCTGGTGTAATCACGATCAGCCACGCATCGTATCGCGTCTGGGTAACGAAGACGAACACCGTACGGTTTCCGCAAAAATGCTGGCGATGGTGCTACACGGCATGCAGGGCACACCCTATATCTATCAGGGTGAAGAGATTGGTATGACCAACCCGCATTTTACCGAGATCAGCCAATACCGTGATGTTGAAAGCCTGAATATGTACCAAACGCTGAGCTCGCAAGGCGTTGCGTCCGACAAACTGCTGGCGATTTTGCAGCAAAAATCCCGTGATAATGGTCGTACGCCGATGCAGTGGAATCGCACTCGCAACGCAGGATTTACCGACGGCGACAGTTGGATTGGACTTGCTGACAACGCGCAATTCATCAATGTTGAACAGGCGCAGGCCGATCCACATTCGGTATTGCACACCTACCAGCATCTGATCGCCCTGCGTAAAAACTTACCGGTGATCACGTGGGGAGATTACCAGGATCTGGCCCCCTCTCATCCGCAGCTATGGTGCTATCAGCGTGAATGGCAGGGTTCAAAACTGCTGGTTATCGCCAATTTATCGGCAACACCACTGGCGCTGGAGCAGGACTTGCCAGGAGAAAAATCCCGCTGGAAATTGCTGTACAGCAATTACGGCAACATCTATCAGTCCATGAATGCCAACACGCTCAAGCCCTATGAAGCTGCATGGTGGCTGCTGGAAGAGTAAACGCTGTATTTCCGGGGCGAATTCCTTCTCGCCCCTACAACAATTCGTGCCTGTGCTTTACACTCTTCCAATCATTAACCGCAGGGAAGAACCATGCAGGCCGACATTTCACTGATTATCAAACTGCAGCAGAAGCTGTTTGCCGACCCGCGTCGCATTGCGCTTCTGAAGCAAATTCAGCATACCGGTTCGATCAGTCAGGGTGCAAAGCTGGCCGGGGTCAGCTATAAAAGCGCCTGGGATGCCATTAATGACATGAATCAGCTAGCCGACCGCACCCTGGTTGAACGCGCAACGGGCGGTAAAGGCGGCGGTGGCGCGCAGGTCACATTATATGGCGAGCGGCTGATTCAGCTGTTTCAGCTGCTGGAGCAAATCCAACAAAAAGCCTTTGATGTATTGCAGGACGATCGCCTGCCACTGGACAGTCTGCTCGCCGCTATATCGCGTTTTTCACTGCAAACCAGCGCGCGCAACCAATTATTCGGCACCATCACGCATCGTACGCATTTGCAGGTGCAGCAGCATGTCGAAGTGCTATTGGCTGATGGCGAAACCTGTCTTAAAGCCGCGCTGACGGAACAGAGCGCCAATCGCCTGCAGCTCTCCCCGGGTAAAGAAGTGCTGATCTTAATCAAAGCGCCGTGGATTGATGTCTCAACCCAGCCGTCCAGCGCCGACAATCAGTTAGCGGGTACGGTTAAACATATTGAAAGCGGCGAGCAGCAAAGCGAAGTCTTAATCACATTGGGCAGCGGCGAGACATTATGCGCGACAGTCCCGAATGTCACGGTAGAGCAGCAAAAACTACAGCCTGGTTTGGCAGTAACAGCACATTTTAATGCCGATCGGGTCATCATCGCGACGCTACTCTGAAACCACGCTCCCCGTTTGACTTTGCGCGACGCAGCCGTTTAAATCATCCCTTACGATGCATAAAATGGAATGTAAAATGGCTGTATTGCAAATTTCGCAAGGCACGTTTCATCTTAGTGATACCCGAATATTAACCCTCAACGATCTTACCCTGACCCAAGGCGAAAGCTGGGCGTTTGTTGGCGCAAACGGCAGTGGTAAATCCTCACTGGCACGAGCCCTATCCGGCGAATTGAGGCAGTTACAAGGTAGCCGACGCTGCGATTTTCTTAAACCGACGCGCCTGTCTCTGGAGCAATTGCAAACGTTAGTTTCCGAAGAGTGGCAGCGGAACAATACCGATATGCTCAGCCCGGGAGAAGAGGATACCGGACGTACCACCGCCGAAATTATTCAGGATGACGTCAAGGACAGCGCCCGCTGCCAGCAGTTGGCCATGCAGTTTGGTATCACCTCGTTGCTGCAGCGCCGCTTTAAATACCTTTCCACCGGGGAAACGCGCAAAACTCTGTTATGCCAGGCCTTGATGGCACAGCCAGACCTGTTAATCCTCGATGAGCCTTTTGACGGCCTGGATGTCGAATCACGCGCTAATCTTGCTGCGGTTCTGGGCGAACTGCATCAACAGGGTATTACGCTGGTACTGGTACTTAACCGTTTTGATGATATTCCTGATTTTGTGGAAAAAGTGGGTGTACTGGCAGAATGCACGCTAACCCACGTTGGCGAGCGGGCCGCCATTTTGGCCGAAGCATTGGTCGCGCAGTTGGCACATAGCGAACGTCTGGCAGGCATGGCGTTACCGGAAGCCGATAACGCGAGCGCAAAACCGCCATTAGTCCCGGATAATTCACTCATTGTGTTAAAAAATGGTGTCGTCTCTTATAACGACCGCCCTATCCTGCACAACCTGAGCTGGGAAGTAAAACCGCGCCAGCACTGGCAAATTGTGGGACCAAACGGTGCGGGAAAATCGACGCTGCTGAGCCTGGTTACCGGCGATCAACCTCAGGGATACAGCAACGATTTAACGCTTTTTGGTATTCGCCGCGGCAGTGGCGAAACCATTTGGGATATTAAACAGCATATTGGCTATGTCAGCAGCAGCCTGCATCTCGACTATCGCGTCAGCACCAGCGTGCGTAATGTCATTATCTCCGGGTTTTTCGATTCAATTGGTATCTATCAGGCGGTATCTGACCGCCAGCAAGCGCTGGCCAGCCAGTGGCTGGCGCTGCTTGGCATGAATAATGTCATGGCAGACTCGCCTTTTCATAGTCTTTCATGGGGGCAACAACGGCTGGTGCTGATTGCCCGGGCACTGGTCAAACATCCGGCATTACTCATCCTTGATGAACCTTTACAGGGGCTGGATCCGATCAATCGTTTACTGGTACGTCGCTTTGTCGATGTGCTGATCGGTGAAGGGCAAACGCAGTTGCTGTTTGTCTCACATCATGCGGAAGATGCGCCGCAATGCATTACCCACCGGCTCACTTTTATCCCGGATGGCGAAATATATCGTTATCATCAGGAAACGCTCGCCTGACCCCTCTTTTTTCGGCCAGCATGACGCTGGCCAATTTCCTCCTGAATACATATCCCGCAACACTTGTGGACAGCAGATCGCAGCCAATTTTTTATCATTATCATGGACCGTTTTTATTCTGGAGAAGCTATGACTGCTGCGCTCGTTATCGTGAATTTAATTGAGGATCTCGCGGGTATTAAAGGCCGCGCAAACGCCTGCTACTCACAGGTGGTGGAACGTAACATCGTCACGCGCGTTAACGCAGCTACCGCCTATGCACGTGTACGTAAAATTCCAGTAATCTGGAGCAGGATACAGTTCGGTGACGATTATCAGGCGATGCCCGCGCATTCACTGCTATTTACACAGATGAAATTAATCGGTGCGCTCCGCGCTGGCTCAGCCGGTAGCCACTGGCTGGAAAATGTGAATGTACAGCAGCATGATGAGGTCTTTGAACATCGTGGTCTGAGTGCCTTTACTGGTAACAATTTATTAGCCTGGTTACACCAGCACAAGCGTCAACACCTGCTAATTGCCGGTATTAGTTCCTGTCTGACCATCGAAAGTACGGTACGTGAAGCCCATGAGCGCGGCATCGACGTCACCGTGCTTGAAGACATCTGTGCAGCCGAAAGCCTGCTCGCCCATCAGCAAAGTATGGAGAATCTGCAGCGCTTCGCGAACATCTCTTCCACTCGACTTTGGACCAATGGTTAAAGTAGCAATGTAATCGCTACCAAAAGATTGGCATATTTAGAAGATGAAAAAATAAAAAATCACTATTACCACAGAAAAAACAAGAATAACTCCTTGTGTAACCGATTCCATTTATTCAAACTCGATCACGCTTCCTGCCTCACCAATATGCTACGTTTAAGTCAGCCCTTGCGCTTTATCAGGATACCAGGAAAAAAGATGCCAACATTTAATCCGGTTGATCATCCTCATCGCCGCTACAACCCTTTATCAGATCAGTGGGTTTTAGTCTCTCCGCACCGGGCCAAACGCCCGTGGCAAGGTGCACAGGAAACTCCGTCACCGGAAACACTACCGCCTCACGATCCCGACTGTTTTTTATGTCCCGGTAATACCCGCGCATCGGGTGATAAAAATCCCGACTATAGCGGAACTTACGTCTTTACCAATGATTTTGCCGCGCTGATGGCGGATACGCCTGCGGCACCCGTCAGTGATGATTTACTCATGCGTTGTGAAAGCGCGCGCGGCACCAGCAGAGTGATCTGTTTCTCCCCTGACCACAGTAAAACGCTGCCGGAACTCCCCTTAACCGCGCTGGTGCAAATCATCGACACCTGGCAGGCACAAACCGCAGAACTGGGCCAACGCTATCCATGGGTGCAGGTTTTCGAAAATAAGGGCGCAGCGATGGGGTGCTCTAATCCACATCCGCACGGACAGGTCTGGGCAAATAGCTTTCTGCCCAATGAAGTCAAACGCGAGGATGACACGCAGCGCGACTATTTTTCCCGAAACGGCTCGCCGATGCTGGTGGATTACGGCGAACGCGAATTGAAGGATGGCAGCCGTACCGTGGTAGAAACCCGGCACTGGCTGGCGGTGGTGCCATGGTGGGCCGCATGGCCGTTTGAAACATTGCTGCTGCCAAAAGCACATATTCAGCGCCTCATTGATGTGAACGATGAGCAGCGCGAGGATTTAGCACTGGCGCTGAAACAGCTGACCAGCCGCTACGATAATCTGTTTCAGTGCGCTTTCCCCTATTCTATGGGCTGGCACGGCGCACCGTTCAATGGCGCAGATAATCAGCACTGGCAGTTACATGCCCACTTTTATCCGCCGCTGCTACGCTCCGCAACCGTTCGTAAATTTATGGTGGGTTACGAAATGCTGGCTGAAACCCAGCGCGATTTAACGGCGGAACAGGCGGCAGAACGGCTGCGTTCTGTCAGCGATATTCATTTTCGCCAGACGGGGACATCACAATGAGTTTAAAAACGAAGACCCAACACATTTTTAGTGAAAAATTCGGCTATCCGCCAACCCACACTATCCAGGCTCCGGGGCGCGTTAATCTGATCGGAGAACATACCGATTATAACGACGGTTTTGTCCTGCCCTGTGCCATTAATTATCAAACGGTCATCAGTTGTGCCAAACGTGACGATCGCCAGATCCGCGTGATCGCCGCCGATTATGATAATCAGGAAGACGTTTTTTCACTTGATACGCCGATCATGAGCCATAAGGATCAGATGTGGGCCAACTATGTGCGAGGCGTGGTGAAACACCTGCAAAAACGTAATAAAAATTTTGCTGGTGTGGATATGGTCATCAGCGGCGATGTACCGCAGGGCGCCGGGTTAAGCTCCTCCGCGTCGCTTGAGGTCGCGGTGGGCACCGCCATCCAGCAGTTGTACCATTTACCCGTCGATGCCGCGGAAATTGCCGTCAACGGCCAGGAAGCGGAAAACCAGTTTGTTGGCTGCAATTGCGGCATTATGGATCAGATGATTTCTGCGCTGGGTAAAAAAGATCATGCCATGCTGCTGGACTGCCGTACTTTGGGTACACGTCCAGTCCCGATGCCGGAAGGAATCGCCGTGGTGATTATCAACTCAAATTTCCGCCGTAGCCTGGTGGGCAGCGAATATAATACTCGCCGTCAACAGTGTGAAACCGGTGCGAGATTCTTTGCCCAGCCTTCGCTCCGCGATGTGGATATCAAACAGTTTAAGGCCGTTGAACAGGCGCTCGACCCGCTGGTCGCCAGGCGCGTACGTCATGTTTTGACGGAGAATGCCCGTACGCTGGAAGCGGCCGATGCCCTGAGCAAAGGCGATCTGACGCGTATGGGCGTGCTGATGGCAGAATCTCATGCCTCGATGCGGGACGATTTTGAGATTACCGTTCCTCCCATCGACCTGCTGGTCGACATCGTGAAAGGAGTGATCGGCGAGCAAGGTGGCGTACGCATGACTGGCGGCGGTTTTGGCGGCTGCATCGTAGCACTTATGCCACAAGATAAAGTCGATAGTGTTAAAGCCGCGGTTGCTGCGCACTATGAAGCAAAGTCCGGCATTAAAGAGACCTTCTATGTCTGTAAAGCCGCGGCGGGGGCGGGACAATGCTAACGCCAAATTCACACGCGCCGGATGGCCAACCCTGGCGCATCACCGTACTGCGTAATCGTAACGGCATGGTCGCCACTTTTATGGATTGGGGAGCAACCTGGCTTTCCGCACGCGTCCCCATGAAAGATGGAAGCGTCAGGGACGCCCTGCTGGGCTGCACAACCCCATCTGATTATCTGCATCAGTCAGCTTATCTGGGCGCCACCATAGGCCGCTATGCCAATCGCATTGCTAACGCGACCTTGTGCGAGGGCAAACTCCCCCTGGTGGCGAATCAGGGCGTGCATCAATTGCATGGCGGGCCTGAAGGTTTCGATAAGCGACGCTGGCAGATCGTGAGTCAGAGTGAAAGCGAAGTGCACTATCACATCGATTCACCTGATGGCGATCAGGGCTTTCCTGGCAACCTGCTGGCCTCGGTACGCTATCACCTTGATGATGACAACACCGTGTCCATCACTTATCAGGCAACGGTCGATCGTCCCTGCCCGGTCAACCTGACCAACCATGCTTATTTCAACCTTGATGCGCATCAGGGCGATGCCAGGCAGCACCGCCTGCAACTGCTGGCTAACCGCTATCTGCCGGTCGACAGCAACGGTATCCCACGCGCTGGTCTGAAAAACGTTGAGCAGACCAGTTTTGACTTCCGTCAGCCACACTGTGTTGCAGAGAGGTTCCTGCAGGATGAGGATCAGTTAGCGGTAAAGGGGTACGACCACGCCTTTTTGCTGGATGCCAGGGGCGACGACTCGCAGCCTGCAGCGCAGCTCTGGTCTGCCGATAATAAGCTGCGCCTGACGGTCGCAACCAGCGCGCCAGCGCTACAGTTCTACGCCGGAAACTATCTCAACGGTACGCCAGCCCGTGGACAGGGTAATTATGCGGATTACCAGGGGATCGCGCTGGAGAGCGGTTTTTTACCTGACTCGCCCAACCGCGCCGACTGGCCTCAGCCTGATTGCTGGTTGCACCCTGACGAAACCTGGCGTTCCGTGACGCGCTATACGCTAACCGCATGCTGATGCTGCGTGAGAAATGAGCAGAAGGTAGCCGGAGTAACGCACAGTGAGTTACGCGGCTGGTGCGCTGCCCGCTTCAGCAGTATACTGTGAGATATTATCCTTGAAACATCAGATTATTAAGGAGTTAAGCGATGGCTGTCACTAAACTGGTTCTGGTACGTCACGGTGAAAGCCAGTGGAACAATGAAAACCGTTTCACTGGTTGGTACGATGTTGATTTGTCCGATAAAGGCCGTACTGAAGCCAAAGCAGCGGGCGCACTGCTGAAAAAAGAAGGCTTTACCTTCGATTTCGCCTATACCTCGGTGCTGAAGCGTGCAATCCATACGTTATGGAACATTCTGGACGAAGTGGATCAGGTCTGGCTGCCGGTTGAAAAATCATGGCGTCTGAACGAGCGCCACTACGGTGCGCTGCAGGGACTGGATAAAGCCGAAACCGCGCAGAAATACGGTGACGAGCAGGTAAAACAGTGGCGCCGCGGCTTTGCGGTCACGCCACCGGAGCTGGATCGTGCAGACGAGCGCTTCCCGGGACACGACCCACGCTATGCGGCACTGACCGCTGAGCAGCTGCCCACCACGGAAAGCCTGGCGCTGACTATCGATCGCGTATTGCCATACTGGGAAGAGTCTATCCTTCCTCGCATGAAAAGCGGTGAGAAAGTGATTATCGCCGCCCACGGCAACTCGCTGCGTGCGCTGGTAAAATACCTGGATAACATGAGTGAAGAAGAGATCCTCGAACTGAATATCCCAACGGGCGTGCCGCTGGTTTATGAGTTCGACGAAAACTTCAAACCCATTAAACACTACTATCTGGGTGATGCTGACGAGATTGCCGCGAAAGCCGCAGCCGTTGCTAACCAGGGTAAAGCGAAGTAAAAGCCCCCGCAGAAGGTGACAATCCGTCCTCTTCACTCATTGATAAAGCCCTGGCGATAAAGCCGGGGCTTTTATTTTATCCAGCCTGAGTCGCTACCCGATGTATCATCGGGATGAAAGTCCTTCCCCCGACAACGCCCGATAGCGGTGCATGTTTCACAGATACCTTCCTGAACCCCGACACTGCAGACGCTGTCAGGTCGTGCTACGAGTGACTATGGCAACACACTTTCAATCATGCTGAAAAACATCTCCTCATCGAATACCGTGACGGGGCCAGCGGGCGTTTCCGCAGGGCGACAGCACCAGTCGTTATGGCTGCCTGCACGCATAAACAGACGATACAAGGGCGTCTGTTTTCTTTCGACACAGAGACTCACTTCAACGCATCCCGTTACGCCCTGTCCGTACAAATAAAGTGGCGTAAACTTTATCGCCTTTTTATCGTAGTAAAGTCGCAGCGCCGGAAGATCGAACGCCTGGTTATCCACCAGTAAATCAGTGAGTGAAACGGTTGACGTTTCCGTTTCGATACCCGTATCCGTCAGCCATTGCGCGATACATTCCTGAAGCTCGCTCATGCGCAGACGGAACGCTGCAATGTCCGCCTGACTTTTACGTTCAAAAGAACAGGAAGCAGGCTGCAATGCCTGAATTTTTTTAAGAAACCGTGCTTTTGCCGACATACTTGACCTGCTGCTCCCACTCCGGGAGATAAAAATGGCCTGAGTGCCTGATTAATTGTTGAGGTACTGCTGTTGCCTGAGATGACGCAGCAGGACTTTCCCTTGCGGCATAAATCCCGTGCCGTAGCGAACCAGTCCAACCCCTTTCAGCTCGGCATCAATGGCGTAGCGCAATTCACCGGGGATTTTCTGCAAATTATTGTCACTTCCGGGGTTCCATCCAGCGCACTGAAAAATATCCGTCATTAATGCCTTCAGCACGCTGCACATCATGCACGAACCACGCATAAAGCACCGATGCGTCCACGCACCATCTAACCGGTGGAGATTTTCCATCGTGCCCTGCCACACCACATGCGAGAAAATGCTCAGCACGATCACGTGCAGGCATAAGGATATTGTCCAGATAAAGCTGCGGGGGGTAATGATACTCCCGGGTCAGCAGAAGATGGGCCGCATTTGCGACATCAGACAGCCAGCTCCAGTGTTTTTTCAGCGTCAGAATATCATCCATTACCTCATCCCTTGCCTGACGGGCCTGAAGTGAAACCCCCACCAGCCCCGCCATTGACGACGGCGATAACAGTATTCCGTCCCGGATACCTTCCAGCCGGCGCAGCTCACTTTTGTATTCGTAAAACTGCCGACCCAACCACTCAAAATAACCGTCAAGGTGCCGGTTCATCGCCCGATAGCTCAGTTCGCTGGCACTGACTGCGCGCTGATATGACGTGACCCAGCGATCAACCGACTGACTTTCCACGCTGTCACGAATGTCAAAATAAGACCATACCAACCGGTCGGTATCATACAGCGAGCTGAAATCAGGGAAAGGAACCCCTGCCTTCATCGCCTCTTTGTACATCTGCCGTAGCGACACTCGGCACAGCTCAGCGCTCGGTTTCTGCACATCGGGTTTTAAGCCGCCACCGATATCTTCGCTGCATCCCGGCATTAATATCTCCTGATGCCCGGCATCGTCCCGACCGGTGCGATAAACGCACCGCCAGCGTCGGCGCTCATGCGCCGCCACCAGGTGCAGCGATTTTTTGACCGGCTCGGGTAACGGTGACTGATGGTCAAGATACTTGCGCCCGAACAGCGAGATAATTTGCCCCGCTGTCTCCACGCGTTTTTCCGGCACCCATTCCAGGATGCTGCTGGCATAGTCCAGACCGTTATCGCTACTCATTGGCGTATCACGCGAACAGTCAAACAGTCCAGTAAACACCATATCAAGCGGCACACCGCGGAAGGTCGGCTTTCCCTCCTTATCCTGCCCGCACATTTCATTCAGCAACAGATCAATAAACTGCCGGGCCTGGGTTCCCCCCATATCAAAACCAAACACCGATAGCGAAATCAGCCGCACGGGAACCTCGCCGCTCTTCATCGCATCGTCAAAGGTGCGTTCAAAGCGGATCCGGGTACTGTTCAGGCGCGTGTCGGCCCCGCTCACCATACTGTAGGCCATAAACTCGTTGTCGCGTAGCCAGGGTGTGGCCTCGATACCTGCCCGAATCACGCCTTTCAGGGTGGCGTCCCTCAGCATTTTTAGCTGACCTTTAGGCGTCAGCAGCTTTTGCCTTAACTCGTTGCTGGCCTCCTGGCTGCTGGCGCCACCCATTTTCGCTTTGATAATATCCCTCAGCGCATCGGCAGGCTGGTTTTTCAGGCTTTCCTGCACCGCGTGACCGGTGCCATCCATAATCTGCTGAAGTGCTTCACCTTCCATTTCCAGGAAGGGAGTACCCAGACCGGATATGTAGTGCTTTTTATATGACACTGCGTCCGTTTTATTTTCTTCTTCCGGATATGCTCTGAACAACCGGGCAATATTGCTCAGCCGGTTTTCCAGCGCGTCCTGCTCGATATTGCGCCCCACGCCGTCAAAGAAAAAACCGATATGCAGTATCCGTGAACAGTTACCGACCTGGTAATCATCAGCCTGCTGCGCCCGGTGCGCCGCCGCAATGAGGGTATCCAAATCCATTTCCATAGCTATTTTCCTTCCAGAAGCGCAGACGGCGTATAGTTCGGGCTACGGGGATCATAGGGCGAGAAGGCGTTATCACTCCATCCCAGCAATACGTTGTCCCCGGGCAAAAAGTAGACATGCAGATCGTTCTCACCCCGCTTGCGCTCTGGCAGCGGCATCACCACCCGCCGCTGTTCCGGCCGCATTCCTGTATCATACTGCGGCCCGGTGACGCTGAGTGTCCAGATCACCTCGGCGGTCTTTCCCCTGACACTGCCGCAGCAGGTTGTCGCACCTCCACTTTCATTCGTATACTTATTGTTCGGATTATGGGCGCTGGCATTCCCCCCCGCCACGCCATTCACGCTGAATCCCAGAATGGGTCGGTCAATTTTGCTGTGAATTATCAGCGTCACGCCGCCCATCGGCGGTGCCCAGAACATCACCCAGACCATCCAGCCCAGTACAAACAGCACCGGCAGCGATATCACGCCCCAGATCCACACTTTGCGCCGGGCATAAAACCGGTTTACCGCACCATCTACCCGCTCCAGGCGTTCAAAAAATCCCATTGTCTCTCCCTGCCATTTATTCAGTCCCTGACCGGCATCCCCGGCATTCATAAAAATATTACGCCCGGGGACGTAAGCTGCCGCCTTCTTATCAGCGGCTAACCGGCACGCCCTGCCCGATATTGCGCCCCACGCCGTCAGAAAAGAACCCGATGCCGTATCCGTGGGCCGTTACCGGGCCGGTGATCACCGGCCGGTGCGCCGCCGCAATGAGGGCATCCAAATCCATTTGCATAGCTATTTTCCTTCCAGAAGCGCAGACGGCGTATAGTTCGGGCTACGGGGATCATAAGGCGAGAAGGCGTTATCACTCCATCCCAGCAATACGTTGTCCCCGGGTAAAAAGTAGACGTGCAGATCGTTCTCACCCCGCTTGCGCTCAGGCAGCGGCATCACTACCCGCCGCTGTTCCGGTCGCATTCCTGTATCATACTGTGGCCCGGTGACATCCAGCGTCCAGATCACCTCGGCGGTCTTTCCCCTGATACTGCCGCAGCAGGTTGTTTTTCCATTTTCACCCGCATACTTATTATTAGGGTTAAACGCCCCCGCGTTACCGCCCGCCACGCCATTCACGCTGAATCCCAGAATGGGGCGGTCAAGCCGGGTATGAATTATCAGCGTCACGCCGCCCATCGGCGGTGCCCAGAACATCACCCAGACCATCCAGCCCAGTACAAACAGCACCGGCAGCGATATCACGCCCCAGATCCACACTTTGCGCCGGGCATAAAACCGGTTTACCGCACCATCTACCCGCTCCAGGCGTTCAAAAAATCCCATTGTCTCTCCCTGCCATTTATTCAGTCCCTGACCGGCATCCCCGGCATTCATAAAAATATTACGCCCGGGGACGTAAGCTGCCGCCTTCTTATCAGCGGCTAACCGGCACGCCCTGCCTGATATTGCGCCCCACGCCGTCAAAGAAAAAACCGATATGCAGTATCCGTGGGCCGTTACCGGGCCGGCGATCACCGGCCTGCTGCGCCCGGTGCGCCGCCGCAATGAGGATATCCAAATCCATTTCCATTTCCATTTCCATAACTATTTTCCTTCCAGAAGCGCAGACGGCGTATAGTTCGGGCTACGGGGATCATAGGGCGAGAAGGCGTTATCACTCCACCCCAGCAATACGTTGTCCCCCGGCAAAAAGTAGACGTGTAGATCGTTCTCACCCCGTTTTCGTTCAGGCAGCGGCATAATGACCTTATGAATCTCGGTGCGTAACCCGGCATTGTACTGTGCTCTTGTATAGTCAACGGTCCAGATCACCTCGGCGGTCTTTCCCCTGATACTGCCGCAGCAGGTTGATGCCCCATTTTCCCCCGCATACTTATTATTAGGGTTAAACGCCCCGGCGTTACCCCCCGCCACGCCGTTCACGCTGAATCCCCTTATCGGACGGTCAATTTTGCTGTGAATTATCAGCGTCACGCCGCCCATCGGCGGTGCCCAGAACATCACCCAGACCATCCAGCCCAGTACAAACAGCACCGGCAGCGATATCACGCCCCAGATCCACACTTTGCGCCGGGCATAAAACCGGTTTACCGCGCCATCTACCCGCTCCAGGCGTTCAACAAATCCCATTGTCTCTCCCTGCCGTTTATTCAGTCCCTGACCGGCATCCCCGGCATTCATAAAAATATTACGCCCGGGGAGGTGAGCTGCCGCCTTCTTATCAGCGGCTAACCGGCACGCCTTACTCAATATTTCAGATTTTCAGTCTGTGTATCTGCAAGGTTAACCAACACTTCTGCCAGCGATAGCGTTCCATTCACTACGTTCGGTAATGCGCCCCTCAGTGCATCTGATTCCAGCTGTTGCCTTCCGCCATTGAGGTAACAGAGCGCGAAAACTTTCTGATCCGTCGGGGATAACAACCCCGTCTCTTTACTTTTATTCAGCGCCTTTATCACCATCAACCGCTGTGCACACGGTGGAAACACCTTACTGGTCGGCATCCTCTGCCACTCATTCAATACGCTGGTCACTTCTGGCTTATCCGCGATCTGCTGCCATGTAGTTTTATCCAGCCTGATGATATGATCTCCTGGATGTTCAATTGCAGAGTCAGAAATGCTGAGTCGCTGCCATTGCGTCTCACCGGGGAACCACCATTGCGTGATGCCGTTGAACAGATAAGCATGCCAGTCATGCTCTGCACGGCCAGCCAGCACCTCAACAACATGGCTGGCATAGAAGCGCGTCAGAACTGCCGCGCCTTCGGGTGGCACGATGGTACATCCACGGGACAACTGCACGGCCAGCGAGGGCGGATAGCGGGTTGAGACAATCACCGCAACACAACCAGGTAATGTATTCAGATAATCTGTTAGCTGTTCTCTATCATCTACTGCCAGCAGCCAGGGGCCATAGTCCTTAAATTCCGTTAACTGCGGGTGGAGATACAGCGAATGAAGCCTGTCTTCATGTTGCGATTTAACCTCCTGAAAATCCCTTACCGACTGTGCGCCAGCTTCAAACAGCAGGCAGATATTTTCTTCCGTTTTCACCGGGAATGCCGCCAACAGCTCACTGGAATCCATCATTATGCTCCCTGCACAATACCGTCATTTGCCTGGATGGCTTTTAACAGACATGGAATACAGATTTTGTCCTGTATCACCGGGTGAATTTCCGGGAAGTCAATCGGCTGTGATGTGGGCACCGTATGATGCGTGCGCTTAATCTTCCGCGTATAGGTCGTGTCCGTGCCGTACTCTATCTTTCCGCCTTCAATTTTCAGATAGCTGCCGCCGCCAATCAGCGTCACCTTCCTTTTGCCCGCAAACAGCATATCGCTCGCCGATATCAGGCTCAGCTTTTGTTCTGCGGATAAGTGCATCGCGCCGTTCTGCGCCTGGATTTGCACCGGGCCTTCGCTGGCGTTCAGCGTCAGCGACCCCGTACGCGCGAACAGACCGACGCGTTCTCCGGCCAGAATCGCTGTGTTACCTATCGATCCGCTGCTGAAATCTCCACCCGCATTTATCGCCGCGTTCTGGCTGGCGGCAAGCTGCATATGCTCCCCGCTGCTGAACGCCACGCCCTGCGGGCCGTGGAAATGGATTATTTCGTTCAGCGGTTTCAGGCGCTGGTCGAACATGGCTATCTGACTGGCAATATCCGCCTCCAGCGCCTGCGCCTGTTCTGCGGCCACGGCTAACTGCTGGAGCTGATTACGGCACACTTCAATTTCCCTGAGCGCCGTCGCCATATCCAGCACCTCACCTGCGGCTTTGGCCTGTCCGTCAGCGGTGATAAACAGCCCTTTCGCCACGCGGATAACGCCGTACTCATCGGTGCGCAGCTCGAAGCCTGAACCCCGTTGCTTATTCTGCCCATCGACGATATGCCCCTGATTCAGTTGCGTGCCGCCGAATGGCGTGGTGAGCGCGATATGCTCCTGCCCCCGCTGATCTTCCATCCGCAGTTCGTTCTGGCCCGCCGTGCGCAGAATATTCTGACTTCGGTTGTCGCGGGTCACGATATCGACGTGTTCAGAGTCATGGAAAGCATGAGCGATATACGGCCGGTCGATATCGCCGTCGTCATACGCAATGCCCACTTCGGTACCATCGATAAGCGGTGTATGCCAACCGTATGTGTCGCCCGAGTACGGCTTCGCCTGACGTATCCACAAGAAGTGGTAACCGGGCTCCGCCTCTTCGCGGCTGAAGTCCATCTTCACCCGATAGCGGCCCAGGTTATCAAGATGGGCATAGGTGTCGTGTTTCTCCCGGCTTTCAATACGCGCCGGCAGCGTGCCATGTATCTTCGGGCGGACTTCTTCTTTCGGGCGGAAGCAGAACTGTTCGCTGTACGGCATGCCCCACGCCGATACGTGCAGACGGCTGTCACGCGCGGCGCTGTAGGTGGTGAGGGTTATCACCACGCCTTCCTTCAGGTCGTTAAGGTTGCTGCCGTCCGCTTCCAGTACCATGCCCGGCATCAGCCCGGCCGCGTTGCTGAACAGGTGCAGTCTGGCCGATTTATTCAGCTCGCGCTCGTGGTGAAGCCGGGCGTAAAATGCCCCGCTCTCCGTTTCCGGCTCAGAGGTGCTGTCGTCCCCCGCGTCAAGAAACGGGGCCGCGTAGCAGTAGTGCTCTCCCGTTGTGGTGGCACTGTTTCTGACGCTAACGGCAGAATCCATCGGCGTGGTCGCCGTGCGGTAGTTGTAATCACGGCTTCTTACCCGCCCGGCCACCGTGTTATGCCAGGTGCGCAGGCCCCATACCGATTCCGCCGCACCATCATAAAGGTCTGACGGCTCCTGATACGGCAGATGCTCACCAAACTGATAAAATTGCTGACCGTCGGCAAAGATCACCGTGTCCAGTCCGGTGACGTCGTTCACTCCGGTACGGAACCAGATGCCGACCTCTGAAAGAATGCGCTGAATAAACTGCAGGTCGCTTTCACGCCACTGGGTGATGAGATCACGCTGTGGGTAGCGCTTTTCCAGACGAAACTCAAAATCCGCCCCTTCCAGACCATGCTTACGCAGCACCTGCTCCACCAGCTCCGGCACGGAAAGATTCTGGTACACCGCGCAGCGCCGGGTATGCGAAAGCAGCGACAGCCGGGAGGAGAGCGTTACGCTGTAGTGCGTCTGGTCGGCGGTTGAGCCCAACCATTCAAACGCCGTAACCACACCGTGGATTTCGCGACCACTGAGCATCCGTAGCGTGGCATATGTCAGCAGCACCTCTTCCGCCGCCACATCGCTTTGCTGCGTGGTGAACTCAATGCGCCACTTCGATGGCGCACTCAGCGCTTCGCGCCCGTAAAAGTTCAGCACATCCGGTTTTACCCGGCTGTCGTTTATCTCAAGCGTGTAGCGCGTTTGCCCGTCAAACAGGGCCAGCCAGTTGTCCATTGCCATACTCGTCACTCCTTAACGGGAACCAGCGTCAGGGAACCCTTCCCAAGCTCAATGGTGCGAGGTTTGTCCGGATCGAGGTCATCACGGCTCAACACCAGTCGCCAGGTATTGTTCTTCATCTCCGGCCTGTTAAACAGCCCGATGATCGCGACATACTTCGCGTCTTCATCCATCGGCATATTAAGAGAGACACTGCCTTTGGGCATCACCAACAGGGATTTGCTCGCCACCATGTCCTCTTTCAGCGTGCTGTCGGCATCACGCAGCAGTTTCTGGTAGTCGGCGGCCTCCACTTTCTGACGGTCTTTTAACTGATATACCCGGACCATGGTCGCCAGCGGCGTCTGAGCTTCATCGGCATTGGCCGCCGCGCGTGGTTCAAAGTCAAGATGCAGCACCTTTATCTTTTTGTAGAAAATGGCTTTGGTCATGCTGACGGTACCCTCAGTGACGGTCTGCGTCAGTCCGCAACCCGCCAGTAAACTGCAGAGAGCGAGCAGGACAACCTGTCGCAGGGAAATAGATGTCATTCAGAGATTCCTTCCAGAATAAACAGCAGAATTAATCGAAGCGGTAATCGCCATCCTGTGCCGGAGACAGCGGCCTGCAGTCCAGTCCTTCGTAACAGCCCAGGCTGACGGTCAGATGGGCACATTTCCCAGGCTTGCCATTTTTCAGTCCCAGCACGCCAGTGCGGCCAAGCTGGATACAGCGCTTTTGCCCTAAACGCGGTTCAGGCAGCGAACTCACCGGGACGGTCAGCCGTAGTCGCACGTCTGAACGATAACCCAGGTAGACCCGCAGCAGCACCAGCAGGTCAGTGTGGAGTTGCCCGCCGGGCAACCAGCCTTCAGCTTCTTCCGGGTTATTCGTCGCCAACATCAGCAATACGCGGCTACAGGCTTCTTTCCCGGTTTTGCCGAGCGTCGCCCGCTGTGACAGGGCGACGCGGCTGCCTTTCCCCAGACCGCTGCGCTGCGACACCCGGACCTTTACCGGATCAGGGGTGATAATGGTCGCCGTGGTGTCCGGCGCCAGCAGGCCAACCAGTTGGCGAATCCCCTCGGCATTACGGGTCGGCAGGCGCATGGTGCCCAGCAGCGCCAGAAAACGTGAGACCGGAGTGGCCACATTATCCGCCGTGCCGGGAATGCCCAGCCCGACCAGACCTAACAGGCACTGTGAAGTCGCATCCGTACCACCTGATTCAAACGTCGCCGGGTAGGCGTACTTACGCCAGATACGGTAGTACTGGGTGGTAATGCGGTGGCTGAAAATATCAAGAAATGATGCCGTAGCTTCATATCCTTCGCGGCGTTGGGCAATATCATCCAGGTAGGCCGTCGGCAGCGGCGAGTCCACGCCGTACATCCCCAGAAAGGTGGTGCGCACCGTCGGTGGCAGCTCCGGATGGTCTTCGTCTGTTTCTACGGCACGCAACTCACTTGCCGGAAAGCCCATCCCAGGCCAGGGACGGAAACGCACAGGATCGGCGGTCGGCTTATTGGCAGTACCGAGCAACGGCGCACCGGGATTGTCCTGCTCAAGCAGTTGGCAGAACCGGTAGAAGTTAACCCGCCAGATATCCTTTTTAAGTTGCTCGGTCAGCCCGGCACGTGCTGGCTGTGATTCTCTTTCCATCGCAGTCGTTTCCCTGTCGGTTGCAGTACCAGCGTCAGCTGATTGAAAAGGTGAACATCGGCATACAGCGCAAAGAAGCGATGCAGCATTTCACCAAACAGATTTACATCACCCTCGCCCGCGAAGTTGTCGGCGTTCAACGTCACCTCAATATCCACGCCGCGCAACATGTAGCCACGCTCAAACCGGCGGATCAGCGTATGCTTCACCGCTACAATGGCCTCCAGCCGGCGACGGTTCATTTCATCATCTGTCCAGTCATACAGTGCCAGCGTACCGCGCAGTACTTCAGGGTTATCCATCATACTTAAGAAGCTGGAGCCCAGGTGGCTCATGACGCGCCAGTGAAAGCGATCATTCGCAGGCGGATACAGTGGCAAGGTGGGCGCATTAAGGTTCATTACCTTCACAGGCACTTTTCCCGCTTTCACGACCCTATCAAGCAGCGTACTTTCCAGCGCCTTACGCGGCATCTGTCCGTTGGTCCCGGTGATGCGCATCGATAACGACTCGGGTTTTTCCGTCAGTTGCTCCATCTCAAACGAACGCCCCCCGAGAATAAGCCAGGTGTCATACAGCCCGGACGGGCCACGCTTCACGCGGGTATGGAAATAACGCTCCGGCGCATCGTAGCGCATCATACCGCCACGATGGCGAAAACTGGTGAACGGCACGTAAGGGTGTTTGCCATTTTTCACCGCGCCGTGAATGTTATCAACGCTGTAGATCTCGGTATGTCCGTCCTGCACGCGCAGCGGGCGCAGCAGGTATTCGTTTTCCAACGGATCGAGGGTCAGCGGGTCCGCTTCCAGGGTAAAGAGGTTAATCACCGGGGCACAGTGCAGACGAAAATTTTCGGTTTCAAACGGCATATCAGATGGCCAGCCGCCGTCGAGCACAATATCGGTTTCAAACCAGGTCGTGTCCTGATTCAGCCCGGTCAACTCCAGCCCGCGCAGCTCAACAAACATAAATTTCTGGCGGAAACTGAAGTACTCCAGCAGTAGCTGGTAACCGCTAAAGGTCGAATCACCTTTTGGCCACAGACGTTCGTTGTCTTCAAAACCCATTGGTTTGCACCAGCCGTTAAAGCGGATGCGTTCAGTACGCGTTGCCGCATGGCGGGTATACATCGCATGAACCCGGCGGGTCAGCGCCAGATGCAGAGCCGAAGCCACCGGACTTTCAGCGTCCAGGTAAATAGCGACATGACCGATCCCGCTTTTCGCCCAGTCCACCCTGGCGGCGCACTCAAAGCGCAGCCGAATAGCCGCACGTCCGTCCGGCTCTGTCTGTAGGCACGCATCAGCCAGATGAAGGGGCTGCAGAGTGATATCACGGGTGGTACGGTACTGGCAGACGGTTTTATCCGGCCCAACCGGACGAGACAACACCGGAAACCCCTCAGACAGGATTTCAGCCTGCTTTAGTTGTTGCCATTCCGGATCGAACGCCACGACGGAGAGTGATGGAATAGTGCGCATATAGTGCGGCCAGAGCAGGCTTACCAGCCCTTCGGTCAGCTCCGGCAGGTCATCATCCAGCTTTTCGCGCAGGCGTCCCATCAGGAAGGCGAAACCTTCAAGCAGGCGCTCCACATATGGGTCACGGGCACCGGTTTTATCCAGATTGAGCATCGCTGCGCGGTCGGGGTGAGCACGGGCAAATTCTTTACCGGCTTCGCGCAAATAGCGCATCTCGGCCTCGTAATAGCGCAGGGTTAAATCATCCATGTACGCGATTCCTGAATAGTGTGGTAGTCAAAAAAGAAAGTCAGGTAGGCATCTGCTGCCCCGCATCTTCTGCGCGAGGCGGCAGCCAGCAGTCCTAATACGTCAGGCCATTGGGTATTCGGATGAGAGCCTCAGACTCTGCTGCCTCGTGCGAAACACAGAGCACCAGGAGCGACGTGCTGCCCCCATGTTATTGTCCCTCCGAGGAAGCCAAAGTGGTATTCACATCGTCAGGATCGACTGAAAAAATTGATTCAGGCAAACGAAAACCCTGAAGTTTCAGAAGCGCCAATGGCCCGTCACCCAGCTCACTACGCATAATAAATTTCAACGGGTTGCCGTCCGGCGTGATCCAAACCAGTTGGGTTCGGCTGCTATCCAGTGGAGTAATCAAAGCCTTATCCAGCAACCGGATAAAGCCCCAGTTTCCCTGATTATGAGCATACAACTGCATTTCGGTACTCACGGAACGCCAGCTGAGGTCCACGCCCGGATAGTAAGTATTCCCCGGCCAGGTAAAGCTCTGCCAGCTTTCCATCTGGTTAAAGTAATCCAGGTTCTGACCGTCCAGCGCCAGCTGCATCTGAGCAACATCACGCGATGGGCGTGCCATCAGCTCAAAATGAATACCGGCATCACCCTGCGAGAAAACAATATCTGCGATATTCGCCAGTTGATTAATGGCGTTCAGAAATGTCGGATTTACCGTCATGCCCTGGCTTGCTGAAGGATCAACCACCCAGCGGCTTCCTTCCTGATGCAGGATCCCACCAAGATTGGTTTTCAGGAACGCGGCAATGCGACCGGAGTCGCCACGCAGGAACTGCGCCAGCAACGGCAGCGAGGCATCACTTCCCGTGGCCTTAAACGGGTAGCGTCCGGCAAATGCAGTGTTCCACTGCGACACGATGGTACTCTGCCAGCGGGCATTGAGACTCCCTGCAGCCGGAGCCAGCACCTGGCGCCACGCCAGGTCCAGCGGCTGAACAAACAACGCCTGACCAAAACCATTCCACTCCTGACCGAGGCTTGCGGCGACCAGGCTACCGTAATCCCGGGTATCGGTCAGATCTATCGCTTTGCCCTGGAAGACTGTCTGAGCCAACATCTGTGCCATCGCCTGCGGATCCGGCGCACTGGTAACCTGTTGCAGCTTGAGGCGCACCTGTGTCACACGCGCCAGCCAGGACTGGAAACTCAGGTTGCCGTTGCTACCCGTGCCGTCTTTCCCGGCCATCAGGCCATTTAGCGGACCAAATACCGCATCCAGAGGACCTTTCGGCCCCTGAGCCTGCTCAATAAACCGCTGCGCATTTTTTTTACGCCCCACCAGTTTCTTCGCGGAATTCACCAGTGAATCGGCCAACGCCTCACCTTTGGCCCCGGTCTGCCCCTGCCAGGCCAACGTGTTCATCAGCGCCACCAGCGGCGACTGGCGCACATCCGCCAGCAGGTTGAGCTGAGCAATGGCTTCAGACAATGAGCCCGCTTCATTCCACTGGATGCTGTTGGCCATATTCAACCAGGCATTACCGAAATCGGTGAAGTAACGTTCTGTCAGGCGCTGCTTCAGCGCTTCTGGCAAGATATCGTTGCTCGCCTGATGGGTCTTATCCGTCAGCACCCAGTCAATTTCCGAACGGCGGGTTTTCACGACCTCATCAATGGCGTTTTCAACCTGCTCTTCCCACGCCTGCCGGGTGAACATTCCCGGTACCACCTCGGAGGTCGAGAAAAGGGTCGATGCATCGGTATCGCCGGTTATATCCCCCAGCGTTAAATCCGGCCAGTTGCGGGCGATACGCTGTAGCATCTCCTGATACAGACCTGACTCCGCATTACGCTGCCCAATCTGCTTGAGCAGGATCTGACGCACGGTTCCCACCAGCTCCACATCCGGTTTGATTTTCCATTCCGGATGGGACGGCAGATTCTGAGCGTAAAAGCCGAGCAATTTCGGCGCCTGGGTCTGCCAGACACTGTTGGCAACGCCCGTGCGGGACGGCCAGGCTTTCAGCATATTTCCGGCAAGCCAGGGTGCATCCACTTTATCTGGACGAGCCAGCATCAGGTAGCTTTTGAGCAAGTCATAGGTTTTCCGGGTTGCTGACGTTCGCGCATCACTGGCAGGAGGAAGTTGTACAAAGGCATTGAGCTGACGGTGTAGTTCGCCGGCCAGTACATCACGCATCAGCGTCTGGTTGTTACGGGCGTACAGTGGCCAGAGCATCCGCAGCGTATCACTGTCCTGATTGAGGCCAAAGCGGGTGTACCACGGTGCTCCGTGCACTTCGCAGTTCTGCAAACGGGCAATGGCCTGCTGAAGCACGAGCTGATTACGCAGGCGTTCGGTCAAGGGGTGCCGGGTATCGGCGGCAACGCGCGCGGTTTCCTGCGCCTGATAAATTTGCGCACGGTTAACCCCCAGCGACAGCAGCGTTCCTGCCCCCCACAACAGAACTAACGCCAGCAGTATCAGACGCAGCACGCGCTGCCAGTGAAAACCCAGTTTCCGTGGATGTTCGTGCAAACAGTCTTCTTCCAGCGCCTGCCAGGCCGGGTGGCCCAGCCGCGCGTGCGGCAGCGTGGAGGTTGCTGGCAGTACAGGGCTGAACATCACGCCGCGCAAACGATAAGGCGCGGGCCCGGTCATCAAGCTGGTCAGCAACGGCGTTAACTGTTGTTTAAGAGCCCCGCGCAGCCGATCGGACAATTTCAGCAGCCAGTCGTGACGGGTATCGCGGAGCAGCACTGACATCCCCGCGCGACGCAGACGGCTGGAAAGCGTCGCCAGAGATGCGATCGCCGCGTCCGGTAGCGCCCCCGGCCCAAACAGCGTACCGGTCGCTGGAACGCCCTCCCCTTCCTGGCTCCAAGCTTCCTCACGAATAAACCACAGCCAAACCGGAGCCTGCCAGCCAAACAGTGAATCGCCCTTCTGACGGCTGCGAACCAGCGTATCCAGCTCTGCAGGATCGGGGAGCGCCGCGCAATCCATCACCTGTACAATGCCGTCAACCGGGCGCTGAGGACGGACCTGGTTCAGGACGTCGATAAATTCAGGATCAGGCGGGGCCTTAGCCAATCCGGCATGGATCAGCACAATCCCGTCGTTTTCCTGCCAGTGGTCACGCCTGAGCCCCGGAACCACTTTTTCGATATGATCATCACGGCCCTGAACCAACAGCAGACGAACCTTAGATTTCCAGCGGCGGCCATAACGGAGGTGGAGGTGATCGGTGAGTGGTTCCGCGTGAAAACTTCCTTCAGCCAGTTCTTTTTCATCAACAAACTTATTTGCCTGATTAGACACTGCCGCACTGGCGGAGTCACTTCTGTTTTCCCTCCACAGACTATGTGCGCCACTACGGCCTGCAAGGAAAAAGTGTTTTTCCAGCCCCCAGGCAATCAGAATGACAATAACGCTTGTTGCTGTGCATACTAAAAATACACGTTCAATGACATAAGGCCCTATCCCAAACTTTGACGCCATATAATCGCTGCCCGTGGTGAGCAAAAAAAGAATGATGGCATTCAGGAAGATTAAGGCTAAAAACGTTGTACCAAGAAGTGATTTCTCTTTGGCATTTTCTTTGAATTTTGTCATTCCCTGATTACTTCCTTCTGTCGTCCTTTTGCGGTAATAGTGGCAAGCCAGATATCGTCATTCCTGGGGTCAGAATGGGCGGCAATAAACTGCACACCACTTTCCTGTACAACTTCGCTGGCAAGCGCGATCGCTGCCCAAAACGACGCTTTTCCGGGAAACCCGAGTACATCATCTATATTTTTAATATCTTCAGTCAGGCTGAGCGTTGCTTTATTATCTTCGCAGGCCTGATTTAATCCGGGCAAAGAAGTTACCGCTTCGCCGGTCATCCATATACCCTTTATCCCCTTCGGCTGTATTTCCGCCCAGCGCAAGGAATGCATCATATTGTGGGTCAGAGTTTCATTACGGCTTTGTTGAGGACGGTGCAATCGGACAGCATTCGGAAATCGATGACTTTTACGGTTACAGAACACCAGCGCCGTTATTGCTTCAGCATCATTTTCTTTAGGCGTTGGACGTAATGAAACGGTAAGAACTACCAATACGGAGGGTTTTCGCCAGTAGCGATCCAGCCAGTAATCCACGCTAGCAGGTCCGCTAACCGATAGCCTGTGCAACGATCTTTTAGATTTCAATACCATCAGGTGCAGTAATGTGGCCTCTTCTTTCTCCGATAACCCCGCATCACATTCAAACATAACCCAACATTCAAGTGTTTCAGGGAGCTGTTCAAGTATGTTCTTAACCCGTATTGCCGCTTTGTTAAGCGCCTCTTCAAGGGCATCAGGGTTTCCGTCAAATTCGGTCAATCTGGAATGTCTTACGGCAATATTCCCTACGCGAGGTTTAACGGTATTCATCAATGGAATGCCCTGCTCTATTGCCGCCAGTAAACTTCCCACGCCACGACCAGCCTGAGTTTGCACATACGAATCCAGAATCCAGGCAAATCGTTTTCCACGGGAAATTTCATCATTTTCAATAACCCCGCATTCATAGTTCCAGCCAGCTTCGCCGTTTTGTTCAATTTTGTAACCTATACGCCGGAAGCTGAATAACAGACCCCAGAAACAAAATGGCAATCCCAGCGCGGTAAACCAGAATACGAACCCGCTTCGTTCTCCAGTCCATTGCCAAAGTACCAACGTTGTGCCAACGGCCAGAATGATAAATAGACAAATAACCCAACGCAGAGTCAGCGGTCTCGCGATCTTTTCAGCATCAGCGGGAACTTCATCCAGATAAACTGGCATATTCAGCCAACCTTTCCTGCAGAAAACGAACTAATAAGCGTGCAGCCACAGCCGCATTTATGACCATGAAATGCAACGGGGACACCATTATCAAGATAATTAGAATTGCCTTCGACGATAGTTGTAGGACCGTGTCCATTTTGCGGGCAGGAAACTTTATCGCCTTTACGCGCAACGCCAATACCACCGAATTTCATGGTAGAGGAACACGTTAATACGGAACCACCGTGGGTTGTTTTATCGCCTTTACGGATGATTGGTAGCATATTGATTCCTTCATCACTCACCATACCGAAATAATTAACTTCATATTCAGGAAAGGATTACGCCCCCCCTCCCCCGCAACCTTTGTCTTGCAAACCATGAGCTCACTTTATCTGCAATCATTTTTTGAATAGTGAGGCTTAATATATTGCGTTTTATTTAAGCCGCACAGTTATTCAACGATGCCATTAATTTTATTCTGCATAGCATTCATATCCATTCCATTCTGGGGTGTATTTTTACACAAAAATATCTTTCATTATATTATCTTCACTTTACCCCCCCAACAATATACACATATAATAGGCATAAACAGACTTCCCATCATGTATTTGAAATTTTCATATAGGCGATTCATTTTAAGCAATCATCCTCATCGCATGTACCAGGTGGTGGTGTGCTTGAGTATGTAAGCATCAGTTGAAATAAGGTCATTAAATTACGGAAAATAAGAGTACTCACCTCAACCTACCTCGCATGCACCTTCAAAACTTAATATAAACTGCTCTCGTTTGAAAATATAAGCATTGTTCGAGCACTTTTTATCTTCTACTGAAATTTTACCTTCTTTTTTCTTTGGAATATTATCCCCATTAATCCATATAAGATCACTATTAGGATAGAACTCTACAGAGAATGGATCTGGCGATGGAGTTCCATTCTCTATGGTTGAATAATAGTGTGAATTACCATTAAAAACAGGTAATTCTGCAATTACCACCCCTTTAGACTTATCAATAATCCATCCACAAATCCACCCCTCCCCCCCACAATCCAAAGGGAGTTCGCCATCTTTACTAATATAAAGGCGGTAATGCCCTGCAAAATTCACATTTTTACGAAGCTCAATCTTCATAATATTCTGCCACGCTTTAGAATTTTGTTGCTGATCCGTCGTAAAATATATTTTATCAATGAATGGGCCAGAACTTATAGCCACTTTATGATCTTTAAATACAGGAGGCGTGCCATCTTCTGCTTTTGCGAACACCGCCATTATTAAAACAGAAATAAATAAAAATCTATTTATTTTCATTTTTAGAGCCCTCAAGAACCTGAATCATTTCATCTGGTTTTATGTGTGCTTTATTTATACCATCGCCCGAATAATATGAAACACCTTCTACCTGGGCATATCTTCTTTTATGTATCTTTCTCCCTTTTGAATCTCTTTTGATTGAGCCATCAGGGTTTCGCTCATATTCTGTCTTTGAACGACTAATCTCTTTACCTTTCCGAACACCAGCAGAAGCAAATTCCTTGGCCCAGTCATATATCGCATCTTCAATACTACCATCACCTTCAAGATAATCGATTATTGCAGGCCGCTTCGATTTTATAAGGTATTGCTCAAAAATAAGATCTTGCACTTCCTCATCATAAAATTTATTGACATTAAGATTAAGTTCTTTCACGGCCACTTTCAAAGTATTTGGAATCACCTGGAATCTACCTGTGGCAAATAATCCATGAGGTGTTTCGTCAGCCTGCGAGTCCATAACCTCTTTGATAGTCATTGATGTAAGATTTGTTTTGTAATGTGGCATATATGTCACATGAACATTATAGGCTGTATAATCATTCTTAGATTCAACCTTACCGAGGAAGTCTCCAAATTTACTATGTGCCCATCCAGTTTTTTTGCTGATTAACATCCCTAAAAACTCCACTGGATGCATATGCCACAGAAATGGTCCCAGCTTCAGTTTACTGGCATCCTGCATCCACACCATCTTCTCAATATAAGCCTCACTGTAAGCTTTCCACTCTGGTGCATCTTTCGTTAGATTGTTCAGAAACGGGAGCCAGATAGGATCGCTCTTCTTGTGATACCACTCGCTGGGATGCTTCACAATCATCCTGTTTTTAACATCCCGGTAAGACGGGTTATGGATAGCGCTCAGGTATTCCTGAGGTGAATAAGAATTGATGCTACCATCAATCCGGTTCAGCAGACGCTGGTAGTTATGCGGAACGGCACGATGGCTTACGCGGATATCATTGCTGGATGCACTGAGCAGCCTGTCATAAATATCACGGACCAGACCTCTGGGGGGATTTTTTCCGTCCAGGTGGTCAAAGCCAGGGGCTTCATCCACAATCGTGGTAAAACCCAGTTTTTCGAGATCGTATTGCGACAGTGTTTCAACGGACTTATTTGTCTTCGGCACATAGCCGTTCGCATAGGGCAAAAACCAGTATTCCTGTTTCTGTGCGTCCTGTTCTGTCTTCACCTGACTCAGCGTCAGGATGGCTTCGCCCTGCGAGACTCTGCCGCTACTGACCATTTCCCCGGCCTTCAGGTCTTTTGAAAACAGCGACAATCCCGACGGACATCTCAGATAAATCGGTGTGTTTTCTCCAACCTTCTCAGGATTTTTCAGAAAGCCTGGCAAATTATCATCGGCACTCAGGCATTCAATATGCACCTGGTAGCGGGCATCATAGCCTCCGTCTTTGGGTACCTGAAAATACCCCAAGTGTCCGATACTGTCGCCAGCACTGATTGGGTAGGGTGTGGGGCACGTGACCTTGTCAAACTGCATCGGCTCCGTAAAAGGCGGCTGCAGATGCGTCCACCACGACGGACACGCTGCGACTACACCAGTTGAAACAAGGTTGTTCTTGTCCGTCAGGATCCAGTACTGCTGACCTTCTTCAAGACTCGTCTTTGTCCCTTTGGCCTTCGCTTTATCGGACAGGCCTTTAAACGTCACAAGACCATAGCGACGGCCATTGTGGCCAGTAGTTCGCAAGCTGCTATCTTCAGCGTCCCATTCAACCAGAGCACCTTTGGGGATCGTCGCCATCCGGAACGCATCACTGACACTTTTATTATCGGTACTCGCGCTCATTACCCATTCAGGGCGATATGCTGACAGGCTGTCATTCACGATCCACTGCGTCTCTTTCACACTTGCGCCATAGGCGGAGTAAGGTGCCAAATGCATATACAGCGTATAAAAATGCAGCCCGCTTTGCTGTTTCGCCCCGGGCTGAATATAGTGACGGACCAGAACAAAAGAGCCTGATATGTTCAGGGGACCTGTCTCCCACGGAACATCCAGATAATCGCGGCAGATACGGTACGCGACGACCTCCCCGTCGGCCATACAGCGAACAGCCTGTTCACCTTTATACGCCACCGGGAAATCGACGAATTCAGAGGCCGCTTTTCCACTCAGCGCACACCAGGGCGTTGTAACACTGGTGATATGAATACCACCGTGCCACATGCCGTTGCTTCCCAGCAGATACCACCCGGTCGCTTCCCCTTCCAGATGTGACATCACATCGTCTTGGTTGATAAAATCACTTCCGCGGCTATTAGATGGGATTGGCCAGACTATTTTAATTTTACCGGGTTTACACGTGTCAGTGTGCGTAATCTTTTCTTCTATCACACCATAACGGTACATAATAAAAGAAGGTTTTATGTTTCGATAACTCTGCCCTGGATAAAATCCGACTAATTGAACAAAATCTGATACCCAATTAGTACCATTAAATATTGCAATATGCCCATGCGGATGGCCCGTAATAGGTTGAATTACGACAACATCGCCTGCCTGTTGACCGGGTATTGAAGCTGTATCAACAGGGCCATTCCCTGTATAAGAATATACAGCCTTAAAACCAACACTCAAAAAAGAAGGTCCGTAGTCACACGCTGATGCAGAATTACCAATTCTTGGAGTAGGGATTTTAATATGTACGCCACCCGCTTCTACTGCTCTTCGCACGTAAGCCGCGCACCTCCCCTTACTTCTGGGCTCCGCATGGATGTTGACGAAACTGACAGACAGTTTTTTATCCCACATAATTTAATCCTATTAATACCTCGTCACTTTACTTATTTTCCAGCCATGTTCAACAGCAACTAATGTAATTTTCAACTTCATTACAGGGTCTGGGTATTTCCCCAAAGAAACCAAGTAACAAACATCCGTTTTATTCCCTTTAACAGGAACGACATTTATATATTTATTCCATGATGGATAAACATCTTGTGATTTTGTAAAGTAATTCACATCTGTCTCTACCCATACACCATCCCAATTGCAAATGTAATCCCCTTTGCTAGCTTTACATTCTCTTTTTTCTGAACACTTCCCTTTTACGCCACCTGAATTTACCGATTCAGCAGAATCATAGTTACAAAACGATGCATCGTTCACACTTTCAATTACATTATTAAGAACGTATTTATCAATTAACTCCGACTCATTACCATTATCGCTCAGATAGGCGTAATAAAAATCACCCAAAACTTTCTCAGGTGAATAAATTTCTGTAGAAAATGTAGTTTTCGACAGCAAAATGAAAAACATGAACAGAATGAAACATTTTATATGGCTTATTTTAATAATCATACTCACCTCGAATTATGAACAGAAGAACTTATTTTCACACTCATCATACTGGTATGAGTTATTATTTTTTCGATGATTTTCACTGAAGTCTTCACAGTCAGGCCTCGGAATTACAAGGAGAACGTCTTTTTTAGGGCCAAGAACTAACATAGGCTATATCAGCGACTAAGTGGCTTAATGATGATATTTGCTATTTCAGCTATTTCAGCCGTATTGAAATCCGGTGCGGAGAATAGTTCCTTATTTCTACTTTGCATCTCTGTTCGGTACGAAACTTTCATACCTATTTTCTTTAAAATTTTTTCATACTGCCGTATGAACTATAAGTTCATACGGAATGTTGTTGACAATATGCAAGCATATTTCCTGCCGCCCATGTTTTTTCTCTTTTGTCACAAAACCTTCAATATCTTTTGTGTTATCAGGCGTGCATTTTTTGTTCGGAAACCACCCATATTTTAGTATAACAATGGTACTTTCCCTGAAGCCAACTCCCCAAAAAAACATTAATCGCTCAGCGATTTGCTAATAATATTTTTCATTTTCGAAATTTCAGTCACCTTAAAGTTGGGAGCTTCTACAGGTAGGTTATTCCCGGATCCAGGCACTTCATAGCTCGCCGCCTTAGTAATAAAATCCCCGCTAGTTCCGTGCTCAATCCCGCTTTCGCTCAGCTTGAGATAAGAACCTCCGCCGTTTAGCGTCAGGGTTTTCGGGGTGCTGATGATAATTTCATCCTGACTGCTGGTCACCGTGAACTGCTGGTCGGCACTCATCTCAAGTGTGCTGTGCTGGGCACGCACTTCAACGTTGCCCAGATTGGCGATGACCTTCGCTCCGGCTTTATGGGCGAACAGCCCCAGAGATTGCTCTGCACTCATCGTGACATTCTTCATTGCCCCAATATCAACATGCTGTCCTGCGGTTACCATGGTGTTTTTCGTGCTGGTCAGCTGCAGGTGTTCCCCGGAGGTCAGGGCTATACCCTGCGGAGCAGAAGCCAGCACCACGGCGGACTGTAAATTTTTAAGGCGGTTCTGGATTAGGTTGCTCTGCGTCTGAATATCACAGCTCAGGGCTTTCGCCTGTTCAGCGGCGCCGTTCAGCGCCTGCATTTCGCTGTTGGCCTGGGTTATCTGGCTGACCGCCGGGTTCATCTCCAGCACCTGTCCCTGACCTTTGGCCTGAGCATCCGCTGTCAGGTAAACCCCACGGGCAGCACGCAAGGCACCGAATTCATCGGTACGCAGTTCAAATCCCGTACCGCGTTGTTCACGTTGGGCATCGACCAGGTGGCCGATATTGAGCTGGGTCTTGCCATACTCGGTCGCGAGTTTAATGTGCTCTTCCTGGCGCTTATCCTCCAGGCGGAGTTTGTTATTCGCCGGGGTTCGCCACACGTTACGCGTATGGTTATCACTGGTGACATGATCGGGATGTTCAGAATCATGCTGGGCATGGGCGATATACGGGCGGTCAGGATCGCCCGCATCGAACATCACCGAGACTTCGGTACCGTCGAGCAGTGGCGCATGGAAGCCGTAGTTGTCTCCGGCATACGGTTTCGCCATACGCAGCCACAGATAGGCATAACCCTGATCGCTGTCGCTGCGGTCAAAATCCAGCTTCGTGCGGTAGCGGCCCTGGCTGTCCAGCCAGGCATAGGTGTCGCCTTTCTCGGTGCTTTCTACACGAGCAGGCAACGTACCGGCAATCACCGGGCGATGATGCAACGGTGGGCGATAACACACGGCTTCGCTATAAGGGATCCCGGTGAAGGTCATCTTAAAGCTTTGCTTACGCGAGCCACTACTTTGCACACGGGTGATGACAATGCCGTCTTTCAGGTTGGCAGGAAGCGAACCTTGCGGTTCGAGCACTTCGCCAGGAGCCAACACCGGGCTGCTTGTTTTCCCAATAACCATCTGCTGTGCATTAAGAATACGTTCATGGCGTAAGCGGGCATAGTACGCGCCACTTTCAGGCGTTTCGGTATCCCCTTCGCTCAGGAAAGGCTCTGCGTAGTGATACACCTCACCCGTAGTGATACCCTCCGTGGTGCTGACAGATGCCGAACTGTCCTGCGGCGTCAGCGCCTCGCGGTAGTTGTAATCGCGGTTGGCTACGCTTTCTGACACCACCTGATGGCCGGTTTTAATGTCCCAAACACTGAGTTGCCCGTTATCGCTGGTGCGCGATGGCGGGATCAGCGGTAGCGTTACGCCAAATTGATACTGCTCCGGGCTGTCCTGGAAAATCACCACATCCTGTTCGAGGCGACCATCCATTTCAAAGCGCCAGAAGATGCCCACTTCAGCCAGTAAGCGCTGTACAAACTCAAGGTCAGTTTCGCGCCACTGAGTGATCAATTCACGTGCCGGATAACTCTGAGACAGACGGAACTCAAAATCAGCACCTTCAAGGCCATGTAAGCGCAGAATCTGTTCTACCACCTCCGGGATGGACTGATTGAGATAAATCTCGCTACGTTTCGTGTGTTGCAATAGTGCGATACGCGGCACGATTTTCAGGGCATAGTGCGTTTCATCGGCCGATGTGCTCAGGCGTTGGAAAGCATGAACCACCCCAAATACGGTCCGTACCGGAACGGCTGGCGTACCATCATACAGCGGCGTCTGAAACGTAAAGGATGCCGATTTCAACAGCATGGTGTCCGTCGCGATGTCATCTGCAAGACAGGTCACCGTCACGATGTAATACCAAGGCTCGCTGAGCTTTTCTTCGGCACGAAAATCCAGCACATCCAGAAAATGCGGGCACTCATGCACATCCACACGGTAGCGAGACAACTCCAGGGCTTCTCCGATTTTCTTCCGTGCCAGACTGATTATGTTCTCACTCATCACTCATCTCCTGTGGTGCGTTTTCTATCGTATCGGACACCATCAACATTCCCTCCTCCTCATTCCAGCCTAAGGTCTGCGACCGTGGCTTCTGCTTTACCGCCATATTGGCCAGCAGTTGCTGATTCAGCAGACTGCCGACATTACACCGGCCCCGGGAATTCAGACGACGTAACAGGATGGCGGGGTTTTCCATGAGATTCTCTCTTTATTTATCAGTGCCGGAGACGCTACCGCCCCTCGCTTTTCCTTCAGGAAGGAACCCAAGCGCATCAGGTCTGGCGGCAAATTGTGGTGTTCTTTGCTCAGCGCCCGCACAGGCAGACGTTCAGCAAAAAACGGGCAAAAATTACTGCCCGTCGGCCATTGCTCTGAATAGTTCGCGTTGAAGCAAGGCGGCAAGCGAGTGCAGCCCCGGGAGCTGACTGACGTAAGTGACCGGGGTGCATGAACGCAGCCAACGCCGCTACAGCGCGAACTATGACGAGCAATTACGCGGTAGCGCGTTCGTTCCAGCTGTCGGAATGAATAATGTTGCCGTCTTTGTAGGTCCAGGTGATTTTCTCGTAGCGCAGCTCTACGCGCTCAAGGTGGTTGTGCTTCTCCTTCGACGGGTCTTTCACGTCGTACATCTCAGGATTCACTTTCACCACTTTCACGTTTTCCAGTTTGGTGTTGAAGTACTCCACCTCCTGGCCCGCGTCGTTGATGCGGTACCATTTGAACTCCGCAGACTTGAGGGTCTGACCCGTCGTGACCGCTTTGTAGAGGTACGGGCTGGAGGCATCGATTTCTTTGGTGAACAGGAACGGGGTGTGAATGCGGGTGCCGGTCAGCTTGCCGGTGTTGTTATCGGTCGGGATGTACAGGTTGTGCTCCTGCGCCACCACTTCGATGCTGCCTTCGCGCTCCTGCACGTCAACAGAGCCTTTGATGTCCGCGCCGCCGTCGTCTTTGAGCCACAGATAGACTGGAATTGCCATTTGATTCTCTCCTTGTTATACACTTCATCCTTCAGGCCGCCCCTTGCGGGCCGCCTCTGTTCGCCCCGGACACCGCGTTATGCCGCTGCCCGGAGACTCACCCGGTTGCCGCCATGAGCCGGCCCGAATGATTTTGTGTATTTTGCTTTATAAAGCGTCATCATCCTCAGATGACGCCGGGGTGTTGTCCGGCCGCTGACAGGCATCCGCCTGCGGCACCAGACTGATTTCGACACGTCGGTTAAGCGCGCGCCCTTCCGGCGTGTCGTTGGTGGCAACAGGGCGGCCTGCGCCGTAGCCCTGTACCGCAAAACAGCTTTCCGGCACGTCGCCGGTGTCACGCATCCAGTCGCGCACCGCTTCGGCGCGTTTCAGGGAGAGCGTCTGGTTCAGCTGTGGGCTGCCGGTGTTGTCGGTGTGCCCGCTGACCACAATCAGCCAGCCCGGTTTGGCTTTGATGCCCACCAGCGAGTTGACCAGCAGCCTGGTTGAACCGGCTTTCAGCGCCGACTTGCCCGAATCGAACAACGACATGCTGTCGAGACGGATAATTTTTGGCACCGGTTCTGGCTGAGGTTTTGCCGGTGGCGGTGGTGGCATATATGTATCAATAGCCCGCTGCACACTGAGCCACAAGCGTTCACCCTGATATAACCCCAGCCCATAACGATGTGGCTCTCCCTGACGCTGCCAGCGCTCCAGCAGCAATGCATCCTGTTGTAAGGCATGCAGAGCCTGCGCTTTCGGCACATAGTGTGTCATCGGGATAGCCTGCCAGCGTTGCAGATCAGAGCCTACCCGCTCAATCAGCGACTGGTTATGCATCACCGACAAACCTGTGGCAGCAAGCGTGCACAGCAATAACACAATAACCACGCGACTCCCGGTTTTTCCTCCCTGCAAAGGCGTGGCAAAAGGTGCCAGCAGCGGCAGTACGGGATCGGCAAAGTGCCACAACGAGGGATAAGAGTTAGTATGCAACGGCGGTAGCAAGGCTGAATGGCGAAACAGCCACTGCGGCCACATGGCCTCAGCGCCATATTTGACTGCCCCACTGCGCAGTACCACCGCAAAAGATGCCACTGGCGGATACAGCCGGTCCGGTTTCGACAGCTCATCCATAGCTATCTGCTGCAGCAGACTCATTGCCTGAGCCAGATACGGCAGGCAGGTCACGTTCTCCGGCAGTCGGCTCCATCCATCCAGTCTCAGGGCGGGTTCATCAACCGGACAAACCAGCGATGATTTCCCCCTGACCACAATCCATGGCGTTTCGGGACCAGAGAATTCAGCGGCCAGCACCATCGGTGGTGTATAACCGAAAAGATTATTCAGCTGTTTTACCTGCTGGCGCAGCACTTTCAGGGATGCACGCAACAGCCCCTCATCTTCGTGCAGGTCTGGCAGGCAGCGATACATGACAACCAGTTGCCCGGCCATGCGTGGTTCACGAGCCAGCAACCTGCCAGCAAACTCACTCAGCTTTTCAGTCGTTCCCACCTGCAAATAACACCCCTGCGCCGTCGTACGACACGCACCTTCAGCAAAGAGGCTGTCACTGACATCGCCGCAGACCAGTAAAACGGGTCCGGTAAATCCCCAAGGTGGATAAACCTCGCACTCTTCCTGTAACTTTGTGGGGCGCTGACGCCGGTAACGGTGACGCGAAATCAACAACGCCGAGACACAGGCCACCGTCGTCAGGCCACCTTTCAGCAGTACGGCAACATTCAGAAATCCGCAAATCAGCCAGATACTTGCAGCCAGACAAATCAGCACCGGTAATGCTGCCCGTAACAGTGCGGAGCTTCGCATTAGTGCAGCTCCGGTAATTGCTGGCGAAGCAGGTCCTGTAACCACAGATGGCCGCCGCCCCAGACAACAGCGGTCAGCAACACCGCCAGGACTATCCAGAACCACACAGAACGAAGGAGGTTGTAACGACGTTTACCGGCCTTGTGGACCACCAGAGACACACCAGTCTCCAGCGGCGGGACGCGTTCATTCAGTGCTGCCAGGATATCATCACGCTGTTCCTGCCCCACACCAGACAGACTGAATTGCCCCTGAAAACCTAGCGCAAGCACCCGCTGATAGCAGGTCAGTACCGCCGGCACCGGCGACGGCTGACGTAACACCTCTGCAATGCGATCATACAAAGCACCGCCTGCACGCAATGAGCCGAAGTAACGCGCCTGTAACGGTGCAACACGCCAGGCTTTCATACCTTCATCCACGTCTGCTTTCTTAACGACTGCATCAGCCGGAAGCGGGACAGGATCCACGCCTGAAGATTCTGATGCTGGAGCGGGAATGACGGGTTTACGATTCATGACAGCTTCATCCAGGAGGGCACATTGCGCATAAGAAATATGCGTGATGCTTTCACTGTCATAACCAGCCCGCTCCAGCGCTTCTCTGACACTTTCCACTTGCGCACAGCAATTTTTATACAGTGCCTGACCATCGGCAGATCTGGCACCGTGCCGCAACTGTGCCACGGTAAGCCAGGTGTCTGCCATCAGACTGTCGATATCAATGTCTTTTCTCATGAGCGCAACACCGCAAACAGTTCAAGCTCCAGTTCGCCCAGCAGCGACGGTACATAGAACAGACACACACCCTGCTCCAACATATCGTGTGCCGCCCTGCTCTCCATATCCAGCACAAAGTACTGATTTTCCAGTCGTACCGGCAGCGCCGCAGGAACACGGCTCAACGGGATTAGTCCGATCCCTTCCATCGCCACGCCGGATATCTGCCCGATGTCGTCCGGAGTACCCGCCATGGCCATTTCGGCAAACTTCTCTGCCACCTGCCAGGTGGGGAGATTTGAACGGACAGAAAGATAGAAATCCGCCTCTTCGCGCAAACGAATATCGTGCAGCACGGCCTTCCAGGTCTGCTCGTCCTGGCGGGTCATGTTCACCGCAACGATACGTGACGGCAGGCTGGCTTCCAGTAGCTCGCTGATCAGCTCAAACAGCGGCGGGAAAGTGTTTTCCGGGGCCTGATGATCGTAGCCCGGAATTGCATCCAGATCGCGATCCAGCGAAAACGTCAGCATACTGCCTGCAAGTCGTGCCAGCTCTGCCCACACCTGTTCCGGGTGGCGGGAAGAGAAGCGTTCAAACTCGGAAAGCACCCGGGCATGGGTATTCAACGCATTCAGCAACCAGAATAGCGAAACATCCGCCACCGCAAAATCCGCCATCCGGTCGTTGCTCTCCCGGCGCATGGCCATCAGACGCTGACGTCGGGAACGTAGTTGACGATTCAGCAATACCAGACGTTCGCGCAGCAGGTTGCTTGCTGAAAACAGGGCCATCGGCGGGATAAAATCAGGGTCCTGTCGCCAGCCGCTCTGTCCATCACGCAGTAAACGCGCTACGGCGCAGGTCTGCCAGGCATCGTTGCTTTCGTGATCAAAACGAAAGGCGAGGTTGAAACGTGCTACAGCCATCGGCTCTTCTTCCTGGCCGAAAGCGTCCTGAACGGTCACCCACTCTTCGCGATAGCGCAGCGGGCGTTCAGCCGAAAGGTTCTCTGTCTGGACATTGACGATGCCGGGTTGCATCACCGGCAATGCAATCAGCACGGTCATACTGTCCACCCGTTCGGAAACCGGCAGTAGCACTTCCCGTGGCTCAGGTGGTAAATCGCTGTTTTGAGTGTCAATCAGCGTGCCATCCGGCAGCCACAGGCGCAGGGTCTGCATCTGCAACCGACCGGACGCAAGAAGTGCATCATTGAGCTCTACATGCTCAACACCCCATGAAAAGGGATTGGCCAGCCGGCACAATCCGGCCCGGGAGAAGGCCTCCCAATCGGACTGTTGCTGGAACTGCTGAGGAGCCAGCAAGGCCCCTTCGTTCCATAACGGACGGTAAATCTTCATCCCTGATGACTCCTTGCCTTAAGATTTCGCCTTCGGCATCTGGGAAACCAGTGACAGATTGACGTCCATGCCTTCCACCTGGAAATGCGGTACCGCATACAGCTTCACGCGGAAGAAGCCCGGGTTGTCCTCAATGTCTTCTACCGTCACCTTCGCATCGCGCAGTGGGTGAGACGCCTGCAGCTCGTCGCCCGGATCGGTCATTTCGGTGACCAGGCTGCGCACCCATGCGTTAAGCTCCAGCTCCAGCAGGCGACGGTCTTTGGTGGTCCCGATATTTTCGCGCTGGATAAGCTTCAGGTAGTGCGCAATCCGCGACAGCAGGAAAATGTACGGCAGACGCGCGTTAATCCGGCTGTTCGCCGTCGCATCCGCCGTGTCATACAGCGCCGGTTTCTGCGTCGAGTTCGCGCTGAAGAAACACGCATAATCACGGTTCTTGTAGTAGCTCAGCGGAATGAAGCCCAGATTGGCAAATTCAAATTCGCGGGTTTCCGGGATCATCACCTCGCTCGGGATTTTCACCTGGTTGCCGGTGCCCAGATCGTACAGGTGGATCGGCAGGTCCTGCACCGCGCCGCCCGCCTGCGGGCCGCGAATTTGCACGCACCAGCCGTTGTTAATAAAGCTGCGCACCATGTTGGAGGCAAACGCAAACGAGGCGTTGGTCCACAGGTATTTATCGTGGTCCGGGCCTTTCACCTCTTCCACATAGTTAAAGCTGCGCACCGGCACCGTGTCCGGGCCGTACGGCAGGCGACCCAGCACCCGCGGCATCACCAGGCCGATATAGCGGCTGTCATCCGTCTCGCGGAAAGATTTCCACTTGATGTACTCGGCACGGTCAAAGTAGTTACCGATATCTTTTATCGCCGCCACGTCTTCCATATTGTCTTTCAGGAAGAACTGCGGGCCCGCCGAGCCGATAAACGGCATATGCGCCGCCGCGGAGACTTTCGAGATATTGCGCAGCAGCGCCACGTCCTGCGCGGACGCATCAAACTCATAAGCCGAGACCAGCGCGCCAATCGGCTCGCCGCCCGGGGTGTCGTACTCTGCCACGTAGGTCTGCAGGTACAGCCCGCTCTGGATGATTTCCGGCGCGTCTTCAAAATCCTGACGCAGGTCGTCTTTCGACAGGTCAAGCAGTTCGATTTTGACGTTCTGGCGGAAATCGGTTTTATCCACCAGCGACTTCACGCCGCGCCACAGCGACTCAACCTGCTGAAAGCCTTCGTGATGCATCACCTCATCGAGCTGACGGCTGATCTGGTAGTCCAGCGCCGCGATATGGTGGTCAATCAGGGTTTTGTCGAGTTTTTCCACCTTTGAGCCCGCTTTACTCAGGCACTCCAGGAACACCTGCATGCCGGCGGTCAGACGCTCATCGGCGGTGGCATCGGACATCGCCTGCGCATCCTGCCAGACGTCCAGCGCGCTCAGCTCGGAGACCGGGCTCAGGTTGATTTTTTCAAACAGGGAGGCGTACACGCCGCCCGCTGCCGGGCGTTCCAGCACCACGCTTTCGGCGGCGGTGGCGTTTTCATTTTTTAAAGACATCAGCATTCCTCAATTAATCCGTTAAATAAACACCGTGATTACGGCTGTTTAGGCGCCAGGGCAGACAGCTCGCTGCGCAGTTCCGCGCTGAGCGCGGGTTCAAGCAGGATTTTTTCCAGCTCTTTGCGGAAGGCCTGGTTATCCAGCAGGTTCGCTTTGAGGTCGCGGAGGAGATTGCGCATGGCCAGCATGGCTTTAAGCTGGGGTATCTGGCGGGCCACCTGTTCCGGGGTGAAATCGTTGATATCGCGGAAGGCCAGGCTGATATTTTCTTCGCTGCCGTCAGCGGCCAGCGTATTTTTAACGGTGAGATTCACTTTTGGGGAATATTCGGAAAGAACACTGTTAAAGTTATTTTTATTAATATTAATTTTACTGCGCTCAGCTAACGGCGCGCTTTCCTGTCCGTTGCTGAAATCGCCGGTGACCAGTAGCTTCAGCGGCAGTTCTGTTTTCTTACTCGCCCCGCCGGTATGCAGGTCCAGTTTTAAATTAATACGTGCTTTTGGTATCTCTTTCTGGAAGCTGTCGCTCATAATTCCCTCTGTTTATCGCTGCAATAATAGTTTCTTACTACACGTCCCTGAGCGCGATAATAGAGCAAAATCATATTGCCAATCAAATTTAAAGATCTAAAACCTGCAATTGGAAAAATCTCAAGAACCTTCCACCACCTTTACTAAAACATAAAAAACTTTAAGAATTAAATTAAACGATACATATAACTAATAAAAAAATAAAATTGAAACTTTACCCCAATAAACATGAATAAACTTTATTTTTATATTTAAAACATAAAAACATTGTTCTATATCAATGATATATTCAAAAAATACCCGAAAAGAAATATGCCAATAAAGATAACCCGTCAAAATAAATTGATAGTGAGGATGAAAAAGATGAGTGAAGTTAATAGAAGGTATAAGTAAAAAATGATATTGATAAGACATGCATTATGCATGTCACAATGCTGTCAATATATCTGCCAATTGCAGTAAGGAGAAATAGGATATTAAAGATCTGCACTGCCGGGAGCCTGACCTAAGAAGGGGCGTTTTCCCGGCAGTGAGCATATTTTTATAAAGTAAATAGTTTTTGGAGCTGTCCCTAAGTTGGGTATCAAACTTAGGGAATGTCTTTTAAGAGTAGATAATGTTCAGCTCGAGGGATAACCCCGCCGAATGTCTTATCCCATACGGCGCGTGTTGACTGCGTCCGCTAGCTGGCGCAGTAACTTCTCGGTGTCATCCCAGCCAATGCAAGCATCAGTAATGCTTTTACCATAGACCAGCGGTGTACCGCTCTCCATGCTTTGGTTACCCTCGACCAAATGGCTTTCAATCATGACGCCGATAATCGCTTTTTCACCACCCGCGATCTGTGCGGACACATCGTCACCGACCAGCATCTGCTTTTGAAACTGCTTGCTGCTGTTAGCATGGCTGAAATCAATCATCACCTGCTGCGCCAGTCCAGCCTTTTCCAGACCATTTTTCACCGCAGTGACATGATGAGCGCTGTAGTTCGGTTCTCTGCCACCGCGTAAAATGATATGGCAGTCACTGTTACCTTTGGTTTCAACAATGGCCGAATGACCATATTTGGTCACGGAGAGAAAACAGTGTGGCGCGCTGGCAGCATTAATCGCGTCAATCGCCACCTTAATAGTGCCATCCGTTCCATTTTTGAATCCAACCGGGCAGGACAGCCCAGAAGAGAGTTCACGGTGCACCTGAGATTCAGTGGTACGCGCACCAATTGCCCCCCAGCTCATCAGGTCAGCCAGGTACTGTGGCGTAATCATATCCAGGAACTCGCCAGCCGCAGGCAAGCCGCTATCATTGATATCCAGCAATAGCTTACGCGCAATACGCAGTCCATCATTAATCTGAAAGCTTTCGTCCATATAAGGATCGTTAATGAGCCCTTTCCAGCCCACCGTGGTGCGTGGTTTTTCAAAATACACCCGCATCACCACTTCCAGTGAATCACTAAGCTCTTGCCGCAGTTTTATCAAACGCGCACCGTATTCTTTCGCCGCGTCGATATCATGAATCGAACACGGGCCGATCACCACCAGCAGGCGGTCATCCTTTTTTTTAAGAATATTGTGAATCGCCTTACGAGCACGAGAAACCGTTTGAGCTGCTTTTTCAGTGGCGGGGAATTTCTCAAGCAGCGCAACCGGAGGAAGAAGTTCCTTTATCTCTTTGATTCTTAGGTCATCATTCTGGTAGTTCATATCATTTCCATTCATTTCTTTGCTTAATGTGCATCGGGCGCAACCGGACCAATTTAGCCTTTCAGGGCCCTGCTGTAAATTGACTTTGATCCTTAGAAGTGCATCACAAATTTGCATTCCTGAGGTTGTTTACTACACTTTTAATCGTTAGCGCTTTAAAAATTGATATTTACACAATAATTATCCAGTTTATCTGGATTATCTATTTTTTTATTTCACCAATATCATCCTTTCTTATTGAAACTGCCGTATCAGGTTTGCTCGGCAACGAATCATAATTAACAGGAGCATAATGATGAATAAGTTTGCAATCGTATTTCTGACCGCCGCAATGACGTTAGGGAGTGGTGCTGTGATGGCCGCAAGCAATGATGGTAATGCTAACCAAGCTGCGGACGCGGGAGCAAAAGCAGGGGGAGCAAAAGAAAATATCGCGCCTTCCGGTGTCAATAATGACAAAATTAACAACACGGGCAGTGATACCAGCAATTCGACCATGGGCAGTAGCGATAGCAATATGTCTGCCGATCAGGTCCATAAGAACGCCGAATGTAAAGACGGCAAGTGCCCTGACGTTAATAAAAAAGTGGGTAACGATGCCGATACCCAAACAGACGGCACAACGCAGTAACCTTTCCCGACGGGAGAGCTTCGGCTCTCCTTTGCATTTTGTTGCATCCCTTTACCGGTCCGCTATGCTGAGCGTCTTGATTCTATTCGGGCATCATCATGGCCACTTTGTTGTTAATCGACGATCATCCTTTAGTACAGGTTGCGCTTGAAGCCGCCATTTTACGATCCCCCATTCCTCTTCAGCTTACCGCCGTGAGCAGCGAACAACAGGCTCGCGATTATTTGCGTGAAAACCGCGTCGATTTAATTATTCTGGATATTAGTTTGCCTGACAGCGACGGTCTGGAGCTGCTCCGGCGTATTAAGCACCGCGATGAGACACAGGACGTATTGATTTACTCCGCACAGGAAGAACGTATTTACCAGCGTATGGCTGAAACTGCGGGCGCAGCGGGTTTTATTGTGAAACGCCAGCCGATGGAGCAACTTCTGGCGGCAATTCTGGCTATTTTAGGAGGTAAGACGGCTTTTTCAGGCGCAGACGATCGGCAAGATAATGCACGCGTCATTCCCCTAACGGCAAAAGAATTGCAAATTCTGGCATTGCTGGCCCGTGGCCTGTCTAACTTACAAATCGCCAGCCAATTGCACATCAGCAATAAAACCGTCAGTACCCATAAAAAGAATATTTTTGATAAAACAGGCGCAACCTCCGTGTTGGACCTTGCCGCTATCTGGAAAGCGCAGCCGTGATCCTTCGCTATTTATTACCGCTATTGCTGCTCTTCAGCGTAACAGGTCAGGCATCCTATCGCGCAGTCAGTACACTTTCGTTACCGCAGCAGGTCGTTCCGTCTGCACAAATTAGGCCATGGCAAGGTAAAATGCTGCGGGTAGGCATTCTCCGTGACAATAGCGCACCGTGGAATATGGTCGTTGGTGACGATCTTTATGGTATTAATGCCGACTACCTCGCGGCAATCAGCCACAGTGCCGGGTTACAGTTCAGGATTGAAGGCTACTCCTCCTGGACAGCGATGTTGCACGCACTCCAACAAGATCAACTTGATCTTTTGTTTGGCGTGCCACAACGTTCACTTCCCTCAAATTTTTATGCAACTCCGTCATGGTATGACAGCCCGTTACGCATTTATCGTAATCGCAGCAATCAACGTTCAGTCATGTTTAACTCGACTGACGCCCGTATTGCGATTAGTCGTGCGACACGAGAACGCGTTAATCCCTTATTCGCGCAACACCACCAATGGCGGGTGCTCGATAGCGATCTGCAGGCTCTTTATACCCTACTGAATAAACAAAACGATTACGTTGTCGCAGATGAAACCAGCGCCAGCTTTTTGCTGGACCAGCTACAGCAGGGACAAATTTACCAAATTGAGTCACCTCTTGACCCAGGATTACTCCATTTACAGGCCATCACCCGAGATGTAAAGCTGACCCGCGCGCTCGAAAGTGTGATGCGTCAGCTGCCCATGGACATAGTGAATGATATCCAGGGGCGGTGGAGCCGTCCGCTGCCACGTTATCTGGATACCAATACCGCACGCCTCACCCCAATGGAAAGTGAGTGGATGGTGCAACATCCGGTCATCACCTACGCCGCCCTGGCCGATGATTATCCCTGGAGCTATCGCACAATTAAAGGCGAAGCCAGCGGTTATAGCGTCGAATTACTGAACGCTATTGGGCAAAATACCGGGTTGCGTTTTCAGCCATACTGGGTAGCAAATGCCCAACAGGCCAGTGCCCTTATTCAACAACAGCGGGCTCAACTTCAATTAATGAAGCCGCTGACTGGTGATGCTGAGATACAGGACAGCCACACAGTGCCCATTTGGCGCGCACTCTGGGGAGTTTACGTGGGTAATACCGCACGGCGTATCGTCGGTTGGCAGGATTTACAGGGTTTACGCATTGGCGTACGACGGGGGGATATTGCCCGCCAACTGGTGCCTGAATCCCTCAGCATAACGCCTTACGATGAGGGAAAATCACTGTACGATGCGCTGACAAACGGTCAGTTAGATGCGGTGGTGGATAATGTTCTCTCCGCACGCTGGCTCATTCAGACGCGCTATAACGGGAGCGTGCATCTTGCCTTTGCCGCAAGTGATACCGCGTGGCCGATTGCAATCGGCGTTTCACCTCAGCAACCGTTACTGCGGGCCATTATGGACAAAGGATTACAACAGATCCCTGCCGCTACGCAGCAGCGTATGCGGGATAACTGGAGCAACAACGTCCAACTGTCATCCGGTAGCGAGAACAACATGCGTCCGGTCTCGTTATTTATGCTGGTAACGGCATTATTTGCCATCGCTTTCCTGCTGATTTTACTCGTGCGTCGCTACCTGCAGCAGCGACGTGATGCACATCAACGGCGTCAGTTAGAACAGCAACGCGAAGAGGCAGATCGCGCTAACCGGATGAAAAGTCAGTTCCTGGCAACGGTTAGCCATGAACTAAGAACGCCAATGCAGGCGATCCTTGGACTGCTGGAAATGGAGGTCGCTCGGCAACCTCAGGTACATAATCTGACAGTGATTCATAGCAGTGCCTTATCACTTATGACACTGCTTAACGATCTACAGGACCATGCCAAGATTGAAAATAATACCTTTACCCTCGCACTGCAGGCCGTTGATCTTGAATATTGGTTGAATCAACTGAGCGATTTTTATCATCCACTGATGCGCCACGATGGGCCTGCTTTTCGGGTTCGTGCGCTTTCAGCGCTGCCTACTCGAGTGATGCTCGATATTGAACGGCTGCAGCAAATTGCCAATAATTTGATCGGCAACGCCATTAAATTTACGCACAGTGGTGAGATCCTGCTTACGCTGGACGCGCTTGATGAGCAGATTTGCCTGCAGGTTCAAGATAGCGGGACAGGTATTCCCGCTGATGAACAGCAGCGTTTATTTGAACCCTGGTATCAGACACCTTCCGGTAAAGCGCTGTCAATTCAGGGAAGTGGTTTAGGCTTATCGATCTGCCGTGAGATTGTAACACGCATGGGGGGGAGCATTACCCTGCATTCCCTGCCGGGAAGGGGCACAACGGTCCGCGTGCTATTGCCACTGGTTATGGCCGAAGAAAGGGATAATGAGACAACCCCACCACCGAACCTGCGTAATGCTCCATCCCTCGCAGGGCTTCGCGTGGCTATTGTTGACGATCATCCGACAAATCTTCTGGTCATGCAGCAGCAGCTGGCCCACTGCGGCGTAGCGGCTGAAACATACAGGTGTGGTCGTGCGTTGCTTCGCGCCAGCGCTGAGAAACCATTTGATGTATTGTTTATTGATTACAATATGCCCCATCCTGATGGGAGGACGGTGGCACGTATTTTGCGAAGGCGAGAGCGTCATCAGTTGCAGAAAACCACACTGGTTCTCTGTTCAGCGGATGCTCAGGCGTTAGCGCTCTCAACATCATTACAATTCGCCGATCGTGTATTACTAAAACCCGTTTCGCTGACAGCGATCGAAAGTGCATTGCAGAGTCATAACAATGATCCTTTTAGCGATCTCGACCAACAAATTAAGCGTCTGGCAAATCAGCAAGCGAGCTTTGTACCGCGCATTGTGTCAACGCTGATTAGCACCCTGCAAAGCGATCGCGATGCATTAGAACAGGCTCTTACTCAGCAGAATTGGTCAATGATTGAGAAAATCGCCCATCGCATGAAGGGGAGTTGGTTACTGTTAGGCTATTCGTCCGGCGAGAGGCTTTGTCAGCAGATGGTAGAAAATGCGAAAAAGCACGCGGATAGCACGCCTGACTGGAATTTATTGATATTATTAACTAATAGATTACTCACAAAACTGGAAAATTATGGCACATCAACATTCGCACGCTGAAGGAAACAGCAATAAAAATCGCCTGCTGGCCGCGTTTTCGATCACCGCTGTTTTTATGGTGGCGGAGGTGATTGGTGGGATTATTTCTGGCTCGCTGGCGCTTCTGGCCGATGCCGGACATATGCTTACCGATGCAGCGGCTCTGCTGGTTGCACTGCTTGCGGTTCAGTTTGCACAACGCAAGCCTAACGCACGCCACACCTTTGGATGGCTGCGTCTGACAACGCTTGCCGCGTTTGTCAATGCCATTGCGTTGTTGGTTATAACCGCATTAATTGTTTGGGAAGCAATAAGACGTTTTTACCAACCTCAACCGGTAGCAGGCGGTTTTATGCTGGTGATTGCCATTGGTGGGCTAATTGCCAATCTGCTGTCATTTTGGTTATTACATCGCGGTACTGAAGAGAAGAATCTCAACGTTCGCGCGGCTGCGCTACATGTGTTGGGCGATCTGCTTGGATCCGTCGGCGCGATTGTTGCAGCACTGATTATTTTGTTCACCGGCTGGACGCCAATCGATCCTATCTTATCTATTCTTGTATCCGCGCTGGTATTGCGTAGCGCGTGGTCATTAATGAAAGAAAGTTTTCATGAGCTGCTGGAAAGTGCCCCGGATTCGATAGATGTCGAAAAGCTAAAACGAGATTTGACGCTGAATATGGCCGAGGTGCGTAATGTACATCACGTACATCTGTGGCAGGTAGGCGAAAAGCCGGTAATGACATTGCATGTGCAGGTCATCCCGCCTCACGATCACGATGCGTTGCTACGGCGTATTCATGATTATCTACACCATCGCTATCATATTGAGCATGCCACGGTGCAGATGGAGTATCAACGCTGTGAAGGGAACGATTGCGGCCTCGGATTTGGTCACGCAGAAGCCGCACATCATCACCATCACTAATCTATGCGAGCGGACGTGAACCCTGTTCGCGTGCGCTCCTTATCCATAGCCAGCAGCCATTCAAAGCAATCAGCGTCAATAATACATATTCCAGCGCCATCGCATATACGCCCTGACGGGTGAATATCATTACGCTGATAATATTGATTACAACCCAAATCAACCAGTTCTCAACGTATTTACGCGTCATTAAAATCATTGCCACAATCGACAGTACCATCATACAAGAATCCCAGAATGGAAACGCATCAGGCTGTAGCGTCGGCATTGTTACTGCCATGCCCAAAGACTGCATGAGACTTACCGCAATGTCGGTCAGAAATGCAAATACCGGGTTGATAAACAGCGTCATCAGCGCAATGGCTATCGCACTGGCCGCGCCCCAGCCAATCGCTTTTGGCAAGGATAACCAACGAATTTTAAGCGCTGTCTGGTTGTCTGCGGTTTGGCGACTCCATGCATACCAGCCATAGATATTGGCAACAAAGAAAAATAGCTGTAATAGCAAGCTGGCGTAGAGTTGGATTTGAAAGAAAATCACAGCAAATAATGAGACATTAATCAGACCAAACAGGTAATTAATAATTTTTTCCTGGCTGGCTAACCAAATGCAGAGCAGCCCAGCCAGAGTGCCGACCGCTTCAATCCATGAAAGATCGTAGCCACCTGCACCAAGCGGAATATGAACCAGAATATTTTGCGTGCTAAAAAAATCCATATTGGCACCTTTCGAAAATTTATTCAGTTGTTGGAGTTACCTCGAAGCGACAGAGGCAACGATCGTCAACTTTGCTGGCAAAGGGCAACAGCGCTCGTCAGATCAAACATTGCCTTTGGTGCTAAGTTTGAGGTCTGCGGCAAAAGATAGCATACGATTAAGCGGTATCAATGCGCCTGTCCGCAATGTTTCATCTACCTGAATCTCATGCTCACTTCCCCCTCGCGCCAGACCCTCTGCAATTGCCTTCAGTCCGTTCATTGCCATCCATGGGCAGTGAGCACAGCTACGGCAGGTTGCCCCCTCTCCTGCGGTGGGTGCTTCCAGCAATTCTTTGTCCGGGCAAGCCTGCTGCATTTTATAGAAAATACCGCGATCGGTAGCGACGATCATTTGCGCATGTGGCAACGTTTTGGCCGCCTGAATCAGTTGACTGGTGGATCCTACCGCATCGGCCAAATCAACAATCGCTTGTGGTGACTCGGGATGTACCAGCACAGCGGCTTCAGGATAGAGCGCTTTCATACGCTGTAGCGCCTGCGTTTTAAATTCATCATGCACAATACACGCCCCCTGCCAGCAAATCACATCCGCACTGGTTTGTTGCGTCACGTAACGCCCTAAATGGCGGTCCGGGGCCCAGATAATCTTTTCGCCCAGACTGTCCAGATGGTCGATTAATTCAACCGCGATGCTGGACGTTACTACCCAATCTGCCCGTGCTTTTACCGCGGCGGAAGTATTCGCATACACCACAACCGTGCGGTCGGGATGCATATCGCAGAATTTATTGAACGCTTCAATCGGACAACCAAGATCCAGTGAACACTCGGCACGTAGTGTTGGCATTAATACCGTTTTTTCCGGACTAAGAATTTTTGCGGTTTCCCCCATAAAACGAACGCCAGCAACCAGTAGCGTAGAGGCGGAGTGCTGGCGACCAAACCGCGCCATTTCCAACGAGTCGGCTACACAACCGCCTGTTTCTTCCGCCAATGCCTGGATTTCCGGGTCAGTGTAATAATGGGCGACCATCACCGCATCTCGTGCTTTAAGCAGGCGTTTGATCTCCTCTCGATAAAATTGCTTCTCATCGGGAGAGAGACGTGCTGGTTTTGGCGGAAAAGGATAAACCGCGGTTTCCGGATCGAACATCAGGTTCATATCACCAATCTCGTTTTTCAGACTTAACCTGTAAAGCAAAATAATGGGTTACAATCCGGGCCAAGCGCCACTAATGTTTTATATGCTAAACAAGATAGCGAAAATGATCCGGTATGTCGCCGGATTTTTATCATACTGACAAAAGATGTGACGAGGGACACTCCCCGATAGACCGAAGGCTCTGCGCTTCAATATTCAGCAACAGCGCCTTAGCTGGCAGCCCACCAGCAAATCCCGTCAGTTTACCATTGGCCCCTATGACCCGATGGCAAGGGGCTATAATTGAGATTGGGTTTTTACTGTTCGCCGCGCCGACCGCTCGCACCGCTTTCGGTCGACCAATCTGTCGGGCAATTTGCGCGTAGCTACGGGTTTCTCCATACGGAATAGTGAGTAGCGCATGCCACACCAGGCGCTGGAAATCGGTCCCGACAAAATCCAGCGGGAGGCTAAAAGTACGACGTGAACCGGCAAAATACGCCTGCAACTGAAATTCCGCATCGCCCAGAAGGGGATGATCGTCGGCCACCTCAATGGATGCGGGTATACGAACGCGTCGCGGATCGTCGTTTTCCCACAGGATTGCGGCTATTCCCCGTTCGCTGGCCAACAACGTCAGTTTTCCTACTGGCGACGCCATACATTTGCGAAAATACATCTTCTCTCTCCTCAAGGCGTTAGAGTCGCCTTGCGGATTGATTATCCATTATTCTGTGGCATTAACTGGCTGTTTTCGGACATTGATTTAAAATTATACGATGTCCGAAAACAGCCAGCATCCCACTCTGACAAAGCATAAGGTTAACCCCTGTTTATTACCGGGACTGAAAAGATGATTGATAAAAATGCGGCGTGGCGTGCCCTGAAATCCCACGATCGGCGCTTCGACGGCGTATTTTTTGTTGGCGTCATTTCAACCGGTATTTACTGCCGTCCTGTTTGTCCAGCAAAAACACCGCTTCCAGAGAACTGTCTGTTTTTCACCCGACCAGAGGCCGCGGAAAAAGCATTATTTCGCCCCTGCCTTCGCTGCCGCCCTGAATTGGCTCCGGGTAATGCACCCATAGATAATGCACATCGCATCGCGGACTTGCTGTTACAGCGTATTGACGAAGGGCTGGAGGAGGAAAATAACAGCCTGGAGCAGGTTGCTGCCCGTTTTTCTATCAGTTCACGTCAATTAAGACGCATTATTAAAGAAGAACTCGGCGTTTCGCCATTTGAGCTCAGACAAACACGACGGCTATTACTGGCTAAGCAACTGTTAACGGAAACCACGCTTTCCGTAACGGATATCGCCTTTGCCAGCGGCTTTTCAAGTGTGCGTCGGTTTAATGATGTGTTTAGCCAGCAGTATCGGATGTCACCCAGCCGACTGCGCAAAGAGATACAGGTCGACAGGCCTCTGACACTGCAGGCTGAAACCTCCACGTTGCAACTGAGCTATCGTCCTCCTTATGACTGGGAGGCCATGCTGGAGTTTCTCAGCCTACGGGCCATCAAGGAAATTGAGTTAGTTGATGCCACCAGTTATTCCCGCACGCTGCGGCTGGGAGAAGCAACTGGTTGGATCAGGGTCACCCATGCACCGCAGAAGAATGCGCTGATGGTGGAATTTACCCATTCGCTAACGTCCGCGTTACCCGCAATGCTGCAACGTCTACGTCATGTATTTGATCTCAGCGCTCGTCCCGACTTAATCAGCGCTCATTTGCAGCAAGATCCCCTTCTCAGTGAAAGCCTGATAAAAAATCCCGGCTTACGTGTACCCGGTGCCGTCGACGGCTTCGAGATGACCATCCGTGCAATTCTTGGCCAACAAATTACCGTTAAAGCAGCAACAACACTCGCGGGTCGCTTTGCCGAAGCCTTTGGCGAGAAGATCGTCACGCCCTTTCCCGAACTCAGCCGGCTATCGCCTTTACCTTCACACGTTGCTGAAGCCAGTATTGACGAGATTGCACGTCTGGGCATTGTTAGCAGACGCGCAACCTGCATCCACGAAATTGCGCGGGCCTGTCACTCTGGAGAGCTGTGGCTGGCTTCAGGGACCGATCCCGAAAAAACCATCCGGCAATTGATTATGCTACCGGGAATAGGACAATGGACGGCACACTATATTGCGATGCGTGCCCTACGCTGGCCTGATGCCTTTCCGAGGGATGATATTGTGATACGTAATAATCTTGGCGGTATTAGCGCAAAACAGGCAGAAAAGGTATCTCTATCGTGGAGCCCATGGCGCAGCTATGCCGTTATGCATATTTGGAAAAACCTTTCGAAGCGCTCATCAACTGCCCTTCCCGAAACCATACAGGCGGTGCCTGTGCAGAAGGTGCAGAATTAAAGCTGTATACCGCTGCAGGAACGTTAAAACGAAAAAAGCACCCAGTGGGTGCTTTTCTCTGAATTTGGTGGGTCGTGCAGGATGACCTTCGCCTCATTCTGAGACTCGCCCTTCGGGTGATGCTAAAGCATCAGGCAAAATCGCTGCGCAATTTTGTCGACCTGCTGCAGGTTCGAACCCTGCACGGTTTACTTTTGTGTCTGAAACGAAAAAAGCACCCAGTGGGTGCTTTTCTCTGAATTTGGTGGGTCGTGCAGGATTCGAACCTGCGACCAATTGATTAAAAGTCAACTGCTCTACCAACTGAGCTAACGACCCGCTGTTGCGGTGTAATTCTGAAACCTGTCTTAATGCCTTGGTCCGTGTAGGGTAGCCCTTCACGATTTCACACTTTGCACCCGTTTATAGTGGTGGGTCGTGCAGGATTCGAACCTGCGACCAATTGATTAAAAGTCAACTGCTCTACCAACTGAGCTAACGACCCGCTGTTGCGGTGTGAAACTTGAAAATCTGATTTGATTCGCTCCGGGTCGTGCAAAATAGCCCTTCACGATTTACTATCTGTATTACTTTTGTAGTGGTGGGTCGTGCAGGATTCGAACCTGCGACCAATTGATTAAAAGTCAACTGCTCTACCAACTGAGCTAACGACCCACTTTTAGGCTGTCCGGATGCATTTAGATATGTCCCGGCAACGGCGGCATATATTACTGATTTGAGTTTTCAGCGCAACCACTATTTACGATTAAGTGGTTCAACTGCTTACCTTTCACGCGGCAAGACCAGAAATCAAACGATATCCGGTCAAACCACGTCGGTTATAGTCCTGCTGCGCGTTTCTGCGCCTGCTTTGCCGATTCGCTATTAGGATACTGTTTCACAACCTGCTGATAGACGGCTTTAGCCTTCGCATTATCGCCTTTATCCTGCATGATCACCCCAACCTTATACAGCGCTTCTGCACTTTTCGGCGATTTTGGGTATTTTTTCACGACGGTAGCAAAATAGTAAGCCGCATCATCTTTCTTACCTTTGTTATAATTCAACTGGCCAAGCCAATAATTGGCATTAGGTTGATAAGTTGAATCAGGATATTTTTTCACAAAGGCATCAAAGGCGGATATAGCTTGATCGTACTGTTTTTTCTCCAGTACCAGCGCAACTGCCGCGTTGTAATCCGTATTAGCATCGCCACTTTGTACCGGAGAACCCGATGCCGCCGAGCTATCGCTACCCGAGCTGGTTGCAGCGCCCGCAGTGCCAGCAGCCGTAGCTGAATCAGCAGTGGATCCACTCTGCCCACCACCATTGCTGCTGAGGCTGTCAATCTGCTGATAGATCTGCTTCTGACGCTCAATAACCTGGTTTAACTGGTATGTATTTTCCTGGATCTGACCACGTAGCGAATCAATATCGCTTTGGTTGTCATTGAACTGCTGCTGAAGTTGTTGAAGAAGTTGTCCCTGAGCATTGGATATACGCTCAAGGGTGGTGACACGGTCTTCGACCGAGCCGGAGCCAGCATTACTGATTGTTGCCTGGGCATTAGCGGCCCAAGGGGCCGCTACGCCAACCAGTAACGACAGACTCAACAGGTGAGTTCTGAAGCTACTAATCATACGATTCTCTTAGTATACCAGTACGGCACGACGGTTTTTGGCATATGCCGCTTCGTCGTGACCCAGTACAGCTGGCTTCTCTTTACCGTAAGAAACGATAGAGATCTGGTCAGCAGAAACGCCTTTACCTTGCAGGTACATTTTTACAGAGTTTGCACGACGCTCACCCAAAGAAATGTTGTATTCAGGCGTACCGCGCTCATCCGCATGGCCTTCAACGGTCACTTTGTAAGATGGGTTGCTACGCAGGAAAGCCGCGTGCTGATCCAGCATCTGAGCAAAGTCAGAACGAATGTCATACTTGTCCAGATCAAAGTAAACGATGTTGTTTTTCTGCAGTTCTTGCATCTGCAGACGAGCCTGTTCTTCAGAAGACATGTTACCGCTGTTCATGCCACTGTTAGAACCATCAGCGCCGCCCATACCATTACCATTGGTCTGGTCGTTGTTGTTATTTTTGTGTGAGCTACATGCAGCCACTGCAATAACTGGCAATGCCAGCAATAAACCCTTCAGCACTTTATTCAGTTGCATTTCTAAAATCCTATTATTGTTTGCCATACATATTTACACATGCATCACAGATACGGCGACCAGGCAGGAAATTTGACCTGTCCATCGGTTGCCGGAAGACGCGCTTTGAAACGCCCATCCGTCGAAACCAACTGCAACACGGAACCCATACCCTGAGTAGAACTATAGATTACCATTGTGCCGTTAGGTGCGAGACTTGGCGTCTCATCCAGGAACGTGTCCGTTAATTGTTGAACGGCTCCCGTTTCCAGATCTTGTCTGGCGATATGTTGCGCACCGCCATTAGTGCTCACCATCACCAAAGATTTACCGTCGGTGCTCACATCAGAGTCCTGATTCTGAGAACCTTCCCAGGTCAAACGCTGTGGAGCCCCGCCACTTGAACTCACTTTATAAATCTGAGGACGTCCAGCCTGGTCCGAGGTATAGGCAAGATTTTGGCTATCCGGGAACCAGGTCGGTTCTGTATTATTGCTACGACCATCAGTTACCTGGCGAATCTGACCGGAAGCCAGATCCATCACGTACAGATTCAGACTACCGGTTTTAGATAGCGCAAAAGCTAACTTACTGCCATCCGGAGAGAACGACGGTGCACCGTTATGACGTGGGAATGAAGCAACCTGTTTGATAGCCCCATTCGACAGAGTCTGAATAACCAACGCAGAGCGACCACTTTCAAAGGTCACATAGGCCAGTTTGCTCCCATCCGGGGACCAGGCAGGCGACATCAACGGTTGAGGTGAACGGTGTACAACAAACTGATTGTAGCCATCGTAATCGGAAACGCGCAGCTCGTACGGGAACTGGCCGCCATTGGTCTGCACGACATAAGCAATACGGGTACGGAAAGCACCTTTAATGCTGGTCAGCTTTTCAAAGGCTTCATCACTCGCCGTATGAGCAGCATAGCGCAGCCACTGTTTGGTCACTTTGAACTGGTTCTGTGCCAGTACTGTGCCCGGAGAACCCGCGGTGTCAACCAATTGATAAGAAACGGTATAACTACCATCGGCGCCCGGCTGAACCTGCCCGACGACGACAGCATCAATACCTAATGCGCTCCAGGCAGCAGGCTGCACT